>NZ_JBHTMV010000001.1:0-267519 GCF_042679665.1 Lutibacter holmesii
GCAACAGAAGTTACTAGAACCATCACTGTTGCAGATACGACAGCACCTGTGATTACTTTAACCGGAGCAGCAACAATGACTTTAGAGTCATGTGATACTTACACAGAATTAGGCGCAACGGTTTCAGATTGTGAGACAGGCTTAACAGTGACTATTGGCGGTGATACGGTTGATACGACAACACCAGNTTAACAGTACCAGTTGATGTTACTGTAGAGTGCGGAGAAGATTATAGTTCGGCCGCAACTGGAATTGCAATAGGTATTGATACTTGTGGTGATACTGTGGTTACGGAGGTAGATAATTCAGTGTCAGGTTGTGGAAGTACAATGACTATTACAAGAACTTGGACAGCAACAGATGCTTTCGGAAATAGTGTTTCTGAAGATCAAATAATTACAGTAGTAGATACTATTGCACCTGAATTAAGTGCAATGCCAATTGATATTAGCGTAAGTTGCGTGTCAGAGGTTCCAGGAAGTCAAAATATAATGGCAACTGATTCTTGTGATATTGATGTAACTGTGGTATTTGAGCAGAGTGAATTACCTACTTGTAGCGGAGAAGTTATTAATACTTGGACTGCAACTGATTATTGTGGTAATACAACAAGCTATACCCAAAAGGTAACTATTGATAATGATATAGATCCTGTGTTTTCTGGAGATTTACCAGTTGACTTAACAGTTGAGTGTAATGAAATCCCAGATGCTGCTGAATTAAGGGCTATTGATGCTTGCGGTAATTATTTAGAAGTTGATTATGTAGAAGAAATTATTGGGGAAGAAGATGGTTGTGCTAATAATTATAGAATAAAGAGGGTTTGGTCAACAAAAGACTGTTCCGAAAATATAATGTCATACACGCAAATTATTACAGTTGTTGATACAACAGCTCCCGTAATTGTAGATGCTCCAGAAAGTACTATTACTGTATCATGTTCTGAAATTCCTGAACCAGGAGTTATTACTGCAACTGATAATTGTAGTTCAGAGGTACAAATTAATTTTGAGGAATCAATTACTGGTGTAGAACTTACTGGTTATTACCAAATAATTAGACTTTGGACAATTACTGATGAGTGTAATAATACGAGTATGTATACTCAAACAATTAATGTTGAACCTTTAAATTATAGTGGAGAAGAAGAAACTAATGTTTGTGTTGAAGATGGTATTATTGATTTAGATAGTTTAATCTCAGGAGTGCCTGCAGATGATGATGGAACTTGGTCAGATGATGATAATTCAGGAGCATTAAGTGGTTCAGAATTTGATCCTTCATTTGCAGCTATAGGTTCATACCATTTCACATATACATCAGGATATGATACTTGTGTGACAACATATACCGTATTAATTAATGTAAATGATGATTGTGTGGTAAGACCTTGTGAATCTCCACAAAATATAACAATTTCAAAAATTGTTACAGCGAACAACGATGGTATTAATGATACCTTAGAAATCTCTGATGTGTTTGAGTGTGGTTTTGTTCCAGAAATAAAAATATTTAACCGTTGGGGTAAACAAGTATATGAATCTAATAACTATCAAAATAATTGGGGTGGTTATCATGACAATTCAGGGCCAACAGTGGGAACAGGAAATAAATTACCAACAGGAACATATTACTATATTGTAAATGTAAGAGGGAGTGGTTTCCAACCAATAACAGGTCATATATATTTAGGAACTAACTAATATTAAATTTAAACTATGAAGCGTATAATTATAATCTTAGTAATGTTGATTTTAGGTTATCATAATTCTGAAGCACAACAATTACCACAGTTTACTCAATATATGTATAACACTATTGCTGTTAACCCTGCATATGCGGGAAGTAGAGAAGTGTTAAGTATTGTTGCTTTGGGAAGAAATCAATGGGTTGGTTTTGATGGAGGGCCACAAACACAAACACTATCAATTCATTCTCCTTTAAGAAATGATAGAGTAGGATTAGGTTTGTCCTTAATAAATGATAAGGCTGGTTATGAGAATTTCACATATGTTTATGGAGATTTTTCATATACAATTCCAATTGGAAATGATTTAAAAATGAGCTTTGGTATTGATGCCGGAGCAACATATTATAAATTAGCAGATGAATTATACAACGGTGTTGAAGGGAGTCAAGACCCTTATTTTGATGAAAGATTGGATAGATGGAATCCTAATTTTGGTGCAGGTATTTTAGTTCATTCAGATAGATGGTATGCAGGTATTTCAATGCCAAGATTAATTAACCACGATGTTAATAATCAAACAGATTATGCAGCATTAGAAACAGTGCACTATTATTTAATTGCAGGGTATGTATTTGATGTGTCAAGAGATGTGAAATTTAAGCCTTCTGTATTGTTTAAATACACAAATGGAGCTCCTATTTCAACTGATTTTACAGCCAACTTCTTATTTGTAGAGAAATTTTGGTTAGGTGCTTCTTATAGAGCAAACGGAAAGCAAGGTGCTTTTGGAGCCTTAGTTGATTTTCAAGTATCACCACAATTTAGAATTGGTTATACTTATGAGCTTCCAACGGGAGAAATTAGACCTTATACATCTGGTTCTCAAGAGATTTTATTAATGTACGAATTTAGGTTTACAAAAAATAAGTTAAAATCACCAAGATACTTTTAACCAAATAATGATGAAAACTATGAAACATATAAAACTATCTATTGTTGCTTTTGTTTTGATAAGCACATCTATTATGTTTGGTCAAACTCAAAAGCAAAAGAAAGCTGAAAGACAATTTGATAATTTTTCTTTTGTGAAATCTATTGAAACATATGAGCGTTTGATAGAAAAGGATTTCAACAAAGACTATGCCTTGCGAAAGCTTGGAGATGCTTACATAATGTTACGTGACCCTGAACAAGCTTTACCTATTTACAAGCAAGTTGTTCAGCAAGAAAATGTTCCTTCTGAGTATTATTTGTATTACGCTCAAACTTTAAGAGCTAACGGAGACTATTCAGCATCAAAAGAGTGGATGAAAAAATATAAGGAAGCTGGAAATAAAGAAGATTCTAGGGTGAAATACTTTTTTAAAAATGATGATTTAGCAAGTGCTATTTTTAATAATTATGAAAAAAATACAATTAAAACTTTAAATATTAATTCAAAGTATAATGATTTTGGAGCCGTACAATTTAAAAATCAATTATACTTTACATCATCAAGACATTTGGCTGCTGCAGTAAAACGTGTTTACGGATGGGACAATCAACCGTTGTTAGATATGTATAAAGTAGGAGTAGATGAAGAGCTGCCAGAAGATAATATACAAAGTTTGGAAGGTGATGTTAATACAATTCATCATGACGGTCCAGCGACATTTAATGCTGATGGAACAAAAATGTATTTTTCAAGAAATAATTACAATGATTCAAAAAAAATAAGTGATACTGATGGCGTAATGCATGTTGGAATTTACACCGCAGATTTTGTAGATGAGAAATGGACGAATGTAAAGCCAATAAATTTGAATAATCCAAACTATATTGTTTACCATCCTTCAGTAACAAGCGATGGAAAAACACTGTATTTTGCTTCAGATATGCCAGGTGGTTTTGGAGGTACTGATATTTATAAGAGTACAATTAATACAGACGGAACTTTTGGTACTCCGGTAAACTTAGGGGGTATTGTAAATACAGAAGGAAATGAAGGATTTCCTTTTATGCATAGTGATAATGTATTGTATTTTTCATCAGATGGACATGTTGGTTTAGGTTTGATGGATGTTTTTGCAACCGTTAAAAATGAAAATGAGGAAATAGTAAACGTTATTAATTTAGGAGAGCCAATTAATAGTAAAAAAGATGATTTCGGGTACTTTTTAGATTCTGAAGGGTTTAAAGGTTATGTGTCATCTAATAGAAAAGGAGGAAAAGGAGGAGATGATATTTATGCGTTTACAAGAATTCCACCTTTAACTTTAAAAGGACAAATATTTGATGCTGTTAATAATGAACCTGTTGAAGGTGCTAAAATTGCTTTAACACGTGAAAATGGAGAGGAAATAGCTTATTTTGTTACAGGAGTTGATGGTGCTTATTCACATTTAATTCCAAGAGATGAGAAGTTTTTGTTAAAAGGTTCAAAAGAGAAATATCAAGATGCTTCTCAAGAATTTAG
Source organism: Lutibacter holmesii (assembly GCF_042679665.1). Classification (NCBI taxonomy): domain Bacteria; kingdom Pseudomonadati; phylum Bacteroidota; class Flavobacteriia; order Flavobacteriales; family Flavobacteriaceae; genus Lutibacter; species Lutibacter holmesii. Next base: position 4,146 of record NZ_JBHTMV010000001.1, read on the forward strand.
CTCGTTTGGTTTAGAAAAGGAAAAGGAAATTATTGTTGATTTAAATATTGCATTAGCACCAATAGAGAATGTTGTTATTTTGGCAGATCTTGAGACTATTTATTTTGATTTAGATAAGTCAAATATTAGACCAGATGCGGCCTTAGAATTAGATAAAGTGGTGCAGTTAATGAATAAATACCCTGAAATGGTTATTAATTTAGAATCGCATACTGATAGTAGAGCAAATGATGATTATAATATGGCTTTATCAAATAGAAGAGCCAAATCAACATACGATTATATAATTTCTAAAGGAATTGATCCAGTCAGAATACCTAAATATGAAGGTTTTGGTGAGAGTCAATTAGTGAATAAATGTTCAAACAATGTTAAATGTAGCAGAGATGAGCATCAATTAAACAGAAGAACTGAATTTATTATTGTTAAAATGAAATAACAATAAAACCATATTTAATCTAGCAGTCTTTATAATATTTCTTGACTATACTACCGTTGTGGGGACGACAATTTTTTCAAGTTATTATTTTGGCTGCTTTTTTATGTTTTTGTAATAATACTTCTTAGAGTTACTTTCTTATTTAAATAGCGTGAAATGTAAAGAATAGATATTTATAAAGTATTAATTTTTACTTTTAATATGCTAAGTGATTTTTTATTGGGAAAGAATTGATGAGTAATTCCTACTATCAATATATTTTAACTTAACTACCGTTGTGGGGGCGATAATTTTTAAGTTATTGTTTTAACTACTTTTAATTTATTAAAATAAATGGTGATAAATTTAAAGAGTAGTTGTGCTTTTTGGAGCTATAATTTCTCCTTTAGAGTTCTTATATGAAAATCCAGGATATAAGGATTCTATAGCTACTTTTGATGAATTATGTTCAGTTTGAAATGATTTATTTTCTTTTTTGAATTTGGTTTTATTGGAATTCATAATACAATATTTAAAATGCGTACTATATTTTTTGAACAATTATTTATGAATAAAAATTTGAGTAAAATAATTTCTTCCATGCTCATTTGATTCTGTAGATATTCCAAAATGAGTATATGTAGCGTTTTCAATAACGCTTCTATGTCCTTCGCTGTCTAACCAGCCATTTACAACACCTTCTGCAGATCCATATCCGTATGCTACATTTTCACCTACAGTTTTAGCTTGTGTATTTTTCATTAAGATTTCAGACCTTGTTGAGAAGTTGTCATGGCTTACTTCACCAGTTTCAATCATATAGTTTGTATGGCTTTCAGCAACACCAGAAACAATATCTAACGTTTTTAAAGGTGCAATTCCAATACTTTCTCTGTGAGCATTTACTAAGCTTAAAATTTCTAATTCAAGGGCTGAATAGCTGATGTTTTCAACAATTTCTATCTCTGCTGTTCCTTCAAAATATATTCCATCACTATCTTTTGAGCAAGAGAACAGGACAAAACTTAACATAAGAGCAACAAAATATTTAGGGGTAAGTAATTTCATATTGGGGTAATAGGGTATTAGGGTTGATTTTTTTTGGTGATATTTTATTTAACAAACTTTGTGAATGTTAAGCTATTATCGTGTTTAATTTAGGTGTTTAGGGTTGTTTTAATTTTATTAATTAACTCAAAAAGAGTATTAATTTGTGGTAAAATTAAAGGTTTTTATCTTTTTTGCAAGCTTAAGTGTTGAAATAGTGTAGTTTATTTATTAAAACAGGTTAATTGTATGGAATTTCATTCTTTTTGAAAGGAGAGTCATCACTTTTGTAATGAAAATCATTACTATTTGTTAAGTGAAACGTGTATTTTATTGCTTAAATTGAGAATGGTATAAGCTGTTTTTTTTTGAGGGGTTTGGAGCAAGATTATTCTCATAAGCATTGAAAGGTGTTTTTGACTTTGTAGTTTTTTATACGACATAGGTTTTTGTACAATGTAGTTAAAACTTGTATTAAATTATCTTTATGTTTTGAGAATTAAAGTAATAATTAACGACTAAATGAAAACGTGTGTTCGTTGTGGGGACTAACTTTGTTTATTAAGGTGTAAACAGATATTTATTTTAGCCGTTAATTATTGATAATTGTTTTATAGAGAAACCAATTTTTCTGGAACTATTTTCTCTCCTTTAGAATTTTTATATGAAAAACCCGGATATAGTGTTACAATGTTAATTCTTGTTGTACAATTTTTAGATTTTAGAGTTGCACTTTTTTTATTTTGGAGTGTTGTATTTTTCATAATAAATTGTTTTAAAAGATGTTAGCTTCAAGAGGTTTATTTATTAATAAAAATATGTGTGAAAAAGTTTCTTCCTTGAGTATTACATTCTGTAGAAATTCCAAAGTGAGTATAATTTGAATTTTCAATTACTTTTCTATGGCTTTCACTATTTAGCCAACCATTTACAACACCTTCCGCAGAACCAAAACCGTAAGCAACATTTTCTCCAACTGCTTTTGCATTAGCGTTTGACATTAATTGTTCTGATCTTTTAGCAAAATTATCGTGGCTTATTTCACCATTTTCAATCATGTAATTGGTGTGGCCTTCAGCTACGCCAGATACAATGTCTAGTGGTTGTAACGATTTTAACCCTATACTTTGACGGTGCGCATTAACAAGGTCTAAAATTTCTAATTCTAATGATGAGTATGTAATGTTTTCTACAACTATTTCTACTTCTGCCGTATCTTCAAAATATATTCCATCATCGTCATTTGAGCAAGATAATAAAACAAGACTTAATAAAAGAGTAGTTATAAATTTTGGGGCTAGTGTTCTCATAATCGTGGGGACTTTAGGAGTTGACTGTTTATTTTAGTATTTGGGGTGATTTATTTCTATAGGTCGATTTGTTTTTTTGTTTTCTAGGATTATTTTGTTATTCAAATTTAAGGATTATTTCTCTTTCATCAAAAAAATATTCTAAAAAATTTACTATTTATTAAGATAAACATACCATATAGACTATAAAGTATGCTGTTTGTTAGTTGTTTAAGTGTGTTTTACTGTTAATTACTGTGCGTTTTGTTTGGTAAAACGTGTATTTTATTAATAAAAATAAGCGTAAAAAAAGCGAATTCGTGTAGGAATTCGCTCTTTTTAAGTGCTTATTTGGTTTATTTTAAGAGTCCGGCTCTTTTTAATAAGGCATTATTTGTAGGTTTTTTACCTCTAAACTTTTCATATAATTTCATTGGTTTATCGGTACCACCTTTTTCAAGAATATTTGATTTTAATTTGAGAGCTGTTTCTTTATTAAAAATACCATTTTCTATAAAAGCTTCAAAGGCATCGGCATCTAAAACTTCAGCCCATTTGTATGAATAATACCCAGAAGAGTATCCTCCTTGAAAAATATGAGAAAAAGATGTACTCATACAATTTTCATTAACATCAGGGAATAACTGCGTTTGTTTAAATGATGTTGTTTCGTATTCTTTTACGTTTGTTATGTTTGATGGGTTTTTACCGTGCCAATCCATATCTAGCAATCCAAAACTTAGTTGTCTTAGCGTTTGCATTCCTTCTAAAAAGTTTGAAGATTCTTTTATTTTTTCAATAAAATCCATTGGTATAATTTCATTGGTTTGGTAATGTTTGGCAAATAAACTTAAGGCTTCTTTCTCATAACACCAGTTTTCTAAAAGTTGACTTGGTAATTCAACAAAATCCCAAAAAACATTTGTGCCAGATAAGCTAGCATATGTTGTATTTGCAAGCATTCCTTGTAATGCGTGTCCAAATTCGTGAAAAAGTGTTGTAACTTCGTTAAACGTTAATAAAGACGGTTTGGTGTTTGTAGGTTTAGTAAAGTTGCAAACTATTGAAATGTGTGGGCGTGAATTTTCTCCATCTTTTATCCATTGATTTTTAAAAGTGGTCATCCAAGCACCATTTCGTTTTCCTGCTCTTGGAAAAAAATCAGCATATAAAATGGCAATATAATTTCCTGAAGTATCTGAAACTTTATATGTTTTTACATCTTTGTGATATTTGTCTATGGTATTAATTTCTTCAAAAACCAAATCGAATAATTTATTTGAAATTAAGAAAACACCATCAATTACATTGTCTAATTTAAAATAAGGCTTTAATTGTTCTTGATCTAAATTAAATAATTGCTTCTTTAATTTTTCTGAATAATATGCGCTGTCCCATTTTTGAAGTGTTTCAATACCATCTTTTTTCGCAAGTTCTGTAAGTTGTTGAAATTCATTATTAGCGGCTGGTTTTGCTTTAGGAAGTAAATCTTCTAAAAACGAAATTACATTTTCAGGAGTTTCAGCCATACGCTCTTCTAATATAAAATGAGCGTGTGTTTTATAACCTAATAATTGCGCTCTTTTGTATCTTAAGTTTACGATGTCTATAACAATTTGTTGATTGTCATTTTTATTACCTTGAAATGCTTTTGCACCAAAGGCTAATGCCATTTTTTTCGAAGTTCTCTGTTACTAGCGTAAGTTAAAAAAGGAATATAGCTTGGATAGTCTAGCGTAAAAACCCATCCATCTTTATTTTTTTGTTTGGCAACCATTTTAGCAGCCTCAATTTCGCTTTCAGGAAGTCCTTTTAAATTATCTTCATTTGTTAGGTGTAACTCAAAAGCATTGGTTTCAGCCAACACATTTTCACCAAAAACTAATTTTAATTTAGAAAGCTGGGTGTCAATTTTACGTAATTCAATTTTGTCAGCTTCGTTTAAATTAGCTCCGTTGCGCACAAAACTTTTATATTGCTTTGTTATTAAAGTGTCTTGCTCTGTAGTTAAATTTAACTCGTTCTTTTGTTCAAAAATAATTTTTACACGTTCAAATAAAGCTTTGTTTAGTGTAATATCATTTGCCAATTCTGAAAGCATTGGAGAAACTTCTTGCGCTATTTTTTGAATTTCATCATTGGTTTCGGCTGAGTTTAAATTAAAGAAAATACTTGAAATTCTATCAAGTGTTTGTCCGCTAAAATCCAATGCTTCCATTGTGTTTTTAAATGTAGGAGCTTCAGGATTATTTGTTATAGCATCAATTTCAAGTTTAGATTGTTTTATACCTTCTATAAATGCAGGTTTAAAATGTTCGTTTTTAATTGATGAAAATGGAGCAGTTTGAAAAGGTGTATCAAATATTTGTAATAATGGATTACTCATAACTTAAGGTGATTTTTAAAGCAAATATATTATAAATGTGACTTTAATAATGTGAAGGTGTCCTAAATATAGTATACGAAATGTTAATTTTTAAATTTCTTATTATTAAGAAATAATAATTGAGTTTGAATATCGTTTTTAAATTTAAATAGTAAATAATATATGGAAACTATTCTAGAAAAAATACAAGAATCAACTAAAACAATTATTAAAATAAATACAATAATTCCTTATTTTACATATAAAAATAATCAAGGAATTACTGTAGAAGATGTAGATTCTGCGTTGAAATTATAAATTGTTTTTTACGTTTTCAGCAGCTTTATAAACTTTTGATTTTAAGGTTTCTTTAAATGCAATAACTTTATTTAATACTTCAATATTAGAAGCGCCAATAATTTGTGCGGCTAAAATTCCTGCATTTTGAGCGCCATCTAAAGCTACTGTTGCTACAGGAACACCACCTGGCATTTGTAAAATAGAAAGTACAGAATCCCAACCATCAATAGAGTTTCTAGATTTTACGGGTACACCAATTATAGGTAGTGGACTCATAGAAGCTACCATTCCTGGTAAATGAGCTGCGCCACCTGCACCAGCAATAATTACTGAGACTCCTCTTTTATGAGCGTTGTTAGCGTAATCAAATAATTTTTCTGGAGTTCGGTGAGCTGAAACAATATCAACTTCTGTTTCAATATCAAAACTTTTTAAAATATCTATTGCTTGTTGCATAATTGGAAGGTCTGAATCGCTTCCCATTATAATTCCTACTTTACTCATAATTTAATTATTTACTTATTACTCTAATTGTATTTTTTACTATTTCAGCTGTTTTTCTGGCTTCAGCTAAATTATTGTTTACAATAGTTACATGGCCCATTTTTCTAAACGGACGTGTTTCTTTTTTACCGTAAATATGCGGTGTAACGCCGTCCATTTTTAATATGTTTTCCATATTTTCATAAACTACATTTCCTGAAAATCCTTCGTCACCTACTAAATTCACCATTATTCCTGCAACTTTACTTTCAGGGTCACCTAAAGGAAGGTTTAAAATGCTGCGAACATGTTGTTCAAATTGACTTGTGTAAGAAGCTTCAATACTATAATGACCGCTGTTGTGCGTTCTTGGTGCAACTTCATTAACAATAATTTCATCGTTTTCAGTTTGAAATAATTCAACAGCCAATAACCCAATATGTTCAAAAGCTTCTGCAACTTTTAAAGCAACTTCTCTAGCTTTTAAAGCAACGCTTTCAGAAATTCTTGCAGGGCAAATAACATATTCAACTTGGTTTGCTTCTGGATGAAATTCCATTTCAACAACAGGATATGTTTTTATTTCTCCACTTTTATTTCTAGCAACAATTACGGCTAATTCATTTTTAAACGGAATTAAATTTTCAACAATACAATCTGTATCTGCTAATTGATTTAAATCGTTTTCATTTTTAACTATTTTTACACCTGTACCATCGTACCCAAATTGAGCCGATTTCCAAACAAAAGGAAACTGTAAAGTGTTGTTTTTTAACTCTTCAAGTGTTGCAAATCTTTTGTGTGGAGATGTAGGGATGTTATTTTCAACAAAGAAATCTTTTTGTCTTCCTTTGTGTTGAATGGTTTTTAAAACGCTTGGTTGCGGGTAAATTTCAAGACCTTCAGCCTCTAACTTAAGTAAGGATTCAATATTAACATGTTCAATTTCAATGGTTAAAAGGTCTACTTTTTTACCAAAATTGTAAACGGTGTCAAAGTCCATTAAACTACCTTGGTGAAACTCATTGCATATTTGTGCGCAAGGAGCATCAGCGGCACCATCTAAAATAACTGTATAAATGTCGAATTTTTGCGTTTCGGTTAGCAGCATTTTTCCTAACTGCCCGCCACCTAAAACGCCTAATCTAAAATTTGATGAGAAATAATTTTTCACTTTTATTGCTTTTGCACAAAAATAGTAATCTGTTTTTAATTAGCTACGTATTAATTGCTAATGTTTAAAGTAGATTGATTTATAAGCGTAACATTGTATTCTCTTGCAAATTGAGAATTTCCTGCAGTTTGTGGAGAGCCATCAAGCACGCTGTATTCACTTTCATCACATGAACATTTAAATTTTAAGCTTCCGTCAAAAGTCATAGGTTCATCACAATCATTATTTGGGCAAGCTCTTTCAAAGGCTTTGTAGGGCGGAGAACCAATACCGGTGTTTTGAATAAATACACCTTGAATACCATCATTTGCACCAGAAGTGTATACCCAACCAGAAGGAGTTTGTAGTTCAATATATTGAGGTAAATCTAAATTAATAGTAAAATTAACAGAACCTTCAGGTAATAAATCAATTGTGTCATTTTTTTCACAAGAAAATAATGATAAAATTAAACAGAAAAGTAAAAGCTTTCGCATAAGTAAATTATCAAGTTTATATAGTAAACGAGCGCAATTTACAAATATTTTGTACATTTGTAATGAATCTCATACTGCAAAACAGTTTTGAGATTTTTTGTCTTTATTAAAACGAAAATTATGAGTGAGGTATCTTATTATTCTGAGGAAGGAATGAAAAAATTGAAGGATGAGTTGAACCATTTAGAGCAGGTTGAACGTCCAAGAGTGAGTAATGATATTGCGGAGGCTAGAGATAAAGGTGATTTAAGTGAAAATGCTGAATATCACGCGGCTAAAGAAGAGCAATCATTATTAGAATTAAAAATTGCAAAATTGAAACAAGTAGTTTCAAATGCAAGAATTATTGATGAATCTTTGTTAGATACATCTAAAATATTAATCCATTCAATAGTTAAATTGAAAAATTTGGCAAATAATATGGAGTTTACTTACACATTGGTTGCAGACTCTGAAACCAATATTAAAGAAGGTAAGCTAGCTGTAAATTCACCAATAGGTAAAGGTTTACTTGGTAAAAAAGTAGGAGATGTGGCTGAAATTCAGGTGCCAAGCGGTATTATAAATTTTGAAATTTTAGACATTTCAAGAGCCTAAATAATTGATTAAAACATTTGCAAACCCTTTTCAGTTTTTTAATTGAAAAGGGTTTCTTATTTTTGAATAAAAATAGAAAATGAGTACAATATTTACTAAAATAATCAATGGTGAAATTCCATCGTATAAAGTTGCAGAAAATGATGATTTTTTTGCTTTTTTAGATATCAACCCAAACGCTAAGGGACACACATTGGTGGTGCCAAAAAAAGAAGTAAATAGATTGTTTGATTTGGATGAAGAACTATACAATAAGTTAATGAGTTTTTCACGTGAAATTGCATTGGCAATGAAAAAAGCTATTTCTTGTGACCGTATAGGAATGTCTGTTATTGGATTAGAAGTGCCACACGTTCACGTGCATTTAATTCCGTTAAATAAAATGGAAGATATTCAATTTATGAAAAAAGTGACATTACAACCAGCAGAATTTGAAGCTGTTGCAAAAGCAATTTCAAGTAATTTATAGTATTATTTTTTAAGTAGAATTGCAAACGTGGTTCCTTTTCCTATTTCAGATTTGTAAACATAAATTTTTCCATTGTGGTAATCTTCAATAATACGTTTGGCTAAAGACAAACCTAAACCCCAACCACGTTTTTTTGTAGTGTAACCTGGTGAAAATATTTTTTGATGTAAGTTTTTTGAGATTCCTTTTCCTGTGTCTGAAATAGTTATTTTTACTTGGTTAGAAGTTTCTGAAATGGTTAATTGAATTTTACCTTTTCCTTCCATTGCATCTATCGCATTTTTTACTAAATTTTCTATAACCCAGCTAAATAATTGTAAATTAATATTACATTTTATAAGTGTTCTTTCGCTGTTGAAGTTGAAAAGAACTTGTTTAGAACTTCTAGATTTTAAATAATTGAATGATGATTGTGTAGCTTCAACAATATTTTCTGACTTTAAAACGGGCACTGAGCCAATTTTTGAAAAACGTTCGGCAATAATATTTAATCTTGCTACGTCTTTTTCAATTTCTTGAACAGTACTCTCATCAGTGTCTTCTAATCGTAAAATTTCAATCCAACCTAATAACGAAGATAAAGGAGTTCCAATTTGGTGTGCTGTTTCCTTTGCCATTCCTGTCCATAATTTATTCTGGTCTGCTATTTTATTAGATTTAAAGAATAAGTAAATAACACTGGCAAAAAGAATTAAAATTAAAACCAATGCAATAGGGTAGTATTTTAGTTTGGTAAGTAAATCAGAATCACGGTAATAAATTAACTGATTTATATTTGCCTTTTTATAGCTAATAAGAATAGGTTGGTTTTGGCTTTTCATAATAGCCAATTGGCTTTTCAAATATCCTTGTTTTTTGGTTTTAAGTGAATCTAAATTAGACCAATCTGAAATGCTGTCTTGGTTGTTAGTAATAATCATAGGAATGTTGTGATTGTTCCCTATAATTTTATCTTCTAAAGAAATGTCAGCATTCAAATCGGCGCTGCTTAAACGCTCGTAGGCCTTTGCCAAAACTTCCATTTTAGCTCGTTCTTCGGTTTTAAATTTTATGAAAAAATCATATGTATTCCATAAAATAAGGGCTACTATAACAAAAGAAGTTGTTATTACAATCCAACGAATTATTTGTGTATTCTTGTGTGAAGCCATTATTCAAATATAAAATATATGTGCTATAACTAATAAATTAAACCTATATTATTTTTAATAAGAACTATTTACCGGTTTTAACAGCTTTTGATGTTGATAAGTTTGCAAAATATCCTGTTGAATATTTTGGGAATGATGCGTTAAAAAAATTACATTTGCGAAAGTATTTTTAGAGAAAAGTAGAAATAATAGACACGGTAAAAGTGTTTTTTAATGAAATAAAGTGAAACATGGAAGTTACAGGGAAAATTAAAAAAATTGACGAAACTAAAACGTACGGTGCAAGTGGTTTTAGAAAAAGAGAAATGGTAGTTACAACTAATGAGCAATATCCTCAAATGTTGATGATTGAATTTGTGCAAGACAAATGTGATTTATTAAATAGCTATCAAGTTGGACAAGATGTAAAAATTTCAATTAATTTAAGAGGTAGAGAGTGGATTAACCCTCAAGGAGAAGCTGTTTATTTTAACTCTATTCAAGGATGGAGAATTGAAGCAGCAGCTGCTGAAGGAGCTGGAGCACCAGCAACACCACCAGTTGATACTTTTGAGAAAACTGCAGATGTTAGCGACAGCGAACCAGATGACTTACCATTTTAAATAAGTTATTTAGCCATATTTTAAAAAGAGAAAAACAATTGTTTTTCTCTTTTTTTGTTTAATTATATTTGTACAAATTTCTGCCCAATGTATATACTTTCTAAAGAATTATATTTTCCTCCTGTAAGCTATGCCAATGAAGATGGTTTGTTGGCTGTTGGTGGAGATTTATCTGTTGAAAGATTACAATTGGCTTATGAAAGTGGTATATTTCCGTGGTTTAACCAAGGTGAACCTGTAATTTGGTATAGTCCAAATCCTAGAATGGTTTTGTTTCCTAAAGATTTGAAAATTTCAAAGAGTATGAAACAAATTATTAAAAAAGGGGAATTTGAAATTACGTACAATCAAAACTTTGACGCTGTAATTTCAAATTGTAAAAATGTGTTTAGACCCGATCAAGGTGGCACTTGGATAACTAATGAAATGGAACAAGCTTATATTGCATTGCATACAAAAGGAATTGCAAAATCTGTAGAAGTTTGGAAAAATAAAGAGCTAGTTGGTGGTTTATATGGAATAGATTTAGGAACTATTTTTTGTGGTGAAAGTATGTTTAGCACCGTAAGTAATGCTTCAAAATTGGCGTTTATTTATTTAGTTCAAAAATTAGAAAAAGAAAATTATCCGTTAATTGATTGCCAAGTGTACAACAATCATTTGGCTAGCTTAGGTGCTAATGAAATTCCAAGAGAAGAGTTTTTGAAGTACTTAAAAAATAAGTGAATAATAAGTTCAGTATATTTGAACTTCTATAAAAAAAGAATACAATGGATTTAAAAAATGGTCAATTAGTAGTTGATAACTGGATAAAAGAACACGGTGTTCGTTATTTTAATGAATTAACCAATATGGCGCAATTAACTGAAGAAGTTGGTGAAGTAGCTCGTATTATTGCAAGACGTTATGGTGAACAAAGTGAGAAAGAAAGTGATAAAAATAAAGATTTAGGTGAGGAGTTAGCAGATGTTGTTTTTGTAGTTTTATGTTTGGCAAACCAAACAGGAATAGATTTACAAGCTGCTTTTGATGCGAAAATGGATGTGAAAACAAAACGTGATCACAATCGTCATCATAACAATCAAAAATTAAAATAAATGAATCAATACAAAAATCAATCGTTTATAAAATTAACGCTTCGTTTTGGCGCTATTTTTTTAGTTATTGTTTCTATTATAAAAATTGTGATTTCAATTTTTAAAAATGGTGGTATTTCAGGAATGATAGCTGAATATTTTTCGCCAGAGACCTTTCAACAATTTATAACTATTCAACTGGTAATGGCCTTAATGTACGGTTTGTTTATGGCCGGTTATTATAAGTTTATTAAAAAAGATTAAAAATAAAACACCTAATTCATTTTTTAAAGAATTAGGTGTTTTAAGGAATAGTAATTATTAATTTAAGTTAATTAATTCTATATCACTTTCCTTAACTTTTTTATTTAGCAGTTTTACATCTTCATCAAAAACAGAATAAATTTTTGCCAATTCAGCATCAATTAAAACGGTGATTTCATTTTTAAATTGAACAGATTGATCTGTTGGTTTAAAGTCCCCAATTGAACTTAACGAATTTAAATGCGCTAATTTATTGTTTAAGCGAATAGGGAAATTTAATGGATCTTGATTGCTCTTACTTTTTGTTTGGTATAAAACGTTCTCATATGTAGTTAAATCTTTTACAATTTTATCGGCCAAATCAATAATTTCTTTATTTTTTTCTTTGTCTGAAATAGCTGCTTTTAACTGTTTTATTTGTGTTTTAACTTTAGTAATGTTTTTTAAGGTTTTATGAATTTCAGTTATTTTCTCTTGAATTTCAAGAATAAAATTAAACTGAGCAACTAAATCTTCTTGTGTTGCTGTACTTCTAGGGTCTTTTAAAATGTTAAATAACTGCTCTGAAGCTAATTCGCCATTCTTGCTCAACGTTACTTTGTAAGTGCCAGGTAAAGCTTTTGGCCCGCTTAATGAAGCCCACCATAAAATCATACCTTTTACTTTTTCAGCATCAGGATATTGCATGTTCCAATGGAATAAGTTAGCACCTTTTTCAACGGTAAGTTTTTCTTCTTTTTGTTCAGAATCTGGTTTGGTTGAAAAGGTTTTAATGTGTGTTCCATTATTATCGTAAATAGCTAAACTAATAGTGTCCTTTTTATTGATATCTTTTACAAAATAATGCAATTGAACGCCACCAGCATGATTTTGACCTGCTGTTTTAGAAATGCGTTTACTTCCGCCTAAGCGATAGCTGTCTGTTGGTTTGTATATAAATAAATCTTGAGAAATTAATTCATTATTTAGTTGGTGTAACGGTGTTAAATCATCAATTAACCAAAAAGATCTACCTTGTGTAGCTGCAATTAAATTGTTGTTTTTTATAGTTAAATCTGTAATTGGAACAAGTGGTAAATTTAACTGAAATGGTTCCCAGTTTTCTCCATTGTTAAAACTAATGTACAAGCCGTTTTCTGTACCAGCATACAATAAGCCTTTTCTATTTGGATCTGCACGTACAACTCTTGTAAAATGTTCTGAAGGGATTCCTGTTGTAATTAATTTCCAAGTTTTACCGTAATCTTCTGTCTTATAAATGTATGGTGTGTAATCTCCTAATTTATATCGAGTTCCAACAACATAAGCGCCACCAGCAGTAAACGGATCTACTTCAATACAATTAATTAGCATCCATTCAGGCATTTTTTTTGGAGTTACATTTGTCCAATTTTCACCACCATCTTTTGTAATATGAACCAATCCATCATCTGATCCTGTCCAAATTAAGTTTTCTTCAAAAGGAGATTCTACCGCAGCAAAAATTGTCCCGTAATATTCAACACCTGTGTTGTCTTTTGTAATTGGACCACCTGAAACGCCAAGAGTTTTTGGGTCGTTTCTTGTTAAATCAGGGCTAATTACCTCAAAGGATTGCCCTTCATTATAAGTAACATGAACGTGGTTTGAAGTGGTGTATAATTTCTTTTTGTTATGAGGCGAAAAAAAGATTGGGTAATTCCATTGAAAACGATATTTCATGTCCTCAGCACCGTGTCCCATAGGATCATCTGGCCACACATTTATTGCTCTTTTTTCACCAGTTTTATGATTCATTCTTGTTAGCAATCCGCCATAGCTTCCACCGTACACAATATCATTGTCTAAAGGATCTACAGCAATGTGAGCGCTTTCACCACCGGCGGTACTTTCCCAATCACTTTCTCCTATGGTTCTTCCATTTGTTCTATGCGAAATTCTTACAGTTGAATTATCTTGTTGTGCACCGTAAATTCTATAAGGAAAATGGTCATCAGTAACCACTCTGTAAAATTGTGCTGTAGGCTGATTCATATATGTACTCCAGTTTTCACCGGCATCAAAACTAATTTGAGCGCCACCATCATCTGCAATAATCATACGTTGATTGTTTTCAGGAGCAATCCATAAATCGTGATGATCTCCGTGAGGCGCGTTAAAAGTTTTAAACGTTTTTCCTCCATCTTTTGATTGGTGGTATTGTACATTTAAAACATACAATAAATTTTCATCTTGCGTATCTGCATACAAGCGAGTGTAATACCAAGCGCGTTGGCGTAATTTTCGTTTGCTGTTAATTAATTTCCAAGTATTTCCAGCATCGGTAGATTTGTACAATCCACCATCTTTATTTTCAACTAAAGCCCAAACAATATCTGAATTTACAGGTGAAACGGTAACACCGCTAATTCCCCAAATTCCTTTAGGTAAACCTTTATTGGTTGAAATATTGGTCCAAGTTTCGCCTTCATCAATACTTTTCCATAAAGCAGATCCTTCACCACCGCTTGATAAACTGTAAGGTGTTCTTCTAACATTCCAAGTTGAAGCATATAAAATTCTTGGGTTATTTGGGTCTATTAATAAATCTACAGCGCCTGCATCAGCATTTGCAAACAAAACTTTTTTCCAGTTTTTTCCTCCATCTGTTGATTTATATACGCCTCTTTCTTCAGAAGATTTGTATAAATCACCTAAAACAGCAGTAAATACAATATCTGAGTTTTTAGGGTGAATTCGAACTCTTGGAATGTGTCTTGAGTTTTTTAAACCAATGTGTTCCCAATTTTTTCCAGCATCAACACTTTTCCACATTCCATCACCTGAAGATACATTTCCACGAACAGTTACCTCTCCATTTCCAACATATATTACATTGTTATCACTTTCACTAACAGCTACAGCGCCTACTGAACCTCCAAAAAAGCCATCTGAAATATTTTGCCAAGAGTTACCAGCATCGGTTGTTTTCCATACGCCACCACCTGTTGCGCCCATATAATAGAGGTTTGCTTTATTTTGTACGCCAGCTACAGCAGCACTTCTTCCGCCTCTAAACGGACCAATATTACGCCATTGAACAGATTTGTAAAATTCTTCACTAAATTTGGATACTGTTTTTTGTGCGTTAACTTTGTGCGCTGAAAATAAAAATAGGCAACTAATTAGTAAAAAGTATTTTTTCATAATTGAGGTTTGAAAAGGTTTGAAAAGGATTGAAAAGTTTTAAAAGAGTAAATCTATTAAAAATAAATTTAACTTGTGCCACTAAATAAGCAGTATATGGAGTTATTAAAGGTGAATAAAATTAAGAGTAAAGTAAGCGGAAATGTTGATATTACAGGTTCAAAAAGTGAAACAAATAGATTGTTGATTTTACAACAATTATACCCGAATTTGCAAATTGAAAACGTTTCTAACTCAGACGATTCTGTGTTAATGAAAAAAGCATTGACCAGCACTTCTTCTGAAATAAATATTGGACATGCCGGTACTGCTATGCGTTTTTTAACTTCTTATTTTGCTGTAAAAGAAAATTCTGAAATTGTATTGACAGGTTCACACAGAATGAAAAATAGGCCAATTAAAATTTTAGTTGATGCTTTAATTTCTTTGGGTGCAGATATTCAATACCTTGAAAAAGAAGGATTTCCACCGTTAAAAATTACCGGAAAAAAGTTAACTAAAGATTTTGTTGAAATTGATGGAAACGTAAGTTCTCAATACATTTCATCTTTGTTGTTAATGGCACCAACATTGCAAAACGGGTTGCAATTAAAGTTTAAAGGTGAAATTACTTCGGTACCTTATATTAAAATGACTTTAAGTTTGTTGGCAAGTTTAGGAATAGAACTTTCTTGGGATGATGATAGTATTTCCATTAAACCAAAACCAATAATTGAACATAAAAAAGTTGTTGTAGAGTCTGACTGGAGTTCGGCTTCATATTACTATAGTTTGGTTGCTTTAAGTCCAAATTCTGAAGTAAAAATATCTTCATACAAGCAAAATAGTTTGCAAGGAGATTCTGTACTAGCAACTATTTATGAAAATTTAGGTGTTGAAACTACTTTTAATGAGCATACGGTTACTTTAAAAAATACGGGTAATTTAAATCCTTCAAAATTGATAGATTTAAATTTAATTGGCGCTCCAGACATTGCTCAAACAATTGTAGTTACTTGTTTTGGTTTGGGAATATCGTGTTTTTTAACGGGGCTTCATACCTTAAAAATTAAAGAAACAGATAGGTTGGTAGCTTTAAAAAATGAAATTGAAAAATTAGGTGGTGAAGTTGAAATTACCAATGAAACTTTAGCTTTAAAACCTTCAACCCAAATAAATGAAAATGTAAGTATTGCAACTTATGATGATCATAGAATGGCTATGGCTTTTGCGCCTTTGGCAACAAAGGTTTCTATTGTTATTGAAGAACCTAACGTAGTGTCAAAATCGTATCCAACATTTTGGGAAGACTTTCATAAAGTAACATTGTAAAATACTCTTTAACAAACTTTTATTGCAAATCACTTGACAACGCCTATGCCGATGTTGTATATTTGCGCTCATTCAATAAAAATATTACATGAAATTATCACATTTTAAATTTGAATTACCAGAAGATTTATATGCAGAATACCCTGCAGAACATAGAGATGAATCTCGTTTAATGGTATTAAATAGAAAAGAAAAAACAATTGAACATAAGCAATTCAAAGATTTAATAAATTATTTTGATGAAGGTGATTTAATGGTTTTAAATAACACCAAAGTTTTTCCTGCAAGAATGTATGGTGAAAAAGAAAAAACTGGCGCAAGAATTGAAGTGTTTTTATTGAGAGAATTAAATGCTGAAAGTAGGTTGTGGGATGTTTTAGTTGATCCTGCAAGAAAAATAAGAATTGGAAATAAATTATTTTTTGGAGATGATGAAAGTTTAGTTGCTGAAGTAATTGACAATACCACTTCAAGAGGAAGAACTTTACGTTTTTTATATGATGGTTCTTATGAAGAATTTAGAAAAAAATTAGAAGAATTAGGTGAAACACCACTTCCAAAATATATTAAAAGAGCTGTAGAACCTTCAGATGAAGAGCGTTACCAAACAATTTACGCAAAAGAAGAAGGTGCTGTTGCTGCTCCAACCGCAGGTTTACACTTTTCTAAACATTTAATGAAACGTTTAGAGATTAAAGGTGTTGATTTTGCTGAAGTTACATTACACGTTGGGTTAGGAACATTTAGTGCTGTTGAAGTTGAAGACTTATCAAAGCATAAAATGGACTCTGAGCAATGTGTTATTTCAAATGATACTGCAAGCGTTGTAAATGCTGCTCTTGATAATAAAAAACGTGTTTGTGCTGTAGGTACTACAGTAATGCGTGCTGTTGAAAGTTCAGTTTCATCAAACCAAAGGTTAAATCCTTACAATGCTTGGACAAATAAATTTATTTTTCCACCATACGACTTTAGTATTGCAAATTGTATGATTACAAATTTCCATACTCCAAAATCTACGTTAATGATGATGGCTGCTGCTTTTGCAGGGTACGATTTTTTAATGGAAGCTTATGATGAAGCAGTAAAAGAAGGATATAAGTTTTACTCGTACGGTGATGCGATGTTAATTTTATAAATTAAACTATATTTTAATAAATTTGATTCCCGCTTTGGCGGGAATCTTTTTATAAACGTGTTTGGAATGGATAAAAAGAAAGACATACGATCATTAACAAAAGATGAATTAAGAAGTTTTTTTGTTTCTGAAAATGATAAAGCATTTAGAGGAAATCAAGTTTATGAATGGCTTTGGGCAAAAGGAGCACATTCTTTTGACGATATGACCAATATTTCAAAGAAAACACGTGAAATGTTGGAAAACAACTTTGTAATTAATCATATTGAAGTAGATAATTTGCAACGCAGTGCAGATGGTACGGTGAAAAATGCTGTACGCTTACATGATGGTTTAATTGTTGAGTCTGTTTTAATTCCAACAGGAACAAGAACAACAGCTTGTGTTTCAAGTCAAGTAGGATGCAGTTTAGATTGTAGTTTTTGTGCAACAGCGCGTTTAAAGAAAATGCGAAACTTAAATCCTGATGAAATATACGATCAGGTGGCGGCTATAAATAAAGAAAGTTTATTGTACTACAATCGCAAGCTTTCAAACATTGTTTATATGGGAATGGGAGAGCCGTTAATGAATTATAACAACGTACTAAAATCTATCGAGAAAATTACGTCTCCAGAAGGTTTAGGAATGTCTCCAAAAAGAATTACAGTTTCTACCTCTGGACTGCCAAAAATGATTAAAAAATTGGCTGATGATGAGGTGAAGTTTAATTTAGCAGTTTCTTTACATTCTGCAATTGATGAGGTTCGCTCTAAAATTATGCCGTTTAGTAAAACGTTTCCGTTGGCACAATTAAGAGAAGCATTGGAGTATTGGTATAAAAAAACCGAGAGTAGAGTAACTTATGAATACGTAGTTTGGGATGGTATTAATGATACCAAAGAAGCCATACAAGCGTTGGTTAAATTTTGTAAATATGTGCCTTGCAAGGTAAACTTAATTGAATACAACCCAATTGATGATGGAGAATTTCAACAAGCAAAACCTGAGGTAATTAACAATTATATTTCTAATTTAGAAATGAATGACATTATTGTAAATGTTAGAAGAAGTAGAGGTAAAGATATTGATGCGGCTTGTGGTCAATTAGCTAATAAAAGTTAAATTTCGCCTTACTTTTTTTCTTATTTTTGATTTCTTAATGAAGCCAGTAGAACAAATAAAGCAACCAATTTTAAAAGAAATGGAACTCTTTGAATCTAAATTCAAAGATTCTATGGAAACTAAGGTTCCACTGCTGAACAGAATTACCCATTATATAGTTAGAAGAAAAGGAAAACAAATGCGACCAATGTTTGTTTTTTTGGTAGCTAAAATGGTTTCTAATGGGAAATTTGAAGAACGTACTTATCGTGGTGCTTCAATAATAGAGCTAATTCATACAGGATCTTTAGTGCATGATGATGTAGTAGATGATAGTAATAGAAGAAGAGGCTTTTTCTCTATAAATGCTTTGTGGAAAAATAAAATTGCGGTTTTAGTAGGTGACTTCTTGTTTTCAAAAAGTCTATTATTATCTTTAGATAATGATGATTTTGATTTATTGCGAATTGTTTCAAATTCATTAAAAGACATGTCTGAAGGTGAATTACTTCAAATTGAAAAAGCAAGGAAATTAGATATTACTGAAGAGGTTTATTTTGAAATCATTCGTCAAAAAACAGCTACTTTAATTGCTGCTTGTTGTGGGATTGGAGCAGCTTCTGTTGGAAGTGAAAAAGATGAAATTGAAAAAATGAGAACATTTGGAGAGTTAATAGGTATTGCTTTTCAAATTAAAGATGACTTGTTTGATTATACTGATGCGAAAATAGGAAAACCAACAGGAATTGATATTAAAGAGCAAAAGATGACACTTCCTTTAATTTATGCTCTAAATAATGCATCTAAAAAAGAACGTAAATGGTTGTTGAATTCGGTAAAGAAATACAACAAAAATAAAAAACGTGTTAAAGAAGTAATTGCTTTTGTAAAAGAAAAAGGAGGTATTGAATATACAACTTCAAAAATGAAAGAATACCAAGGCAAAGCTTTAGAAATTTTAAATACCTACCCAGATTCAGAATACAAAGATTCTTTATTAACTATGGTGAATTACGTTATTGAACGTAAAATTTAAGAGTACACTGGCGGTTTTTCTAACTCTAATAATTCTTCTAAATGTTTTCTTGAATTAGACAATCTAGGAACCTTGTGTTGTCCTCCTAATTTTCCTTTTTGTTTTAACCAGTTGTGAAATAATCCTTTTGAAGCAATATTTATTTTTGGCATGGCCAAAGTTAAATTGTTGTAACGTTTTGCTTCATAATCTGAGTTTATGTTTTTTAAAGAAGTGTCTAATATTTCTGTAAAATAGTTTAGGTTTTCTGGTTGTATTTTAAATTCTATTAACCATTCATGACCACCGCTTTTTTTATCTTTCATAAATATTGGAGCGGCTGTAAATTCAGAAATTTCGGCACCAGTTTTTAAACAAGCCAACTTTAAAGCTTCAGCAGCATTTTCTACAATTAACTCTTCACCAAAAACATTGATAAAATGTTTTGTTCTACCTGTAATTTTAATTCTGTACGGATTTAGCGATGTAAATTTAACGGTGTCTCCAATTAAATAACGCCATAAACCACTGTTTGTAGTAATTACAATTGCGTAGTTTGTGTGTAATTGTACATCTTCTAGAGCAATAGTTTCAGAGTTTTCGCCATCAAATTTATCCATTGGGATAAATTCATAAAAAATACCATAATCAAGCATTAGTAACATGTCAAAAGCATAATTTACATCTTGTATGGCAAAAAAACCTTCAGAAGCATTGTATGTTTCGTAGTATTTAAAATCTTCTTTCGGAATTAATTTTTTAAACTGTTCTCTATATGGGTTAAAGTTTACTCCACCGTGAAAATAAACCTCTAAATTAGGCCAAACTTCTAAAATGTTATTTTTTCCTGTTCTTTCTAAAACTCTATTTAATAAAACCAACATCCAAGAAGGAACACCAACTAAGCTTGTAATATCTTCGTTAATGGTTTCTTCAACCATTGCTGTCATTTTAGTTTCCCATTCTTCCATTAAGGCTATTTCTTGACTTGGAGTACTACTAAAATCTGCCCAAAATGGCATATTTTCAATAATTATAGCCGATAAATCACCAAAATAAGTGTGATTGTCTTCGTAAACACCGCTGCTTCCGCCAAGACGTAAACCTTTACCTGTAAATAGCTGTGCTTCTTCATTGTTATTGCAATACAAGCATAACATATCTTTCCCAGCTTTAAAATGGCAATCTTCCAAAGCTTCATCACTCACCGGAATAAATTTACTTTTTGCATTGGTGGTTCCGCTAGATTTTGCAAACCACTTTATATGCGTTGGCCAAAAAACATTTTGCTCTCCTTTGCGGGTGCGTTCAATTAAAGGTTCAATAGATTCGTATTGCTGAATAGGAACGTTTTGTTTGAATTCTTCATAAGATTTTATGGCGTAAAATTCATATTTTTTGCCTAGCTCAGTATCTTTTGCTTTTCTAATTAATTTATAAAGTAATTCCTTTTGTACTTCAATAGGGTATTTTAAAAAAAGCTCAACTTGGTGTTTTCGCTTTTTTAAAAACCAAGAAATTATTGAATTAACTATTGTAAATGGCATAATTTATTAAGTATCTTTATCCTGTTAAAAATAAGAAAAACTTTTATGCAATATCAAACTGTTTTAAAAAAAATGAAAACTGAGTTAAACGAGGAAGTTTCCTACTATTTAGATGTGGAAAACGACTTTTTAAATTTGAATCAGTTATTAGATCGTGAAATTGAAATTAGTTTTGAAGGATATGAATGTTTGTGTTGTGGAGAGGAAAAGAAAATTTTTAGACAAGGTAATTGTTATGAATGCTTTTATAAAAGTGCTGCAGTTGGAGATTGGATTATGAGACCAGAACTAAGCAAAGCTCATTTAGGAATTGAAGATAGAGACTTGGCTTATGAAAAAGAAGTTCAATTAAAACCACACATTGTATATTTAGCACTGTCAAGCAATGTAAAAGTTGGTGTTACTAGAAAAACGCAAGTGCCTACACGTTGGATAGATCAAGGAGCAACAAAAGCAATTGAAATTGTTGAAGTGCCAAATAGGTATTTGGCTGGTATTACCGAAGTTGCTTTAAAAGAATATGTTGCAGATAAAACTGTTTGGCAAAAAATGCTTAAAAATGAAGTTTTAGAAGCTGATTTAATTGCAGAACGTGAGAAAATTAAAGCGTATATTCCTGAAGAAGCTAAAGAATATTTTTTAGAAAATAATGGAAAGGTTACTGAAATTAACTATCCAGTGCTTCAATATCCTTTAAAAATTAAAACCTTAAATTTAGAAAAAACACCTTCGTATGCAGGGAAGTTAAAAGGTGTAAAAGGACAATATTTATTGTTTGAAGATAACACTGTTTTCAACGTTAGAAATAATGAAGGTTACAGAGTTGTTATAACGGTTAAATAAATAATTGAACTAGTTGTTGTCATAAAAAAGTTTTAAAATAATTTAATTTCTTCACCAGTTTTTAATTGAAATCTATTTCTAAAAAGGAATACTATCAGGTATAGTATTGGGGTGTCTAAAAGTGCAATAAGTACTTTAAATAAAAAGCCACTTAGTAATAAGGTTTTAAACAAACTCCAAGGTAATACACCAAAACTACATAGCAAAGTTATCACCGTTAACGTGTCTATAAACTGAGAAGAAAACGTTGAGAAATTATTTCGAAGCCATAAATGTTTTCCATTTGTTTTTCGTTTCCAAAAATGAAATATTCTAATATCTACAAACTGTGCAAATAGGTAAGCCAACATAGAGGCTAAAACGGCAATAGGAGAAAGCCCAAAAACTTTTGTGAATAAGACATTGTTAACAGGAGAGCTATCAATTGCAGGAGTGTAATTTGCTAATAATACAATTCCCATAGAAAAAAATGAAGCAAATATACCCGAAATTACAACTTGGTTAGCTTTCTTTTTACCATAAATTTCAGAAATGATGTCGGTAATTAAAAAGGTTATAGGGTAAGGTAAAATACCAACAGATAATTCAAAACGAAACCAACCAAACGGGTTCCAGTAAAAGAATTTTTGAAAAATTAAATTTGAAGCAACCAAAGCAGCAATAAACATGGAGGCTAAAATTAAATAAATAGTAAATGCTTCTGATTTTAGTTTTGAATTCATTTGTAGTATATTAACACGAATATAGTAAATTATTACTATTTTTGCCTTTTCAAATTTTAACAGAAACAAATACAATATGAAGGCATATATTTTTCCAGGTCAAGGAGCTCAATTCTCAGGAATGGGCTTAGATTTATATAATAATTCGCCGTTAGCGCAAGAATTGTTTGACAAGGCAAATAAAATTTTAGGGTTCAATATTACAGATATTATGTTTGAAGGAACTGCTGATGAGTTGAAACAAACAAAAGTAACACAGCCAGCAATTTTTTTACATTCAGTAATTTTAGCAAAAGTTTTAGGTGATGATTTTAAACCAGAAATGGTTGCAGGTCATTCTTTAGGTGAACTTTCTGCATTGGTGGCAAATGATGTTTTAACTTTTGAAGATGGCTTGAAATTAGTATCTAAAAGAGCTTTAGCTATGCAAAAGGCTTGTGAAGTTCAAGAATCTACTATGGCAGCTGTTTTAGGTTTAGAAGACGCTGTTGTTGAAGAAATTTGTGCAAGTGTTGATGGTGTTGTGGTTGCTGCAAACTACAATTGTCCTGGGCAATTAGTAATTTCTGGAGAGATTTCAGCAATTGATAAAGCTTGTGAATTATTAACAGAAAAAGGAGCAAGACGCGCTTTAAAATTACCTGTAGGTGGGGCGTTTCACTCTCCATTAATGGAACCTGCACGTGAAGAATTAGCTGCTGCAATTGAAGCAACAATTTTTAGTGAGCCTACTTGCCCAGTTTATCAAAATGTTGTGGCAAAAGCAGTAACAAGTCCTGCAGAAATTAAAGAAAATTTAATTTCTCAATTAACAGCACCAGTACGTTGGACACAATGTGTACAAGCGATGATTGCTGATGGTGGTACAGAGTTTGTTGAAGTTGGTCCAGGTAAAGTATTACAAGGGTTAATGCGTAAAATAGATAGATCTGTTGCTGCAAGCGGAGCATCTTTTTCTGCATAAAAAAAACTTATAAAAATTTATAGCCTCTGACTTGTCAGAGGCTTTTTTTTTGAAATTAATTGGTGTGTTTTGTAAGTAATGAGCGTTAGCGTAGACTAAAAAGTGAAAATAGATACAATGAGAAAAATAGTTACATTACTTTTTTTAGGTTTTTTATTAGTGAGTTGCACTACTAATGATGATGATTTAAGTTTAGATGCGAACGCTGAAATACTGATAGAAGAAGCAGAGAATTCAACTACTGTTTTATTTTCAGGTGATTTTGTTTCTGCAGCACATCCAACTTCAGGAATGGCAACAGTGAGTAGTGACGGTTCTACGTTAAATTTCACCAATTTTAAAACAGACGATGGTCCTAAATTATTGGTATATTTATCTACAGATCCGAACGCTTCGGAATTTGTTGATTTGGGTGATTTAAAAGGGATTGAAGGTGATTATTCTTATGCAATTCCAGAAGGAACAGATATTGTAAAGTATAAATTTGTGAATATTTGGTGTGTAGATTTTTCAGTAGGTTTTGGTCATGCTGAATTAAAAAATTAAGTAACAATTGTTGCGTATTAAAAAAAAGTAGTTACATTTGTAGCAGTAAAAAACGAAAAAATGACAATTAAGTTTAATAAAATGCGTAGAATGATGTGTAAAATTTACACTGAGGCTGCTATTGTTTAAAACTTAATAACATAAACATATAGGAACCTCTGAGAAATCAGAGGTTTTTTTTTACAAATATAATTAAAAAATGAAGTTTACTTTCCAAAAATCAATGACAAACCAAGGTATAATGTGTATGCGAATGATGCGTAACACAATGATATGGTATTGCCAAAAATAAATGGAAATTAAAATCTAAATAGATAAAAGTCCCTTTGGTAATACCTAAAACCAAAGGGACTTTTTTATTTAAATTTTAAAAAAACATAGACAAAAAAATACAATTATGAGTACTCAAAATATTTCAACACAAGCATTACACGCAGGACACGACACAAACGACACATTAGGAACAAGAGCAGTTCCAATTTACCAATCATCATCATACGTGTTTGATGATACAGAACACGCGGCTAATTTATTTTCATTAAAAGAATTAGGGTTTATTTATACACGATTAAATAACCCAACAAATGATATTTTACAAAAACGTTTAGCCGCAATTGAAGGCGGTATTGGAGCCGTTGTATTTGCATCTGGAACGTCAGCTATTTCTACAGGATTATTAACCTTATTAAAAGCAGGAGATCATATTGTTGCTTCAAGTAGTTTATACGGTGGAACATACACATTGTTAAGTGTAACATTGCCAAGATTGGGAATTACAACTACGTTTGTTGATGCTTCTAATCCTGAAAATTTTAAAAATGCAGTACAAGACAATACAAGAGCATTTTTTGTAGAATCTTTAGGGAATCCAAAATTAGATGTGCTAGATATTGAAGCTATTGCAGCACATTCAAAAGCAGCTGGCGTACCTTTTATTGTTGATAATACAGTAGCAAGTCCGGCGTTATTAAATCCAATTAAGCATGGTGCTAATTTAGTAATTCATTCATTAACAAAATATATTGGCGGACAAGGAAATTCTTTAGGAGGAGCCATTATTGATGCTGGTACTTTTGATTGGACCAATGGAAAATTTCCTGAGTTTACTGAGCCATCGGCAGGATACCACGGTTTGGTTTATAGTGAAGCTTTAGGAGCAGCAGCATTTACGTTTAAATTAATTTTAGAAGGATTGCGTGATTTTGGAGGAGCTTTAAGCCCGTTCAATGCGTTTCAAATAATTCAAGGATTAGAAACCTTACCAGTACGTATCAAACAGCACAGTGCAAATGCATTAGAATTGGCGCAATGGTTAGAAAGTAGAGAAGAAGTTGCTTGGGTAAATTATCCTGGTTTAGAAAGTAGTAAGTACAATGCTTTAGCTAAAAAATATTTACCTAAGGGGCAAAGCGGATTGGTAACTTTTGGTTTAAAAGGTGGTTTTGAAGCTGCTAAAAAAGTAACTGATGCAACTAAAATATTTTCGTTATTAGCAAATATTGGTGATACCAAATCATTAATAATTCATCCGGCAAGCACAACACATCAACAATTAACTGAAGAGCAGCAAGTATCTTCAGGTGTTACACAAGATTTAATTAGATTATCAGTTGGTTTAGAAGATGTTGAAGATTTAAAAAACGATTTAAAAGAAGCGTTTGTAAAAGCAAGTGAATAAGAAGGTTAATTTATTAAAAAACTATTGTACGAGAAATTTTTATTGCGTTAATTTGCAATCAGTTCATAAACTTATTGACTATTGTTATCAAGAAAGGCAGAGGGAATAGACCCGTTGAAGCCTTAGCAACCCTTTGTTTTTATAAAGAAGGTGCTAAATTCTACCCATTACGGATAGATAACTTAACGAAATTACTTCAAGTGATTTTCTGCATTTCTCATAACAATAATTTTTTAAGTACAAACAAGCCTGAAAAGGAAGTTATTTTAAATAATTATTGATGAATCAATTAAAACACATAACCCTCACTAATTTTATTTCTGAAAAAGGAATAAAAAATGAACGTATTCAACTTTCCTACGAAGTGTTTGGAAAGGAGTTGCATTCTGCGCCTATAATTTTGGTAAATCATGCATTAACTGGTAACAGTAATGTGGCTGGTGAAAATGGTTGGTGGATTGATGTTGTTGGTGAAAACAGAGTAATTGATACCAATTTTTATACAATAATTTCATTCAATATTCCTGGGAATGGATACGATGGTTTTGTAATTGAAAATTACAAAGATTTTGAAGCACGTGATATGGCAAACATCTTTTTATTAGGGTTAAAAGCTTTAAAAATTGATGGATTGTATGCCTTAATTGGTGGTTCTTTAGGTGGTGGAATTGCCTGGGAAATGGCAGTGATAAACCCTAATATTACAAAACATTTAGTGTTAGTGGCAACCGATTGGAAATCTACAGATTGGTTAATTGCAAACTGTCAAATTCAAGAGCAATTTTTAACAAATTCAAGCAATCCTGTGCATGATGCACGTATGCACGCTATGTTGTGTTACAGAACTCCTGAGTCATTTAAAGAACGTTTTCATCGTTCAAAAAATAATGATTTAGAGATTTTTAATGTAGAAAGTTGGTTGTTACATCACGGGAAAAAATTGCAGGAGCGTTTTCAGTTGTCAGCATATAAATTAATGAACCAACTGTTAAGATCTATTGATGTTACAAAAGGTAGAGATGCACACGTGTTAGATAGTATTAAAGCTAATATTCATATTGTAGGTGTTGATTCAGATTTGTTTTTTACGGCTGAAGAAAATAAAGAAACACACAAAAAATTGGCTTTAACGCATCCAAATGTTACGTACAATGAAATTAATTCGGTACACGGACACGATGCATTTTTAATAGAATACAAGCAATTAGGAAAAATTATAGAACCTATTTTTAATAAAAGTTCTAAAAATAAAAATATGAAAGTAGTAAAGTTTGGAGGGAAATCGTTAGCAAACGGTAAAGGTTTAAATAGTGTTTTAGATATTATTGAAACTAAAATTAAAAATAACGAAAAAATAGCTGTTGTTGTTTCAGCAAGAGGTAAAACTACCGATCATTTAGAGTCTATTTTAGAAAAAGCAAAAAGTAGTTTGCCTTATATAGAAGAATTTGAATTGGTGAAAAATTACCAATTAGATGCAGCTGCTGATGTTGATTTATCTGCAGAGTTTCAACTGTTAGATGAAATATTTAGAGGGGTAAATTTATTAGGTGATTATAGCCAAAAAGTAAAAGATCAAGTACTTTCGCAAGGAGAACTAATGGCGGCAAAAACAATTGCATTTTTGTTAAATAAGCAAGGAGTAAATGCTACGGTTGCAGATACAAGACAATTGATTAGAACAAACAATCAGTTTGGAAACGCTCAGCCTTTTGAAACAACTTCTGAAGAAAATGTAGTTGAATATTTTAGAACCCAGCCTGAAAATACTACGCAAATTATTACCGGTTTTATTGGTTCAAGTTTGCAAGGTGAAACAACTACTTTAGGAAGAAATGGAAGTAATTATACAGCTTCATTAATTGCCAACTTTTTAAATGCTGCTGAATTTCAAAATTACACGCACGTCGATGGAGTTTACACGGCAAACCCTGATTTGGTGGAGAATGCTCAAAAAATTGAAAAGTTAAGTTATCAAGAAGCCAATGAAATGGCCAACTTTGGAGCAAATATTTTACATGCAAAAACAATTATTCCATTAATTGAAAAAAATATTCCGTTAAGAATATTAAATACGTTTAATAATGATAATACAGGAACGCTTATAGGCTCTGAAACAGAACGTGGAGGAATTAAATCTTTGTCTGTTGATCAAGATGTGGCTTTGGTAAATTTAATTGGTAGAGGTTTATTAGGTAAAGTTGGTGTAGACGGTCGAATTTTTGGTGCTTTAGGAAAAGAGAAAATTAGCGTGAGTATTATTTCGCAAGGTTCTTCAGAAAGAGGAATTGGGTTTATTGTTGATGCGAAAGACGGATATAAAGCTAAAAAAGTTTTAGAAGAAGAGTTTAAAAATGAGTTTCAAAATAAAGATGTAAGTCAAATATATGTAACTGAAAATGTGTCGGTTATTTCAATTGTTGGGCAAAGTTTACATTCTTTCAATCAACCATACAGCGCATTAATTAAAAACCATATTACACCAATATTAATTAATAATACGGTTACTGGAGAAAATGTATGTTTGGTTGTAAAACAAACCGATTTAAACAAAGCGGTAAATGTGGTACACGGTGAAATTTTTGGAGTTTCAAAAAATATAAACATAGCTGTTTTTGGAAAAGGATTGGTTGGCGGAACGTTAATTAACCAAATTTTAAAGAGTAAAGAAACTATTATAAAAAGAAAGAACATTAACTTAAATATTTTTGCAGTTGCTAACTCGTCAAAAGTATTATTGAATAAAAATGGTGTTTCAGAAAGTTGGGAAAATGATTTGAAAGAGGCTACCGTTGAAAACAATGTTCAAACAATTATTAATTACGCAGAGGAAAATCATTTAGAAAATTTAATTGCTGTTGACAATACAGCAAATAGTGCTTTTGTTCAAAATTATATTGATTTGGTTGAAAACGGATTCGATTTAATTTCGTCAAATAAAATTGCAAATACTTTAGACTATGAGTTTTATAAAGAGTTGCGTAAAAAATTAAAAGAGAATAAAAAAGCATATTTATACGAAACCAATGTTGGCGCAGGTTTGCCATTAATTGATACCATAAAATTATTGCATGATTCAGGTGAAAATATCACACAAATTAGAGGTGTATTCTCTGGTTCATTAAGTTATTTATTTAACAATTTTTCAGTGCAAGACAGGCCTTTTAGTGAAGTGTTAAAAGAAGCAATTGAAAATGGGTATACAGAACCTGATCCGCGTGAAGATTTATGTGGAAACGATGTTGGACGTAAATTATTAATTTTAGCACGTGAACTTGACTTGCAAAATGAGTTTGAAGATGTAAAAATTGAAAATTTAATTCCTGAAGATTTAAGAGAAGGTTCTTCGGAAGAATTTTTAGGGAAATTAGCAGAAATGAATGCGCCTTATAAGGCAATAAAAGATGCACAAAAAGAAGGTCACGTATTAAGATATATTGGTGATTTGTCAGGAGATTTACAGCAAGATAAAGGTGTGTTAGAAGTAAAATTAATTTCAGTTCCTGCAAATAGTGCTTTGGGTCAAATTCAAGGTGCCGATGCAATTTTTGAAGTATTTACAGAATCATACGGAGAAAAACCAATTGTTATTCAAGGTGCCGGAGCCGGAGCAGCAGTTACCGCAAGAGGTGTATTTGGAGATATTTTACGATTGGCAGAAAAAAATTAAACATAAAAACAATAAACCTCACAGGTTTTAAAACTTGTAAGGTTTAAAATTAACTAACAACTACTTACTAAATGGATCATAAAAATTTTGAAACAGAAGCAATACGTACGCAAATTGAACGATCTCAATTTCAAGAACATACAACACCAATGTATGTAACTTCAAGCTTTGTATTTGATGATGCTGAAGATATGAGAGCTTCATTTACTGAAGAAAAAATTAAAAATATTTATTCGCGTTATAGCAATCCTAATACATCTGAATTTGTTGAAAAAGTGATGAAGATGGAAGGTGCAGAAGACGGGTATGCGTTTGCTTCAGGTATGGCGGCTATTTATTCAACCTTTGCTGCGTTGTTAAGTAGTGGTGATCATATTGTATCTGCTCGTTCAATTTTTGGTTCAACACATACATTGTTTACAAAGTATTTTCCGAAATGGAATATTTCAACGTCTTATTTTGATATTAATAATCCTGCTGAGATTGAAGCATTAATTACGCCTTCAACAAAAATATTATATGCAGAATCTCCAACAAATCCTGGAGTTGATATTATAGATTTAGAGTTGTTAGGTGCCATTGCAAAAAAGCATAATTTATTATTAATTATTGATAACTGTTTTGCAACACCTTACATTCAGCAGCCTATAAAATATGGTGCTGATTTAGTAGTGCATTCGGCTACAAAATTAATGGATGGACAAGGAAGAGTTTTAGGAGGAGTTGCAGTTGGAAAGGCAGAATTAATTCGTGAAATTTATTTGTTTGCCAGAAATACAGGGCCGTCTTTATCGCCATTTAACGCTTGGACATTGAGTAAAAGTTTGGAAACATTGGCAGTTCGTGTAGAAAAACATTGTGAAAACGCATTAAAAATTGCTGAGGTTTTAGAGAAGAGTGAATTTATTTCAAAAGTAAAATACCCATTTTTAAAATCGCATCCACAATATGAAATTGCTAAAAAGCAAATGAAATTAGGAGGAAACATTATTGCTGTTGAAGTAAAAGGTGGTATTGAAGCTGGTCGAAAGTTTTTAAATAGTATTAAAATGTGTTCATTATCAGCAAATTTAGGTGATACAAGAACTATTGTTACACATCCGGCATCAACTACACATAGTAAATTAAGTGAAGAAGAACGATTGGAAGTTGGTATTACACCAGGTTTGGTTCGTATTTCTGTAGGTTTAGAAAATGCAGATGACATAATTGAAGACATTGTTCAGGCATTAAAATCGTAATATTTTAAGGATTATTTTGTAATTAAATTAAAAGTTACGCGACTATTAATCTAAAAGTCTATCGATTTGGTAGGGTAAAGAAATAAATGTATGTTTGTACCCGAAAAAAAAGAATAATTAAAGCGTAATGATATTAGATCAATTTTTTGTTTCAGGTAAAACGAAGAAAGAAGATACTTTTGAAAAGGCAAAATCTTCAGAAAAACCGAAACGCAGTATTGTGAAGGCAATTAGTTGGAGGGTTTTAGGAACCGTAGATACTATGATAATTGCTTGGTTTATTACAGGAGAATTTACAATGGCATTATCAATAGGATCAATAGAAGTAGTTACAAAAATGGTTTTGTACTTTTTTCATGAAAGAATTTGGAATGTTATAAAATGGGGGAAATAATGAAAGATTTAAATTTAGAACAAATTAATAAAGATTTAAAAGATAAGTCGCCAGAGCAAATAATTGCTTGGGCTTTAAGTATTGCTAAAAATGCTTTAGTAACTACAAATTTTAGACCTTATGAAGTGGCTATTTTAAATGCTTGTACACAAGTAGATCCAAACATGAAAGTGATTTGGTGTGATACAGGTTATAATACGCCTCAAACGTATAAACACGCAAATGAGTTGATAAATTCATTAGAACTAAATGTTCATTTGTATGTTCCAAAGCAAACATCAGCTTACAGGGACGCTGTAATGGGAATTCCTCAAATTGAAGACCCAAATCACGCTATTTTTACTGAGCAAGTAAAACTAGAGCCTTTTAATAGAGCAATGGCTGAACATACACCAGATGTTTGGTTTACAAATTTAAGAGCAGGGCAAACTGCTTTTAGAAATAGTATTGATATTGTTTCTATGAGTAAAGATGGTTTGTTAAAAGTAAGCCCTTTTTATCACTGGTCAGATGAAAAGTTAGATGCTTATTTAGAAGAACGCAATTTACCAAATGAGTTCAAGTATTTTGACCCAACAAAAGTATTATCAAATAGAGAATGTGGATTGCATTCATAAAATAAGAGAGATGACAGAAAAGATTCAAATAAACGCACTTGAAAACGAAGCAATTTATATTTTTAGAGAAGTTGCTGCTCAATTCAAAAAACCAGTATTATTATTTTCTGGAGGAAAAGATTCTATTGTGTTGGTACGATTAGCGCAAAAAGCATTTTACCCTGCTAAAATTCCGTTTCCTTTAATGCATATTGATACAGGGCATAACTTTCCTGAAACAATTGCTTTTAGAGATAAATTGGTTGAAGAATTAGGTGTTGAATTAATTGTACGTAACGTACAAGATTCTATTGATCAAGGAAAAGTAAAGGAAGAGTCTGGAAAATATTCAAGTAGAAATATGTTGCAAACTACTACTTTATTAGATGCAATTGAAGAATTCAAATTTGATGCTTGTATAGGTGGTGCGCGTCGTGATGAAGAGAAAGCAAGAGCAAAGGAGCGTATTTTTTCAGTACGTGATGATTTTGGACAATGGGATGAAAAAAATCAACGCCCAGAATTATTTGATATGTTAAACGGTGAAATTGATTTTGGACAAAATGTACGTGTTTTTCCAATTTCTAACTGGACAGAATTAGATGTTTGGACATATATTGAGCGTGAAAATTTAGAAATTCCTTCAATTTATTTCGCTCATAAACGTCAAGTATTTTTAAGAGATGGCTTAATTTGGACAGCATCAGAGCACGTATACAGAGAAGATGATGAACTTGTAGAAGAACGTATGGTGCGTTTTAGAACTGTAGGAGATATGAGTTGTACCGCAGCGGTAGATTCTTATGCAACTACAATTAGTAAAGTAGTTGAAGAGATTAGAGATTCAAGTATATCGGAACGTGGAGCAAGAATTGATGATAAAAGATCTGAAGCTGCAATGGAAGAACGTAAGCAACAAGGGTACTTTTAAAATTTTCATTAGAAAATTTTGCTTTTAGCTTTTGGAATTTGGCCAAAAGCACATTTAAAAAATAATTATAAAATTAAGCCAGTAGCAAATTGCAAATGGCACATAGCTAAACATAAAAATGGAAGTTTTAAAAATAGCAACAGCAGGAAGTGTAGATGACGGAAAAAGTACTTTAATTGGTCGTTTGTTATACGATACAAAGTCATTAACAAGTGATAAATTAGAAGCAATTGAGCGTAGCTCAAAACAAAAAGGATACGATTATTTAGATTTTTCTTTAGCAACTGATGGTTTGGTTGCTGAGCGTGAGCAAGGAATTACAATTGATGTAGCACATATTTATTTTTCTACAGCTACAAAAAGTTACATTATTGCTGATACTCCTGGTCACATAGAATATACTAGAAATATGGTTACAGGAGCGTCAACTTCTCAAGTAGCTATTATTTTAATTGATGCACGTCACGGAGTAATAGAGCAAACATATCGTCACTTTTTTATCAATAATTTATTGAGAATTAAAGACGTAATTGTTGCAGTTAATAAAATGGATTTGGTTGATTTTTCAGAAGAAAGATACAATGAAATTAAAGCTGATTTTCAAAAAGTAGTTGAGAAAAGTGATTACGAAGATCAACAAATTACATTTATTCCAGTAAGTGCTTTAAAAGGAGACAATGTGGTTGAAGAGTCTACTAATATGGATTGGTATAAAGGGCAAACTTTACTGGAGCATTTAGAAAAAATTGACACAAAAGATGTGTACAATAGTGGTATAACACGTTTTCCTGTTCAATATGTAATTAGACCAAAAACTGAAGAATATCACGATTATAGAGGATACGCTGGAAAAGTATATGGTGGAGATATTTCAGTAGGTGATGAAATTGTAGTATTGCCTTCTGAAACAAAATCTAAAGTAAAAGAAATTTATTTTTACGATAAAAAATACGATACAGCAGCACGTAGATCTTCAATTACAATTACATTAGAAGATGATGTGAATGTAAGTAGAGGAGATATGATTGTGAAAGCAAATGAGTTGCCAAAGGTTGATAAGAAATTTACAGCAACCATTTCTTGGATGGATGGAAAATCATTACAACCAGGTTCAAAATATATTTTGCAGCACGGCGTAAATAAAGTGCTTTCAAAAGTAAGTGCTATACACAATAAAATAAATCCTGATTATTCTGGAATTGAAGAAGGAATTTCAAGTTTAGGAATGAATGATATCGCATCAGTTTCATTTCAATTAAATAAGCCAATTTTCTTTGATTCATTTAAAGAACATAGAACAAACGGAGCGTTTATTTTAATTGACCCACAAAGCAATAATACCGTTGGGGTAGGTTTTATTGATTAGGTTAATTATTTAAAAATCAAACATATAAATTTTATTTTGGCTCATTTTTAAACGTGGGCTTGGGATACAACAACTACTAACTAAAAAAATTACATACAATGCAAAGCTTTAGAAGCGAGATCGAAAATCCGATCGTCGAAAAAGACATTATTGACTTAGAGAAAAAAATTCAATTATTTTACAAAGGTGAAATAGATGAAGAACGTTTTAGAAGTTTACGTTTGGCTCGTGGTGTTTACGGGCAACGTCAGTTTGGTGTTCAAATGATTCGTATTAAGTTGCCTTATGGTAAATTAACCAGCGAACAACTACATAGAATTGCCAATGTTTCTGATGAATATTCTAGAGGTAGATTGCATATTACTACACGTCAAGATATTCAAATTCACCACGTAAGTTTAGATAGAACTCCTGAGCTTTGGGCTGAATTAGAAAAAGATGATATTACCTTGCGTGAAGCTTGTGGTAATGCAGTTAGAAACGTAACAGCAAGTGAAACTGCAGGTATTGATAAGGACGAACCTTTTGATGTCTCTCCGTATGCACACGCTACTTTTGAGTTCTTTTTACGTAACCCAATTTGTCAAGAATTAGGTCGAAAATTTAAAATTTCATTTTCTGGAACTGATAAAGATACCGCATTAAGTTTTATGCACGATTTAGGTTTTATAGCCAAAATTAAAGACGGTGTTGTTGGTTTTAAAGTGATGATTGGTGGTGGTTTAGGTTCTCAAGCTAGATTGGCTGATACTTTATTTGAATTTATTGAAGCTGATAAAATTATCCCTGTAACTGAAGCTGTTTTACGTGTGTTTGACAGATATGGTGAACGTTCTAAAAGAGCAAAAGCTCGTTTAAAATTCTTAATAAAAGATATTGGATTTGATGCGTTTGTAAAATTAGTTGAAGACGAGCAAAAAGCATTGTCGGTAACTTCATTTCCAATTGATACATCTAATTTTGATGCTGCTATTACTATTCCATCTGTTGAAATTCCTTCAGTAGAATTAGAAGATCAAAAAGCTTTTGAATCTTGGAAAAAAGCCAATGTAATTGAGCAAAAACAAGAAGGTTTTAGCGCTATTGGTATCAAAGTGCATTTAGGTGATTTTTACACAGATAAAGCAAGAATTTTAGCTGATTTGGTTAAGAATTATGCAGGAAATGAAATTCGTTTGTCATTGCGTCAAAATATCTTAATTCGTCACGTAAAAAATGAGTTGTTGCCATTTTTTTATGTGGAATTGCAAAAATTAGGTTTTGTTGAAGTAGGTTATGAAAGTACAATTGATATTACTTCTTGCCCAGGAACCGATACGTGTAATTTAGGTATTGCAAGTAGTACAGGTGCTTCTGCAGAGTTAGAGCGTGTACTAAAAACCGAGTTTCCTGAGTATGCAAACAATAAAGAAATTACCATTAAAATAAGTGGTTGTATGAACTCTTGTGGGCAACATACAATGGCGCATATTGGTTTTCAAGGAATGTCTATTAAATCTGGAAATTATGTTGCTCCTGCTTTGCAAGTGTTGTTGGGTGGAAGTGTTTTAGGGAATGGTGAAGGAAGAATTGCAGATAAGGTGTTGAAAATTCCAAGTAAACGTGGACCGCAAGCACTTCGCAGTATTTTAAATGATTATCAAGATAATGTTGAGGTTGATGAGTCGTTTATAAATTATTACGATCGTAAAGGAGAAATGTACTTTTATGATTTATTAAAACCATTGGCTGATACTTCAAATTTAGAACAATCAGATTTTATTGATTGGGGAAGTGAGCAAGCATATGAAAAAGCGGTTGGTGTTGGTGAGTGTGCAGGTGTAGTAATAGATTTAATTGCAACACTGTTGTTAGAAAGTGAAGAAAAATTAGATAATTCATCAGAAGCATTAAACTTAAAACAATACTCAGATAGTATTTATTACGCATATTCTAGCATTGTAAATTCAGCGAAAGCATTGCTAATTTCAGAAGGTAAAAAAACAAATACCCACGCAAAAATTATTACTGATTTTGAAGAAACATTTGCTTCAAAAATAGCGTTAAACGTACCTTTTTCAGACTTTATTTATCAAATTAAAAATAACGAACCAACTGAAGCGTTTGCACAAAATTATTTGATAGATGCGCAATTGTTTTACAAAAAAGTAGATGCTTATAGAGCACAAGTGATATCTGATGAAAACTAAAATTACACCAAAAGTAACCTTAATTGGTGCAGGACCAGGAGATCCAGATTTAATAACTGTAAAAGGAGTAAAGGCATTATCAAAAGCAAAAGTTGTTTTATATGATGCTTTAAT
Source organism: Lutibacter holmesii (assembly GCF_042679665.1). Lineage (NCBI taxonomy): Bacteria > Pseudomonadati > Bacteroidota > Flavobacteriia > Flavobacteriales > Flavobacteriaceae > Lutibacter > Lutibacter holmesii. The sequence continues at coordinate 40,370 of NZ_JBHTMV010000001.1, forward strand.
TAATCGTGAATTGTTAGCATATGCTCCAAATGCAGAAAAGATTTTTGTGGGAAAAAGAAAAGATTTTCACAGGTATTCACAAGATGAAATAAATGAGTTAATTGTAAAAAGTGCTTTTGAATACGGTGATGCGGTTCGTTTAAAAGGTGGTGATCCTTTTGTGTTTGGAAGAGGTTCAGAAGAAGTCGATTATATTGAATCGTTTGGAATAGAAACTACGGTAATTTCAGGAATTTCATCATCAATGGCAGTACCTGCAAGTCAGGGAATTTCCTTAACAAAACGTGGCGTTTCAGAAAGTTTTTGGGTAATTACAGGAACAACTTCAGAAAGAAAATTATCAAATGATGTTTTTTTAGCGGCACAATCAACAGCTACGGTTGTTATATTAATGGGAATGAGTAAGCTGAGCGAGATAGTTACCATCTTTAAAAAATATAATAAATCTGAAGTGTCAACTGCAATCATTCAAAACGGAACAACCAAAAGTGAAAAGTTGGGATTGGGAACTATTGATACTATTGAAGAGGTAGTTGCTCATAAAAAATTATCATCACCAGCTATTATTGTAATTGGTGAAGTGGTGAAAGAAAGTACCAAATTTCGTTCGTTTTATGAAAATATTCGTTCAGAGGTTTTAAATTCAAAATAAATTAATAATCATTACTATATTTGTTTCTTGCTGAACTAATTTATTATGAATCAAAACGAGTTATACCCAATTTTTTTAAAAGTTGCCCAATTAAATGTATTAATAGTAGGTGGAGGAAATGTAGGTTTAGAGAAATTAACCTTCTTGTTAAAATCTAGTCCTAGTGCAAACGTAACTGTGGTAGCTCCTGAGTTTCATTCAGAATTGGTTGAACTAGCTAAAAATCATTCGGTTGAATTGATTCACGATGTTTATAATAGCTCTTATTTACAAGAAAAACATATGGTAATTGCTACAACTGATGTTGTAGCAGTTAATATTGAAGTTTATAAAGACTGTAAAGAGCGTTGTATTTTGGTGAATGTTGCAGACAATCCACCTTATTGTGATTTTTATATGGGAGGAATTGTAACTAAAGGAAATATAAAAATTGCCATTTCTACCAATGGAAAATCGCCAACTTTGGCAAAACGTTTGCGTCAGTTTTTTGAAGAAGTAATTCCAGAAAATATTGATGATTTGGCTCAAAATTTGAATGCCTTCAGAAAAACAATAAAAGGAGATTTTCAAGATAAAGTAGACACTTTAAATACACTTACCAAAGGAATTATTAACAAGAATCAATAGTTTTTTAGGTGTTTTAAAAATAAAAACGGAACTATTTTTATTATTACTTCAATATTCAAGTTTTTTAATTTGGATATTGAAGTTTTTTACTTAAAAAAGTAATCATATTTAATGATTTATTTAAAAATGGAATATTATAATCAGTAGAAAGAGATTATTATTGAAATATTCTTAATTTTAAGAAATCTATATTTTAGCTGTTTTTTAAATAAAAATAGCCTTAATAAATAATGTTTTTAAATATATCTTATGGCTTTAAAAATTGTAATTTCTCATAAAACAAAGTATAAATACGACAGACCAGTTTCATTATCTCCTCATATTTTTAGATTAAGGCCAGCACCTCATAGTAGAACGCCTATAGAATCGTATTCATTAAAAATAAAACCTGAAGATCATTTTTTCAATTGGCAACAAGATCCTTTTGGAAATTATCAGGCTCGCGTTGTTTTCCCAGAAAAAACAACTGAAATGTCTATTGATGTAGAGATAATAGCAGATTTAAAAACTATAAATCCATTTGACTTTTTTGTAGAGGAAAGTGCTGAAGAATACCCTTTTGAATATTCAGATGATTTAAAAAAAGAATTACATCCTTATTTAGAAATAAATGATAGCAGTGATTTGATCAATGATTTTGTAAAGTCTGTTGATTACACACCAAGAAAAACAATTTATTTTTTAATAGATTTAAATCAAAAAGTATACAACTATTTAAGTTATAACATAAGAATGGAGCCAGGTGTGCAAACACCAGAAGAAACATTGCAATGTAAAACAGGTTCTTGTAGAGACTATGCTTGGTTGTTGGTAGAAGCTGCACGTCATTTAGGTTTTGGTGCTAGGTTTGTTTCAGGTTATATTGTGCAATTAAAAGCTGATGAAGAATCTTTAGATGGACCTTCTGGTCCTTCAGAAGATTTTACTGATTTGCACGCGTGGGCAGAAATATATTTGCCAGGCGCAGGTTGGATTGGTTTTGATGCCACTTCTGGTTTGTTAGCAGGTGAAGGACATATTCCTTTGTCGTGTACACCACATTACGATAGTGCTGCTGCAGTTACAGGATTGTCTGATAAATGTGAAACTGAATTTGAATTTGAAAATTCAGTAACAAGAATATTAGAATCTCCACGCGTAACAAAACCTTATACACAAGAGCAATGGAAAGCCATTGAAAAATTAGGTCATAAAGTAGAGAAGCATTTAGAAAAAGAAGATGTGCGTTTAACTATGGGTGGAGAGCCTACATTTGTATCTATAGACGATATGGAATCTCCAGAATGGAATACGGATGCTGATGGACCACATAAAAGAAAACTAGCAGATGATTTAACAAAACGTCTTTTGGAAAAAGTTGCCAAAGGAGGAATGTTACATCATGCACAAGGGAAATGGTATCCAGGAGAGCCATTGCCAAGGTGGGAAATTCAGCTGTATTGGAGAAAAGACGGTAAAAAAATATGGCATAATGAAAAGTTACTTTCTTGCTTAGCTGTAAATTCACATGTTGAAGAAGGAAGTGATAAATTGTTTTTAGATACGTTAACCAAGTATTTAAATGTTACAAATGAGCATGTGATTCCTACGTACGAAGATGCATTTTATATGCTGTGGGAAGAAGGAAATATACCTGTAGATATAGATATAACAAAAGAGAATAGTGAAGATTTAGTAAGAGAACGATTGGCTCAAATTCTAGAGCAAGGAACAAATAAAGCAGTTGGTTATGTGTTGCCATTAAATAAATCAGGAGATCAATGGTTTACTAGTGAGTGGGTGTTTAGAAGAAAACATATGTTTTTAACTCCGGGAACTTCTCCAATAGGGTTGAGGTTGCCTTTAAGTTCATTAGAAGCTAAACCAGAGTATGGTGTTTTTCCGGTATACGAACCAGATTTATTTAAAGCTAGAAAAAGATTGCCGAGCTTTAAAAGATTGGTAAGTATTAGGTATAAAGATTTTTGCGCAAATGGATTAGATGTAAATAAACCTAAGTTTTTTGTGCGTACAGCAATTTCTGCTGAAATTAGAGATAATAAACTGTATTTATTTTTACCACCTTTAGATTCTATAGATGCATTTTTAGATTTAATAGCTTCTATTGAAGCTACGTCAAAAGAGTTGAATATTCCTGTAATATTAGAAGGGTACAATCCGCCACATGACAATAGAGTAGAGTCTATGAAAATTACGCCAGATCCTGGTGTAATTGAAGTAAATGTTCACCCAATGAAAAGTTGGGGAGAATTGGTAGAAAACACCATGAATTTATATGATGAAGCTAAAAAATGTAGGCTAGGTACAGAAAAGTTTATGTTAGATGGTAAGCATACAGGTACCGGTGGAGGAAATCACGTGACTTTAGGAGGTACTACTCCTGCCGATAGTCCGTTGTTACGTAAGCCAAGTTTACTACGAAGTTTATTAACTTTTTGGCAACATCATCCAGGTTTAACCTATTTGTTTTCAGGTTCGTTTGTTGGTGCTACTAGTCAGGCACCAAGAATTGATGAAGCTAGAATGGAAAACTTATATGAGTTAGAAATTGCATTTAGTCAAATTCCAAAAGATGGCGAAGTTCCATTTTGGTTAACAGATCGTTTGTTTAGACATTTATTGACAGATTTAACTGGAAACACGCATAGAGCTGAGTTTTGCATAGATAAATTATATTCACCAGATTCTTCTACCGGACGTTTAGGGATTTTAGAATTGAGAGGTTTTGATATGCCTCCGCATCCACAAATGAGTTTGGTGCAAATGTTATTGGTGAGAGCATTGGTTGCTTGGTTCTGGAAAAGACCATATGAACATGATTTAGTGCGTTGGGGAACAGAATTACATGATAAATTCTTAATAGAGCATTTTGTACGTGAAGATATTAAAGATATTGTACAGCAATTAAATAAAGCAGGTTATAAGTTTCAGGAAGATTGGTTTGATCCATTTTTCGAATTTAGATTTCCGCTACATGGTATGGTGGATATTAATGATATTCATATGGAGTTGAGAGCCGGTATAGAACCTTGGAATGTATTAGGAGAAGAAATGACAGGTGGTGGAACGGCAAGATACGTAGATTCTTCATTAGAACGTTTACAAGTAAAAGTGTCTAACTTTGTAAGTGAAAGGTATGTGCTTACTTGTAATGGTGTAAAAGTGCAATTGCAACCAACTAGAACTAAAGGAGAGTTTGTAGCTGCTGTTCGTTATAAAGCTTGGGATCCGCATTCTGCATTACATCCAACAATAGGAGTAGATACGCCGCTAGCATTTGATATTGTAGATACATGGAATAGAAAATCTATTGGAGGTTGTAAATATTTTGTAGCTCATCCAGGCGGAAGATCATACGAAACGTTCCCAGTAAATAGTTTTGAAGCAGAGTCTAGAAGAATAAATAGATTTTGGGATATTGGAGAAACACAAACAGATGTAGATGTTATTGAAGAAATAACAGCAAGTGAAGTTGCTGCACCTACTAGAACTGTTGAGGAACAGGGAAGTAAAAAGAAATTTAGATTTAAAACGATTCCTGTTGACTCAGAATTTCCAAATACCTTAGATTTGCGTAAAAAATAAGAATACGAATGCCAGCGAGTACAAACACGTTATTTAAAAATTATTTTAAAGATTTTAAAGGGTATGATGAGGTGTTTTCATCAGACTTAGGTATTGATAAAAATTGGGATAAACTATTAGATAACCTTTCAGTAATTGGAGAAAAAAAGCTGAAAGAGAAAGAGGGTGAGATAGATTGGTTGTTAGCTGAAAATGGAGTTACCTATAATGTTTATAATGATCCTAAAGGATTAAATAGACCTTGGAAATTAAATATTGTTCCTTTTATCATTCAAAAAAAAGAATGGAAAACAATTGAAAAAGGAATTCAACAACGCTCTGAAGTGTTGAATTTGCTGTTAAAAGATATTTATGGGAAGCGCGAATTGATAAAAAAAGGAATTATTCCTTTTGAAGTTGTGTTTTCGCATAGAGGTTTTTTGCGTGATTGTGATCAAATTCAATATAAAACAGCAAAGCAGTTATTAATTCATTCAGCCGATTTAGCTAGAGGTCCTGATGGACGAATGTGGGTAGTGAATGATAGGGCTCAAGCGCCTTCAGGAATGGGGTATGCTTTAGAAAATAGACTTTCAATAAATAAAGTTGTACCTGAAGTTTTTGGAGATATTAATGTAGAGCAAACATCTTCTTTTTTTAAAGATTTTAATCAATTATTATTAAAATCAGCTCCTACCAATAAAGAAAATCCTACGGTTGTAATTTTAACACCTGGACCACATAATGAAACTTATTTTGAGCATTCGTATTTGTCATCTTTTCTTGGTTATCCTTTGGTGAAAGGAAGTGATTTAGTGGTGAGAGATGGTAAGCTATGGATGAAATCTTTAAAAGGATTGAAACAAATTGATGTAATTTATAGAAGGGTTGATGATGTTTTTATGGATCCTCTTGAGTTAAGAGAAGATTCCTATTTAGGTGTTGCAGGTTTGTTAGAAGTTGTTAGACTTCAAAATGTTGCAATTGTAAATCCAGTTGGAAGTGGAATTTTGGAAAATCCGGGATTAATTCCTTTTTTAAATAGTGTTTGTAAATATTTTTTAAATGAAGATTTAATTTTACCTCAAATTGCTTCGTGGTGGTGCGGACAAGAAAAAGAGCTGAAATATGTATTAAACCATCTTTCTTCATTAGTGGTTAAAAGAATAGATAGAACTCACAGAGAGCATATTTATTTTGGGGAATTTTTAACCAAAAAAGAATTACAAAATCTAAAAAATCAAATTTTAAAAGCACCTTATCAATTTGTGGCGCAAGAGAATATTAATTTTTCAACTGCTCCTAACTTTGTTGATAACCACTTAGAGCCGCGTAAAATAGTTTGCCGTACGTTTTCAGTGGCTAAAAATGACAGTTATAGCGTTATGCCTGGTGGTTTAGTGCGTGTTGCTGCTGAGCGTGAAGAGTTGCTGGTTTCTAATCAAAGAGGAGGAACTAGTAAAGATTTTTGGGTTGTAAGTGATAAAAAACAGCATAATATTCAACGTTATTCTTGGCATAAAACAACTAGTAATTTATCGTCTGGAATTAATGATGTATCAAGTAATACAGCAGAAAATTTATTTTGGTCTGGTAGGTATTTAGGAAGAACTATTGTAACGGCTCGTTATATTCGAATGGTGTTAAACCAAATGGCAAATGTGCAGTTTAATGACCGTAAATCTGAATCAGAAAGTTTAAGAATTTTATTTCAATCTATCACAAATATAACATCTACTTTCCCTGGTTTTACAGGAGAAAATGAAGAAGCTGCAATGCAAAATCCGTTGAAGGAAATTGTATCTGTAATTTTAGATGAAACAAAGGTTGGAAGTTTTGCTCAAACCATTTCAAGTTTTACATATTCATATTATTCACTTAGAAATTTGTGGTCTAGAGATATGTGGCGGGTTTTTGATAGTATTCAAAAATTATTAAAAAACTTAAAAGAAGAAGAAACATATACCATACCTGTTTTAGTTAAATTTTTTGATAGAATTATAACTAGGTTAATTGCTTTTATGTCTTTAACTGAAGAAAGTATATTGGTAAAGCAAGGTTTGTTGCTTTATTTTATTGGTCTTCAAATGGAAGAAGCTACAATGACCATTGCAAAGTTTAGGTCTTTAGTTATTGTACAGCACCATGAAGATTTGGAGTATGAGGTTTTAGAGTCGCTGTTAAGTAGTCATGAAAGTTTAAATATTTACAGACATAGTTACAGGTCTTATTTAAGTTTAGAAAATGTAATTAGCTTAATTTTATTAGATAAGGAGTATGCAAAATCGCTTGCTTTTCAAATTAAGAGATTAAAAAAAGATATTGATCAATTACCAAACAACGGAAACAGCGAGTTTATAGAATGTCAAGAAAATATAAACTTGGCGTATAAGAAAATTCAGAGTTTAAGTGTTGAAGATTTAATTTGTGTGAATTCAGATTCAAATATGCGCGTTTTTCTTGATGGTTTTTTAGAGGAATTAAGTGATGTGCTTCATGAAACTTCATTGTCTATTTCAAACACCTATTTTAATCACATGTATCAGCAAAGTCAATTGATACGTAAAAAAAATGAAGCTAAATAATGATTTTTGATATTATACATACCACACGTTATAAATATGAAAATGGAGCTTCCTTTTGTCATAATTTAGCAACTTTAAAACCTAAAAGTTTTTTAGGGCAATCTTTACTTGAATATGATTTAAAAATTGATCCTGTTCCTACTGATTTTTCAGAAAGGATTGATTTTTTTGGAAATACAATTGCTAGATTTTCAATTCAGCAATATCATGAAGAGTTAGATGTAACGGCACGCAGTAAAGTTTTTAGAGATTATAGTAAGCAAAATTCTATTGAAGATTTTAATGCTTCAAATAAAGTTTCTTTAAAAGAAGCGTTAAAGATGCTAAAAGGTATTCAGCCAGAAGTTTTAGAGGTGAAACAGTTTATGTTAGATTCTCCATTGATTGCTGATATTTCTAAAGAGATTAAAAAATATGCGCAGGTTTCATTTAAACCAAATAGAGATATTTTTGAGGCTTCGTATGAGCTAACACAGCGTATATTTTCTGATTTTGATTTTGATCCTAGTTTTTCAACTATTGCTACTCCGCTTAATGATGTAATGGCTGAAAAGAAAGGTGTTTGTCAAGATTTTGCTCAAATTGCAATTGCTTGTTTAAGATCTGTTGGTTTGGCTTCAAGATATGTTAGTGGTTATATTGAAACTTTGCCGCCAGTAGGTAAAGAAAAATTGGTTGGAACTGATGCTTCTCACGCTTGGTTTTCAGTGTATATTCCTACTTTTGGTTGGGTTGATTTTGACCCTACAAATAATCAAATTCCAAAAAATCAACATATTATTGTTGCGCATGGTAGAGATTATTTAGATGTGCCGCCTTTAAAAGGTGTTACCTATAGTTCAGGTGAAAATAATATGGAAGTTTCAGTTGATATAAGACCAAGTTTATTACAAAATCAAACACAAAGTCAATAAATTTATTGACTTTGTGCTGAAGATGTATTTCTTTTTACAATTGGATAATTGGTGATTTTAAAATAATTTTCATCTAGTTTTTCACCAATATCTACTAGGTTGTTAATTAAATCGTTCAAGAATTCTTCAATGTTTTCTTCAATGTCATCAATCAATTTATATTTAAAATTGGCTTTTAATTTTCGAATTAAAAAAGCAGCTGAGTTGCTTTCAATTTTATGATGTTTTACAAGAATATTTACATACGTTTCTATTTGGTTTAAACAACTTTTAATAGATCTTGGGCAGTCTTCATTTAAAACCAAAAACTCTAGCGTGGTACGTTTTGTAGGTGTTTTTTTATAAAAACGCCTCATCATATCGTATGATGAAACACATTTTAGTAACGTGGCCCATTGGTGGCTATTTCCTTTAATATCTTCATGCTCCATATTTTCTACAGAAGCATCACTACACTTAGCGTTTATAATTCGTGTAACTTGAATGGCTCTTTCCAAGTAAATTCCTAACATTATTACTGCGTACAGTTCATCGTGTAAAAGGGTTCCTTGAATTTTACTTCGTAATTCTGGTGTTGATTGGGTAACCATTGAAGTAAAATCATATAAACCGTTTTTTACAAAGGTTTTGGCGCAATAATTTTTAATCTTGTGATTTACGGTGTTTAATGATTCAAAAAGCTCAGTTGAAATTAAATCTCTTGAGCTTCTTGCGTTTTCGTGTGCAAATTTGAATGAAGAAATTATTGAATATGGTTGTTTATTGTTAAGGCCAATATTAAACAAAACATCTTCTTCTTTTAATATAACATCTGCTTTTGGAATTTCATTACTAGCCATAAATAGAATAGATCTTAATACAAATTGTCTGGATTGCGACAACTCGCTTGGAGCATCTAATGATGAAAAGTAATTTACATTTAAATATCTTGCTATATGTTCTGAGCGTTCTATATAACGCCCCATCCAAAATAGGTTATTTGCTACTCTTGCTAACATATTACATTATTTTTTTAATACCCAAGTGTCTTTTGAACCACCACCTTGAGATGAGTTTACAACTAAGTTACCTTTACTAAGCGCGACTCTAGACAGGCCGCCTTTTAATACAAATTCTTTTTCTTTTCCTAATAATGTAAAAGTTCTTAAATCAACATGTCGAGGTTCAAAAGACTCACTTTCTTCAATATAAGTTGGGTGAGTTGAGAGGGACATTATGGGTTGAGCAATATATTTTCTTGGATTTGCTTTAATAGTTTCTTTTACTTTTTGAATTTCTTTTTTAGATAATTTGTTTCCAATTGAAATTCCGTATCCACCAGACTCATCTACAGGCTTAATTACCAATTTATCTATGTTTTCTAAAACATAACTTAATTCCTTTTTTCGGCTGCAATGGTACGTGTGTACGTTGTTTAAAATAGGGTCTTCGTCTAAATAATATTTAATAATTTCAGGCATATACGTGTACACTGCTTTATCATCAGCAACTCCAGTTCCGGGAGCATTTAATAAAGATACATTCCCTTTTTTATAAACCTCAAACAATCCTGGTACACCTAAAACAGAGTCTTCTCTAAATTCTAGCGGGTCAATAAATAAATCATCAATTCTTCTGTAAATAACATCTACTTTAACGGGGCCGTAAATAGTTTGTTTGTATAAAAAATCATTTTCAACAAATAAATCTCTTCCTTCAACTAAATCAATTCCCATTTGTTTTGCCAAAAAAGAATGTTCGTAGTAAGCAGAGTTGTACACACCAGGTGTAATAACAACACTTACAGGATTGTCTATTCCTTTTGGTTTTACAGATTCCATGATGTCTAATAAATTAGCACCATAATCTACAACGGTGTGTGCATTGTACTTGTTAAATACACCAAATAATGCGTGTTTTACTGCTGATCTATTTCCTACAACGTAACTTACACCCGATGGACAGCGTATATTGTCTTCAAGTACATAGTAATTTCCATCAGAATGTTTTATTAAATCAGTTCCAGAAATATGATTGTAAATTCCTTCAGGCGGATCTAAATTTACCATTTGTGGTAAAAAATTTTCTGAAGAACTTATCAATTCTAAAGGTACAATTCCTTGTTTTATTATTTTTTGCTCGTGATAAACATCCCATAAAAAAAGATTTAGTGCTTTACTTCGTTGTAAAACTCCTTTTTCTATATGTTGCCATTCTTTGTTATTAATAATTCTTGGAAATAAATCAAAAGGAAATATTTTTTCAGAAACTTGATCAGAATTATAAACTTGAAAGGTAATTCCGTGCTTAAAGAATGAATCTTTTGCTCGGTTGTTTAAAGCGTTAAATTCTGTTACAGAATATTCACTGAAAAGCTTAAAGAGTTTTTTATAAATATCTCTTGTCTCTTGATTTTCTTTAAAAAGTTCATCATAAAATTTTGAATCAAATTCATATGACGAGAATAATGGAAATTGAGTTGTTTTTTTCAAACTTTAATTTTTTATAAATATATAAATTATGCATTATAAAACCTTATTGACTGAATAAAAAACACTAAAATTAATGCATTGCAATAAAAATCACATTAAAATTAAACAAATGATAATAATGTGATAATATTAAAACAAAAGATTGTTAAGACTGTATATTTAAAGGACTAAATAGACTTTATTTAAGTAGAAAATTGGGTGTAAAATTAAGTTATAGTTTAAATTTTTGCCAAAGTATAGCTTTCCTTTGGAGAATCACATACGGAACATTTATAATTTTCAGGAAGGTCGATAAATAAAACTCCAGGAGCAATTTGGGCATTTACATCACCATAATCACTGTCGTAAACCGTTAAACATTCTGAGCATTGATAAACATCTTTTTCAATTTTAGAGTCTTCAATCTTCTTCTTTTCCGTATCGTCTACTTCACCTAATTTTTCAAAATACAGTTTACTTAACTCCATTAATAAACCGGGTAATTCCATTTTATCTACGTCTTGAGCGTACATTAAATATTCTTTGGTGTTGGGGTTAAAGTTTTTACAGTACAACACATTAAACGTAGGTCTAACCGAGTATTTTTTTATAATAGTTGGAACTTGGTTTTTTTCTATTACAGCTGAAGTAAAGTAAATTTCATTTTTAGCTCTATTTGTAATACTAAAATTTAAGCCGTACGTGCTAATATCATTTTGATCAAAATTTCTTACAATAGATTTTTTTAATTCTAGCGCTTCCAAATTGTCAACTGGTAAATGCCAATTTAATTCTAAGGAAGAGTGGCGAACATTAATTCCTTTTTTTCCTAAGAATTTTTCTAAGCTTAACTTGTATTTTCTGTTGATACCTTTAATAATGAAAGATTTCCAAGGTGTAATACAAATTTTTCCAATGCTGCTTTCTAAACAAAAATCACAAAAATCTTTTAAAAATGCGATGTCATATTCGTTGTTTCTCCAGTACAAACCTAGCCAATACTCGTTGTCTCCCATTTTGTTCATACCTTCATAATAAGGAAAAGGATGAAATGGAATTTCTAGTGGTTGTTTTATAGTTCTACTGTTGGTGTCAATTTTTTCATTAATTAAATCGAATAGTAAAGAAATATCTGTGGTTTCTTCATAAAACTCTTCAATAGCTTCTGCAATTTTTGGAATGTCCCAACTGTAAACTAAAACAGGAAACTCAATATCATTTTCCCAGCCAGGAAGGTTTAAGTATAGGTACCAGTAATCTTCATTTTCTGAAGCAATAAAATTCAATTGTCCGTTAAATAAAGGAACTAATTGTTGTTTAGGGTCTGTAATATTTATTTTTAGTGTTGGTTTAAATCTAAACTGTTCTAAAATGTATAAGTATGTAGAGCCTTTTAGCCAGTCTGTTGAAGGGAAAATATCTGACGAAACATACGAGCAAACAATATTTTGAAAGTGGTGATTTAAGTTACTGTCAATATTAATTGTAGGGTATAATTCTGTAATTTCTTTGTTTGTTTCTTTAAATGGAATTAAGATATCTTGTCTTGATCCAAATTTAATAGTAGACAATCCAAGTTCTTCGGTTATTCTAAGAATTTGTTTTAATTCTCCTGGAGATAAAACACCACCTTTTATAAAAATACGTTGTAATTGTTGTGTTGTTTCCATTTATTTAGCCTTTTTTAAAAGTTCACTTATTTCTGGTTTGCAACTTCCACAGCCTAAACCAGCTCCAGTTTGAGCGCACAAGTCATTAAAATCTGTACAACCATTATTAATGGTTTCTAAAAGATTGCCTTCTCCAACTTGACTGCAAGAGCAAATTAGTTTTCCTAGTACTGGTTTTGTTTCGTGTTTACCTCTAAGTAATTCTGTTCTTTTTTCTGAAAGCTCTATTTTCTCTTCAATAAAACGTTTAAATTCGGCAAACTCATTTTTGTCACCCATTAAAATTGCTCCAACTAAAAGATCATTTTTAATAATACATTTTTTGTAAAAATGTTGGTTTATGTCTTTTAAAACCACTTCTTCGTATGAAGGATCGTTTTTAGGGATAGAAACCATTCCAATACTGCATAAATCTAAATCTTCAAACTTTAGAATATTCATTAACACAGAGCCTTTGTAAACACTGTTTAAATCGCCTAACATAAATTTGGCAGCAATATCTGCTTGTTGTTCTGCGGCTGAGGTAATTCCAAATAGTGAGTTTTCAAATTCTGCAATTTCACCAAGTGCAAATATTTTAGGGTCACTTGTTTGTAAATATTGATTTACAATTACACCTCTTCTGTATTTAATATTTGTGCCTTTTAGCAATTCAATATTTGGAAGTGTTCCAATGGCGTAAACAATGGCGTTGGCGTTTATTATTTTACCTGTTTTTAATGTGATAGACAGTTTGTTTGGAATGTCCTCATCTTCAAAAACCGTACTTACTTCATTGTTGAAATATGTTTGAATTCCACGTTCCTGAACATTTTCAGCCAATAATTCACTAGCAATTCTATCTAGTTGGCGTTCCATTAAACGTGGGGCTCTTTGAATAATAGTAATGTTTATGTTTTTCTTTTTTAGTGAAGCGGCTAATTCTAATCCTAATAAACCTCCACCAACTATGACAACGTGCTGCTCATTTGTTGGTAAGCCGGTGTTGTTTAAGTAGTTTCTAAGGCTATCAGCATCACTTTTATTTCGCATAGTAAACCTACCAGGTAAATGCAATGGCACATCGTTTGGTACAAAAGCCCGGCTTCCGGTTGCCATTATTAATGTGTCAAAATTATGTTGGTTGTTGTTACTATCTATAATGTATTTTTCTTTAGTATTAACTTTTATAATATGTACTCCTGTGTGTAAATCAAGTTTTAGTTTTTCAACTTCACCTTTTTTTAACTTTTGAAGTTGTTGCCAAGTTAAATCTTCACTAACATATTCTGGCAGTAATACTCTATTGTAAAAAGGGTTTTCTTCTTTTGAAAAAATAGAAATTTCATCTTCTAAATTAAAAGATCTGTATGTTTGGACAAAGCGATAAGCAGCAGCTCCAGCACCAATTACACATATTTTCTCTTTTTCTTTTTTGTGTTTTGAAACCTGTACAGCCGAAAATTTAAAGTCAGGTTCTTTTGAAGTTGGGTCAATTAGGTTATTGGTTAAGTTATTAGCTCTTCCAAAATCGTTTCCTTGAATTTTTCCCCAATGCATTGGTAAAAATACAACGCCTTCTTTAATGTCGAAATTCAGTTTTACTTTTACTTTAACCGTACCTCTTTTGTTGTAAATATCAACAATATCACCATCGTTAATATTTCTTTCCATCGCATCAATTTTATTCATTTCTAAATAAGGAGATGGAATGTGTGTGGTAAGTCTGTTTACTTTTCCGGTTTTTGTTCTGGTGTGCCATTGGTCTCTTACTCTTCCTGTGGTAAGAATTAATGGTAATTCTTCAGTGGTTTTTTCTGAAAGATTTAAAATATTTTGAGGTGTAATTATGTGCGCTTTTTTATCGGAAGTTTCGTAAATATGATCTTCAAAAAGGCGAGGAGTACCTGGGTGCGTTTCGTTTGGAACAGGCCACTGAAAGCTACCTTCTTCAATCAATCTTTTATGTGATAATCCAGCGATATCCATATTGGTTCCTTTTGTTAAAGCACAATGTTCATCATAAACATCACTAATGCTTTCGTAGTCAAAACCTTGAAAATCCATTTTTTGAGCAAATTTCCATAATATTTCCGCGTCGTGTAATGCTTCGCCGGGAGCATCAATAACTTTAGGTAAATAACTAATTCTTCTTTCAGAATTGGTCATGGTTCCTTCTTTTTCAATCCATCCTGCTGCGGGTAGTAATAAATCTGCGTATTTGGTAGTTTCAGAATTGTGTGAAATATCTTGAACTACTACAAATTTAGCTTTTTCTAAAGCTCTTTCTACTTTTTTGGCGTTAGGCAAACTAACTACCGGATTTGTACAAATTACCCAAATAGCTTTTAGTTTACCGCTATCTAACGCATCAAACATTTCGGTTGCTGTTAATCCTGGTTTAGGTGAAATTGGTTCGCTTCCCCAAAAATTGGCTACATCAATTCTATCTTGTTCGTTTAATAAATTTCTGTGTGCGGCTAATAAATTAGCCATTCCACCAACTTCTCGGCCACCCATAGCATTTGGTTGCCCTGTTAATGAAAATGGTCCGGCACCTGGTTTTCCTATTTGCCCAGTAATTAATGAAAGGTTTATTAACGATACATTTTTATCAACTCCAATTACGCTTTGGTTCAATCCCATGGTCCACATATTTATAAAACCAGTTGCTTTACCAATGTATTGGGCAGCTTTTTTAATATCGCTTATTTCAACTCCACAAATTTTTGCAGCATCTTTGTAAGATGTTTGATACACTAATTCTTTTAGTTGTTGTATACCTGTTGTGTGTTTTTCAATGTAATTTTTATTGATTCTTTTTTTCTCAAATAGCCGTCTGGCAATGGCGTTGTATAAAACTACATCGGTACCAGGATTTATTTGTAAATGTAAATCAGCTAAAGATGTTGTTTGTGTTTTTCTAGGGTCAACAACAATAATTTTTACATTCAGGTTGTTTTGTTTGTGATTTTCTAATCTTCTAAAAAGAATTGGGTGGCACCACGCCGGATTTGCGCCTGCAATTAAAAAGGTGTCGGCTAGTTCAATATCTGAATAAGAAATTGGCACGTTGTCATCTCCAATTGTTTTTTTGTAGCCAACAACGGCTGAGCTCATGCAAAGTCTAGAGTTGGTGTCAATATTATTGGTTCCTAAAAAACCTTTAGTTAATTTATTTACTAAATAATACTCTTCGGTTAAGCATTGTCCTGATACGTAAAACGCAACGCTATCAGGTCCATGTTTTTTAATAATGCTTTTAAAAACAGCCGCAGCTCTATCTAAACCTTCGTCCCAAGATACTTTTTGCATTGGGTGATTTTTGCTCCAACGCATTTCAGGATATAAAATTCTGTCTGAAGTTTCTTGGGCTACATAATTCAAATTCATCCCTTTTGAACAAAGCATTCCTTTGTTTACAGGATAGTCTGGATCGCCTTCTACAGTTATTTTTCCGTTTGAATCTTGGTTAACTAAAATTCCACAACCTACTCCGCAATAAGAGCAAATAGTTTTGTGTGGTTTTGATTTTGACATGAGAATAGCGTTTTAAGTTCAAAGTTGAACATTACAAAGATAATAAAATACGTATAAATACGTAGTGAAATACGTATTTTTTTAATAAATTATAATTGCCGCTAAGTAAGTGATGATTTTTTTAGATAAAACCTTGCTCTTTTGCTTTGCTTGAGAGTTCAATTAAATTTTTAACCTCCATTTTTTTCATAAGGTTAAAACGGTGTGTTTCAATGGTTCTTTTGCTTTTGTTTAGTTCTTCTGAAATTTCTTTATTTGTTTTTCCTAAAAGTACTAATTGAAGAATTTCTATTTCCTTTTTTGTTAGGTTGTATGTGTTTACTGAATTTTCTTCGGAAGGTATTGAGGCAGGTTTTGTTGTTGGTGTTTGAGGAGATGATTTTTTAAGTAAGTTATTTACAATAATATTACTAATATCTCCGCTAAAATATTTTTCACCTTGGTAAACAGTGTGTATTGCTTTTAAAACTTCAGCTTTACTTGCGTCTTTTAAAAGGTATCCCATTGCTTTGGCGTCAATTGCTTCTAAAATATACTCTTCAGAATCATGCATTGATAATACAATAGATTTTGTTTGAATAGTTTTATTGTTTATTATTTTTAACGCTTCAATACCACTCATTTCAGGCATTCTTACATCAATAATTAATAAATCGGGTTGCAGTTTATTAACCAGTTCAATGGCTTCAATACCATTTGAGCCTTCGCCAATAATGGTTAATTTTTCATCTTCTTCTAATAAATACTTTATTCCGTCACGTACAATAGCGTGATCATCAACTAAAACAATGCTAATTTGATCTTTCAATGGGTTGGTTTTTTGTAAGTACGAAGATACAGTTTAAATACGTAATTTTAAAATATACGTAGAAGAATATAAGTAGTGTGTAAAACCAAAAAAAGCAGTTTAAAAGTGTGCTTATTACACTTTTAAACTGCTTTTTAAAATAATTTATTTTTGTTTTTATAGGAATTTTGGTTTGAAAACAAGCATTGCCCAAGCCCAGTTTTGTGTGTTTGCAGCTAAGCTTTTATCAAGTCCTTTTAACTCGTACATTCCATCGCTTTCAAACATTTGAGAGTATCCTGCTTTAAATGTAAAACCGTTTAATTTTAAAGCATATACAATATCAAGTTCTGTACCTAATGATTTTTCTCCGCTAGGTAGTTTTTGTTCTCCTGAAAAGTTTAAAACTTTTACCAATAAGCTTGATTTTTTGTTTAAGTTAATGTTTGCACTTGCATGAATGTCAATCAAACCAATTGAGTTTGCATGGTTTCCTACGTAGAAATAATCCATAAAACCGTTGAATTTATGATTTGTTCCGTACAATGGGAAAAACGCACCCGTTTCACCTGCGCCACCATCGTTTCCGCTAATAATTTCAGCACCTAATCCAAATTTTACTGCAGATTTTGTTTTTAAAGTAAAATCTAAACTTGCTAAGTAAGCTCCTTTTACGTTTACTTCGCCTTGTCTTTCACCTGTTTGTAGGTATAAATTACTGGCTACGCTTAGTGCTTTTTTACCGTAATTTAAGTGAACTCCAAAAGTTTGTAGGTTGCTAATTCCGTCTTGGTTATTAAAAGCATCATAGTTTTGAAAACCGTTGTTTAGTAATAATAAACTTCCAGAAAAATCACCCCAAGTATTTTTTAAATATCCATATTGCATGGTTTTGTAAGAAAAGAATCCAGTTGTGTTGTACGTGTTGTTTGAAGATTGAAACCCAGTCATGTTATCATAATCTTGGTTGTATGCAAGTCCAAGGTCAAATATGAATTTGTTTTTATTGTAGTTGAAAAGAAGTGCATCGTGGTTTCTACCTTGTTGTGCCCAATCTAATCCACCCATAATTCGTTGGTCGTCATAAGATAAAACTTGTCTACCTAATTTTGTAGACATGTTTTCGCTTAGTTTAATTTTTGCCCAAGCTTGAAAAACTGCAAATGAATTGTTTAGGTCTTTTGGTAGAATTTGTCTGTTTTCTCCCCAAACCAATACATCTTGTAAGCTCATAAAAATTTCATACGCTTCAGCTTTGTATCCAAATTTTAAACGTGCTCTTGTAGAAATTCCAAATCCTGGTTCTGCATCTTTGGCTATTAATGTTCCAAATCCGTGACGGTATTCTGTTCTAGGTCTAAGTTCTCCGTTAATTGAGAATTGTGCTTTACTAGAAATTGTAAATAAAACTAGTAGTGTTAAAAGTGTTAATTTAAGTTTCATGTGATTGTATTAATTGTTAATAGTAGTTTTTTAATGTTCAAGAAAATCAATTAGATGTTTTCTGTATTTGTAATAATCGTTGTGTTCAATAATTGCTTTTCTTGATCTTGGTCTTTCAAAATCAATATCTAAAATATCGCCAATTTTTGCTCGTGGTCCACTAGTCATCATTACAACTCTGTCTGCTAAAAAAATAGCTTCATCAACATCGTGTGTAATCATTACTGCGGTAATTTTTTCTTTGTTCCAAATTTCAATTAAAACATCTTGTAATTCACCTCTGGTTAATGAGTCTAACATACCAAAAGGTTCGTCTAGTAGTAATACTTTTGGTTTTATAGCAAATGCTCTGGCAATTCCTACGCGTTGTTGCATTCCTTGTGAAAGTTCACTTGCTTTTTTATGGAATGATCCGTCAAGACCAACTTTGCTTAAGTAATATTTGCAAATATCTTCACGCTCCTTTTTTGTTGCGTGTGGAAAAACTTGTCGAACGCCAAGCATAACATTTTCTAAAGTTGATAACCAAGGCATTAAGCTTGGTGATTGAAAAATAACACCTCTGTCTGGACCAGGGCCTTTAATTGGGTTGCTTAATACCGAAATGCTTCCGGCTGAAATTGGATTTAAGCCAGCAATCATAGAAAGCATTGTTGTTTTTCCGCAGCCTGAATGACCAATAATAGTCACAAACTCTTCCTTCATAATTTGAAGATTTAAATTTTCAAGTACTACGTAGTCTCCTTTTGGAGTTGGGTATACTTTTTTTAAATCTTTTAAATCAAGCATTACTTTTGAAGTGTATTGAATACCGTTTTCAATAATTATGTCAGATCTTTTATGTTGCGTTTGTAAAGCCATAGTTTTTTGTTTTGTAGCTGAAGCTTGTTGAATTAATCAAAGTATTTTGGTTCTAAATTTGGTAAAGTATATGCTGAGGTTTCAGTTGTTGTTCTTTCTTCACCAATTTCCATTAAGTATTCAATAATTCCATTTCTGGTTTTCTTAAATTCAGGATCATCGTTTAATGATGTTTTATCTCTTGGCCTGTCAATGTTAATTTTAAATTCAGGCCCTAAAGTGGCATTTGGTCCTGGGCGAAGTGGAATAATTCTGTCTGCCATATAAATACCTTCGTCAACATCATTTGTAATTAAAAGTGCTGTTCGTTTGTCTTTATTCCAAATGTTTAAAATTTCATCTTGTAGATTACCTCTTGTAAGGGCGTCTAAAGCTCCTAAAGGTTCGTCCATAATTATCATTTCAGGATCCATAGCTAATGCTCTAGCAATAGAAACTCTTTGGCGCATTCCTCCAGATAATTCTTTAGGTCTTTTATGAATGGCAGGTGTTAAGTTTACCATATCAATATATTCCTTTACTCTGTCTTCTCTAAATTTTTTACTTTCCTTCGGAAATGTTTCTTTTACGGCTACACTTACATTTTGATACACTGTTAGCCAAGGTAGCAGCGAGTAGTTTTGGAAAATTACACCACGTTCGTGACTTGTTCCAATTATTGGTTTTCCTTTAAATAAAACTTCTCCGCTGGTAGGTTGTAAAAGTCCGTTTGTTAAATTTACTAATGTTGTTTTTCCGCTTCCTGAAAATCCTACAATTGCAACAAATTCTCCTTCTTCAATTTGAAGGTTTATGTTTGAAAGTACTTCGGTTGCATTTGCGCCTTTTCCGTAGGTTTTACTTACATTATTTAATTCTAAATAAGCCATAAATAGTTGGTTTTAGGATTAGTCTTTGTTGAAAGACACAAATTTTTGAATGGTTAGCATAATTCTGTCTAATAAAAATCCAATGATTCCAATAACAAACATGGCTACAATAATTTTTGAGTTTGAGTCATTAGCTCCGTTTTGAAATTCTTCCCAAACAAATGAACCTAAACCAGGGCTTTGTGCTAATAATTCAATGGCAATTAATACCATCCAAGCTACAGAAAGTGTTATTCTTAACCCCGTAAATATTAATGGTAATGATGAAGGTAAAATAACTTTAAATACTTTTTGAATAGGACCTAGTTTTAATACTTTTGCAACATTTAAAATATCTTTATCAACGGTAGAAACTCCCATAACTGTGTTTACTAATGTTGCCCACATGGAGCACAATCCAACACTAATAAATGAAATGATAAATGAAGTATCGCTTTCAGAATCTTTGGTTAGGGTTTTTACAATCATAAAAACTAGTAATAGCCAAACTACTGGTGAAACTGGTTTAAATATTTGAATTAACCAGTTGATAGAGCTTCTTAAAGTGTCACTTAATCCAATTACAACTCCAATTGGTACTGCAATAAAAATTGCTAGTAAAAAACCGGCAAACACTGTTTTAATACTGGTAATAATCTGATCTACAAATGATGGTCTACCGGTGTAAGTAATTGGTTTTTCTCCTGCAGCTACGCGTTGTTCGTTTATTGCTGCAGTTTTTTCTTTGAAGGCTTTTTTGTCTGCACTAATAATTTTATGATCTTCAAGTAAAGAGTAGAATGAAGCTTTTACTTGTGAAGGAGAAGGTAGTGTATTTGGTTGACAGCTAACATCACCAGATGCTATACATTCAGCCATTTTATCAGCAGCTTCTTGTCCTTGTTCGTTAAATGCTTTTTCTATTCTGTACTCAGCTTCAGTATTGTATAATGCAGTTGCTCCACCTTGCCAAAGCAAAATAAAAAGAAATATAGAAGCTAGTGGGGCGACAATTTTTTTCAATATTTCAGTTAAATTCTTTTTGGTTTCCTCTCCTCTTGAAAGTCTGATTACTGGTTCTAAAAAACCTAATCCAATAAACCGTACTATTTTTATTAATTTATCACTCATTTTTAAAGTTTTTAAACAAATAATGTTTCATTTTTGTTGTAATTCCTCTATGGTTTTGTATTGCAAGAGGAGAAGAAATTAGTTAGTTTTTGTTTCCAATTTTAAAGCTGTTAATGTAGCCAATTGGGTCTTTTGCATTGTATGATTTTCCGTCAATAAAATCTGTAGTTGCTGGTTTGTAACCGTCGGTAGTTGGAATGTCAGTTGCTGGTATTAACCCTTCAGTAACTAACAGGTCAGCTGCTTTTTTCCAAATATCAGGTCTGTAAATTTCTTTGATTTTAGTATCGTACCATTCTGCTGGTTTTTCTTCAGGAATTTGTCCCCAACGTCTCATTTGAGTTAAAAACCAAACACCATCAGAGTAGAAAGGATATGTTGCGTTGTATCTGTAAAATACGTTGAAATCTGGCATTTCTCTTTTGTCTCCTTTTTCGTATTCAAAAGTTCCTGTCATAGAGTTTGCTAAAACAACTTCATCTGCTCCAACATATTGAGACATTGATAATATTTTAACAGCTTCGTCTCTATTCCCTGGTGTGTCTAACCATTTACCAGCTCTAATTAATGCTTTAGTAACTGCCACGGCTGTATTTGGGTTTTCTTCAACAAATTTCTTTGTCATAACAAAAACTTTTTCAGGGTTGTTTTTCCAAATATCGTAGTTGGTAACAACAGGTACTCCAATTCCTTTAAATACGGCTTGTTGGTTCCAAGGTTCACCTACGCAATATCCATAAATTGTTCCTGCTTCTAACGTTGCTGGCATTTGTGGTGGAGGTGTAACAGATAATAATACTTCAGCATCAATTTGACCTTGAATATTTTCTTTAGTGTATAATCCTGGGTGAATTCCTGCAGCAGCCAACCAATATCTAATTTCATAGTTGTGTGTAGAAACTGGAAATACCATTCCCATTTTAAAGGCTTTTCCGTCTGCTTTGTATCCTTCAATTACTGGTTTTAATGCGTCTGCTTTAATTGGGTGCACTGGTTTTCCATCGTCACCTACCGGAATATTCGGTTTCATCTTACTCCAAACATCATTAGAAACTGTAATTCCATTTCCATTTAAATCCATTGAGAAAGCGGTAACTAATTCAGCTTGTCTTCCAAATCCTGCTCCTGCAGCAATTGGTTGTCCGGCTAACATATGTGAACCATCTAATTGTCCGTCAATTACACGGTCTAAAATGTTTTTCCAGTTAGATTGTGCTTCTACTGAAACAAATAAACCTTCGTCTTCAAAGAAGCCTTTTTCTTTTGCAATGGCTAATGGAGCCATATCTGTAAGTTTTATAAAACCAAAAGTTAATTGAGGTTTTTCAATAGCTAATTTGTTTGTTTTTGTAGCTGCTGCTTCTGGGGCTGCAGTTTCTTTTTTCTTTTCAGAACCACCGCAGGCACCTAACGTAAGTAGGGCAATAACTGCAAGTGTTTTAAATAAAGTTGCTTTCATAATTTTTGATTTTAATTGTTGTTTTAGGTTGTTACGTATAAATACGTAGTTACATTGCAAATATATAAGTATGATGTTTAGCGGGTTATGTTATAAAACGTGTTTTGATGTGTTTTTAAAACAGTTGAAAAACTGCCAAAAAACATATAATAGAGGTAAGTTGTTGATTTGTAGTATTCAAAAAAAATACGTAGACAAATTAATGCGCTACGTATTTTTGAAGTTTGGTTTTGTAATTGTTTAACTATTTATAAAGTAGTTGTGTTCTGAAATTTCTTTTCTTAATTTTTCTAAATCAATAATTTTGATTTTTTTGCCTTGCGTTTGTATGAGGTTGTCTTTTTTTAGAGATGAAAGGTTTCTAATAACTTGTTCTTCGGTAGTGCCAGCAAAATCTGCAATTTCTTTTCTGCTTAACTGAATGTTTATGTAGCCGCTGTTATTTTCTTTAAATTTTCGGTGTATGTAAAGTAAAGTGTCTATTACTTTTTCACGAACCGTCATTTGAGCAATAGTTTTTACTTTGGTTTCAGATTTGTTTAATTCTTCAGCATAAAATAGCATAAATTCATAGGTTAAACTTGGGATATTGCGTAGCATTTTTTGTAATGTTTCGTTTGAAAAGTTACATAAAACTGTATCTTCAATACTTGAGGCGCTAATAGAGTAGTTTTTACTTATAGCAAAACCTCTGTGTCCAATAATTTCTCCATCATTTACAAAACGTAGTATTTGTTCTTTTCCGTAAATACCTGTTTTTAAAACTTTAGCTTTTCCTTTTTGAATAAAGAATAACCCGTTTACTGGTGTACCTTCTAAAATAAAATGTTGCCCTTTTTTGCTTACTAGCGTGTTTTTTTCTTTTGCTAATTCTTGCAATGTCTTAGAAGAAAGGTTTTGTTTGATAATGCAGTTTTGGTTGCTGCATTGTTCACATGAAATTTTAGATTTAAAAACCATAAATGTTTATTCTTCAGTTAAAATTAATACTGGTTCCGTTTTAATTATTAAGGTTTCGGTTTCGTCTTTTGTTGAAAATTTAATGGCAAATGTAACTGCTGAAGCTAGTAAAATAAAGCATCCAATTATAAAATATCCGCTAGAAACGGCTGTTGATGATGCTGCAGATTGTGCAGCTTCTATTATTTCTGTGCTCATTCCTTGATTTGCAGTAATGGCTGTTTTTTCAGCGATAGCAGATTTTGATTTTAATAACATTGCAGCAAAAAAAGCACCAACATTTCCTCCAGCTCCTACAATTCCTGAAATCGAACCTATTGCTTTTTTATTAATAAATGGAACTACTGAAAATGTGGCGCCTTCGGCCATTTGAACGGTTAAACTAAATGCAATTAAAAATGCTATTCCTAAAGATAATGTTGTGATATTTGAAAAAGTTGCCAGCATTACACCTTCTAATGCAAGGATTAATGATAGGAAAATAACACGTCCTCTAAGACCGTATTTATTTCCAAATCTATCTCCAAAAAATCCGCCTAATGTTCTTGCAAAAATATTCATTAGGGCAAAGGATAATACAATGTTTCCTGCTGTTACTCTTTTTAATTGAAAGGTGTTTTGAAGGTAGTCATCCATTGTTCCGTATACGGTTAGTTCAATTCCAAAACTTGAGGCGTACACAAAAAATAGAATCCAAACTCTATAGTCTTTTAATACTTCTAAAAATCTAACTTGGTCTTTTTTTGTAGTTGGCATTTGTCCTTTCTCTTTTAATTCTTTAAAGTTTCCGTTTAAGGTATCTTGTGTGAAAAAGAAATAAACAATTCCCATTAAAAAACAAATTGTTCCTGCAATTATCATTGAATATCTCCAAGCGTCTGCTTGCTCGGCAATTCCAAAACTTACCACAGCGGCTGCAATTATTGGCATTCCTAATCTGTTGGCTCCTCCGCCTAAGTTACCCCATCCGGCTGAAGTTGCATTTGCTGTACCAACAATGCTTGGGGCAAACATAATTGATGTGTGAACTTGAGTAATTACAAAGGAAGCTCCAATAAAACCAATAAATAATCTGCAAATTAAAAATTGAAGTGGCGTTTGTACAAAACCAATTAAAATTACTGGAATTGCGCCTATAATTAAAAGCCAAGTATAGCATAATCGTGGTCCGTATTTGTCGGTTAATTTTCCAATTAATAAACGGGCAAATACTGTTCCTGAAACGGCAAGTATAATAGAGTTCCATTTTTGATCTGGTGTTAATCCTAAATCTTTTACTACATCTGGCATAAATGGTACAATTCCAAACCAAGCAAAAAAGCATAAGAAAAAAGAAATGGAAGTAATCCAAAAAGTTCTTGTAGAAATACTTTTTAGATTTAGTAATTCCATTTTTGTTGATTTTTCAATAGTGTTTGTTTTCATAATTGTTTGGTTTGACTTTACAAACATACGTATTAATACGTAGTTTTAGCGTTAAAATTACGTATTTTAATTATAATTGTGGGAGTCGTAATTATGAGGTGTGTTTTTTTAGAATTATTCTAAATAAACTATAAATTATTAAATTTTATAGTTTTTGGTGTAGTTGTTTAGAATGAAGAGTTTAACACGCGTTGTATTTCTTCATCTAAAAATGAGGTATGTTCAGCTACAACGTCACCAACAACAATAATTCCTGGTGAAGCGTAGTCAATAGTATCAATTACATTTTTGTAATTGTTGATGGTTTCAATTGTTATTTTTTCAGTAGGTAGAGATCCGTTTTGAATAATGGCAAATGGAGTGTATTTATGTCTGAATTGTTTTAGTTCTTCCATGATTAATGAAAAATTACGTAATCCCATTAAAATAACTAAGGTGGCAGAAGATTGCGCTCCTAGTTTTATATCTTTTGAAATGTTTCCGTTTGATGTTGTTCCAGTAATTACCCAAAAACTTTCATTAACGGTTCTTTTTGTTAATGGAATTCCTTGTAAGGCAGGTACGGCTAAAGCACTGCTAATACCTGGTATTATTTCGGTTGGTATGCTGTAAGATTCTATGTGGTCAATTTCTTCGCTTCCTCTTCCAAAAACAAATGAATCTCCACCTTTAAGTCGCACAACATGTCCTAGTTCTATAGCTTTTTCAACTAAAAGGTTGTTTATTTCTTGTTGAGGTAATTTGTGGTTGTTGAATCTTTTTCCTACATAAATACACGGAGTATTTGCTTTTGCGTATTTTAAAATTTCTGGATTTACCAATGCGTCATATAGTATGCAGTCTGCGTTTTTTATAGCATTCACACCTTTTATAGTAATTAAGTCTATATCTCCTGGTCCTGCGCCAACTAGCGTTACTTTTGCGTTGTTGTTTTGATTCTTCATGTGTAGACTTTTTTAAGTTTAAATAGTATAATAATGCAATAATACGTAAAAAAAATAAAAATACGTAGTTATATTACGTAAAAATACGTAGTTTTGTAAATGTAATACTTAAGACGTAAAGATATGAAATCAATTTTAGTAATAGGAAATGGGATGGTTGGTTATAAGTTTTGTGAAAAATTTGTAGCGAAAGAAGCAGCTGAAAATTTTAAAATTACGGTTTTTGGTGAAGAGCCAAGGCCTGCGTATGATAGAGTTCATTTAAGTGAATTTTTTGAAAATGGAGATGCAAAAGCATTGGAAATGGCGCCGCGTTCTTGGTACGAAGAAAATAATATTGAATTGATTACCAATGAGCGAGTTACAGATATTCACAGAACTTCAAAAACAATTACAACTATTAATGATAAAACATTTAGTTATGATTATTTAGTATTAGCCACAGGTTCTTCTGCCTTTGTGCCTCCAATTAAAGGAGTGGAAAAGAAAGGTGTATTTGTGTATCGTACTATTGAGGATTTAGAAGGAATGATGAGTTTTGCAGATGCGCTTAAAAAGAAAAATCCAAATGCAAAAGCGGCTGTTTTAGGTGGTGGTTTATTAGGATTAGAGGCTGGGAAAGCTGTAATGGATATGGGGTTAGAGCCTCATATTGTTGAGTTTGCACCTAAGTTAATGCCAAGACAGTTAGATGCTAGAAGTAGCAAAGTATTACAATTAAAATTAGAGTCTATAGGTTTAAATATTCATTTAAGTAAAGCAACCAATCAAATTTTAGGTGATGAAACTATTACAGGAATGGAGTTTGGTGAAGATGATGTGTTAGATGTAGAAATGTTAGTGGTGTCTGCAGGGATTCGTCCAAGAGATGAATTAGGAAAAACGTGTGGCTTAGAAATGGGTAACCGTGGTGGAATTGTTGTAAATAATAAAATGCAAACTTCAGATGAAGCAATTTATGCTATAGGAGAAGTTGCTTTGTATAATCAAATGATTTATGGTTTGGTGGCTCCTGGATATGATATGGCTGGTGTTGCAGTAGATCAAATTATTGGAAAATCAGAAACATTAATGCCAGTAGATATTGATATGTCTACCAAATTAAAGTTAATTGGTGTTGATGTGGCAAGTTTTGGAGAGCCTTTTATGCCTGCAACAAAAGGAAACTCAATTATTTTTGAAGATAAAACGCAGCATTTATATAAAAGAATCAATGTAAGTTTAGATGGAAAAACGTTATTAGGTGGAATTTTAGTTGGAGATGCTTCAGACTATAATATGCTACATCAAGTATATTTAAATGGAATGCCTATTCCAGAAGATTCTGCACAATTAATATTACCTGCAACAGAAGGTGGTGCTTTTGGTAGTGCTTTAGATTTACCAGACGAGGCTCAAGTTTGTTCTTGTGAAAGTGTTACAAAAGGTGCTATTTGCTCTTCAATTACAGATGGAGGTTGTAATAATTTGGCTGATGTAATTTCAGAAACCAAAGTAACAACAGGCTGCGGAGGTTGTAAGCCAATGGTAGTTGATTTGGTAAATGAAACATTAAAATCACTTGGAAAAGAAGTAAAAGAGACAATTTGTGAGCATTTTGAATATACGCGTCAGGAATTATTTGGAATAATTAAAGTAAAGAAATTAAAAACTTTTGATGAAGCTGTTGATGCTTGTGGAAAAGGTGATGGTTGCGAAATTTGTAAGCCTTTAGTTGCTTCAATTTTTGCCAGTTTGTACAATGATACAGCTAATAAAGAAGAAGTAATTCAAGATTCAAACGATAAGTTTTTAGCAAATATTCAACGTAACGGAACTTATTCTGTAGTGCCAAGAATTCCTGGTGGAGAAATTACACCAGAAAAATTAATTGTAATTGGTGAAGTTGGAAAAAAATACAATTTATATACAAAAATCACCGGAGGTCAGCGAATTGATTTATTTGGTGCGCAGTTAAAAGATTTACCTGCAATTTGGAAAGAACTAATTGATGCTGGTTTTGAAAGTGGACACGCGTATGGAAAATCATTACGAACTGTAAAAAGTTGTGTTGGTTCATCGTGGTGTAGGTATGGTATGGATGATAGTGTTGGTTTTGCCATTGAATTAGAAAGTAGGTATAAAGGTTTGCGTTCTCCGCATAAATTTAAAGGTGGAGTTTCTGCTTGTATTAGAGAATGTGCTGAGGCTCGTGGAAAAGACTTTGGAATTATAGCTGTTGAAGGTGGTTGGAATTTATATGTTGGTGGAAACGGTGGAGCAACTCCTCGTCACGCACAATTATTAGCTGAACAAATAGATAATGAAACGGTTATAAAATATTTAGATAGATTTTTTATGTATTATATAAGAACCGCTGCGCCGTTAATGCGAACTTCAACGTGGTTAGATAAGTTAGAAGGTGGAATTGAGCAGTTGAAAAAAATAGTAATTGATGATAGCTTAAATATTGTAAAAGAATTAGAAACTGAAATGCAAGATTTAGTAGATGCTTACCAATGTGAGTGGAAACAAGCTATTGAAAATGACGATATGGTTTCAAGATTTCAACATTTTGTAAATTCTGAAGCAACAGATGATAATATTGTGTTTGTTCCAATGAGAGAGCAAAAACAACCTTCAGCTTGGAATTAATTTAAACAAAACTAAAAAAAAATGGATACAATTTTAAATAAATATAGCACAGTTAAAGAAAGTGACGTTAAGGTTTGGTTTAAGGCTGCAGAGGTTGATAAATTTGCTAAAAATGGCGGCGCTTGTGTAAAATATAAAGATTTGCAAATTGCAGTTTTTAATTTTGAAAGAAGAAATAAATGGTACGCGTGTCAAAATTTATCTCCTGAGAAAAAAGAAAATGTATTGTCACGTGGTATGATTGGTGATGCTTCCGGAATTCCCAAAGTTGCTTGTCCGTTGCATAAAAAAACATTTTCATTAGAAACGGGTGAAAATTTAAACGGAGATTTGGCTCCAATTGCAACTTATCCTGTGAAAATAGAAGACAACTTTGTGTATATCGGATTTTCTGAATAGATTTGGTTTTTTAATAAACCACTTATGCAGTTAGAAAAATTCAAAAAAGCGATTAAATTATTTAATGAAGCAAATTCATTAGATCCAAACAAGGAATTGTATAATGGAATAGAATTTCCGAAGGAATTACTGTATGCGGTAAGAATGTCTGAGAAATTAAATAAGTTCGCTCCAAATTCATCTGAAGCATTGCAATTAGCGGTTTGTTGTCAGCATATTTGTAGATGGGAAATACCTAGAGATTCTTATGAAATGAACAGAGTTGGGTATTTAACTTGGCGAAAAGATTTGAAAGATTTTCACGCAAAAAAAGCTGGAGATATTTTAAAAGAATGCGGGTATTCTCAAGAAATTATTGATGAGGTTGCATTTTTATTGTTAAAAAAACAATTAAAAAAGAATGCAGATACGCAAACATTAGAAGATGTGGTGTGTTTAGTGTTTTTAGAATTTTATTTTGCTAAATTTTCTGAAAAATATGCCGAAGAAAAGTTGATTGATATTATTCAAAAAACATGGAAAAAAATGTCTGAAAAAGGACATAAAGCAGCTCTGGAATTAGAGCTTTCAGAACCTACTTTAGCTTTAATTACAAAAGCACTTAGTTAAATTAGTGGTCAACTTTTTTTATGAGTGAATCAAATAATGTATCATTAGATAATTCAACCTTTTATAAATTTAGAAGGTTATATTTAATGGCATTTTTGTTAATTGCGGCATCAATATTTGTAGCTCAAATTTTAATTCAAAGGCATTTAAATTCTCAGTTAAACGATTCTCGAATTATCAATATTGCTGGGCGTCAACGTATGTTAAGTCAAAAGTTGGTGAAGGAATCGTTGTTCTTATTAGGCGCTACTAAAAGTGAGCATCTAAAAATAGTTGAGGTTATAAAAAAAAGTAACCAAACGTTTTTAGTGTCGCATCAAAATTTACAAAATGAATTAAGCGAATTGGCTGAGCTAACTAAAAGTAGCCCTGAATTAATAACATTGTTTAAAGAAATTGATTCAGATCATCAGCAAATTGTAAATTCTTGCAAAGCCATTGTTTATTTAATTACTGAAAGTCCTGGTACTGCACCTAAATCACTTCAAAAATACATTTCAAGTTTAAAAGAATCCGAAGGGCCTTTTTTAAATAAAATGAATGAAATTGTATTTAAATACGATGAAATTAGTCAGCAAAAAGTTAGAGAGTTAAAACAGAAAGAATATATTTTACTGGTTATTTCTCTTCTAATTTTATTGTTTGAAATGCTGTTTTTGTTTAAGCCAATTTCAATTCACATAAAAAATGTAATTAGAGATTTAATAGCTACAAGAAAAGAAGCGCAAGATAAAGCTCAAAAAATTGAAGAATTGTATATTGCAAAGGAAGCTTCATTACAAGAATTAAAAGGGCTTAATTATGCATTAGATAATGCAGCGTTGTTTGTAAGTGTTGCTCAAGACGGATCAATAGTTTATATGAGTAAAAAGTTTCAAACGCTATTGGGAATTGATACCGTTAAAGATGAAAAAGCTTATTTAGAAGAATTATTGTTGTTAGATGGAGAAGAGCAGCAAGCTGTAAAAGAGTTGTTAAAAGGTAAAAGAAGATCTATTTGGGTTGGTGAGTTAGAAATGGCAACCAAGAAAAATCAAAGTTTGTGGTTGGAAATGTCTATAATTCCAATGAATCAATTGAGAAATAACCAGCAGGTTTTAATTTTATGTACAGACATAACAAAACGAAAAGAGTCACAAAGTGAAATTGATATTTTAAATGAAGAGCGTTTTACAGAGCAAGTAAATCGTCAAAAAACACAAGCAAGTCAAATTGTTGAGGCGCAAGAAGAGGAGAGAAAGCGAATTGCAAAAGATATTCACGACGGCATTGGGCAAATGTTAACGGCTTTAAAATTTAATATAGAATCTATTAATGCTAAAAATGTTGAAGGAACAGCTGTTAAAGTAAGTAAACTAAAAGAATTGTTAGGGAATTTAATTAAAGAAGTGCGTGCAGTTACGTTTAATTTAACACCTCCTGAGTTGGTTGACTATGGTATTGTGCCTACAATTCAAAAACTAACAGAGCGTTTGGCTAGCTTTACTGGAAAAGAAATTTTCTTTGAAAATAAAACCGATTTTAAAGGTAGGTTTGACTCTTTGGTAGAAACCAATTTATATAGAGTTGTTCAAGAAGCTGTAAATAATTCATTAAAATATGCCGAAGCCAATTATATTTTGGTTTCAATTAGTCATTCCAATCAAGTTTTAAGCATTGTAATTGATGATGATGGGAAAGGTTTTGATGCAGAAAAATTATTAGCCGAAAAGAGTGAAGCCGGAATGGGATTGTTTTTTATGAAAGAACGAATAAGTTATGTGAATGGGCGAATTTTTATCAATTCTTCAAAAAATAATGGAACGCGTATTACAATTAATATAAACTTGTGAAATTCTTGAATATTATAGAACAGTTGTTTGTAATTCAAAAGAATATGCCGTTTATTTGCACAAAGTTCATAAACATACTTAATTAGTTATTAAGAAAGGCTGAGGGAATAGACCTGTTGAAGCCTTAGCAACCCTTTAAAGCTAAAGAAGGTGCTACGTTCTACCATTAAAATGGACAGATAACACCTACTTTTATAGTAATGCCACTTAATAACTTCCGACTGTTTATGTAAAAACAACAAAATGGAAGATATCCGAAATACATTAAAAAATAAAATCCTTGTTCTTGACGGAGCTATGGGAACTATGATTCAACAGTATAAATTTACTGAAGAAGATTATAGAGGTGAAAAATTTAAAGATTTCAATGTTTCAGTAAAAGGAAATAATGATATGCTTTCAATTACCCAACCTGAAGCTATTAAAACCATTCACGGGAAATATTTAGAAGCGGGAGCTGATATTATTGAAACCAATACATTTTCAAGTACAACCATTGCAATGGCTGATTATGAAATGGAAGATTATGTATATGAATTGAATTTTGAATCAGCTAAAATTGCCAAAGAAGTAGCTGATGAATACACGGCCAAAAATCCAAATAAACCTCGTTTTGTTGCTGGTTCAATTGGACCAACAAACCGTACGGCAAGTATGTCTCCAGATGTAAATGACCCAGGTTTTAGAGCGGTAACTTTTGACGATTTAAGAGTTGCATACAAACAGCAAGTTGAAGCGTTAATTGATGGTGGTGTTGATATATTGTTGGTTGAAACTGTTTTTGATACGTTAAATGCAAAAGCAGCCTTATTTGCTATTGAAGAAGTGAAATCTGAAAGAAATATAGATATTCCAATAATGTTAAGTGGAACAATTACAGATGCAAGTGGAAGAACCTTATCTGGTCAAACTGCAGAAGCATTTTTAATTTCAGTTTCACACATTCCTTTATTAACAGTTGGATTTAATTGTGCTTTAGGAGCAAAACAATTAACACCACATTTAGAAGTGTTATCTCAAAAAGCGGAGTTTGGAGTGTCTGCACATCCAAATGCAGGATTACCAAATGCTTTTGGTGAATACGATGAAACTCCAGATCAAATGGCTGGCCAAATAAAAGAATACTTAGAAAAAGGGTTGATAAATATTATTGGTGGATGTTGCGGAACAACTCCAGCACATATAAAAGCAATTGCAGAGGTGGCTGAAGATTTTGAGCCTCGTAAAGTTGATTCAAAAAATTAAATTTTCGTCATTCTGAACTTGATTCAGAATCTCATACTTATTAGAATGAATTCAGAAAAAAAATATTTAAAACTATCAGGACTTGAGCCTTTAGTAATTACTCCAGAAAGTAATTTTATAAATGTTGGAGAACGTACCAATGTTGCCGGTTCTCGTAAGTTTTTACGATTGATAAAAGAAGAGAAATTTGATGAAGCGCTAGCAATTGCTCGTCATCAAGTAGATGGTGGTGCGCAAATTATTGACATAAATATGGACGATGGTTTGCTAGATGGAAAAGAAGCAATGGTTCGTTTTATGAATTTAATTGCTGCTGAACCAGATATTGCTCGTGTGCCTATTATGGTAGATAGCTCTAAGTGGGATATTATTGAAGCTGGTTTACAAGTTGCGCAAGGTAAATGTGTAGTGAATTCTATTAGTTTAAAAGAAGGAGAAGCGCAGTTTATTGAGCATGCCAAAAAAATAAAAATGTACGGTGCAGCTGTTATTGTAATGGCTTTTGATGAAGTTGGGCAAGCTGATAACTATGATAGAAGAATAGAAATAGCAAAACGGTCGTACGATGTTTTGGTTGATAAAGTAGGTTTCCCTTCGGAAGATATAATTTTTGACTTAAATATATTTCCTGTTGCAACCGGAATGGAAGAGCACAGAAGAAATGCGATAGATTTTATTGAAGCTACTCGTTGGGTTCGCGAGAATTTGCCAAACGTTAATGTTAGTGGAGGTGTAAGTAATGTATCTTTTTCTTTTAGAGGAAACAATGCAGTACGTGAGGCAATGCATTCGGTATTTTTATATTATGCAATTAAAGCAGGTATGAATATTGGAATTGTAAATCCTGCCATGTTGGAAGTTTATGATGATATTCCAAAGGATTTATTAGAACATGTTGAAGATGTTATTTTAGATAGAAGAGAAGATGCTACCGAACGTTTATTAGATTTTGCCGAAAGTGTAGTAAGCACATCAAAAGAGCGTAAAGTTGATTTAAGTTGGAGGCAAAAACCATTGCAAGAGCGTATTACACATGCTTTAGTAAAAGGTTTAGATGAATATATTGTTGAAGATGTAGAAGAAGCAAGATTAGAAGCTTCAAAGCCAATAGAAGTTATTGAAGGTAACTTAATGATTGGGATGAATGTTGTTGGAGATTTATTTGGTTCAGGTAAAATGTTTTTACCACAGGTAGTGAAATCTGCTCGTGTTATGAAAAAAGCTGTTGCTTACTTGTTGCCTTTTATTGAATTAGACAAAGGAGGTGATAGTCAGTCAAACGGAAAAATTTTATTGGCAACTGTAAAAGGAGATGTGCACGATATTGGTAAAAATATTGTAGGTGTTGTGTTGGGTTGTAATAATTATGATGTAGTAGATTTAGGAGTAATGGTAGCTCCAGAAAAAATTATTCAAGCAGCAAAAGATGAAAATGTTGATGCTATTGGTTTAAGTGGTTTAATTACACCTAGTTTAGATGAAATGGTGTATTTAGCTAAGGAAATGGAGCGTCAAAATTTTGAAGTCCCTTTATTAATTGGAGGTGCAACAACTTCAAAAGCTCATACCGCCGTTAAAATAGATACGCAATATAAAAATGCTGTAGTTCACGTGCACGATGCATCAAGAGCTGTAACTGTGGTTGGAGATTTATTAAATAAAAGAACCAACCAAAAATATGTTGGCGATATTAAAGCTGATTATGTAAAAGTTCGTGAAGGTTTTGCAAACAGATCAAGTAAAAAAGAATATGTTTCTTTAGCTGATGCTCGTAAAAATAAATTCAACATAGATTGGGAAACGTCAATTATTACAAAACCTAATTTTGAAGGAATTCAGGTTTTTGAAGATTTTGATTTAACTAAATTAGTTGATTATATTGATTGGACACCATTTTTTAGAACTTGGGAATTGGCAGGAAGATATCCTGCAATTTTAAAAGATAAGGTTGTAGGTGAAGAAGCCACTAATTTGTTTAGTGATGCTAAACTGTTATTAGCTCAAATTTTAAATGAAAAACTGTTAACAGCAAAAGCTGTTTTTGGAATTTTCCCTGCAAATGCTATAAATGATGATATTGAAGTTTATGGTGATGCAAGTAGAGATGAGGTAACGGCAAAGTTTGTAACTTTACGTCAGCAATCTAAAAAGAAAGAAGGTATTGCAAATATTGCATTGGCTGATTTTGTTGCGCCAAAAGAAACAGGTGTTGAAGATTATGTGGGCGCTTTTTGTGTATCTACCGGTTTTGGTACAGCTGAATTAGCTGCTGAATATGAAAAAGATCACGATGATTATAATTCCATTATGATTAAAGCATTGGCAGATAGGTTGGCTGAGGCTTTTGCTGAATATTTACATGAAAAAGTACGTAAAGAATATTGGGGATATGCAGCTGAAGAGTTATTTACAAATCAAGATTTAATAAAAGAAGCGTACAAAGGTATTCGTCCGGCGCCAGGTTATCCTGCGTGTCCTGATCATACTGAGAAATTAACTATTTGGGAATTGTTAAGTGTAAAAGAGACTATTGGTGTTGAATTAACAGATAGTTTGGCAATGTGGCCAGCAGCATCGGTTTCTGGGTATTATTTTGGTAATGAAAATTCTAAATATTTTGGTTTAGGAAAAATTACTGAAGAGCAAGTGAAAGACTTTGCAATTAGAAAAAATATGGATTTAGAAACGGCTAAAAAGTGGTTAAATCCTAATTTAGCTGATTAATTAAAATTGGTCACTAAGCAAAATTGAAGCGAAAAAGCCAAAAGTTGCGTTAGCGATAGGAGTGACATCCTTTTTTGAAGCGAAGCGTAGAAAAAGATATAACGGATAGCGCGACCTGAAAGGGAACGCCCAAAGAAATAGAAATGAAAGTAACAGATCATATTAAGCAGGCAAACGGTAAAACATTATTTTCGTTTGAAATTGTACCGCCTCAAAAAGGACAAAATATTCAGGATTTATATAATAATGTAGATCCGTTAATGGAGTTTAAACCACCTTTTATAGATGTTACAACTTCTAGAGAAGAATATGTGTATATTAAGAAAGAGAACGGGTTGTTGGAGCAAAAAATGACACGTATGCGTCCTGGTACCGTAGGTATTTGTGCTGCTTTAAAATATAAATATGATGTAGATGCTATTCCGCATGTATTGTGTGGTGGTTTTACAAAAGAAGAAACAGAGTACGTATTGGTTGATTGTCATTATTTAGGTTTAGACAATATTGTGGCTTTGCGTGGAGATTCTATGAAACATGAACCTTATTTTAAGGCTACTGAAGGAGGGCACAATTTTGCATCAGAATTGGTTACCCAAATTAAAGAGTTGAATGAAGGTAAATATTTGCATAATATTATTGAAACAAATAATAAACCTGATTTTTGTATTGGTGTAGCAGGATACCCAGAAAAGCATTTAGAAGCACCTAGTTTAGAGGCAGATTTACGCAGGTTAAAACAAAAAGTTGATGCGGGTGCAGATTATGTGGTAACGCAAATGTTTTTTGACAACGCAAAATATTTTGAATTTGTAGAAAAGGCAAGAAGTATTGGAATTACAGTGCCAATTATACCAGGTATAAAACCGGTAGCAGTAAAAAGACATCAACAAATTTTGCCTCAAGTTTTTAGGTTAGATATGCCAGAAGCTTTAATTTCATCTATTGAAAGTTGTTCAAATAATAAGCAAGTTCGTCAGGTTGGAATAGAATGGGCAATTCAACAATCAAAAGAATTGATTGAAAAAGGTGCGCCGGTTGTACATTTTTATTCAATGGGAAAATCAGATAATATTAAAGCAATTGCAAAAGAAGTTTTTTAATTTCTGATAAAAATCAGTTTTTTTAATAGTTTTATAAAGAAAAGTAATAAATGTTGAATTGTATTGGTGAAATAATTATGTATTTTTGCCAAGAATAAATTGAGTAATTAATTAAAAAAATATATTATGGCATTAGAAGTAACAGATGCAACTTTTGAAGAGATAGTTTTAAAATCTGATAAGCCAGTAATGGTTGATTTTTGGGCAGCTTGGTGTGGACCTTGTAGAATGGTTGCTCCTATAATGGATCAATTAACTGAAGAGTTTGAAGGAAAAGCAGTTATAGCAAAAGTAGACGTTGATGCAAATCAAGAATTTGCAGCTAAATACGGAGTTAGAAATATTCCAACAGTATTAGTGTTTAAAGATGGAGAGCAAGTTGAAAAACAAGTAGGTGTAGCTCCAAAAGCAACTTATGCACAAAAAATTGAAGCACATTTATAAAATGTAATTCAAAATAATTATAGAAGGCTCGACAATTTTGTCGAGCCTTTTCTATTTATACACTATATTTACTTTTGAAAAGAAAATAGTTATGGAGAATTTAAACGTAAAACATCTTTCAGAACTAAACAGCCTTGAATTGTTAGCGAATCAAGTTGTTGAAGGATTTATTACGGGTATGCATAAAAGTCCGTTTCACGGCTTTTCAGTTGAATTTGCTGAACATAGATTATATAATGAAGGTGAAAGTACTAGGCATATTGATTGGAAGTTATTTGCTAAAACAAAGAAGTTATTTGTTAAGAATTATGAAGAAGAAACAAATTTACGTTGTTATTTGATAGTAGATAATTCAGCATCAATGCATTATCCAATTATAAAAAACTCCACATTAGATAATTTGTCAAAAATTGATTTTTCGGTGGTTGCATCGGCAGCACTAATGGAAATACTAAAACGACAGCGAGATGCTGTAGGGTTGAGTATTTATAGCAATGCTGTTGATTATTATGCGCCTGCAAAAGGAAGCGATAGACACAGAAGAATGTTATTGGCTAAATTAGAAGAACTGTTAAAAACAAACTCAAAGGAAGTTACAGGAACTTATAAGGTATTGCACGAAATATCAGAAAAGGTGCATAAAAGATCTCTTATTTTTTTATTTACAGATATGTTTCAGGCTGATAAAAATGAAGCTGAATTGTTTGAAGCCCTGCAACACTTAAAATATAACAATCATGAGGTAGTTTTGTTTCATACTTTTGATGGAAAACTTGAATATAATTTTGATTTTGAAAATACACCAAAGAAATTTGTAGATGTTGAAACTGGAGATGAAATTAATCTATACGCCTCTTCTGTCCAGGAAAAGTATACGGCTGAAGTTCAAAAATATTTTAATGAGTTGAAATTGAAGTGTATGCAATACAAAATTGATTATGTACCAGTAGATATTCATAAAGGATTTGATCAAGTACTAACTTCATATTTAACAAGTAGAAAAAAAAGATTGTAATTTTTTTTAAAAAGCTTTGTAGTTATAAAAAACCCGCTTATATTTGCATCCGCTAAGAGCAACGGTCTGGTAGTTCAGCTGGTTAGAATACCTGCCTGTCACGCAGGGGGTCGCGGGTTCGAGTCCCGTCCAGACCGCAAAAAGCATCTCATTTGAGATGCTTTTTTTATTTTATATAACTCTTGGATTTCAATTTTAAAGCAGTCAATAAGATTAATGTGTTGGTTTAGTTTAACATTTGAAATTAATACTACATCTAGAATAAAATAAGAATTTTATAACTTATGAACCCAATACTTTTAACAAGGTATGGGAGTTACTGAAGTTTGGAATGAGATACTTATATTTTTAGAAATTTTAAGGTTTTATAATTTCCAGATTCATGCATTATTAATATTATATAAATTCCATTTTCTTTTGGTAGTTGGTTACTTGTTAATTCTGTAATATAAGTGGTTTCTGAAATTAAAATATTTTCAGAATGAATAATTCTTCCAAGTAAATCTGTAATAGTTAGTTTATTTTTTCCTACCATTTTTGATGGAAATACAATGTTTAATTTTTTGTTGACAGGGTTTGGGAATAAATTAAGAGTCTCAATATTTAATATTGGGTCGTCCACATTTACGTAGTTAGTTTTATTTTTTGAGGTCTTTGCTAAAGAATTGCTTGGTTCACCATAAATAAATATTTCATTTATGGAAGCAAAAACATTATCGTACATAGAAAAGCGCAAATATCGGGTTGAAAGAGCTACATTATGTATGTTCCAGGTATTGAAATTATTGCAAGGGTCAACAAAAAGAGTTGTCCAATTTGTTCCATCTCTATATGCTACGTTAAAGTTGTATGAGTTATGCATATCATGTAAATTTATTTTTGATATGTTGTAAGTCTCTTGTAAATCTACAATTACGTGATAAGCAGTATCGCTCATAGTATAATTTGGTTTCCATGATATACTTGTTGGTTGTTCTAAAGATTCTGTATATAAATGTTGCTCATCAAATAAAAATGACGGAGAATTTACACTGCCGCCTTCAACAAGATCTGTAATCATATTTGAAGTTATTATTAAATGTTCTTTACCAACAATTTCTTCTATTTCAAAAGCATTAAAAATTGGAGAACCATATATAATTATTTCATTTACTGCTGCATATGGGCTCTTTATCATAGCTAAGCGCAAGTAGCGTGTTGTAATATTTGTAATATGTTTTGTCCAGGAATTATAGGTGTCTAAGGGATCAACAAATAGTGTAGTCCAGTTTAGTGGTTCGCCGTATTCAACTATAAAATCTTGTGTATTGTTCATGTCATGAAGGTTAATTTCAGAAATAGAATATTCTTTACCTAAATCTATGATGGTATAATATGGGGCATTTTCATTGGTGTAATACGGTTTCCAAGAGTTGCTAGTTGCCTCTTTACCTGTTTCAATATCAATATTTTGTTCATCAAAAAGTAGTAATGGAGAATTTATACTGCCTCCTTTAACCAAATCAGAAACCATATCAGGACTTATTATAATTTGATTATCTGTAGTTATTTCAGCTAGGTGTCCGTAAATAAATATTTCATTTACAGCAGCATATACATTGTCATACATAGAAAATCGAAGATATCTTGTTGTGATATCTGTTTCATTTTTACTCCAGGTGTTATAAGTGTCACAGGGATCAATAAATAACTTGAACCAATTTGAATCTTTTACATATTCAATAGTAAAATTAAAGGCTGCTTCCATATCATGTAAATCTATCTCAGAAATATAATATTCAGCACCTAAATCTAAAACTGCATGGTAGGATGTATTATTCATTTTTGTAGCTGGCTTCCACGAAGAACTAGTTGGGTGAGCATTAGTTTCAATGTCTGTTTCTTGTTCATCGAATAAAAATAACGGTGAATTAATACTTCCTTCGCTAACTAAATCGGTAATCATATCAGCGGTAATTGTAATTTGTTTTGAAGCTGTTTCAAAATACTCTGGACCGCCAGGTGCACCCATATTTTGATAGGTAATTGGGTTGGAGCTAGTAAGCGAATAGTCATTATTATTGGGGTCTGTAAATTCTATTTCCTGGATGTTTTCTAGGTTGTTGTTTGTTACTGTGATATTATTAGAATTACCAGATTCATTTAGGAAAAAAGTAATATCAGTGTCATAGCTATTGTTTTTAGCAGTTATATAATTATTTTGATTGTAATTTTTAATAATTTGATTTCCGCTAATATTTTTAAAATAATTTTGATTGAAATTAAGTGGTGTTAATGTGTCACTTACTGTGCGGTCATCAATAAAAATCCCTGTTGTGGAAGCAATGTAGTTGTTGGTAAACGTAGAATTACCTCTTCCAAGTGCTATAATACCATTAGATGGGGCATTTATAAGTATATTATTATAAGCATTTACAACACTATTATCTCCTATTTGAAGTATGTTAGTGTGAGCATAAAGATTTTCTAAACCAGCATTTAAAAGTGTATTATTAAAAATTTCTACGTCTTCTACCATATTTGCAATTTGTATAGATTCTCTTAGAGTATTCCGTACAATATTGTTGTAAATTTTCACATGTTTAAATATCATACCAGGTGTTTTAGTTTCACCTAAATACATTCCTTCAGAAACATTTTCAATAAAGCAATCGTGAATTACTAGGTTCTCAAATATTGGGTATGGATATGGAGGGTTACCGTTAAAATCTTTTTTAGCATAAATACCAAAAAAGCCATCGTGGCTTATTTTTATAAATTCGGCTTCACAATTAGAACTTAATTCAGTAAAAGCTAGTCCGCATTCATCTGCAGCTAATTTAAAACCATATTTGTAATTAGAGTGACCAGCACCACTAATTTTAATATAGTTACAGTTTTCAAAAACTATTGCTCCCCAGCTATAGTTATTTAGGTTTTCAATTTTAACTTGTCCACCTTTATTGATAATTACAATTGGTTCATTTTCATTTCCATTTATTAATTCAAATTTTATGGGTTTTGTTCTGGCTGATGAAATAAAGATGGTGTCTCCGCCATTAATTGCGTTACCAAGTATTTCTTCATTTATTTTATAAGGATCGTTGTCATTAATTATGAAGTTTTGATTTTGTGAATTTGCCAATAGACAAATTAATAGGGTGAAAATAAATAAGTAGTTCTTTTTCATAATAGGGGTTATTATAAATATTAAGAATTAGTAATTTAATAATTTTTTATAAATAATACGTATTTATCTTATAATTAAGTTTTAGTAAAAGGTCTGTGGTAGTTTCACATAAAATGTAAAGCTATATTAATAATGGTTAGTTAGTTATTCAAAGTTTGTTGCAATAGTTTTTCTTAATTTTAATATTATAAGTTTTAGGGATAATGGTTTAAATTTATTTTGAAAATAATAGTGTTAGTTTCATTGAATTTTATATATTTGCATCCGCTAAGAGCAACGGTCTGGTAGTTCAGCTGGTTAGAATACCTGCCTGTCACGCAGGGGGTCGCGGGTTCGAGTCCCGTCCAGACCGCAAAAAGCATCTCAATTGAGATGCTTTTTTTATTTATAACATTAAATGTTGTGTTTTGGAGCTTTTTTATTTGTAGGTCTACCAAAACTTTAATAAAAAGAAAAGCCAGAGAATAAAATTCTCTGGCTTTTTTAAAATTGTTAGTGTTATATAGAAGTTTATTTATCTTCTGTTACTTCAACTATTTCATACATATTCTTTCCATCTACTTCAATAGGTTGGTAATAAGTGTCACCAAATTGAACATAAGTAATATCTCCAATTTTTACTTCTTCACCTCCTTCAGGTAAATTTGGAACAATTGTACCGGCTGTTGCAGGAACTACTGTATAGCCTTCATCAGATTTTGAATAAAATGCACCTGCGTAATAATAGTTATTGGTTGTTTCATTTACGGCGACCTTCTCGGTTTCCTTAGGTAGTGTTTGTACCGTTGCGCCAACTGGAGCTTGCACTACGGTATAGCCTCCATTTGATGAAACATAGTAAACACCTGAGTCGTAATGGTATTTTTGATTTTCAATACTTATAATAATTGCTGTAGTTGCTAAAGTAGCTACAAAGTAACCCCACGGGTGCCAAACAGGTCCCCAATAGAAAGGACGGTAAGGGTGGTAATAATAAGGTCTATGACAGTAATAACGGTGTCCACCATACACATGCGGTGGTCTTGTATAGCGTCTTGGGCTAGCATTTACTCTTGTGTTATTTCTGTTTATGTTTATATTTTTACTATTGTCAATATTTATATTTCGTTTGCTATTGTCAATTTTGTTACCGCTATTTTTAATATTATTGGTCTTTTTATTTGTATTGCGGTTGTTGGTAATTTTATTATTATTTGTGGTTCTATTTGTAGTTCTGTTAGTTGTACCTCTATTTACAGTTTTTTTACTTGTAGAAGGGCGAGAAATTGTTTTATTGTGCCCACCGTTTATAGATCTGTTATTTGAAATTCTAGATGTTGATTGTCTAGATGTTGTAGGTCTAGAAGTTGTAGGTCTATGCGTAGTTGTTGGTCTAGACATTGTTCTTCCACCTCCTCCTCGAGAAACGGAATGCCCCATTCTTTGGGCGTTAACTCCAAAAGGAATTACTACCATTAATGAGAACAAAAAGATGATTGACTTTATATTTGTTAAGATATTATTTGGTATCATAATTATATAATTGAATTTTCAAGTTAGTTTATTTTTTCTTAGCAAGTATTTTTATTTCTTTGGCGCTTTCTGGTGGTGTAAATTCAAAAATAGATTCAGGAATTTTTGGGTTTGCCTGCCAATTGTTAAAGGTGCCTTGGTATTGTAAATTATTATTGTTTTTATAAATAATTAAATATCTTTTTGGTAATCTATAAGCATTATTTGAAATCCAATACTGCACAATCATTTTATCATTTTCAGCTTTAATATGGAAGCAGTCTTCATTTTCAATTTTATTTTGTCCTATGTACTGAATGCTATCAAAGTCACTTAATAAGTCATCTGTAAATGCTGGGTAGAAAAAATCTGCTGCAGGAAATTGAATACCATAATCAAAATGAAGAGTATCAATAGCAGCAATTGTATTGTCTGGTGCATCAATTATACCGTAGTTGTTTTCAGTATATGAATAGTAAGCAATTTGTTCTCCATTGTACCAAAATCCTTTTTTACCTTTGCTTCCTTCAATACGTGATAACATTTTATTAGGTCCTGAAAAAATAACTGTAGCTTTTAAGTTATTTGTTACTAAGCCAAAATCTGGATCTTCTTTATCATAAGAGCTAGATAGTTCAAAAGAACAAGATTCTAATTCTCCAATAACATCATTCATATGATCTAAAATAAGAATGGCAGTTGGGTCAATTTTTTTTGTTTGAGCAGTAATACATACAGAAAATATCAATGCAAAAAATAAAGAGTAATTTTTCATTTAATTTTATATTTATTAATTTAATTAGAGTTCAATTTTTTTGAATTGGAATCACTTTTATAAAGCTTATAAAAATCGAGTAGCAATTTAAAAGTGTCACAATAACAAATTTACTAAAAAACTATGAATTAATTACTTTTAATTAATGGATTGCGCGTTATTAGTAGTTAAAAGTAAAATTGATTAAAATTTGTGTATTTTAATTAGTTGCAAAAATGCAAAAAGCACCATTTTAACTTTCGTTAAAAATAGTGCTTCATAGCTATGTTATTGGGGTAAATGTAATTTAAATATTGTTTTTTAATTACTATAGTTTTTTACAAATTCATCAAATGGCATAGGCTTTAAATTTCTAGCTTCGTAATGAGCTAAATATGTTTGGTAATTTCTTTTAGCAAATTTTATAATTGCATCTGAGGAGCAATACTCATAAATAGATCTTGATTTCATAATGGGAAAATTTGGGGTTAAGTATTATTTATAGTAATAAATGCGTTTTAAATTCACTTTAAAATTATCAAATAGTAGCCATATTAAAAAATTAAACTACCTTTTACATTGCTTATTTAGTTATTTGTATGGTAAACACTTTTATTTTGAGGGATAAACCCTACCGGTAAGTGTTTAGGCTGTTTTTTTGTCTTAAAAGAATGTTATATTATTTAAGAAAAGATAGAATCAGTAAGTATAAAAATAGAAAATAGATATTAATTGGTTATTTTCGCGTAGCGTTTTAAATGAAACATTATATGAAAGGAATCATTTTAGCTGGTGGATCTGGATCACGGTTGTATCCAATCACCAAAGGAACTTCAAAGCAATTGTTAGCTGTGTATGATAAGCCTATGATTTATTATCCTCTTTCAGTTTTAATGTTGTCTGGAATAACAGAGATTTTAATAATTTCTACTCCTGAAGATTTGCCAAATTTTAAAAAATTATTGGGAACAGGAAAAGAAATTGGAATGCAATTTTCTTATAAAGAACAACCTTCACCTGATGGTTTAGCACAAGCTTTTATTTTAGGTGAAGATTTTATAGGAGATGATGATGTTTGTTTGATTTTAGGAGATAATATTTTTTACGGAGCAGGTATTGAAACTTTATTAAGTGATGCCGTGAAAACCGTTTGTGAAGATAAAAAAGCTGCTATTTTTGGATATTATGTTCAAGATCCAAAAAGATATGGAGTGGTTGAATTTGATGAAAATAGAAATGTATTGAGTATTGAAGAAAAACCTAAATCTCCAAAAAGTAATTATGCTGTTGTAGGTTTATATTTTTACCCAAAT
Source organism: Lutibacter holmesii (assembly GCF_042679665.1). Taxonomy (NCBI): domain Bacteria; kingdom Pseudomonadati; phylum Bacteroidota; class Flavobacteriia; order Flavobacteriales; family Flavobacteriaceae; genus Lutibacter; species Lutibacter holmesii. The sequence continues at coordinate 84,938 of NZ_JBHTMV010000001.1, forward strand.
AATGTAATTAATCTAGCCAAAACAATTGAGCCAAGTGATAGAGGTGAATTAGAAATTACAACGGTAAATCAAACGTATCTTTCAAAAAATCTTTTAAAAACAAAACTAATGGGGCGCGGTTACGCTTGGTTAGATACGGGTACGCAAGACTCTTTGTTAGAGGCTTCCAATTTTATCCAAACTATTGAAAAAAGGCAAGGATTAAAAGTTGCTTGTATTGAAGAAATTGCTTTTGAAAAAGGATATATTTCAAAAAGTGAATTGTCAAAATTAGCTAAAGAGTATCAAAATAATGAATATGGTGCTTATTTAAATAGAATAGTAAACTCAAAATAAAAGTATTGAAATTTATAAAAACTAGTATACCAGATATTATTTTATGTAAACCAACTGTATTAAATGATGCACGCGGTTATTTTTTTGAAACATTTAGAAAAGATGAATTAGAACACTTTTTGGCCGAAAAAATAGATTTTTGTCAGGATAATGAATCAAAATCTGTAAAAGGTGTTTTACGCGGATTACATTATCAATTACCTCCTTTTGCTCAAACAAAAATGGTACGTGTAATTAAAGGTTCTGTGTTAGATATTGCCGTTGATATTCGAAAAAGTTCTCCAACATTTGGCAAGTATGTTGCAATTGAATTAAGTGAAGAAAATAAGTATCAATTATTTATTCCGCCTGGTTTTGCACACGGTTATGTAGTATTGTCTGAGGAAGCTATTTTTAGTTATAAAGTTGATAATTATTATGATAAAGCTTCTGAAAGAGGTATTTTGTTTTCTGATGATTTTTTGCAAATAGATTGGGAATTTCCATTAAATGAAATAATTATTTCAGAAAAAGATAAGGTTCAACCTACTATTCAAAATGCAGATTTGTTCCAATAATTTTAATTGAAGAAAATGAATGTTTTAGTTACAGGTGCAAATGGTCAATTGGGTTTAGAGATTTCTAATCTAAGAAATCAGTTTTCACAGTATCAGTTTTTTTTAACAGATGTAGCCGAATTAAACATTACTAATTTTAAGGCTATTGAAAATTATGTTGTTGAGCATAAAATTAATGTGCTTATAAATTGTGCGGCTTTTACAAACGTTGATGGAGCTGAAGATGCAACTGAGATAGCTGATGAAATTAATAATATTGCTGTAAGAAATTTAGGTAAAATAGCTAAAAAACATCATTTAAAACTTGTTCATATTTCAACAGATTATGTTTTTGATGGGATTTCTGAAAATTCATATACCGAAACTGATGACACAAATCCACAGAATGTTTACGGAATTACAAAATTAAAAGGTGAACAAGCACTAAGAGATTTGCAATTAGAGAACTCTATAATTATTAGAACTTCTTGGTTGTATTCAGCTTTTGGAACTAATTTTGTAAAAACAATTTTAAAATTAAGTGGGGAGAAAGAAGAAATAAAAGTTGTTAATGATCAAGTAGGTTCGCCTACCTATGCAAAAGATTTAGCAATTGCAATTTTACAAATAGTGCCTAAAATTAAGAGCAATGTTATTGAAACCTTTCATTATTCAAATAACGGAAGTTGTAGTTGGTTTGGGTTTGCACAAGCAATAGTTGAACTATCAAAACACAATTGTAAGGTGCATCCTGTTTCGTCATCACAATTTAAAACAAAAGCAAAAAGGCCTAATTATAGTTTGTTAAATACATCAAAAATTCAACAAAAATTTGCTGTTGAAATTCCAAACTGGAAAGATTCTTTAAAAGAATGTATGAATAGTGTTCAAGTATAAAACAGAAGATTATGAAATCAATATTAGTTACAGGAGGAGCAGGTTTTATAGGAGCAAACCTAGTGGAGCATTTAATAAAAACTCATGAGAATTGTAAAATTGTTGTAATTGATGCTTTAACTTATGCTGGTGATGTCCATAATTTAAATGCAGTTAAAAACACAAAAAATTTCACATTTGTACACGGAAACATTTGCGATAGAGGTTTAATAGAACGTGTTTTTCAACATTATTTAATTACAGATGTTGTCCATTTAGCAGCCGAGTCGCATGTTGATAATTCTATAAGTCACCCAGATGTTTTTATAGAAACTAATGTTAAAGGCACATTTACATTACTAGATGTAGCATATAAATATTGGATGGAAAAACCGTTTGTTTTTAAATCAGGTTTTGAATCTAGTCGTTTTTTACACGTTTCAACCGACGAGGTTTACGGTACTTTGGGTGAAACAGGTTTATTTATTGAAGAAACTCCATACGCTCCAAATTCACCTTATAGCGCTTCAAAAGCTAGTAGTGATTTAATTGTTAGAAGCTACCATCATACTTATGGAATGAACACTGTTATTACAAATTGTTCTAATAATTATGGTCCAATGCAACATGACGAGAAATTAATTCCAACTGTAATACGAAAAGCTTTAGCCGGAGAACATATTCCAATTTACGGTGATGGAAAAAATATAAGAGATTGGTTGTTTGTATTAGATCATTGCAAAGGAATTGAAGCTGCCTTTTTTAAAGGGAAAAGTGGTGAAGTTTATAATGTTGGTGGGGGAAATGAGCGAAATAATAACTATATTGCAAACAAAATTTGTGAAATTTTAGACACTTTAGCGCCTTTAGAAAATAAAAGCTATAAAAGCCTAATAAGTTATGTTGAAGATAGGGCAGGACATGATTTTAGATATGCTATTGATGCCACTAAAATTGAAACTAATTTAGGATGGAAAGCGGATGAGAATTTTGAATCAGGTATTTTAAAAACAATACAATGGTATTTGAAAAAATATCAAAAGTAGCGCCTAATTAACTAGGCTAATATTTTAATGAAAGAGAACATAAAAATAGCAATTATAGGATTAGGTTATGTAGGTTTACCTTTGGCAAGATTATTTGCTACAAAATACCCTGTAATTGGATTTGATATAAATACAACTAGAGTTGTAGAATTAAAAAATGGAATTGATAGCACGTTAGAAGTTGAAAATGAAACTCTTCAAAAAGTGTTAGTTGAGCGTTCTAGTACTAAAAACGGATTGTATTGTACAACTAAAGTTGAAGAAATTACAAGTTGTAATTATTATATTGTTACCGTTCCTACGCCAGTTGATAAAAATAACAAACCAGATTTAACACCATTGTTAAAAGCAAGTGAAACTGTAGCCAATGTTCTTAAAAAGGGTGATATTGTTGTTTTTGAATCTACGGTATTTCCGGGTGCTACAGAAGAAGTTTGTGTGCCAATTCTAGAGAAATTATCGGGTTTAACATTTAATGTTGATTTTTTTGTAGGATATTCACCAGAGCGTATCAATCCAGGAGATAAAGAACATACAGTTGAGAAAATTTTAAAAATTACATCGGGTTCAACTATTGAAACAGGTGAAAAAGTAAATAGCTTATATGCTTCTGTAATTTTGGCGGGCACGCATTTGGCACCTACAATTAAAGTAGCAGAAGCTGCAAAAGTTATTGAAAATTCACAAAGAGATATAAATATTGCTTTTGTGAATGAACTTGCTAAAATTTTTAATTTGTTAGATATTAACACGCAAGATGTTTTGGCTGCGGCTGCCACAAAATGGAATTTCTTACCATTTAAACCAGGGTTAGTAGGCGGACATTGTATTGGTGTTGATCCGTATTATTTAGCTCAAAAAGCACAAGAGGTTGGGTATACACCTGAAATTATTTTAGCAGGTAGAAGAATGAATGATAGTATGGGAGCTTATGTAGCTTCTGCAGTGGTGAAACTTTTAATTAAGAATGATTTTCAAATTAAAAATGCCAAAGTTTTGGTGTTAGGAATTACATTTAAAGAAAATTGCCCTGATGTTAGAAATACGCGTGTTGTTGATGTAATTCAAAACCTAAAAGAATTTGAAACAGAAGTAACAGTTTTTGATCCTTGGGCAAATCCTTCTGAAGTAAAAAGAACGTATAAAACTGAAATTTTTAACGAAATTCCTAATGAAAAATTTGATGCTATTGTACTAGCAGTAGCACATCGTGAATTTTTAACAATTGATTTTAGGTCATATTTAAATACGAACGGAATTATTTATGATGTAAAAGGAGTTTTAGATTGTGAAGTTCAAGGTAAATTGTAACTGATTGAAAAAAATATTAAAATAGAAAATGAAAAATTTCGCATTAATTGGAGCTTCAGGTTACATTGCTCCCCGACATATGAAAGCGATCAAAGAAACCAATAATAATTTATTGGCGGCTCTAGATAAGTTTGATAGTGTTGGTATTATTGATAGTTATTTTCCAAATGCCGATTTTTTTACAGAGTTTGAACGTTTTGATCGCCATATTTCAAAATTAAATTTTGAGAAAAGTCAACAACTAGATTATGTAAGTATTTGTACTCCAAACTATTTACATGATGCACATATTAGATTTGCATTACGACAAGGTGCAGACGCTATATGCGAAAAACCGTTAGTGCTAAATCCGTGGAATATTGATGCGCTTTCTAAAATAGAACAAGAAACAGGCAATAAAATTTTTAATATTTTGCAATTAAGAGTACATCCAAGTATAATTGCATTAAAACAAAAAATTGAAAACGGGCCAAAAGATAAAGTTTATGATGTAGATTTAACTTATCTAACATCTCGTGGTCACTGGTATTATACATCTTGGAAAGGAGATGTTTCAAAATCTGGTGGAATTGCTACCAATATTGGAGTTCACTTTTTTGATATGCTTTCTTGGATTTTTGGAGACTTAAAAAAGAATGATGTGCATATAAACACACACGATCGGTCTGCCGGATATTTAGAATTTGAAAGAGCAAGAGTGCGTTGGTTTTTATCAATTAACTATGACGTTTTACCTGAAGAAATTAAATTGAAAGGACAGCGTACATTTAGATCAATTACTATTGAAGGTGAAGAATTAGAGTTTAGTGGTGGTTTTACAGATTTGCACACTATTTCTTATAGTGAAATATTAAAAGGGAATGGCTATGGTATTGAAGCGCCAAGGCAAGCAATTGAAATAGTGCACCAAGTAAGGCATGCTGAGCCTTTAGGAGCAAAAGGAAATTACCATCCGTTTGTAAAAAAGCCTTTGGCAAAGCATCCTTTTGAAAAATAAAATGAAGTTAAATTAAAAAGAATAAGATATGAGCAAAGTTATAAATGTTATTTTAACAGGTGGCGTAGGAAGTAGATTATGGCCACTTTCAAGAAAAAGTCAACCAAAACAGTATTTAGAAATTTTTGAAGACAAATCATTGTTTCAAATGACGGTTGAACGAAATAGCATATTAACTGATGACGTAATGGTTGTTGGAAATGTAGATAATTGTCATTTAAGTAAGGCTGTTCTTAATAAATCTGGATTAGATTATATTGATATTGTTGAATCTACACCAAGAAATACTGCAGCAGCAATTGCTTTTGCTTGTTTCGCAGCAGACCCTGATGATGTTTTAATTGTAACACCATCAGATCACGTGATTGAAGGTGATGCTTCATATAAAGCAGCTATTGAATTGGCTGTAAATAAAGCCAATGAAGGAGCTATTGTAACTTTCGGAATTGTGCCTACTAAGCCAGAAACTGGTTATGGTTATATTGAATATGCAAATAATGATGAGGTAATTTCTTTCCGTGAAAAACCAAATGAGTCAACAGCAAAAGAATTTATTTCAAAAGGAAACTTTCTTTGGAATAGTGGCATGTTTTGTTTTAAAGCTGGTGTAATGCTTGATGAGTTAAAGGATTTTACGCCTGAAGTATATGAGAAATCTAAAATTGCTTGGGATCAAAATAAAGAAGGTAAATTAGATTTAGCCTTGTCTATGGATATTCCAAGTATAAGTATTGATTATGCTGTGATGGAAAGAAGCCAAAAAATTAAAGTAATTCCAACACAATTTAATTGGTCTGATTTAGGTTCTTTTGATTCAGTTTATGATTATTTAATTTCAAAAGGACACACAACAGATGCAGATGGAAATATGGTAATTGGAACTGATAACTTTACAGCCTTTTTAGGATTGCAAAACACTATTTTTGTGTCAACACCAACCGCAAATCTAATTTTACATAAGGAACATGCTCAAAAAGTAAAAGATGTATATGTTAAATTAGAGTCAGAAAATTCAGACTTGTTAAATTAATATATGTAGAAAGAAGTAATTGAAAGTTATTATTGTTTATAGCTTTCAATTGCTTCTTTAATTTTTTCAATTCTATTTTCAGGATCAGGATGCGTACTTAATCTCTCTGGTGTTTTATTTGGTCCTGCTGCAGCTTTTAAAATTTCCATTACGCCAATTAAAGCGTTAGGATTATAGCCGGCATCTATCATTATTTTCACGCCTAAATAATCGCTTTCCAATTCATCATCTCTTCCATAACTTAAATTTAATACGTTTGCAATAGCTGCAACTCCTTCAGCAGTACTTGGGTCAAAACCAACAGCAACACCGTTTAAAAGACCTTTTGTTAATTCTTGTTTAGACATTCTTTCTGCAGAATGTCTTCCAACAACGTGGCCAATTTCATGGCCTAAAACGCCCGCTAATTGGTCTTCGTTTTCAAGTTTTGAAAACAAAGCGTAGGTAATAAATATTTGTCCGCCAGGTAAAGCAAACGCATTAATAGTTTGTGTGTCTTTTAATAAATGAAAATCAAATTGATAAGGTGTTTGAGCTGCAATACTACTATTTACTAATTTGTTTCCAACCATATCAACAAATTCTTGATACTTTTTGTCTGGATGTAATCCTCCGTGTTGTTGCGCCATATACGGAGTGCTTTGTAAACCTATAGCAATTTCTTTTTCAGGACTTATAGAAATATGTTGTTTTTTTCCAGTATAAGTATTCACTTCACTTTTTGAATAATATTGAAAAACGGTAAATAAAATTATACCCAATCCTATAAGTAATTTTACCTTTCTGTTTCCTCTTCTCATTGTTAGTTAATTTTAAGTGCTAAATATACAATTCAAGTTTTAATATTCATATAAAAGCTTGTTTATGCATAGTGAATAATACGTTGTTTTTTTAATTATGAAGCTATTTTTACATTAATAGTAACTGTACTAAATAAAGTTCAATGGATTTTTTAGTAACAGGTGTTACCAAATTTAGCATTTAATCTCTTATATTTGCTCAAAATTTTAAAAGAAAGAAAATGAGTTTTTTTGGTTTATTTGGAGGAGGTAACAGCGGAGAGTCAATTGAAGAGTATTTGAAAGAAGGTGCAGTTGTAATAGATGTACGAACAGCTGATGAGTTTGCTGGAGGCCATGTAAATGGTTCTAAAAATATTGTGTTAAACACTATTCCAACTAAGATTGCTGAAATTAAGGCAATGAATAAAAAAGTAATTGCTGTATGTAGAAGTGGAGCAAGAAGCGGACAAGCAACGTCCTTTTTAAGTCAAAACGGGATTGACGTTATAAATGGAGGTCCTTGGCAAAATGTAGCAAAATTTGTGAATTAACAAATGAGACTATAAAACAAAAAAGAGAAGCATTTGCTTCTCTTTTTTGTTTTATAGAATTAAAATTGAATTTGATAGTGTTCAAACAATTTGTTTTTTTTCAGTTTTAAATTGTTTAAAAATTGTTGGTGCTGTTTTGATGCTGGATTAAACGGTTTATGTGCCAATCCTTTTTGTACAGTTTCAACATCTTTCATGACCAAAGCGGTGTTTTCATTTATCCAAGCCTTTTTAAACTGTTCCCAAATATAGTCTACAGCTATTTCATTTGGGTGAATCATATCTTTGGCGTAAAACCTATAATCACGTAAATCATCTAACATAATTTCAAAAGAAGGGAAATAATAAAGTTGATTTTTAATATCTGTTATCTCATGAATTGCAGTTAGTAAATGTGCTTTACTTTGTGCATTTTCAACAAAACCATCACTTAAATGTCTTACAGGGCTAACGGTAAATATAATAGTTACGTTTGAATTTATACTTTTTATAAGTGTTGAAATATTATCTAAAGAAGCTGTTATTTCTTGTGTTGAAAGTAATTCTTTTAAGAATTTTTTCTGCGGAACTTTATGACAATTACCAACAATAGTATCGTTTTCAATAAAACGATAAACCCAAGCGGTTCCTAGTGTAATTACAATGTGTGATGCTTCACTTAATTGCTTATGCGTTGTTGAAATTTCATTATTTAAATTTAGAAGCAATTCATTTTTTTCAATGGCACTAATATCAGAATGTGCGTCAAAACAATGCCAACGTTCATTTAATTGAAATATATCAGACTCCGTATACTCTTTTAAATTTATAGCATTGGTAATTAAACGTTCAATAGCTATAGGATTGAACAAAATACCGAATGGATTGCTGCCAGTATTGAATTTAAAATAGGCGAGCTTTTTACTTATATTTTCAGAAAAACAAGAGCCAAACAACAATATTTTTGAGTCATAATCAATTTGATTACGTTCAGGTTTTAGTTGTAGGTTGGTTCTAAAATTCATAATAAAAAGTCACTTCTAAAACTTAATGCTATGCGTACTAAAAATACATATAGCATTAAGTAATTGAAAGTTATTAAGCTATATAAGTTTTGGCTTTTTCCAAAGCTTCAGTAATACCTTCAGGGTTTTTTCCTCCTGCAGTTGCAAAATGTGGTTGGCCACCGCCACCACCTTGAATTAATTTTCCTAATTCTCTTACAACTTGCCCAGCATTTAATTGTTTTTCAGCAACTAAGTTTTTTGAAATATAACAAGTTAAAAATGCTTTGCCGTTGGTTTCAGATCCAATGATTAAAAATAAATTTTCAATTTTATTTCCTAGGTCATTTGCTAAATCTTTAATACTGTTTTGATCTAGCTCTAGTTTTTTTGCTAAAAAGTTTACACCATTAATTTGTTCTGTTTCATTTAATAAACTTGCGGCAGCATTTTTAGCTTTTTCTTTTAACAGTTGCTCTATTTGTTTTTTTAGTTTAGCATTATCTTCAATTAAATTTAAAACTTGATCAGCAGGGTTTTTAGAGTTTTTTACCAATTCTTTAATTTGGAAAAGAGTTCTGTTATTTTCAGAAAATTCGGTTTTCATAGCATCACCAGTAATGGCTTCTATTCTTCTAATTCCTGAAGCAATGGCACTTTCAGATTGAATTCTAAAATACCAAAGGTCACCTGTATTTTGAGCGTGCGTACCTCCACACAGTTCAACAGATTGTCCAAATTGAATTGCTCTAACAGTATCTCCGTATTTTTCACCAAATAATGCCATAGCACCTTTTTCTTTTGCAGTTTCAATAGGAATGTTTCTAAACTCTTGCAATGGTAATTTGTTTTCAATTCTACCATTTACAAAATCTTCAACATAGGTAAGTTCATCAACAGTTAACTTGGCAAAATGTGAAAAATCAAAGCGTAAATGTTTTGAATGCACTGCAGATCCTTTTTGTTCTACATGTTCACCTAAAACTTCTCTTAAAGCTTGGTGTAATAAGTGAGTTGCAGTATGGTTACAAGCTGTTCTAAAGCGTTGTTTTTCATCTACGGAAACGTTGAAAGTTCCTGTTAATTCTTTAGGAATTGATTTTGTTATATGGATAATTAAATTGTTTTCTTTTTTAGTGTCAACAATATAAACCGTACTTCCATCTTGTTTTTCTAAATAACCTTTATCTCCAACTTGTCCACCACCTTCAGGGTAAAAAGGAGTCATATTAAAAACAAGTTGATACATATCTCCATCTTTTTTAGAAGATACTTTTCTATATCTAGTAATTTTAACTTTAGCAGTTAGTGTATCATAACCAATAAACTCTTCTTCATCATCATTTTCATCAATAATTACCCAATCATCAGTTTCAACAACTGAAGCAGCTCTTGATCTGGCTTTTTGTTTTTTAAGTTCCGTTTCAAACTCTTCCTCATTAAGGGTCATTTCTTTTTCAGAAAGAATTAATGCGGTTAAATCTATTGGAAAACCGTAGGTGTCAAATAATTCAAAAGCTTTTTTACCTGAAACAATTGTTCCTTGCGTATTTTTTATAATACCATCTAATAAAACAAGTCCTTGATCTAAAGTTCTTAAAAAAGAGTTTTCTTCTTCTTTTATTACATTGGTAATTAGTTGTCTTTGGGTTTTTAATTCAGGGAAATAATCACCCATTTGCTTTGTAAGTACAGCAACCAATTTGTAAATAAAAGGTTCTTTGGTATTTAAAAAAGTAAATCCATAACGAACCGCTCTTCTTAAAATTCTTCTAATTACATAACCAGCACCTGTATTTGAAGGTAGTTGCCCGTCTGCAATTGCAAAAGCCACTGCACGAACGTGATCTGAGATTACACGAATTGCAATATCAATTTCTTCCGTTTCACCGTAATCATTTCCTGTGATGGTTTCAACTTCTTTAATTAACGGAATAAAAACATCTGTATCATAATTTGATTGTACGTTTTGTAAAACCATACATAAACGCTCAAATCCCATTCCTGTGTCTACGTGTTGCGCAGGTAATTTTTCTAATGTTCCATTTGCTTTTCGGTTAAACTCCATAAATACAAGATTCCAAATTTCCACAACTTGTGGATGATCCATATTTACAAGGCTTTTACCTGAAACCAATTTTTTTTCTTCAGCCGAACGAATATCTACGTGAATTTCAGAACAAGGTCCGCAAGGTCCTTGTGCACCCATTTCCCAAAAATTATCTTTTTTATTACCGCTAATTATACGGTCTTCATCAATTAGTTCTTTCCAATAATCGTGTGCTTCTTGGTCATATTCTAAACCATCTTCTTTAGCGCCTTCAAAAACAGAAACATATAAACAATCTTTGTCTATTTTGTACACTTCAGTTAACAATTCCCACGCCCAATGAATGGCATCTTTTTTAAAGTAATCACCAAAACTCCAGTTTCCTAGCATTTCAAACATGGTGTGGTGGTAGGTGTCTTTACCAACTTCTTCTAAATCATTATGTTTTCCTGAAACACGCAAGCATTTCTGAGAGTCAGAAACACGTTTATTTACAACCTTTTTTTGTCCTAAAAAGAATTCTTTAAAAGGTACCATTCCGGCGTTGGTAAACATTAAAGTAGGATCGTTTTTTAAAACCATTGGCGATGATGGTACAATGGTATGTTTTTTTGATGCAAAAAAATCTAAAAATTGTTGGCGTATTTGTTGTGATTTCATTCGTTAATTATATGCTAAATAAATAGGCGTTTTATCACCTTTGTAAAACATTTTGTAATTTTGTTAATTGTACATCGCAATATTAATAAATAAGAGCGCGTTTCAACATACAAAAATAAGATAATTTAAATAGATGGCGAAGGTAAAATATTATTACGATTCAGATACACTTTCATATCAAAAGATACAACGTAAAAAGAGCACTAAATTTAAGCGTGTTTTGTTTACTTTTTTAGCAGCATTTATTTTTATGCTTACTGGTTTTGTGGTGTTTACACCGTTTTTTGAATCGCCAAAAGAGAAAGAATTAAAGCGAGAGTTGGAGTTTGTGAAATTGAATGAGGAATTGCACAATAAAAAAATTGAGCAGTTAGAAAAGGTTTTAAAAGAAATTCAAGAACGCGATAACAATATTTACCGTTTATATTTTGAAGTAAATCCTATTCCTGAAGAACAAAGAAAAGCCGGATTTGGTGGCGTAAACAGGTATAAGGCTTTGGAAGGTTTTGATAATTCAGAAATGATTATTGATGTTACCAGAAATATGGATATTTTGTCTAAGCAATTGTATGTGCAATCTAAATCTTTAGATGAGATTGTGAAATTAGCTGAAAATAAAGAAGAATTATTGGCGGCAATGCCAGCAATTCAACCTGTAAAAAAAGAAGATTTAACTAGAATGGCTTCTGGTTATGGTTGGAGAACAGATCCATTTACAAAGGCACGAAAAAAACATTGGGGAATGGATTTTACCGCTCCAAGAGGAACGCCAATTTATGCTACAGGTGATGGAGTTGTAGTTAGAGCCGATCAAGGTGCTTCAGGTTATGGAAAACATGTTAGAATTGATCACGGTTTTGGCTTTATTACTTTATATGCGCATATGAGTAAATACAATGTTAGAAAAGGAAAAAAAGTAAAAAGAGGTGATTTAATTGGTTTTGTTGGAAATACCGGAAGGTCTCAAGCACCTCATTTACATTACGAAGTAATAAAAAATGGTAGAAAAGTAAACCCAATTGATTTTTATTACGGAAATTTATCTCCTGAAGAATTTGAAGCAATGCAAAAAGCGGCGCAAATTGAAGGACAATCTCTTGATTAATGTATATAGATTTACCCGAAAAAAGATATTATAAAATTGGCGAAGTTGCCAAAGCATTTGGTTTAAATACATCCCATATTCGTTTTTGGGAAAAGGAATTTGATATATTAAAACCTAAAAAAAATAAAAAAGGAAATAGGTTATTTACGCATCAAGATCTTCAAAACTTAAAGTTAATTTATCATTTGGTAAAAGAAAAAGGATTTACTTTAGAGGGTGCTAAATTAAAAATGAAAGAGAATCCACAATCGGTTAAAAACAATCATGAAATTATCACAAGATTAGAAAGTATTAAAGCCGAATTGATAAATATTAAAAATCAATTATCATAAATAGTTTAGTTGCATTGTAACAATATTGGCAACTTAACAACTAATTAAATAGAATAATAATCAATCTTAAAACGTAAAAAAATGAAAAAGTGGTTAATTCCTGTAATAATTATAGCAGTACTTGTATTTGTTGGGTACAAATCAGTAAAAAGTTTTTATAATACTTCAGTAAATTTAGAAGAAAATGCAAAAACAGCGTGGTCAAATGTTGAAAGTGCCTACCAAAGAAGAGCAGATTTAATTCCTAACTTAGTTTCAACGGTTAAAGGATATGCAGCTCATGAGAAAGAAACATTAGAAGGAGTAATTAAAGCAAGAGCAGCAGCAACGCAAACAACAATTGATCCAACAAATATTACTCCAGAAAATATGGCTGCTTTTCAAAAAGCACAAGAAGGTTTATCAGGAGCATTATCACGTTTATTAGTAACAGTAGAAAAGTATCCTGATTTGAAAGCAAATCAGAATTTCTTAGAATTACAAAGTCAGTTAGAAGGAACTGAAAATAGAATTAATGTAGAAAGAAATAGATACAACGGAGAGGTTAATTTATTTAACAAGCATATTAAAGTGTTTCCAAATAATATTATAAATAATTTTTTCGGAAACTTTGAAGAAATGACTCGTTTTGAAGCTGCTGAAGGAAGTGAAGTTGCACCAACAGTTCAATTTTAGATAAATAGATGTCAAAAGTTGAAGATTTCTTAACGGCTGAACAAGAGCAGAATTTAATTCAGGCTATTAAAATAGCTGAGAAAAACACTTCAGGTGAAATTCGTGTTCATATTGAAAAAGCAACTGAGTTACCGGCAATGGAAAGAGCATTAGAGGTTTTTCAAATGCTTAAAATGGACAGTACGCAATTGCGAAATGGTGTATTGTTTTATATTGCTGTTGAAAGTAAAAAGTTTGCAATAATTGGAGATGAAGGTATCAACAACGTAGTTCCTGCTAATTTTTGGGATGAAGAAAAAGAATTGGTTCTTTCACATTTTAAAAAAGGAGCCTTTTCTAAAGGTTTAGAACTTGCTATTGTTGAAGTAGGAAAAAATTTAAAACAATTTTTTCCATATATGTCTAATGATACCAATGAATTATCTGACGAAATTTCAAAAGGATAAATGATAACAATGCACATACCATATAAAAAATACATTTCAATTGTAATTGCAGTGTTATTTATTCAGGTTGCTTTTGGGCAGTTTGAAATTCCGCAAAAACCAAAGCTTCAAACAAGTGTTTATGATAATGCTAAGGTATTGTCTAGCACTGAAAAAGCTACTTTAGAGCAGAAGTTAATAAAATATTCAGACTCTACATCTACACAAATTGTATTAATTACAATTGAAAGCTTAAAAGGTGAGAATATAAATATTTTAGCTGCTAATTGGGGACATTCGTGGGGAATTGGTCAAGAAAAGGAAGACAATGGTATTGTTATTTTATTGGCTAAAGATGATCGAAAAATAGCAATTCAAGCTGGTTACGGAATTGAACACTTATTAACAGATGCACTTTCAAAAAGAATTATAGAAAGGGTTATAATTCCTGAGTTTAGAAAAGGCGGTTATTATGCTGGATTAGACAAAGGAACGTATGCTATTTTTGAAGTGTTGAATGGCTCTTATAAAAACAATCAACCGGCAAAAGGTGATTCATCTGGAATTCCTTTTGGAGTTATTGTATTCATTATTTTTATAGTATTAATGCTTGTTTTTTCTAAAAAGAACAAAGGCGGCGGTAATAACCGAGGAAATAGAAGTGGAACAGGTTCTTTATTAGATGCTATAATTTTAAGCAATATGGGAAGAGGCGGCTTCGGCGGCGGAGGTAGTTTTGGCGGCGGAAGCTCAGGAGGTAGTTTTGGTGGCGGTGGCTTCGGTGGCGGCTTTGGCGGCGGTGGTTTCGGCGGCGGCGGTGCTAGTGGAGGCTGGTAATTTAAAAGATTATTGATAACATAAAAAACGTCTATGCAATTTAAGCCTAGACGTTTTTTTATGTGAACCCTTTTAAAGTTGTTTTTTAACTTATTTGAAAGGGTTGAATTAAAAAAAAATAAGGGGTTAATATATTTTTCGTTTTGTAAACCAATTATCAAATAAACTTACATTTATACTCATTTTATGAAAATTATCTATTACTAAATTGTTGTTTAGCGTTCCTTCTTTTCCGTATGAGTAACTTAAATTTAAAGTAGAACCTTTGTTAGACATAGGGAATCCAATTCCGGCAGAAATACCATAGCTATCAATTTTTGAGTCAGAATAGTTTAAATATCCAGAATCATAATTAATTCCCATTCTATAAATTATTTTTCTATAATATTTTAACGAATTAGTTTCACGTTTGTATTCAATACCTAAACCATATACGCTTTGATCTCTATAGGTAAAATTAGAATCTGAAGTATAAGAATTACTCCAATATTTTTTATGAAAGTCTAAGTTAAACGTTAATTTTCTTACTTGTGTTGAAATACCAAATCCTATTTTTAAAGGAAGTTCAAAATCATCTAAATCATTGTCAGTTTCATCAATTATAGTTGTGGTTCCAATACTTGTAAATGTTTTGGTACCTTCAATATCTTGTGAACCACTTAATGATGAAGGAACATTTATAATACCACCAATTGTTGTATTTGTACCAAATAAATTGTTGAATTTGTACTGAAAACCACCTTTTATACCAAGACCAGTATATTTTTTAGTTTCATCTAAATAAATTTGTGTGGTTAAATAATCTATAGTTCTTTCTTGATTTATTGATCCAAAATAAACGCGCATTTCAAGTCCAAGAGATAGGTTTTTAGTAGCCTTAAAACCGTGCCCCCAAAATAGTTCATTTATACCTCCAGATCCTTCAATATTTGTGTAATATAAGTTGGTGTTTCCTTCTACAGGCTCCGTAATATCTATGTTGTAACTGGTTTTAGTTTGTGGAACCAATCCAAAGCTCATTTTCCATCGGTCACTTACTGAAAAACCTAACGCAATATGCGTAAAGTTGAAGTCGTAATTTGTTTGAGAATTGTCGTTATCTACTTTAATTGAAAGGGTATTATTTATTCCAATTTCGTATAAAAAAGCAGTTGGACTTAACGATGTTAATGAAGCAGGATTTATTTTGTTTAATAAAAGTTTGTTTGAATATGCAATTCCTGTATTTGCCAATCCGGCTGAACCTCCAAAATAACTTGTATTTTCTTTTCCTATACCAAATAAAGAATATGGCGAGTCTACATCACTTTGAGCAAATGTGGTTAGACTGAAAAAGCTAAATAGTACAATTAAGCGTTGAAATTTCATATATTAATAAGTTAAATAAGTTAAAAGGAGTTTCATCTTGTAATCTGAATTTTCTGGGCTTTCAGGATCGTGTATTAGCAAACGATTTATTGTACTTGAATTGCTTGGGAACTCAAATCTTAATGCATAATCTAACGTGTAGCTACTAGTTAGAATTTCTTCTACAAAAGAGCTTGCATCAACACTATAATAAATGCTAGAGTTAAATTCGTCTTCTTCTGAATTGAATTTTGCGTAGATATTGCTTCCACTTAAGGATGTAAGCTGTTTTATTGTTCTGTTCTTGTCATCAACAACATAAACAGCTAAAGAGTCTATTAAGTCAATATTGTCATAGCTGGAATGGTCTGGAAATATTTTTATCCAAGCACCAAGTGTGGTTCCATCATTTTCAAGATCATTTAAAGTAGCTAGTGTTGGCATTTCTACCCGCATACTTACTCCGGTTCCAGATTGGATATAAGTTTTATTGTTGGTATCTGTACTTGGCAGTATGTCTTCACTATCGTTTAAGTTATTTAAAACGGTATTTGTTTTATCACTAGTTATATTGTTAAAAATGTAATTACCACCTTGCACAAGTAAATCAAGGTAATGGTCGTTGTCCTCAGAGTTGTCATCATCAGCTAAGGTGTAATACATTCTAATGGTAGTTGATCCTGTACTGGTTTTAAACCCTAATACGGTATTTGTATCTGTGTCTGACTTAATGGTAATTCCTCTAAATTCTTTTATTAAATCGTCGTATTCAGTTATTTCATTATCTACAATTTTATTGAAAATGTTTTCACCAAAAGCATAGTTTAAAGAAATGTTTATAGAATCTTTTTTGTTTGGATATGGCGTGAAAGATTGTTCACCTAAAATGTCTTCACTATATTCTAAACTAGAAGTGTTGTAAAAATAGTCATCGTCATCATTAGGCTCAAAAACTTCTGTTATTTCGTGAACTTTATAATTTTGAACCAACGTGGTGTCTCCATAATAATAACGATCGTAGTGCATAATTAAAGCAATAGAATCAAAAACAGCATCATCATCTAAACTAAAAGTAGTACTATAAACGCTAAAATAGTTTTGTGCTGTTAAATCTCCAAAGTCATCATCTTGTAACGCGCCAACTAAAATTCTAGATGTACCCGAGGTAATTAAAGAGTCAGAAATAATTGTTGAAGTTTTTAGCGTTAGCGTATCAACTTCAAAAACCAATGTATTGGAATCAATAAAGTCTTGCCCAACCTCGTAACTTGTATTTTCTTCGTTACAAGCTACTAAGAACCCAAAACCAATAAGTATAATTAATAAATAATGCTTCATTCTTGTTTTTTGAGCGAAAATATTTCAATCAGTTCATTTCAAAATCATAAAATAGATAAGTGATTAAAAAGTATCTATAAAGACGTTAATAAAATGTTAAATAGCTAATAATCAGCTATTTTAAGTGTTTGTAGATGATTTATGCGTCTCTGTAGGTAAAAGTGACCAATTCGTCTATTTTATGGTTTAAACATTAAATTGCTGAATATTTTTGTGCTACAGTTTTGGCGAATTAGTGAGGCGTATTTACTAAGGGTTTGAATGATAAGTGATTAATAAATTGATAAAAAAAACAACAAAAAAAATTATGAGGATTAACAATATTTATTTAAAATCTTTAATGGTATTCATTCTGTTTGTTAGTGCAGTTAGTTGTAGTGACGATGACGATACAGATTACGGAAATTGGGTTGAAAGTTCGTCTTTTGATGGAGATGCAAGAGGGAATTCGGTATCATTTGTAATTGGAGATAAAGGATATCTTGTTTCAGGTTATGACGGAGATGATTATTTAAGTGATTTATGGGAATACAATAGTGAAGGTGATTACTGGGTACAAAAAGCAGATTTTCCTGGTATAGCTAGAAGCGGTGCTGTTGGTTTTGCAATTAACGGAATTGGTTACTTTGGAACTGGATATGATGGTGATGATAAATTAAATGATTTTTGGAGTTATAATCCAGCAACTGATACTTGGGAGCAAAAAGCAGACTTTATAGGTACTGAACGTTATGGTGCTATAGGTTTTGCTGTTTCAGGAAAAGGTTATGTTGGTACTGGTTATGACGGAAGTGAATTGAAAGATTTTTATCAATATGATCCTACAAGTGATACTTGGGTGCAATCAGTTGGATTTGGTGGTGATAAGCGTAAAGATGCTGCAGTGTTTGTAATTGGAAACAATGCTTATATGGGATCAGGTTTACACAATGGAGCGTATGAAAATGACTTTTATGTGTTTAATGGAGATACTGAAGTTTGGACACGTTTAACAGATTTAGATGATGACGATTCAGATTATTCAGTAATGTTTTCAAGTGGTGTTGGATTTACAATAGATGGTATGGGGTATTTTGCAACAGGTGCATCTTCAGGAGTTTCAACTTACTTATGGGAATATGATCCTGCAACAGATACTTGGGATCAAGGAGAATACTTTGAAGGTTCAGCAAGACAAGATGCAGTTGCATTTAGTTTTTCAGATAAAGCATTTGTTTTAATGGGTAGAAGTGGAAGTTATTATTTTGATGATAACTGGGAATTTAGACCTTATGAAGAAGCAGATGAAGACGATTAATCATATTGTTTAGATAGATTAAAGTTTGGTTTAGTTTTAAAAGAGTTAGTACGTGTATTAACTCTTTTAATTATTTTATAAAATAATGAAGAAAGTTAAAATTTTAAAATATGTTTTGTTGTGTTTGCTGTTTTTAAATTGCACAACTGAAAAACCCGTGTATACCATAAAAGTTTTTGAAATTGAACAAGGTTACGGCTATTCTATTTTTGAAAAAGAAAAATTAATTATTAGACAACAATACATACCAGCAATAAGCAACTTAAAACACTTTAAAAGTGAAAAAGATGCCTACACAGTAGCTAAGCTAGTTATAGAAAAGTTAAAACAGCATAAAATTCCAAGTATATCTATTGATGAGCTTAAAAATAGTATAAGTTTGTAATTAAAATGAATTGAAGAAATTAAATTGAAAAAATCACTAAAAAATATAAACCCAATTATATTGCATGTATTATGCTGGGCAGTTTTTATTTTAATAAATATTTCAGCATTTTACAACCGTTTTTTAGAATTTCCAGATGTTTTATTTTATGCTAAAATTTGTGTTGAAGTAGTACTTTTTTACTTGAATTTTAGTGTGTTGGTTCCAAAATTATTATTAAATAATAAAATTTTGGAATACGTTTTTACTGCATTTATTGTTGTTTTTTTATCCGTTTTTTTAATTGATTATTATATTGAACCAAAAATTCCTGGTCCGCCAGCTCGTTTTGAAGTGCCAAGAATGATTGTTGATCAAGGAATTAGACCTGAAAAAGGCCCGTTTAATCCGTTTAGTATTTTTGCAAGTATGTTATTGCTGGCTGTAGGTACTTGTATTCGCCTGGTGATGGAATGGTATAAAAACGAGAAAATTAAAAAAGAAATTGAACTGCAACGTGTGCATACTGAAATTTCTTTTTTAAAAGCACAATTAAATCCACATTTTTTATTCAATTCGTTAAATAGTATTTATTCATTGGCCAATAAAAAATCTGATGACACTAAAGAAGCTATTATAACGCTAGCTGAATTAATGCGTTATATGATTTATGAAACCGATAAAGAGTTGGTACCTTTACAAGATGAATTAAATTATATTAAAAACTATATTTCGTTACAAAATTTAAGACTGAAAGATTCCAGTGGTGTTCGTGTGAATATTTATGGAAGAATAGAACATAAAATAGAGCCTTTATTGTTAATTTCTTTTATTGAAAACGCTTTTAAATACGGAACAGATTTTAATGGGAAAACAGATATTAGAATACGAATTGAAGTTAAAAATGATAACTTAGATTTTGAAGTGTCTAATTATGTTTCAATTCATAAAAAGGATTCTCAAAATTCGGGTGTTGGGTTAAAAAATGTAGTGAACAGGTTAAATCTTCAGTATCCAAAATCACACACACTTACTTTTACTGAAGAAAATAAGCAGTACAAAGTAAAATTATTATTAAAACTAAAAGTATAATGATACGTTGTTTAATTATTGATGATGAGCCTTTAGCGGTTGAATTATTAGAAGATTTTGTTTCTAAAGTTCCATTTTTAAATTTGGTTAAAAGTTGTTCAAGTGCATTTGAAGCAATTTCAGTAATTCAAGATGGAACTATAGATTTAATTTTTTCAGACATTGAAATGCCCGATTTTACAGGTATTGAATTTATAAAATCTATTAAAAATAAACCCTTGTTTATTTTTACAACAGCTTATTCACATTATGCCGTAGAAGGTTTTAATTTAAATGCGGTAGATTATTTAGTAAAACCAATTCCTTTTCATAGGTTTTTAACTGCGGTTAATAGAGCGCAAGAATTATTTGAATTAAAAGCAGAACCTGAAACAGCTGTGCAAACTTTAACAGCGCAATCTTCCGATTTTATTTTTGTAAAGTCAGAGTATGAAAATTTAAAGGTAAATTTAAATACCATTCGTTATATAGAAGGTTTAAAAGACTACATTAAAATTTATACTGATGATCCTAAGCCAATTTTAACATTGAACAGTTTAAAGGCTTTTGAAGAAAAATTACCACCAAATTTTATTCGTGTACATAGATCTTTTATTGTTTCATTAAACCATATAAACTCTGTACAGCGCAATAGAATTATTATTGATAAAGTGTACATTCCTATAGGACAAAACTATAAAGATGATTTTATAAAGCGAATTGAAAACTAAGTTTACTTTTGTCTAAAGTAAATTATAATTGGAACTCCTTTAAAGTCGTATAATTCGCGCAGTTTATTTTCAACAAAACGTTTGTAAGGCTCTCTTATATATTGCGGTAAATTACAGAAAAACACAAATTGAGGTGTTGGTGTTGGTAATTGCATGCAGTACTTAATTTTCACAAACTTACCTTTGTAAGCTGGTGGTGTATACGTTTTTACAATTTCTAACATTGCTTCATTTAACTTGCTTGTAGCAATACGTTTTTTTCTATTTTCAAATACTTCAACAGCAGTTTCAATAGCTTTAAAAATACGTTGTTTAGTTAATACGCTGGTAAAAATAATTGGCACATCAGTAAAAGGAGCAATTTCTTTACGTACTTGTGCTTCAAAATCACGCATAGTATTGGTTTCTTTTTCAACCAAATCCCATTTGTTTACTAAAATAACTATCCCTTTTTTGTTTTTTTCAGCAAGCCAAAATATGTTTTCGTCTTGACCTTCAAAACCACGCGTAGCATCTACAACTAAAATAGCAACATCACAATGTTCAATAGAGCGTACTGCTCGCATTACAGAGTAAAATTCTAAATCTTCTTTTACTTTTGATTTTTTTCTAATTCCGGCAGTATCAACCAAATTAAATTCAAAACCAAAACGGTTGTATTTGGTATCAATAGAGTCTCTAGTTGTACCAGCAATATTGGTTACAATATTTCGGTCAACACCAATTAAAGCATTGATGAAAGATGATTTACCGGCATTAGGACGACCAACAACAGCAAACCTAGGTAGTTTATCTTCAATAACTACATCATTCTCTAAATCTTGCACTACAGCGTCTAATAAGTCACCTGTACCGCTACCATTAATTGATGAAATGGTGAAAAATTCTCCCAATCCTAAATTGTAAAATTCTAAAGCATCATCTTCACGCATAGAGTTATCTACTTTGTTAACCACCATAAAAATTGGTTTTTTAACTTTGCGTAAAAGGTTTGCAACTTCAGTATCCATAGGTGTAATACCATCTTCAACATCAACTACAAAAACAATAACATCAGCTTCATCAATAGCTAAGTCAACTTGTTTTCTAATTTCTTCTTCAAAAATATCGTCAGAACCAACGGCGTAACCTCCTGTATCAATAACAGAGAATTCTTTCCCATTCCAATCACTCTTACCGTAATGTCTATCACGTGTAACTCCACTTACCGAATCAACAATGGCATCTCTTCGTTGAACTAAACGATTAAATAAAGTTGATTTTCCAACATTTGGTCTTCCTACAATGGCTACAATATTACTCATTGGTGTTTTTTAATTTTTTGCAAAAGTACAATATTTTAATTTGACAACCGATGCTTGCTGAATCCAAATTTTATAATTTGTTTAAAAATAGTATATTACAAATCGAAAACAAGCCATATGGAAGCTAAGAAGAACAGTAATATACATTTAAGGCCTAGATTTAAAATGGATTTTAATGAAAGCCAACAAGAAATTATCTCAAAATTTGAAGATAATTTGAAAGATGGCGAATGTAAATATTGCAGTAAAATTGTTGATGGACATATTATTATTGATGTTCCAAAGGACGAAAGTCATTTTTGGTCTCCGCAATTAAATATTGAAGTAGAGAAAATTAAAGGTAAAGAAACTGTGGTAAAAGGTTTGTTTGGCCCTAAGCCACAAGTTTGGACAATGTTTATGTTTTTTCATTTTGCTGTAGCCGTTGCTTTTATTGGTTTTTCAATAACAGCGTATGTACAATGGTCTATAAAAACAGATTATAGCTTGGCACTTTATATGGTAATTGGCTTGCCAGTTTTATGGTTTGTTATGTATTTTTTAGGACGTTGGGGAAAAAGTATTGGACATCAACAAATGGACGAGTTATACCATTTTATGATGAAAACTTTGGATAAACAGCCTAAAAATTAAAACGTATTTTTCAAACTTATGGTTGGTTGGCACAAAAAACTACTCATTGTATCCAAACCTACGAAGTTGGCGTTTGTCACTTCTCCAGTTTTTGTTCACTTTTACATATAATTCTAAATGAATTTTTTTGTCGAAGAATTTTTCTAAATCTTTTCTTGCTTCAATACCAACACGTTTTAAAGCTGCACCTTTATGACCAATAATTATACCTTTTTGAGTGTCGCGTTCAACCATAATAACCGAACGAATTTTTATAATTTTTTCACTTTCTAAAAACTCTTCAGTTTCTATTTCAACTGAATAAGGAATTTCTTTTTTATAATGCATTAATATTTTTTCACGAATAGCTTCGTTTATGAAAAAACGTTCAGGTTTATCAGTTAACTGATCTTTTGGGTAAAAAGGAGGTGATTCTGGCAATAATTCTATAATTCTATCAAAAACACCCTGTACATTAAAGCCTTCAAGAGCCGAAACCAAAGTAACTTCAGCATTTGGTACTTTTTCTCTCCAATACAATAATTTTTCTTCTACCTGATCTTGTGTTGAAGTGTCAATTTTATTAATTAATAATAAAACAGGTGTTTTAGAGTTTTTAATTTTATTAAAAAACGTTTCATCTTTTAACTCTTTCTCACCAATTTCAACCATATATATGAGCACGTCAGCGTCATCAAAAGCGGATTTTACAAAATCCATCATAGATGCTTGTAACTCATAGGCTGGTTTTAAAATACCTGGCGTATCAGAAAAAACAATTTGAAACTCATCACCATTTACAATTCCTAAAATACGATGACGTGTTGTTTGCGCTTTAGATGTAATTATTGATAATCTTTCACCTACCAATGCATTCATTAATGTTGATTTACCAACGTTAGGGTTTCCAATAATGTTTACAAAACCTGCTTTGTGTGCCATAAAAAGTTGTTATAAAACGGCAAAGTTAGTTGAATTGCACGTGATGTCCATAGTTTTTATAGAAAAGTTAATGCTTTTAAAGCGTTACTTATAAATGTATTTGGTTGTTTTTTAGTTTTTGAATTGGAATAATTGGGGTAATTGAATAGAACAAAAGGTTATTTTTAATTGTTTTACTAAGGTTTTTAAAATTTATTTAGAAATATTTATGAGAAAGATGAATGTTGGTGGAAGTGTATGTATTTGGGGTTCATAAGGTTACTTTGTGTTTTGTGTGTTCCTAAGTTTTTTTAGAATAAAAAAGTTTAATTATTACAATTTATATGCTTGTTTTATTGCAATTAAGTTGTATATTTGCAATCCAAATCGCGGGGTAGAGCAGTAGGTAGCTCGTCGGGCTCATAACCCGAAGGTCGCTGGTTCGAGTCCAGTCCCCGCTACTAAGCAAGCTTCACAGAAATGTGAAGCTTTTTTGTTTTAGATACATAACTGCTCTTTAAAAAGGAATACAACTATTATATGAATTAACTTGGGGTGTCTCGTAGTTTCTTTACAAACAAAAGCATTAATTTAAATAGGATTTTTATCTTTTTTTAAGGTGAAGTTCTAGTGTTGAATAAAATTTTTGTGTTGTTTCATTTCTTGTGTGTTTATAAGGTGGTAACGCGTTGTTTTAGTAGTTAGGTGTTCATTTTCATTTCTTTACAAGGGGTGGTTTCTTGTAATAAAATGGTGTTTTTTTAATTTTTCGCTTTAAATAATTAAATATTTTCTAACTTTATTGATTATTACAAACCCCAATTAGTGAATGAAGTTTTTTAACTTAACCCCACATACTTTTTTGTTGGTTGTATTGTCTTTATTTGTTTTTTCAAATACAATGTATGCACAGTATAGCTCCCCAAAATTTGATCAACTTACTATTGAAGATGGTTTATCACAAAGCTCTGTTTTTTCAATTCTTGAAGATAGTAGAGGTTTTATGTGGTTTGGTACTCGTGCGGGTGGGTTAAATAAATATGATGGTTATTCATTCACCGTTTATAAGCATAATGATAATGATTCATTAAGTATAAGTGATAACGAAATAAGGGCACTTCAAGAAGATTTAGACGGAAATATTTGGGTAGGTACACGTAATAATGGAATTAATAAATTTGATTATGACACAGGTGAATTTCATAAATATTTAAATAATAAAACCGATTCATTATCACTGCCAAGTAATTTAATTCATTGTATTTATACTGATGTGTATAATGAGATGTGGATTGGTACAGATAAAGGATTAGTTTATTACAGCAAGGAACTTGATAAGTTTTTAACCTATGAAAAAGATGATTTAAGCCAAACAGCTGTTAAAACAATTATAACTTCATCTGTAGATAGTTTGGCTTGGGTTGGAACAAAAACAGGTTTATACTTATTAGATGTAAAAAACCACAAAACCTTAAAGCATTTTAAACATGATAAAAATAATAAAATTAGTTTAACTAAAGACTATGTTTCAGCACTGCAAATAGATAAAAAAGGAAGACTGTGGATTGGTTTATACGATGGAGGTTTAAACAGATTAGATAATATTAATAGTGGTGTTTTTAAAAAATATCAGCATAAAAAAAGTGATAAAAAGAGTTTAGCAAGTGATGTTATAAGGAAAATTCATGTTGGAAAGGATGGTACAATTTGGATTGCTACTAAATCTGGATTAGATGAATTGGTGCCTAGTGAGCAAGACAAAGCAAAACCACTTTTTATACATCATAAAAAAGATCATGAGGATGAAAGGAGTATCTCAGCAAATTCATTGTATTCATTTTATGAAGATAGTAAAGGTGATTATTGGATTGGAACATATACTGATGGTGTAAACTATATTTATAATGGACCAGTAAAGTTTGAAAATTACAGTACATACGACAACAATTTTAAAGGGATTAATAATAATGTAATAAATGTGTTTTTTATAAATGGTGCTGAAACTTGGATAGGTACTAAAGGAGGAGGCTTAAATTTATACAATAAAAACACAGGCAAATACAACTATTTTAAATACAATAAGAATAATCCAAAAGGTGTTTTAAGTGATAATATAAAATCAATTCTTATAGATAGTGATAGCCTTTTTTGGGTTGGAGCTAGTAGAGGTTTAAGCTTGTTTAATAAAGAAAAGAATGAATTTACACCAATTATAAAGGATATTGATGCTATTAGTCTTGAAGAGGGAATGTCCGGAGAATTATGGATAGGTACCAATAAAGAGTTAATTAAACTTAATAAATCTAATTTAAGCTTTAAAAGGTATACATCTAATCAAAATAATTCTAAGTCGTTGAGTAGTAATAATGTGAATAAAGTTTTTAAAGACTCAAAAGGAAGAATATGGATTGCTACAAAAACGGGCTTAAATAAATATAATAGAGCCGAAGATAATTTTACTCAATATACAAACGATTATGTAGATACATCAAGTATTAGCCATTCAAATGTAACTTCAATTTGTGAAGATATAAACGGAAATATTTGGTTTGGTACTTATGACGGTTTAAATAAATATGATGAAAATAAAGGTAACTTTATTCATTATGGTGAATTGAATGGATTACCAGGGAATGTAATTAGTAATATTTTATCTGATGATAAAGGTAATTTATGGATTACAAGTAATGATATACTAGCCGTATTTAATCCTGAAGAAGATAATAATGGCACTTGTATTAGAAATTACGACAAAAGAGATGGGCTTCAAAAAGGCGAATTTCGTTTAAATGCCGCTTATAAAAGTATATCTGGAGACATGTATTTGGGAGGAAATAACGGGTATAATAAATTTAATCCGTCACATGTTGTAGATAATGTAAATATTCCAAAAGTAGCGATTACCGATTTTAAATTATTTAATAAGTCAATTGTTGAAAACGAGGAGGATAAAGAGTTAGTCTTACAGTTTAGAAACTCTAAATCCATTTGCTTAAATTACAAACAATCTGTATTTACCATTAGTTTTGTGGCGCTTAGTTATAGTTCTCCTTCAAAAAATCAATTTGCACATAAAATGGAAGGTTTTGATGCAGATTGGAATTATATTGGAAACAAAAGAGAAGCCACTTATACAAATTTACCTGCAGGAGATTATGTTTTTAGAGTTGAAGCTTCTAACAACGACGGTGTTTGGAACAAAGAAGGAGCACAATTAAAAATCACCATATTGCCACCTTGGTGGGAAACCTTATGGTTTAAAGCTTTCATTTTATTGTTATTAATTGCAATTATAGTTGGAGGTTATTTTTATAAGATAAACGAATTAAAAAGGCAAAAGGAAGTTTTAGGAGAAAAAGTCCTAGAACGTACTTCAGAACTGCAAAAGGCAAATACAAAGTTAGAAGACAGTAATGAAGAAATTTTAATTCAAAAAGAGTCTATTCTTCTGCAAAATAAAGAACTTGAAAACCAGAAATGTAAAATAGAGAAAGCTTATAATAATATTGAAACCTTAAGTAAAATAGGGAAAGAAATTACTATGAGTTTATCTGTTGAAGAAATCGTTGAAATAGCTTACCAAAGTCTTCAATTAATGATGAATGTTCCTGTTTTTTCTATAGGAATTTATGATGAACAAAAGAATGAACTTGTTTTTAAAGGTACCAAACAGTTAGGAGAAACAATTCCAGAATACTCTTATAAATTAGAAGATTTAGCTAGAATTTCGGTATGGTGCTTTAGAAATCAATGCGAGGTTCTTATTAACGATTTTGAAAAAGAGCATCATAAATTTGTAAGTGAAATAAAGGATCCTTTAGGAGGAAAGCTGCCAAGTTCATTAATATGTATTCCATTAAATGTAAAAGGGAAAAAAATTGGTGTTATTTCGGTTCAATCGCATAAAAAACATTTATATACAGTTTATCATCAAAATATAATTCAAAATATAGGAATATATACAGCAATTGCCTTAGATAATGCAGAGGCTTATGATAAAATTGAAAACCAAGCACTTAGTTTAATTGAACAAAAGACAGCTTTGGAAGAAACCAATGCTACTAAAGATAAGTTTTATTCAATTTTAGCACATGATTTAAAAAATCCGCTAGGAGCTATGGTTGGGTTTTTAGAGATTTTGAAAGTGAATTTTTCAGAGTATAGTGATGAGAAAAGAATTAGTTTAATAGACTACGCATTTAAATCGGCAACTTCTATTAAAGACTTAATAAATAATCTGTTGCAATGGTCGCAAGCTCAAAAAGGAACTATGCCTTTTAACCCTGAAATGGTTGATTTACGGGCTGTTGTTGACGCAGAGATTTCTCTTTTAACAAGTATGGCCGAGAATAAAGAAATTGAACTGCAACTTTCTTTTAAACCAAAAGAAATAGTGTTACGCGCCGATAAAAATATGTTGAGTACGGTAATGCGTAATATTGTATCAAATGCAATAAAATTTTCATTTCATAAAAGCAATATAAAAATTGATATTGAAGATATTGGTGAAGAAATAAAGTTTCA
Organism: Lutibacter holmesii; assembly: GCF_042679665.1. Lineage (NCBI taxonomy): Bacteria > Pseudomonadati > Bacteroidota > Flavobacteriia > Flavobacteriales > Flavobacteriaceae > Lutibacter > Lutibacter holmesii. The sequence goes on from NZ_JBHTMV010000001.1 coordinate 112,979, forward strand.
AGTTATTGATAGCGGTGTGGGAATACCTAAGTCGTTTGTAGATAAATTATTTAGGATAGATCTTAATTATAAAAGAGAAGGAACAGCTAAAGAAAAAGGTACAGGTATGGGCTTAGCTTTGTGTAAAGAATTTGTAGATGTTCACAAAGGGGAAATTTGGGCTGAAAGTGAAGAAGGTAAAGGTTGTACAATATCATTTATAATCCCTAAAAACTTATAAGTAATTCAACCATTAAAGTTTGAATCTACGTTTTTTGAAATTCAACTTTGTAAAGGTTTACTAAATTGAATTGTGTACTTTTGTAGCCCAATTTTAATGTGATACCTAACTTTTATTAAAAATGAAGCAACTTTCTTTTTACCTAAAAAAACTACCGTGGTATACTTCATTTAGAACAAGTTTTTTAAGCAATCCAAATAGATTATTGGCTTTTAAAGCAACATTAGTAATTGGAATTTTAGTTATTTCAATGGTGAGTTTAGGGTTGCCTTTTTATGCAGTAACTTTAGGTTTAGGTGCTTTAGCAGGTGCTCTTTCTGAAACTGATGATCATCCAAACGGGCGTTTTAAATCTATGATTTTGAAGGTTATTAGTTTTGCAATTTCAAGTTTTTCAGTTGAGTTATTGCAACCATATCCAATTTTGTTAGGTGTGGGGCTTGGGCTATCTACCATTATTTTTATTGTTGTAGGCGGTTTTAGTGAGCGTTATAGAGGAGTAACATTTGGTGCGTTGTTAGTTGGTATTTATACAATGATTGGAGCTCAAATTAGCCCAAATTGGTACATTCAGCCAATTTTACTAATATCAGGAGCTTTTATTTACGGAATGTTCTCTTACATATTATTGCGTTTAAAACCTTACAGTCTTTTAGAAGAACAATTGGCCAGAGGTTTTTCTGCACTTTCACTGTATTTAAATGAGAAATCAAAACTTTTTCCTAGTAATAAAGATACCGAAAAAGAAATAAGAGCAAGGTTATCACTACTTAATGTACAAACTGTTGAAGCGTTAGATAGGTGTAAAGAAGTTTTAAATAGTTATGGAGAATCACTTAGTAATCAAGAGCCACTAAAGCCTTATTTATATTATTTTATGGTTTTACAAAGTTTACATGAGCGTGCCGCATCTAGCCATGAACGTTATGACTTGTTAAGTAATAACCCTTCAAGCAGTGATTTAATAGGAGGAATAAGGCAACTATTACATGAACTCTCACACGCAACTCAAAATTTTGCAGAAAGCTTACTTACTGGTGTTGCTTACAGGCATCCAATTGCTCTAGGTTGGTTAACAAAAACTATTAATAATTCACTTGAAAATAACAAGTTAAATACGCCAATTGTACTAAAATTGCTTATTCTTAATTTAACACAGTCTCATGAAACTTTAAAAAGTATTCAAGAAAATTATGATACCGATTTATTACCTCAATTAGATAAAAATAAGCGTAGTTATTTTGAGAGATTGAAGTTGTTGTTAAACTTTAATCATCCTAGAATGCAGTATGCAATACGGTTAAGTATTTCTTTTTTAATTGGCTATGCGGTGTATATGTATTTGCAAATAGAGAAAGGTGAGTGGATAATTTTAACTATCTTATTTGTGTTGCAACCTAGTTATAGTGAAACTAGAAAGCGACTGTTACAAAGAATTTTAGGAACATTTTCAGGGGTTATTTTGGGTGTTTTACTTATCAAGTTATTTTCTTTTTCAGGGCAAATTGTTTTAATGTTGGCTTCTGCGTATTTGTTTTTGTTTTGGATGAAACGCAAATATTCAATAGGTATTATTTTTATGACCATTTTTGTACTGTGTGCATTTAATATTATTGCTAATAAAGGAGTTGATGTAATGATTCCTCGTTTAATTGATACGTTAATTGGTGCATTTATTACATTTTTGGTAGTGCGGTTTTTATGGCCTAATTGGCAATACAAGAAATTACCTAATTTGTTAAGTGAAGTAATTCTTAAAAATACAGCGTATTTAAAAGCTATTTTAAATGAATATAAATTTCCTGTAAATAATGATTTAAATTATAGAATTGCAAGGCGAGAAGCACACCGAGCAGATAATGCTTTGGTAATGGCTTGGCAAAATATGCAGTTAGATCCTAAAAAACATCAAAAACTTAAAAATACGGCCTTTACATTAACCTATTTAAATCACGCACTACTTTCATACTTATCTGCATTAGGAGCGCATAGAAATCAAAAAGGAAACCAAACATTAAACGTATTGGTATTTGAAAATCATATTTTAAAAGCGCTAGATGAAGCTTTTAGTTGGTTGTCTACTCAAAACAATAGCGAAATTAAAACTATTGAAAATAGCTTAGAAGAAATTAGTACACAATTGCTGTCTAAAAAAGAAGAGGCTACTCAAATACAATATGTTTTACTGTACAATATTACTGAAGTGACCTTGCAAATTTTGGAGCAAGCAAAACTGTTTAAGCAAACAAAAAATAGTTAAAAATTTTATTAGTTTTGTGTTTTTGCATTTGTTTCAAATGTTTGTTTTTAAGAAGATTAACAGTTAATTTTTTTTTTAAGCTACTTTTCATTGAAAAAATGAGTATATTTATATAAATGAAGAATGAGCAGAAAATGCTTATGGTTTTCTGCTATTTTTTTATAAACTTATTTATACATTTCAAAAATTGTGATTAAAATGAAATATGTAGATTATTATAAAATATTAGGAATTGCCAAAACTGCTTCAGAGAGCGACATTAAAAAAGCCTATCGGAAATTAGCTCGTAAATACCACCCAGATTTAAACCCTAACGACAAGAAAGCTGAGGCTAAATTCAAAGAAATTAACGAAGCCAATGAAGTGCTAAGTAACCCTGAGAACCGAAAAAAGTATGATAAATACGGTGAAAATTGGGAACATGCTGAGGCTTATGAAAAAGCGAATCAACAACAAAAATCTAGAAGTTCACACCAAGGGCATTCTCAGCATTATTCTGAAGAAGATTTTTCAGATTTTTTTAGTTCAATGTTTGGTGGTGGAGGCTCACCTTTTGGAAGTTCAAGATCATCTGGTAGAAATGCAACATACAAGGGACAAGATTTTAATGCAGAATTACATTTGAATTTAGAAGATGTGTACAAAACACATAAACGAACTTTAACTGTTAATGGTAAAAATATTAGGTTAACCATTCCTGCAGGTGTTGAAAACGGACAAGTAATTAGAATTAAAGGGCACGGAGGTAAAGGTGTTAACAATGGCCCAAATGGAGATTTGTTAATTAAATTTACCATAGCCAATCATTCGCGTTTTAAAAGAGTAAAAAGTAAATTATACTGTACTGTTGACATTGATTTGTATACCGCTATTTTGGGAGGTGAAGTTGTTGTAAATACATTTGATAGTAAAGTAAAGCTTCTTATAAAACCTGGTACACAAAATGGCGCCAAAGCAAAGTTAAAAGGAAAAGGATTTCCGGTGTATAAAAAAGAAGGTGAATTTGGAGATTTATTAATTACATATCAAATTAAAATACCTACAAATTTGAGTCAAAAAGAGAAAGAATTATTTGAAGAATTAGCAAAATTAAAATAAGTATGGAAGGGCAAAATTTTATTTCAATACTGCAATTATGCGATCATTACAACGTTGAGGTTTCTTTTTTTAAACAATTAGAAGAAGAAGGATTGGTAGAAATAACTACCGTTAAACAAACACAATGTTTGCATCAAAATTCAATTAGTGATGTTGAGAAAATGATTAGAATTCATCAAGAATTAAAAGTAAATATAGAAGGAATTGACGTTGTTTTTAATCTATTACAAAAAATGAAAAGTCTTCAAAATGAAATGAATTCATTACAAAACAGGTTGCGCTTGTATGAAAATGACTTTTAAATATGTGTATGATGTTGTTTGTAAGGTGATTATATTTTAATAAATATTTTCTTTATATACAAAACATAGGTAATTAACCAGAAAAAAATGATATGTGTAATTGCAAATAAAAGAGATCCGTTCATATTTCCGGCAATAGGCACAAATACTTCTGAATATAAATAATTATATCCGCTAATAACTTCACCAGAAGCAGTTGTTATTTTAATTAAGTAGCTAATAGTTAGTACATAAATTCCTGAGAACATATAAATAGCCAAAGGGTTTGTTCCAAAATGAATAAAAGGTGTTGACCATTTTTTAAATCCTTTTACATCAATAAACCAAAGTAAGACTGCTAAAAATACCATAGCCAAACCACCGGTATATAAAACATAAGAACTCGTCCATAAAGCTTTGTTAATTGGGAAAACAAAGTTCCAAACCCAACCAATGGAAGTAGCAATTGCTCCAATTGAAAGCAGTTTTTTTATGGCTTTCATGGTGTTTGAAGAGCGTTCAATAAATCTCCCTGTAAAATATCCCATTAATAAAGTTCCTACCGATGGAATTGCAGAGAGTAAACCTTCAGGGTCAAAAGGTAATCCAAAACCGCTGTATATATGCTGTTCTCCCAAAAGCAACAAGTCTATTTTTCTAACCAAATTTGTAGCTAAATCATAAGGTCCTTCAGTAACTGAAAAATATAATAAACCCCAATAGCCAATTAATATAATTCCAAAAGCAACTAAAATTTGTTTGTAGTTAAATTGCATACATAGTAAAGCTCCAATTAAATATGCAATTGCAATACGTTGTAAAACGCCTAAATACCGTAAGTTTTCAAAATCAAATAGAGGAAATCCGTTTAAAAAAACACCTAGTAAAAACATAATTAAAGCTCGTTTTACAACTTTAAATAAGGCGTTTTTTGTAATTCCATTATTAAATTTCTTAAAAGAAAACCACATAGAAACACCAACAATAAATAAGAAAAATGGAAAAACCAAATCGGTTGGTGTACAACCATTCCATTTAGAATGTAATAATGGCGCGTACACATAACTCCAACTTCCGGGAGTGTTAACCATTATCATTAAAGCAATGGTTAGGCCTCTCATAACATCAAGAGCTAATAGTCGTTTGGCAGGCATATGTAATTGTTTTTAGGTGATTATTTTTTTAAACCCAATTTATGTCCGGCAATTGCGTAGTATAAAATAATAATATAGCAAGGTAATAAAATCCAATAGCCTCCAGTAGCGGCTTCAGCAGTAGCTGCAGCTTCACTCATTCCTTGTGCAATTAAATCCGCTTTATTTCCATCTACAAATTTGCCATATAACGGCGGTATAATTGCGCCACCTGAAATAGCCATAATTAATAAGGCTGAAGCTGTTTTTGTAAACTTACCTAGACCTTTAAGTGTTAATGGCCAAACTGCTGGCCAAACCAATGCGTTTGCTATTCCTAAGCCTGCAACAAATAAAATAGATGTAAAACCGGATGTAAATACAATACAAAAAGTGAAAATAATTCCTAATACTGCACTTGCTTTTAACGCTGTAGCTTGGCTAATAAATTTTGGAATTAGCAAAGCACCCAAAGCATATGTTGCAACCATAGCCATTAATGTGAAAGTGGTGAAAAATTTAGCATCATCTGCAGAAAATCCTAATGAAATACCATAAGCAATAATTGTGTCTCCAGCAATAACTTCTGCTCCTACATATACAAATAGTGTTAAAACGCCTAGCCATAAATGTGGAAATTGGAAAATACTTGTTTTTGTAGATGAACCATCTTCAGCTTCTTCAATAGGTGCAGCTTCTACGTGCGGTAGCGGTGCTTTTCTAATTAAAATACCTAACACAAATAAAACAGCCGCCATAACAATGTATGGTGTAACCACACTATCTGCCATAGTATCTAACAATTGATTTTTTTCTTCAACACTAACTGTCGAAAGTTGCTCTTTTATGGTGTCGATTCCAGAAAGTAAAAGTGCACCAAAAATTAACGAACCTAATGCACCTGCCACTTTATTTGCAATTCCCATAATTGCAATACGTTTTGCAGCACTTTCAATAGGGCCTAAAATGGTAATGTAAGGATTTGAAGCCGTTTGTAATAATGTCATTCCCATTCCTTGAATAAAAATACCAGCTAAAAATATCCAATAAGTTCTTGCTTCTGCAGCAGGGATAAATACCAGTGCACCAACAGCCATCACAATTAAACCTAAAGACATTCCTTTTCTGTAACCTATTTTATTGATGATTTTTGAAGCAGGAATTGCCATTACAACAAAAGAAATATAGGATGCGGAAGCTACTAAATATGACTGAGCATCAGTTAATTCATTAATGGTTTTCATAAATGGAATTAACGCTCCGTTAATCCAAGTTACAAAACCAAAAATAAAAAATAGTCCTGCAATTATAAGAATTGGAATAAGTGTGTTTTTTTGAGTTGAGGTTGGCATAGCTATGATTTGCTTTGTATTTGATTAATTTTATTTCTAGTTTTTAATATGTATTAAAAGTAAGTGAATAAAGAATGATTTCTAATTTTTTTCTCTATTCAGCATTAAATAATAGCTGAAAAAGCAAAATTAATAGACGAACATAAAAACCAATACTAAAAGAGGTGTTTATTCTTCTGAATTAATATTTAATATTTTTTGTTTTGCAAATTGCAGGTAATTTCTTCCAATAGGAATTCTTCTATTGGCAATTTCTACAGAGTTTCCTTCAACAGATGTTATTTTATTTATTGCTATTGTAAAGGAACGATGGATTCGTAAAAAATTTTCTTGTGGTAATTCTTCAGAAATACTTGTCATAGATTTATGAACTAAATAGTCGCCTAAAACAGTTATTACCTTTATATAATCTTTTAAACTTTCAATAAATAAAATATCGTTTAGTTTAATTTTCATTAACTTTTTGTCAACTTTTAAAAATATGTAAGGTTCTTCTTGAAATGAAACCTCATTGGTTTTTTCTTTTTCAAGTTCAATTCTGTTGGTAATTTTATTAATTGCTTTTAAAAAGCGTCCAAACGGAATTGGTTTTACTAAATAATCTAAAACATCTAAATCAAAACTTTCAACAGCATATTCTCTGTAAGCTGTAGTAATTACAATGTGTGGTTTTGAAGGTAATGAGCGCAAAAAATCAAGGCCACTCATTTTAGGCATGTTAATATCTAAAAAAATGACATCAATTTCATTTTTTTCAATTGTAGACAAAGCAGCAATTGCTGTGTTAAAAGTTGCTACTAATTCAAGGTTTTCAAAATCTTGTAAGTGATTTTCAATAACCTTTATTGCTAGTGGTTCATCATCAATTATGATACACTTAATTTTCATTGAATAGGTATTTTTAAAAAAACACAATACTTTTGATCAAGTACCGTAATTTTTAAATCAAAATTATTTGGAAATAACAGTTCCAATCTTCGTTTAACATTTTGAAGTCCAATGCCATGCTTTGTATTGGCTTCATTTAATTTATCTAATTTTTTATAGGTGTTTTCGACTTTAAATATAAGCCATTTATTTTCAATATTTTCAAAACTAATTGCAACTTCAATATTATCATTATTTTTTGCACCATGTTTAAAGCAATTTTCTATAAAGGGTAGAAATAAAATTGGTGGAACCTCTATTTCATCAATGTTTCCAATAATATCTGTTGATGCTTGTATGTTGTTGCCATAGCGTAATCGTTCTAAATCTAAATAATTTTGAATGTAATTTATGGCTGTAAATAACGAAATAGTATCACCTTTAGCATCGTATAATACATATTGCATTATTTCAGATAATTTTAAAACAACACTTGGAGCAATAGTTGATTTTTCAAGTGTAAGTGCGTATAAGTTATTTAATGTGTTAAAAAAGAAATGCGGCTGAATTTGAGATCTTAAAAAGTTTAATTCAGTTTGTAGTTGTATTTTTTTTAAATCTTGTACGCGTTTACGTTCATAAACCCAATCTACAGTTAGTTTTATGGCGGTTGCTAGGGCAATTACATAAATTTCACCTAATATAACCGCAATAATATGGTTAAATGTAAATGCTTGTTGCGTAGTTTCAGCTTCAGGCCATATATTTTTGGTGACCAATAAATAGTTTAATTCGGTTCTTAAAAAATAAGCAATAAATAGTACTAAAATTAGTACAATAATATATGTGTAGTATTTCTTTTTTAAAATATACTTTGGAATTAAAAAGTAGATATTAAAATAAACTAATAAAATATGAAGAGGGAATTCTACAAAATTAGACTTTAAGGAATACCAATAATCATCAAAATAGCTTCCCCATCTAATTACATTAAATGTAAAATAGCTAAACCAAAACAAAATATGGTATTTTGTTGGGATAGAGTAACTTGTGTTTTTTAACCACTTTAATTTCAATGTAATAGCTTTTTTATCTGGATAATTCGTTTAATTTCGGCAAAAAGTAGTAGTTTTTTTTATTTCAACAAAATATTTCATCTATTATAAATTTTTTAATGGAATTGAGATTTCGTTAATAATAAAATAATTGTTATTTGTTGTTTTTTTAATGTTGTTTATAGAATTTCTTTTGCGAAAGATAATGCTAATTATAAGTTTATCATATCAAAATTTAACTAATTTAATTATTTATGAAAAAATTAATACTATTATTACTAATGGTTTTTTCGCTTGCTTTTACAGATGATGTAACGGCACAAGTGAGAACAATCACAGGAGTAGTTTCAGCACAGTCTGATGGAATTGCTTTACCAGGAGTAAATGTTCTTATTAAAGGAACAGCAAAAGGAACTCAAACCGATTATGATGGAAATTATTCAATTGAAGCTGTAAAAGGCGATGTATTGGAGTTTTCATTTATGGGAATGAAAACGCAATTGATTACGGTACAAGATTCAAATACAGTGAATGCTGTTTTAGAAGATGATGCTTTAAGTTTAGACGAAGTAATTGTAACGGCTCTTGGAATTAAAAAAGAGAAAAAAGCGTTAACCTATTCTGCTCAAGAAGTAAAAGGTGATGCCTTAACAACGGTAAAACAAACAAATCCTATTAACAGTTTATCTGGTAAATCATCAGGTGTAACTATTACAAAAAGTTCATCAGGAGCTGGAGGATCTTCAAAAGTTGTATTAAGAGGTAACTCTTCAACAACAAATAATGATCCTTTATATGTTGTTGATGGTGTACCTATGTTAAACAGTGGTAATGGTCAAAATGGTGATGGAGGAAATGGAATTTTTGGTAGTGATGCTGGAAATGTTGATGGTGGTGATGCTTTATCATTAATTAATCCAGATGATATTGAAAGCTTAACGGTATTAAAAGGAGCTTCGGCATCTGCTTTATACGGTAGTCAAGGAGCTAATGGTGTAATTTTAATTACAACAAAGTCTGGTAAAGATGGGAAGCTTTCTGTAAACTTCAATTCAAGTTTAACTATTGATAATGTAACGTCATTACCTGAATTACAATCAGAATATCAATCAAATTCTGTAGGAGAAGCGGTTGCAATAAATGGAAACGTTACAGATCCTAAATCTTGGGGAGCTAAAACTAGTGGTTTAAGTAATGATTATGCGAAAGATTTCTTTGAAACTGGATTTACTTCAATCCAATCATTGTCTTTAATGGCTGGTAATGAAAAAGCACAAACGTATATGTCTTATGCAAATACAGCTGTAAACGGTGTTGTACCAAACAATAGGTTGATAAGAAATAATTTTAATGTAAAAGAAACTGCAAGCTTTTTTGATAATAAAATTAATGTAACTGCAAGTGTTAACTTGTCTGATCAACGTATTTGGAACAGACCAGTGAATGGATTGTACTCAAACCCATTAACAGGTTTGTATTTAAATCCTGTTGGTGTTGATTTAGATGCTTATAAAAATTATGAGTATTTAAATACAGATACAAATATGATGGATCAATATGCAACATCATTTGATGAAAATATTCAGCAAAATCCTTATTGGTTAACAGGTAAGAACCAAACAAAAGATATAGCTCAAAGAGTAGTAGCAAATGTTTCTGCCAAATATCAAATCACTGATAATTTTTCTGTGCAGTCAAGAGCTAGTTTAGATAAATCATTCTTTACGTATGATAACAGAGTGTATGGTGGAACAGATTTAACGTTGTCTCCTGCAACAGGAAGATATATGTTAAATAAAACAGAGAATACACAACAATACATTGATTTAATTGCTAATTATAGTACTGATATTACTGAAGATTTCACATTATCAGCAGTTTTAGGAACTAGTTTAACTAAATATAAAATTGGTGATCAAATAAGTTTAGATTCAGGAAATGGAAAAGGATTAACATATCCAAATGTATTTACTATTGCAAATTTTGCTGAAACAAATAACTTAAGCCAATCTGTTGTAAACCGTGAAGTACAGTCTATTTTTGCTTCTGCTAATTTGGGATATAAAAATTTATTATTCTTAGATGTTACGGGTAGAAACGACTGGTCTTCAACATTAGTAAATACAGATAGTCACTCGTTCTTTTATCCTTCTTTTGGATTGACAGGAATTTTAAGTGAAATGTTTGAATTGCCAGAGGCTGTTACATTTGCAAAATTAAGAGCATCTTACGCAATTGTTGGTAAAGATATTCCTGCATATGCAACAATTCCTTTAAATTCAATTCCTACAGGGCAAACTAACTTTGGAAAACCAACATTTGGTGTAATTGAAGGAGAAACTTTAGAGCCTGAAAAACAAAATTCTTTTGAAATAGGAACTGAGTGGAGATTTATAAATAACAGGTTGAGTTTTGATTTAACGTATTACAATACAAAAACAACCAATCAAATATTTTATATAACTGCAGAGCCAAACGTACACGGATATGTTCAAAACATTGTAAATGCAGGTGAAATTGAAAATAGCGGAGTTGAATTAACAGTAGCTGGAAAACCTATTGTGAATGATAACTTTACTTGGGAAAGTACTTTAAATTTTGCAACAAACAACAATAAAGTAATTGAAGTTCACCCTTCTTTACAAGATGGTGAAGCAATTATTACAGCGCCAGGAGTTAATGGGTATGGATATTCATTAATTGAAGGTGAAGATTTTGGTAGTATTCGTGGTCGTTCAGTAGTTAGAAATGAAGATGGTTTAGCTGTTGTTGCTGATGATGGTGCAGGAGGATTTAGCATTCAAGATACAGGTTTTGAAACAATCGCACACGCACAACCAGATTTTACTTTAGGTTGGAGTAACTCTTTTTACTTCGGAAATTTTCAAGTAAACTTCTTAATTGATGGTAAGTTTGGAGGAGACGTTGTAAGTGTTACTGAAGCTGTAAATGATTTTTATGGAGTTTCTCAAGCAACAGCTGATGCAAGAAACACCAATGGAGGAATGATTGATGTTGTTGATGTAAATGGAAACGCACAACAAATGACAGCTCAAGATTATTACTTAAAAACAGGTGGTAGAGCAGGTATGTTAGGTGAATATGTTTATGATGCTACCAATGTAAGTTTAAGAGAATTGTCTGTAGGGTACAATCTAATGTTAGAGAATACTGTAATAGATAACGTTCGTTTTTCACTAATAGCCAACAACTTATTCTTTATTTATAAAGACGCTCCATTTGACCCAAACATTGCTTCAAGTACAGGAATGGGCTTACAAGGTGTTGATATCTACGGTCAACCATCTACAAGAAGTATTGGATTAAATATTAACGTAAATTTCTAAGAAGATGAAAAAAATATTAAAATATACATTAGCATCTTTGATTGCTATAAGTTTAGCAAATTGTACCAGCGATTTTGAAGATATAAATACGGATCCAAATGGTATTTCAAATGAAAGTTTAACACAAATGAACAATCATATTGGAGGTTCTTTTACACCTATGTTTTTAAATGTGTTTAACGTAACTCCAGCTTGGAACTTTCAATTACAACAAAACCTTTTAGGTGATGTGTACTCAGGTTATATGACACCTCCAACACCTTTTGCAGGGAACGTAAATAATATGACCTATTCATTGGTTGATGGATGGAATGGTTTTCCTTGGTCTGATGCTTACGGAAGCGTAATGCCATTTGCTTTAGATATTAAAAATGCAGTTGCTTTAGGTGGTGATGCTTCAGGTGAAAAATTTGTTCATTTGGCAAATATAATTAGAGTAACAGCAATGCATAGAGTGTCTGATATTTATGGACCAATACGTTATACAAAGTTTGATGATTTTGAAACAACTGGAGAGTATGATTCTCAGAGTGAAGCGTACCAAGCATTTTTTACAGAATTAGGAACAGCAATTGACGAATTAAAAGCTTTTGAAGACGATGCACAATTTGCTCCTTTTGATATGTCTTCATTAGGCGGAGATATTGCAATGTGGCGTAAATTTGCAAATTCTTTACGTTTAAGATTGGCAATGCGTGTTGTAAAAGTTGATCCTGCTTTGGCAAGTGCTGAAGGAGAAAAATCATTGTCAAGTGATGCAGGTTTCTTAGAAGCAACCGATATGTATATCAATACAGGATTTGCACACCCTTTAACTGTAATTAGTGGTTCTTGGGGAGATGTTAGAATGGGTGCTGAAATGGAATCTATTTTAGAAGGTTTTGATGATGGTAGAAAAGAAGTGTATTTCAATCCTGCAGAAGATCCTGCATTAGCTGGTGCTTATAAAGGAATTCGTATGGGGATTGAGATTGAAGCAAAAGGACAATACGGAGCACATTCTTCAATAGGAAGTGTTGTAGATAGTGAAACTATGCAATGGATGTCTGCAGCTGAGGTTTATTTCTTAAGAGCTGAAGCAGCTTTAAGAGGATGGAGCAATGCAGGAACAGCTCAAGAACATTATGAAAATGGTGTACGTGCTTCTTTTGGTCAGCACGGAGTTTCTGGAGTAGATGCTTATTTAGCTGATAATGTAAGTACACCTAATGATTTTGTAGATGCTTTAAATGCAACTAATGATATTGCGTATCCAAGTGATGTTACAATTGCATACAACACTTCAGGAACAAATGAAGAGCAATTAGAGCAAATTATAACACAAAAATGGATTGCAATGTTCCCTGACGGTCAAGAAGCTTGGTCAGAGTTTAGACGTACTGGTTACCCAAGAATTTTCCCAGTAGTTGTTAATAATAGTGGTGGAACAATTGATACAGATGTTCAAATTAGAAGAATAAATTTTGTTGAAAATGAAGTAAATACCAATGGAGATAACGTTGCTATTGCAGTAGGTTATTTAAATGGTCCTGATAACGGAGGAACTAGACTTTGGTGGGATATAGATGGTAGTAACTTTTAAATTTGGTAAAATAAATTTAAAAATTGATTAATTAATGTTCGCAAGCGAGAATTAATCCTTCTCGCTTGTTTTATGTAGTTAATTAACTGCTTTTGGTCGAATAATTACAACTATTTGACTATTCCTTAGTAAATTTACTGTAATACAATTATTTATGATGAACACACAAACTATGATTAATACAACTATTGCACACAAACCAGCAGGACAATTTGAAGATACACGTTTTGAAAAAATACATAATGTAGTATTTTCAACTTCTAACGAGGCATCTATTTGTGTTGCGCAAGAAATTGCTTCGTTAATTAGAGAAAAACAAGCAAACAATGCACATTGTGTTTTAGGACTTGCAACCGGATCTTCACCAATTAAAGTTTATGAAGAACTTGTAAGAATGCACAATGAAGAAGGTTTAAGTTTTTCAAATGTAATAACCTTCAATTTAGATGAATATTATCCAATGGATAAAAATAGTATGCATAGTTATTTTTACTTTATGCATCAACATTTATTCAATCATATTGATATAAGCCCAGAGAATATTCATATTCCGTCAGGAACAGTTTCTCCAGAAGAATTACATCAATATTGTATTGATTACGATTTAAAAATTAAAGAATATGGAGGATTAGATTTTCAGTTACTAGGAATTGGTAGAACAGGGCACATTGGTTTTAATGAGCCAGGATCACACTACAATTCAGGAACTAGAAGCATTACCTTAGATCATATTACAAGAGAAGATGCTGCACCTTCATTTTTAGGAATTAACAATGTACCTAAAAAAGCCATAACTATGGGTATTGGTACAGTAAAAAAAGCCAAAAGAATTGTATTATTAGCTTGGGGGCACAATAAAGCATCTGTTGTAAAAGAAACTATTGAAGGAGAAATTACTTCTGAAGTTCCTGCAACGTATTTGCAAAATCACGCAAACACTACATTTATTTTAAATGAAGAAGCGTCACAAGATTTAACGCGTTTAAGTACACCTTGGTTAGTAGGACCTTGTATTTGGGATACGCAATTAGCTAGTAAAGCAATTGTTTGGTTGTGTAAACAAACCGGGAAATCTATATTAAAGTTGACAGACAAAGATTACAATGATCACGGAATGTCAAGTTTATTAGTACAAGAAGGATCTGCTTACGATCTTAATATTAAAATGTTTAATAAAATTCAGCACACCATTACAGGTTGGCCAGGAGGAAAGCCAAATGCTGATGATTCATCAAGGCCTGAAAGAGCTAATCCGGCAAAAAAACGTATTATTATTTTTAGCCCACATCCTGATGATGATGTAATTTCAATGGGTGGTACTTTTGATAGATTGGTAGAGCAAGGTCATGATGTGCACGTTGTGTATCAAACTTCAGGAAATATTGCAGTTTCAGATTCAGAAGCTTTAAAATATGCTGAGGTAATTAAAGATGTAAATCCAACTTTCCCAAAAGTAGATGATATTATTAGAAAAATAGCCAATAAGGTTAGTGATATTGAAGATGAAATTGAAGTTAGAAATTTAAAAGGAATTATAAGACGAAGAGAGTCATTAGCTGCCACTCGTTTTGTGGGAGTTCCAGATGAAAATGTACACTTTTTAAATCTTCCTTTTTATGAAACAGGTCGCGTTAAGAAAAATCCGTTAAGTATTGTTGATGTTGAAATTGTTGCAAATATTATTGCCTCAGTAAAACCACATCAAATTTATGCTGCAGGAGATTTAGCTGACCCGCACGGAACACATAAAGTTTGTTTAGATGCCATTTTTGAAGCGTTAAAAAAATTAAAACACAATGATTATATGGATGATTGTTGGGTTTGGTTATACCGTGGAGCTTGGCACGAATGGGATGTGCATCAAATTGAAATGGCGGTTCCTATGAGTCCAGATCAAGTGTTGAAAAAGAGAAAAGCAATTTTCTTTCACCAATCTCAAAAAGATGATGTAATGTTTCAAGGAAATGATACTCGTGAATTTTGGGTGCGTGCTGAAGAACGTAACAATGATACAGCAAGAAAATATCATAAATTAGGATTAGCAGACTATGCTGCTTTAGAGGCTTTTAAAAGATATCATTTTTAATTAAATAGTATGAAAAAATTTCTGTTAGTGTTTTTAGGTTTGTATGCAATTTCAACTATTGGTCAAACTGAAAAATTAAACTTAATGCCTTGGCCTCAAGAAGTTATTGTGGGTGAAGGTAAGTTTACAATAGCTTCAAACTTTACAATTTCGGTAAACAATAATAATTCTGAAAGAATATCAATTGCGGCTACTAAGTTTTTAAGAAGATTAAGTGGAAGAACGGGTGTATTTATAGAAAATGGATTTCCTGTTATAGCTTCAGAAGCTAAAAATACTGCGTTAGAAATTTCATATGATGGTATTGGCAAGTTAGGAATTAATCAAGATGAATCGTACCAATTAAATGTTTCAGCTACAAAAATAACATTGCACGCTGCTACAGATATTGGTGTGGTTTATGGATTAGAAACGTTGTTGCAGTTACTTAACAATAGCGCTACTTCTTTTTATTTTTCAGAAGCAAAAATTAACGATTTTCCTAGATTCACATGGCGTGGATTAATGATGGATGTTGCTCGTCATTTTCAACCAATTGGGGTTATTAAACGTAATTTAGATGCCATGGCATCAGTTAAAATGAATGTGTTTCACTGGCATTTAACTGATGATCAAGGTTTTAGAATTGAATCTAAAACATATCCAAAATTGCACGAACTTGGTTCAGACGGGTTGTATTATACACAAGAACAAATTAAAGATGTTGTAAAATATGCTTCAGACCGTGGAATTAGAGTTGTTCCTGAAGTAGATGTACCAGGACATGCAACTGCTATTTTAACGGCTTTTCCTGAAATTGCAAGTAAAGATACCGTGTATACAATTGAACGAAATTCTGGGATATTTCACCCAACATTAGATCCAACAAATGAAAAAACCTATGAAATTTTAGGTGCTTTATTTGGTGAAATGGCAACTTTATTTCCAGACAAATATGTACATATTGGCGGCGATGAAAATGAAGGTAAACATTGGGATGAGAATGCGCATATTCAACAATTTAAACAAAAGCATAATTTAAAAACCAATCACGACTTACAAACATTTTTCAATATTCGTTTAGAAGAAATTTTAGCCAAACACGGAAAGTTAGTAATGGGTTGGGAAGAAATTATGACTGATAAAATGCCTACTACTGCATTAATTCATTCTTGGAAAGGTGTTAATGAAGGTGTTGAATTAGGGCAATCTTTAATTACTGCTGCTAAAAGAGGTTACAACACGGTGCTTTCAAATGGTTTTTATATTGATTTAATGCAACCAGTTAGTGAACATTATTTGGTAGATCCACTTCCTAAAAACAACAACTTAACCGCTGAAGAAAGAGCGAGAATTTTAGGTGGAGAAGCCACAATGTGGAGTGAATTGGTAACGCCATTAAATATTGATTCAAGGTTGTGGCCAAGAACTGCTGCTATAGCTGAACGATTTTGGTCTGACGCGTCTGTTAATAACGTTGAAAATATGTACAAACGTTTGGATTATGTAAGCTTTAGATTGGAAGAATTAGGAGTAGATCATATTAGAAATAGAGATGTGATTTTAAGAAACATTACAAACAATCAACCAACAGAATCATTAGAGGTTTTAACAAAGTTATGTGAGCCTATAAAAATTTATTCAAGAAATGCAGGTGGAGTTGAGTATCAAACCTATTCACCGTTTACCTTATTTGCTGATGCTTGTACTGTAGATGCTGCTGATAGTTTTGCGTTTAAAAAGGTTGTTGATAATTATGTTGAAAATCAAAGTGCTCCAAATTTAAATGCTTTAACATCGTTTTTTGACTCTTGGATTTTGAATTATAAAATGTTTAACGCATTGCATAAAAATCCTATTTTAAGTTCAATTTCGCCTATTTACACAAATTTAAATGCAATTTCAGTGTCATTTAATGAAGCTTTAGAACAAGGCAAAGTAAACAAAGAGCAACTTCAAAAAATAGAGGGTTTATTAAAAACTCTTGAAACTCCGGTTGTTGATGTAGAGTTAGCGGTGTTAAATGATTTTCAAAAATTGTATGCATTTTTAGTTCAAAATAACAAGACAATAATTGCACCAAAAACGAACAGTTTGAAGCAATAATAAATTTTAAAAGAAACAATTATGTTATTAATTGCAGATAGTGGTTCAACAAAATGCGACTGGGTTTTATTTAAAGATAAAAAACAAGAACCTATTAAAATTAAAACAAAAGGTTTAAACCCTTCAATTTTAACAGAAAAAAATATTCAAGAGGTTTTAGTTACGTGTGAAGAATTACTGCAATATAAAAATGAAATAACTGCTATTTATTTTTTTGGTGCTGGTTGTAATAACCCTCAAAGTAATAATATGCTTGAAAATTTATTGATAGCCATTTTTCCAAATGCATTTGTAACTGTTAAAGAAGATACCATGGCAGCTGTTTGGGCAACTACAAATAGTGCAGCAGTTGTTTGTATTTTGGGTACTGGTTCAAATTGTTGTTATTATGATGGTGAAAATATTCATTTAAAAGTTCCTTCTATGGGTTATATGCTTATGGATGAAGGTAGTGGTAATTATTTTGGGAAAGAATTATTAAAATGTTACTATTACAATCAAATGCCTGCAGATTTAAAGCAGTTATTTGAAATTGAATTTTCTGTACATGAAAACGAAGTACTTGAAAACCTATATCAAAATACCACACCAAATAAATACTTAGCTGAGTTTGCTTTATTTCTATTTAAAAATAAAGAGCATCCTTTAATGGCATCTATTATTAAAGATGGTTTTAGAACATTTGTTAAAAATCACGTGCTACAATTTAA
Organism: Lutibacter holmesii; assembly: GCF_042679665.1. NCBI lineage: Bacteria > Pseudomonadati > Bacteroidota > Flavobacteriia > Flavobacteriales > Flavobacteriaceae > Lutibacter > Lutibacter holmesii. The sequence continues at coordinate 131,055 of NZ_JBHTMV010000001.1, forward strand.
AGATGAGCTAAAAACAGTACCGTTATATTTTGTAGGTTCTGTTGCTTTTTACGGACAAGATTTTTTAATGGAAATTTTAAAAGAAAACGGAATTAAAGCTTCTAGGTTTGTGAAAAGACCTATTGAAAATGTAATTCACAAAATAAAAGAATCTAACTTTATAGATTAGTTTATTGTAAAAAAGTTCTAAAATGAAAACAACCTCAAGGTGTAATATTTTTTTTTTAGTATTGATGTTGGTTTTAGTTTCGGCTTGTAATTCAACCGAAAAAGATACTGCAATAGAAATTGAGCAACCGCTATTTTCACTTGTTGACAATTCTACAACAACCATTCAATTTACAAATACTGTAAAAGAAAACTTATACTTTAATTTTATCAACTATTCCTATATTTATAATGGTGGAGGTGTTGCTGTTGGAGATATTAATAATGATGGATTACAAGATTTATATTTTACATCAAATCAAGAATCAAATAAATTATACTTAAATAAGGGTAATTTTAAGTTTGAAGATATTACTAAAACTTCCGCAACCGAAGATGCCGAAGGTTGGACTACCGGAGTTACTATGATTGATATAAATAATGATGGTTTTTTAGATATATACGTTTGTAAATCCGGCTCATTAAAAAATCATGAATTACGAAAAAACAAGCTTTTTATCAATCAGCAAGACAACACATTTAAAGAGAGTGCTGCAGCTTATGGTTTAGATCATTTTGGGTTTTCAGTACAAGCTTACTTTTTTGATTTTGATCAGGATAATGATTTAGATATGTATTTGGTTAATCATCGTGAAGATTTTCAAAATAATACTATAATTGATACAAGAATTCAAAACAACTTACAACCATACAATTCAGATCAATTATTTAGAAATGATGGTGCAAAATTTACAAATATTACAAAACAGGCAGGAATAGAAAATAAAGCTTGGGGTTTAAGTGCTGCTATAGGCGATTTTAATAATGATAATTTGCCAGATATTTATGTGGCAAATGACTTTTTAGAACCCGATTTTTTATACCTAAATAAAGGTGATGGTACTTTTGAAAATGAAATTTTAAACTATTTTAATCATATTCCATACAACAGTATGGGATCTGATTTTGCTGATTTGAACAATGATTTACAACCAGATTTAATTGTGTTGGATATGATGGCTGAAGATCATATTAGAGGTAAAGAGAATATGGCTACAATGAGTACTGATAATTTTTGGAGTATTGTAAATGCCGGTTATCATCATCAATATATGTCTAATATGTTCCAGTTAAATAATGGTAATGGAACTTTTAGTGAAATTGGTCAATTGGCTGGTATTGCTAAAACAGATTGGAGTTGGGCGCCGTTAATTGCTGATTTTGATAATGATGGATTTCAAGATTTATTTGTAACCAATGGAATTGAGCATGATTTGTCTAATCAAGATTTTAGAAATCAGATGAAAAAAAATATTCGAAACAGAAAAAAGGTAACCTTAGATGAAGCCATAAATATGATGCCTTCTAATAAATTAAGTAATTACATTTTTCAAAATAATCATGATTTAACATTCTCAAACCAAACAAAAAATTGGGGCTTACAAGAGAAAATAAATTCAAATGGAGCCGTGTATGCCGATTTGGATAATGATGGAGATTTAGACTTAGTTGTGAATAATCAAGGAGCTAAAGCTAGTGTATATAAAAATAATGCCAAACACAATTTTATATCTTTTTCTGTTGAAGGTCCAAAAACAAATACAAACGGAATTGGAGTGAAGGTTACAGTTTTTGCCCAAGAATTACAGCAATCAAAAGAAGTATATGTAAGCAGAGGTTTTCAATCTTCGGTTTCAAATAAATTGATTTTTGGTTTGGGAAATCACGCCGATGTTGATAGTGTTTTAGTAGTTTGGCCAAATGGCAAAAATGAAAAAATAACCGCTGTAAAAGCAAATCAAGAATTATTGTTACATTATAAAAACGCAGCTAATGCTTTCAACATAAAAAGCGAAGACAAAGCATTGTTTGAAAATGTGGTTCCTGCAACTTTGGGGATTCATTATCATCAAAAAGAAAATGAATTTAATGATTTTGATTTGCAGTTGTTGTTACCTCAAAAGCAATCAGAAATAAGTTCGCCAATAGCGGTTGCTGATGTGAATAATGATGGATTAGATGATTTTTTTGTTGGTAACGCAAAAGGTTCAAAGGCATCATTATTTGTTCAAAATAAAAATGGAAATTTTACTAGGACAAATGAACGGTTATTTCAAAAAGAAAAGATTTATGAAGATACTGATGCTATTTTTTTAGATGTTGACAATGATAGCGATTTAGATTTGTATGTTACTTCCGGAGGTTATGAAATTACAAAAGGTAGTGCTTTGTTACAAGATAGATTGTATGTAAATAATGGAAAAGGAAATTATAGTAAATCAACCAATTTACCCAAGTTGTTTTCTAATTCAAAAGTAGTTGCAACTGCCGATTTTGATAATGATGGTGATCTAGATTTGTTTATAGGAAATAGGGTAGTTCATGGAAAATATCCATTGTCTGAACCTTCAACTTTATTAGAAAATAGAAACGGAAATTTTGTAAATGTAACAGCAAATAAAATAAAAGGATTAGAAGATGTAAAAATGGTGAATGATGCTATTTTTTCAGATATTGATAACGACGGCGATTTAGATTTACTTGTAGTAGGTGAATGGATGCCAATAATTGTTTTTGAAAATATCAATTCAGAATTTATTAAAAAAGAGCTACCTATTTTAAACAATACAAACGGATGGTATCAAAGTATTACAGAAACAGATATTGATAATGATGGTTTTAAAGATTATATAATTGGTAATTGGGGAACTAATAATAAGTTTCACCCAACAAGTAAAAAACCATTACATATTTATGCCGATTATTTAGATAGTAATACCACTTTTGATGTTGTGTTAAGTAAGGTTTCAAAAACAGGAGCACTTTTACCGTTAAGAGGTAAAGAGTGTTCATCACAACAAGTTCCTGTTTTAAATAAAAAAGTAAAATCGTTTAAAGAATTTGCATCACTAACATTGCCTGATATTTATGGAAAAGATAAATTAAATAATGCCACGCATTTTATGGCGCATAAAATGGAATCATTTGTATTAAGAAATAAGCAAAATGGAAATTTTGAAATTGAAAATTTACCAATTCAAGCGCAATTTAGTCCAACGTTAACTACAACCGTTTTTGATATAAATAATGATGGTATTGCAGATGTTTTTGGTGTAGGTAATATTCACGAAGCCGAAGTGGAAACAATAAGGTACGATGCTTCAAAAGGGTACGTGTTGTTAGGTAGTAAAACTGGAGGATTTAAGTATTTAAATGATACTAGTTATTTTAATAATGCAGAAGCGAAAGCAGTAAAACATATTGTTATAGGAAACCAAAAGCACGTGCTAATTTTGAATAAAAATAGTGCACTTACAATTTTAAAATTGAAACAATAAAAAAGAGGAAGCTTTAACTTCCTCTTTTTTATTAATCATTTATTTTAATTTTTTAAAAATAAAACGGGTAATAAAAATACCTTTTCCATCTCCTTTTCCGCCATCACTTTCAACTGCGCTGGTAACAAAAGCTAAATCCCAACCTTCACTAATCATGGTGTTTATTTTAGAAGAAATTAAAGCGTCATTTGAAGCCACATTTTGAAAATTAATACCAGCAGCACTGTAAAAGTTCACCAATTTAGTTTCTTCAAAATTGTCAACTTTAGCATCTCCACGTTTTGATTTGTTTTGTTTTTTGCTTTCTTCAGATCTTTCTGTGGTAAAATCTTGATAATTTTTATCTTCATCTTCTGAAATAATTCGAGACCTACCTAATCCCATTGGAACTACAGATTCAATACTTGTTACAATTTTATACTCATAAGTTTGAGCATTCATTTCAGCAACAGCTACAACAAACAATAAAGCAATTAATACTATTTTTTTCATTTTTATTTATTTTAAGTTCTTTCAAATATAATTAGATTTATAAAAAGGTTTTTACTTTTTTAAGAAATTGTGAAGTACGTAGAATTTATCTTTGCTAAAAATAGGAGTAATTTAACAGTTAACATGATTTATTTGAAACCAACTTCTATATTTTTGAAAGTTTAAGTGTAAATACTTGCAATAAATAGTAATTTTAGGTGTTTATAACGCAATTAATCAGGTAAATAAATAACGTTAAGTTTGAAAAAAATTACATTATTACTCATTGTGTTTTCGTCTTTTTTGTATGGGCAAGAACGTCATACAATTAACGGAACCATAAAAGATTTTAGCAACGGAGAAACCCTTTTTGGAGCTTCTATATATTTAAAAAACACAAATGTTGGGGTACTAAGTAATGAATATGGTTTCTATTCGTTATCTGCACCAAAAGGAACCTACACCTTAGTAATTTCGTATTTGGGTTACAAAGAAGTTTCACAAGAAATAGATCTTACTACAGATCAAAAATTAGATGTAGAATTAGAAGTGAATTCAACTCAACTAAACGAAGTTGTTATAAATTCTAGCGATTCTGAAAACGTGAATATAAAAAAGCCACAAATGAGTGTGCTTAAATTAAGCCAAGCAACTATAAAACAAGTGCCAGTTGTTTTAGGCGAAGTTGATATTTTAAAAACAATTATAATGCTTCCAGGAGTAACCAATAATGGCGAAGGCTCAAGTGGTTTTAATGTTCGTGGTGGTGCAGTAGATCAAAATTTGGTATTGTTAGATGAGGCCATAATTTACAATACTTCTCACGTATTTGGATTTTTCTCTGTTTTTAATGCCGATGCTATTAAAGATATAAAATTGTACAAAGGTGGTATTCCTGCAAAGTTTGGAGGTAGAGTTTCTTCGGTTTTAGATGTGCGTCAAAAAGATGGGAATAGTAAACAGTTTAAACTATCTGGTGGAGTTGGATTAATTTCAAGTAGGTTGGCTATTGAAGCTCCTCTTTTTAAAGAAAAAGGTTCATTTATTGTTGCTGGTAGAACATCGTATGCTAATTTATATTTGCCGTTAATGGAAGAAGATATTGGTGTTGGATTTTACGATTTAAACTTGAAAGGGAATTATAGTATCAATCAAAATAATAGGCTGTATGTGTCTGGTTATTTTGGAAGAGATGATATGCAGTTTTCAGATAGTTTTGATAATTCATACGGAAACCTTTCAGGAAATTTAAGGTGGAATCATATTTTTAGCGATAAGTTATTTTCAAATCTGTCATTTATTTATAGTAAATATGATTATGAATTTGCCCTAAAATTGTTTGAGTTCAACTGGAAATCTTCCATTAAAAATTACAATTTGAAGTACGATTTTAATTATTATGCAACTGATGCTTTAAAGTTAAATTTTGGAGCAAGTCTTATTTCGTATGATTTTAATCCGGGAGTTATTAGTCCAACAAGTGCAACATCTTCAATAAATTATTTTGAACTTGATCAAAAAAGAGCGTTTGAAGCCGGGTTTTATGCAAGTGCCGAGCATAAAGTTAGTGAGCGGTTTTCGTTAGAATATGGTTTACGATTTAGTATGTTTAATCGTTTAGGAGGGCAAACAATGGCATTGTATGAAAATGATTTACCTGTTGTTTATAATGAAGAACTAGGTATTTATGAAACAGGAACCATCATAGGTGAAACAGACTATTCAAAAAGTGATAAAATTGCAACATTCAATAATTTTGAACCACGTTTGGCAATGGCTTTTGAATTGAATAATAGATCATCTTTAAAAGCTGGTTTTTCAAGAACAGCACAATACATTCATTTATTGTCAAACACCACAAATGTAACTCCTGTAGATGTTTGGACACCAAGCGGACAATATGTTGATCCGCAATTGTCTAATCAATATTCAGTTGGTTATTATAAAAACTTTAAAGACGATGTATTTTCGGTTGAAGTAGAGACCTATTATAAAACGGTTGATAATAGAATTGATTATATTGATGGAGCCGATTTAATAGGAAATAATAATATTGAAGGTGAAATTTTAAATGGAGAATCTAGAGCTTATGGTTTAGAGTTTTTATTGCGAAAAACTACAGGGAAATTTACAGGTTGGTTTTCGTACACATTATCTAAAAGTGAGCAAAAAACAGTAGGTGGTGCAGCCGGAGGACCAGGAATTAATAACGGAAATTGGTACAACTCAGCGTATGACAGAACACATGATTTTTCAATTACAGCTTCATATAACTTAAATAATAAATGGTCTTTTGGGGCCAATTTTGTGTATCAAACCGGTCGTCCAGTAACCTATCCAAACGGACAATATATGTATGAAGGTTTATCTATTGCAAGTTATTCTAATAGAAATTCAGATAGATTACCTTCTTATAATAGGTTAGATGTTTCTGCAACCTATAAACCTAACAAAAAGCCAAATAGGAAATGGAAAGGAGAATGGGTTTTTGGCGTGTATAACGCTTATAACCGAAAAAATGCAGCAGCAATTTCGTTTGGGCAAAATGCTGAAACTGGCGCTAATGAGGCAACAAGAACAGCAATTTTTGGTATTGTTCCTTCGGCTAGTTATAATTTTAAATTTTAAAACAATGAATACTTTTATAAAACTAGGCTTATTATTTGTTGGAATACTGCTTACTTCGTGTACAGATGTTATTGAAGTTGAAGTGCCAGAAGCAGCCCCAAAATTGGTAATTGAAGCTTCAATTGATTGGGAAAAAGGCACAACTGGTAGTGTGCAAACAATTAATTTAAGTTTATCAACACCTTATTTTGATGAAGACCAACTAAACCCGGTAACCAATGCAACGGTAAAAGTTACAAATAATGCTACGGGTGCTGTTTTTAATTTCACCAATCAAAATAATGGAAGCTATAGAACCTATAATTTTAAACCTGTTGTAAACAATGAATATGATTTGGAAGTTGTGTATAACAATGAAACGTACACCGCAACAGAAACATTAATGCCTGTTGTTGCTATTGATGAGGTATACCAATCAATTGATGAAGGTTTTGATAAAGATGCGTTGGAAGTAAATGTGTTGTTTACGGATCCTGCCGGAATTGAAAACTTTTATTTAATGAAATTTCAGCGAAAAGGAGGTTATTTAGCTGAATTGTTTGATATCTCTGATGAGTTTACGGACGGTAATCAAATGTCAATTTTTTATGAAGATGAAGAGTTTGTTGTTGGGGATATGATTGATATTCAGTTGTTTGGAATATCTAAGCAATATTATAATTATATTCGTTTGTTAATAGAACAAGCATCTGATGGAGGTCCTTTTGCAACTATACCAGCACAATTAAAAGGAAACTGTATCAATACTTCAAATCCTGAAAATAATGCGTACGGATATTTTAGGTTAACACAAGTTGCTAAGGAATCTATTACATTTATAGAATAGTTTATAGGTATATTTTAAATTAAAAGGAAGTAGTTTGTATGAACTTGTTATCTTTGTGAGTATTAGTTCAAAATAAATAAAAATTTGAAAGGAATTGTAACAAAATCTACAGGAAGTTGGTATACTGTTTGTAAAGAAAATGGAGACCGATTAGATTGTAGGTTAAAAGGAAAATTTAGAATTAAGGGAATTAAAAGTACCAATCCGGTTGCTGTAGGCGATGCGGTTAATTTTGACTATGAAGATGGAAAAGATACTGGTGTAATTCACGAAATTTTAGAACGTAAAAATTACATTATTAGAAAATCTGTAAACCTTTCAAAACAAACACATATAATTGCAGCTAATATTGATATTGCATTTTTATTGGTAACTATTGATAATCCACCAACATTTACTGGTTTTATAGATCGGTTTTTAGCTACTGCTGAAGCTTACAACATTACAACAGTAATTTTATTTAATAAATTAGATATATATGCTGATGAAGAGTTAGATAAATTGGCAGAGTTAGATGCTGTTTATACTGATATTGGTTATAAATGCATTGCCATTTCAGCAACCAAAAATATTGGAATTGATGAGGTGAAAGAGTTAATGAAAAATAAAACTACAATGTTTTCTGGACATTCTGGAGTAGGAAAAACCACCTTAATTAATGCCATTGAACCTACATTAGATTTAAAAACCAAAGAGGTTTCAAAACAACACAAACAAGGTATGCATACCACTACTTTTGCAGAAATGTTTGAATTGAGTTTTGGTGGGTTTATAATTGATACACCAGGAATTAAAGGTTTTGGAGTGGTAGATTTTGAACCTGAGCAAATTACCGATTATTTCCCTGAGTTTTTTAAACTTAAATCTTCTTGTAAATTCAATAATTGTATGCATATAAACGAACCTAAATGCGCTATTAAAGACGCCTTAGAAACGGGTGAAATTGCAGCATCTCGCTACAATAGTTATTTGCAAATGGTTGAAGGTGATGAAGAACATTATAGAGTAGACATTTATAGTTAAACAATGAAAGCAGTAATTCAAAGAGTTTCAAAAGCTTCTGTAACAATTGAAGGCGAAAAGGTAAGTGAAATACAAAGTGGACTATTAATTTTGTTAGGTATTCATCCTGCAGATGATACAACAGATATTGAGTGGCTTTCAAAAAAAATTGCAAATCTTCGTATTTTTAATGATGAAAACGGAGTTATGAATAAATCATTAATTGACAATGATGGAAATGCCATTATAGTTAGTCAGTTTACATTACAAGCAAGTACAAAAAAAGGAAATAGACCTTCTTATTTAAATGCTGCAAAACCTGAAATTGCAATTCCGTTGTACCAGCAATTTATTTTAAATTTTGAAACTCAAATTGGTAAAAAAGTGGGTACAGGCAAGTTTGGAGCTGATATGAAAGTTGAACTTTTAAACGATGGTCCGGTTACTATTATAATCGATTCAAAAAACAGAAATTAAACAGGAGTAATTAATCTTTTTTTTATACATTTAGAGTGTAAAAAAATGAAATGAAGAGATTAATAAGTACCCCAATATTTCTTCTGTTATTTTCAACACTTTTATATTCACAAGACTATAATTTTAGTGTTTCAGAAATTCCAGAAAACCTTAAAGAAAATGCCAACGCTGTAATTCGATTTCAAGAACTTTCCGTTCAAATTCTTGCGCAAAACAAAATGACTGTTCGCGTAAAAAAGGCAGTTACCGTTTTAAATAAATTTGGAGATGGACATAAATATGTTTCGGTAAATTTTGATAAAAATCAAAAAATTAAAGAAATTAAAACATATGTCTATGATGCCAGTGGTAAAGAAATTGAAAAAATAAAAATTAAAGAATTTGAAGAGGTTAGTGCTGTTGATGGTAGTACTTTGTACGGAGACAGTAGAGTGTTGTATTATAGATATGTGCCAACTGCATACCCATATACAATTTATTCAGAATACGAAGTAGAAACAATAAATACAGGTTTTGTTCCGGGTTGGAACCCAATAAGTAGCTATGTTACTGCGGTGCAAAGCAGTTCGTACAAGTTAATTTCTAAAGAAGGATTGAACGTTCGTTTTAAGGAGTTTAATTTTGAAGATTTTACTGTTGAAAAGGAAACTTCAGCATATAATTTATCGTATAAAATTGAAAATATTCCGGCCATAAAAAAAGAAGCATACAGCCCAAGACTATCACAAATAACGCCAGTTTTAATTACAGGTTTAAATAAATTTAGTTTAGAAGGTATTAAAGGCGAAGCTTCAAATTGGAGCGAGTTTGGAAAATGGCAATACGATTATTTAAAAGCTGGTAACGATCAAATTTTAGAAACTACTAAAATGGAAGTTACTAATTTAGTGAGCGGTGTAGATGATCCTATTGAAAAAGCAAAAATTATTTATAAATATGTACAAGAGAGAACCCGTTATATTAGTGTGCAAGTTGGAATAGGTGGTTGGATGCCAATTCCTGCAAATACAGTACATAGATTGGGATATGGAGATTGTAAAGGGCTAACAAACTATACAAAAACCTTGTTAGATGCTGTTGATGTTGAATCTTATTATACGGTTATTTGGGCAGGTGATGATAATGAGAATATTGAGAGCGATTTTTTCTCAATGCAAGGAAATCATATTATTTTAAATTTACCAACAGACACTGGTGATATTTGGTTAGAGTGTACCAATCAAAAAGTGCCTTTTGGTTATTTGGGTGATTTTACTGATGATAGAGATGCACTTGTAATAACTCCACAAGGCGGTGTTATTAAGCATACCAAAGTTTATGCACCTGAAGAAAACCATCAACTAACCACTGGAACTTTTGAAATTGATGCTGCCGGAAGCATAAAAGCATCTGTGAAAATTGATTCAAAGGGAACGCAGTATATGGATAATTTAATGCGAAACGATGGTGCAAGTCAAAAAGAACTAGAAACTTTATTCAAAGATTATTTGTCGTATATAAACAATATTCAATTTTCTAAAATTGAAGTTTTTAATAATAGAGAAGCTATGGTTTTTGAAGAAGAAATAGCTTTTTCTGCCACAAATTATGCAACTATTAGCGGAGATGAGATGCTAATTCCAATAAATGCTTTTAATAGAAGTTTATCCATTCCAAATAGAATTAGAAACAGAAAATTACCCTTTGAGATTTCTCAAAGTTATACAGATGTAGATGAAATTAAAATTACACTTCCTTCAACTTTAGAAGTAGTATATGTTCCTGAAAGTAAAGTAATAGCATCTAAATATGGAGAATATTCAATTGAAATTTCAAAAATTGATGCACATAATTATGTGTACAAAAGAACCATTAGAATTGATGAAGGAAAGTACCCAAAAGAAGAATATGATTTGTACAGAACCTTTAGAAAAAGTATTAGAAAATATGATAACTCAAAAATTGTTTTAAAAAATAAAAATTAAAAAAGATGAAAAAGATTTTATACACACTTGCTATTATATGCCTAACAAATACTTTAATTGCCCAAGATTATAAGTTTGGAAAAGTTTCAAAGCAAGAATTGCAAGAACAATTTTATGAGAAGGATTCATCAGCAAATGCTGTTATTTTATTTAAAAAGCGGAGAACACATTTTAATTATGTGCAAGGAATGGGTTTTCAGGTTATTACTGAAATGCACGAGCGTATAAAAATATACAATAGTGAAGGTTACGATTGGGCTACTAAAGAAATCAATTTGTATCAATCAGGATCTAATAATGAAAAAGTTGCTAATTTAAAAGCAGTAACTTATAACTTAGAAGGCGGAAAGATTTCAAAAAGTAATTTAGAGAAAAAAGAGGTTTTTAATGAAGAAATTAACAAGTATTGGGTTGAACAAAAATTTACGATGCCAAACCTAAAGGAAGGTTGTGTTGTAGAATGGAAATACAAAATTAATTCACCTTTTAGAGGTATTGATGATCTACAATTTCAATATGGAATACCTGTGAAAAAGATGCAAATTAATATAGAAACTCCAGAGTATTTTAAATATAAAAAATTATCAAAAGGATATTTTACAATAGTTCCAAAAGTGAGCACAAAAAGTGGTGTAATTACTCTTAATAATACACATAGAATTGAAACTGTTAGTACAACTACAAGAGAGTATTCACAGTCTAAAATTGATTATATTGTAACCATTGAATCTTACGATGAAGAAAATATTCCTGCCATTATTGAAGAGCCATATGTAAACAATATTGATAATTACAGTGCTGCAATGGAATATGAGTTTTCTGAATTGCATTGGCCAAATGAACCAATTGAATATTTCTCAAATACTTGGGATGATGTTACCAAATCAATTTATAAAGACTCAGATTTTAGAAATCAAATTTATAAATCAAACCATTTTGAAGATGATGTTGAAGCTGTTTTAGCTGCAGCTAAAACAGATGCTGAAAAAATAACTGCCATTTTTGAATTGGTAAAACACAAAATAACTTGGAATGATTATGCTGGAATTTCAACTTCTAATGGAACCAAAAAAGCTTATAAAGAAGGTGTTGGAAATGCTGCCGATATCAATTTAAATTTGGTTTCAATGTTAAACTTTGCAGGTTTTAATGCAAACCCAGTAATTTTAAGCACTCGTGCTCACGGAATTCCGTTATACCCAACAATTAATGGTTTTAATTTTGTTATTGCTGCGGTAGAATTAGAAAGTGGTTTGGTGTTATTAGATGCAACAGATCCGTATAGTACACCTAATAATTTGCCTTTAAGAGATTTAAATTGGAATGGACGATTAATTAGAAAAGATGGAACTTCAAAATCAGTGAAGTTAGGAGCCTCAGCTCCTTCAGCTGAAAATACAAATTTGATGGTGTCATTTGATGAAGAAGGAGATGCTACAGGAATGTGCAGAGTATCGTACAATAATTTAAATGCACAAGATTATAGAAATTCAAAAGCAAAGTTAAAAGATGAAGAAATTATTGCTAGAATTGAGGCTAAGCTTAGTGGTATTGAAGTTGGTGATTTTAAAATTCAGCATAAAGAAAACAGCTATAAACCCGTAGTTGAAATGTATAAGTTTACTTCTGAAAGCTTGATAGATAAAATAGGGAATAAAATTTATTTAAACCCACTTTTTTTCAATGCAAAAACTGTAAATCCGTTTAAGTTAGAAAACAGAGAATACCCAATTGATTTTGGAACGCCAATTTTTGAAAAAGATAATGTGGTTATTACAATCCCTGAAGGATATTCAATAGTTTCTGTTCCTGAGAAATTGGCAATTGCATTGCCAAATAATTATGGCGTATATCTGTATAAAATAATTGCAAGTGGAAATAAAATAAACGTACAAACACAATTGAAAATTAATGCCGCAATTTATCCTGCACAAAATTATAAAGAGATTAAAGATTTTTACAATTTAATTGTAAATAAAAATTCAGAAAAAATAGTATTAGAGAAAACAACAGCTCCGTAATTATTCGTTAAAATATTATTAAATCTGCGTATAAAATTGTAGGTTTCTTTTGTAAATATGTACTATTGCATGATTTACTAATTAAAATAATACGAAAAATGAAAAAATTTATTCTAATATTGGTTTTAGGAGTTGGTTTAATTGCTTGTAAAAATGATAAAAAAGCAGAAACAGTTACTGATAAAGTAGTTGAAACAGCACCAGAAACTTCAAAAGTTGAAAACGGTACTTATGTTGCTAACACGGAAACTTCAACATTAAAATGGAAAGGTTATAAACCTACTGGTTCTCATGATGGCGCTGTTGCTATTAAAGAAGGTAGTCTTATTGTTTCTGAAGGAGCTTTAACTGGTGGTAGTTTTACATTTGATATGACAGCTATTACAGTTTTAGATATTCCTGCGGAAGAAGAATCTAATGCTAAATTAGTTGGTCATTTAAAAAATAAAGATTTTTTCGATGTTGAAAATAATCCTACGGCTTCATTCGCAATTACAAGTGTTGAAGGAGCAACTGTAAAAGGAAATTTAACTATTAAAGAAATTACAAAACCTATTGAGTTTGCGGCGGTGTTAGCTGAAACTGAATCAGGAATTGAATTTATTGGTGATACTTTTAAAATTGATAGAACAAAATTTGGAATTGAGTACAAATCAAAATCTATTTTTGATGATTTAAAAGATAAATTTATTGATGATGAATTTGAAATTTCATTCAAAGTTCAAGCATCTAAATAATTAAATAGAAGTTTTAAGAAAAGCTATCTAAAAAGAGTTGAAATTGTTAGACTCTTTTTAGATAGTTTTTTTATGCAATATAAAGTGCTGAATTCTCTTTTACAGTACTCATAACAAAATTACTTTGCACATTTGCAACAGATTCTAAAACAGATAACTTGTTCTTTAGAAAGTATTGGTAGGTTTGTATTGTAGGAGTAACTATTTTTAATAGGTAATCAAAATTACCAGCAATATGATAACAACCAAGTACTTCTGGCATTTTTTCAACAGCAGTTTCAAATTGTGTAATTAGTTTTTTGGAATGTACGTGTAAAGTTACTTGGCAAAAAACCACCAAGTTTAAACCTACTTTTTCTCTATTAATTTCAGCAATATATTTGGTTATAATTCCTGATTTTTCCAAACGTTTTATTCTGTCGTATGTTGGTGATGCGGTTAGTCCAACTTTTAAGGCAATTTCCTTAATATTCATTTTTGAGTTTTGTTGAAGCAGCATTAAAATTTGCTGATCTACAGTATCTAAGTTGTTCATAAAGTAAATTTTTCTAAAATTAAGAAAAAACGAAGTGTAAATCAGTTTTTTATTTTGTTATTTCACTTAATATTGGTTGTTATTGCTGTTTAAAGTTATTTTTACAGCATTGTAGTTTGGTGTTAGTTAATTTTATAAGATAAATTTTATTCTTATGAGCAACAAACCAGCAAATAATATTCAAGATTTACAATATTTTGGAGAATTTGGAGGTGTAAATCCTTCAATATCAGATTCGGCAACTTATACTTTTTTACACGCAAAAACAATGCTCGATACTTTTGAAGGGCACGCTGAAGGTTGTTATTTGTATTCTCGTCATACCAGTCCAAGTAACTTGTTTTTAAGTGAAGCTTTGGCAGCTATGGAATTTACAGAGACAGCAAATGTTACAGCTTCAGGTATGGGAGCAATTACTTCGGTGTTTTTGCAAGTATGTGGTGCTGGTGATCATATTGTATCAAGCAGAACTATTTATGGTGGATCTTATGCCTTTTTAAAAAACTTTGCACCTAAATTAAACATTACAACTTCCTTTGTAGATATTACATCTTTGGAAGCCATTGAAGCAGCTATAAAACCTTCTACAAAAATGATTTATTGCGAAGCAATTAGCAATCCGCTTTTAGAGATTGCAAACATTGCCGAAATGTCAAAAATTGCAAAAAAGCACAATGTATTGCTAGTAGTTGATAATACTTTTTCACCATTGTTAATTTCACCTCAAAAATTAGGTGCAGATGTTACCATTCATAGTTTAACAAAATTTATTAATGGAACCAATGATACCGTTGGTGGAGTTGTTTGTGGTTCTCAAAAATTTATTGATAGTTTACGAAATGTAAATGACGGAGCAGCAATGTTATTGGGCCCGGTAATGGATAGTTTGCGTGCAGCAAGTGTGCTTAAAAATTTAAGAACATTGCATATTCGTATGAAAAAACATAGTGAAAATGCGTTGTATTTGGCACAAAATTTTGAAAATGACGGATTGAAAGTTGTGTATCCAGGATTGAAAAGTCATCCAAATCACCATCTGTTTAAATCTATGTATAATAAAGAATATGGCTTTGGAGGAATTTTAACTATTGATGTTGGGAATTTAGAAAAAGCCAATGAATTAATGGAATTAATGCAAAACCAAAATTTAGGATATTTAGCAGTGAGTTTAGGTTTTTATAAAACGTTATTTAGTGCGCCGGGTACAAGTACATCTTCTGAAATTCCTGCGGAAGAACAACTTAAAATGGGTCTTTCCAACGGAATTATTCGTTTTTCAATAGGATTGGATAATGATATAGAACGAACCTATAGAGCTATGAGAAAATGTATGGCTCAAGTAGGTGTTTTGTAAATAAATGTTACTTTTTTAATATTATGCCCCATTTTTGTAAGGAATGGGGTATTTTTTTGCAATAAGATTGATTTTTCCGTATCATTACATTTCTTAAAAAATTTAGAATGCCAGAAAATAAAAACCTCACAGAAATTGAAATTGAAGAACAAAAAATTATTGAAAATAGTAACCTAAGTATTGGAGAAGCCCTAATTCCTGTAATTATTTTAATGTGCTTATTAGCATATAACATTTTTTTTGCTGATGGAGAGTGGTTTGGAGCCTATTCTAATCAATATATTTTATTAATTGGTGGTGTTATAGCTTCAGTTGTTGGTTTTATGAAGAAAGTGAATGTTAGCACAATGCTGTTTGAGATTTGGGAGAATTTAAAAAGTGTTTTTGTGCCTATTATGATTTTGTTTTTAGTGGGAGCTTTAGCAGGAACTTGGTTGGTGAGTGGAGTAATTCCGGCAATGGTTTATTACGGGTTGCAAGTATTAAGTCCAGCAATATTTTTGCCCGCATCTGTTATTATTTCAGCAATTATTTCTATTGCTACAGGAAGTTCTTGGACAACTTCTGCAACTGTTGGTATTGCATTGGTTGGTATTGGTACAGCATTGGGAATTGCACCTGGTATGATTGCCGGAGCAGTAATTTCAGGAGCTTATTTTGGTGATAAAATGTCACCTTTAAGTGATACTACAAACTTAGCACCAGCAATGGCCGGAACAGATTTGTTTACGCATATACGTTATATGACTTTTACTACAGTACCTACAATTGTAATTACGTTAATTGTATTTTCAATTATTAGTGCCAATATTGATACTACAGGAAGTGCAGACATAAGTGGTTTGTTAACAACCATTGAAACTACATTTTATATTTCACCTTATTTGTTTTTGGTGCCTGCAGCAGTTATTGGGTTAATTTTAGCAAAAACAAAACCACTAATTGCACTAGGAGCAGGAGTGGTGTTAGCCGCAATTTTTGCCCTTATTTTTCAAGGGGAAATATTAGACGGGTTGTCTGATTCAAGAACAAGTGCTATTATAAATGCAATTTTCACAGACACTTCAATTGTAACAGAAAATGTGCAATTGAATGATTTATTTAGTGCAGGAGGAATGCAAGGTATGTTGTGGACAATTGCCTTAATAATTTGCGCAATGTTTTTTGGTGGAATTATGGATGGGATTGGTGCCTTATCTAGAATAACCAATGCGTTGTTAAAAATTGCAACTTCAGTAGTAGGGTTGTTTGCTAGTACAGTAATTAGTTGTTTAGGTTTAAATATTATTGCATCTGATCAATATTTAGCAATTGTGATTCCGGGGAAAATGTTTAAAAAAGCTTATGAAGATAGAAACTTAGCACCAGAGAATTTAAGTAGATCTTTAGAAGATTCAGGAACAGTTACTTCGGTGTTAATTCCTTGGAATACTTGTGGAGCTTACCAATCAAGTGTGTTAGGAGTAGGAGTAGGAGAATATTTTATCTTCGCAATTTTTAACTGGTTAAGTCCTATTATGACTTTACTTTTTGCAGCTTTTAATGTGAAAATTAGACAATTGGTTCAAAAATAAAAACCAATTTTTTAGATAAAGAAATTCCAAACCACACCCAATCTAAACGTTAAATCTCTATACGGATAGGTTGGTGCTGAATAGTAATTTCGGCCGGTAAAACTAGCGCTAAAATTTTCTAATTTAAAAAACATGCGTAATCTGCTCACTTGTAAATTTACAAAGAAATCAAACACCGGATAATCTCCAACATCATAAGTGTTTTGAAGGGTAAATTCACCAATTAAAGGATTGTAAGCATTCATTTTAAATTTACTAAAGTACCTAAATGTTACACCAGTTTGCATATATAATGGTTTTCCTTTAAACATATAAGTTGAATAGTATAAAGTGTTTCTTGTAACCCATTTTGGAACTCTAAAAAAGGAATCACCATCAGTAACATCTTGGTAGGTTACTGTATTGTCTAAAGTAAACTTTCTAAAATTAATGGCTTTTATTAATTTGATTTTAAAATAAGTTAATGTTTCAGTAGTTTGCGCTGGTGTACCGTCTTCATTAAAGTACGTGTAATTATCAATAATGTTATAATCACCTTGTAATGTTACCCATTTTTCAGAATTAAATGCGCCACCAATACTTGTAATAACTTCATTTTTAAAATTATTTTCCCAATTATAATTTTCATAACCACTTTGGAAAAGTTGCTTGTTAAAGTCTGGTGTTTTTGAAGTAAATTCTACATAGCCTTTAACATTAAAAAGAGTATCATTTTTATACATTACTGAACTTTTAATAGTGTTACCTGTAATGTTACCTAAAACAATTGTTGAAGCGTCTGCGTTTAAATGAATATTTCCAAATTTTTTGTACCAATCAGCACCAAAGGAAACAGCATTTCCCTTAATTTTATCACTTACCGTATAATCGTCGTAATATAAAATTCCGTTGTAGTGGTAGTTGTAGTTAAAGTAATTTGCTTTCACTTTAAGGCTTCCAATATATGCTGAATTTAATTGTGCATACAGTTGGCCATTAAATTGTTGAAATGATGAATGGTCACTTATTTCATCTACAAAAGCATCACCAAAATAACTATTATCGTCATCTTGAAAAAAACGATGATGTTTTGTTTCATACATTAAAGTATTTCCTAATTTAAAATCTAAATAGGGTTTTAATTCTTTTGCAATTACTGCTGAATCTTTTTTTATAGCTTGAATGGCTAAAGAATCAACTACGGCAGTGGTAACTGCAGTAATTGAGGTTGAGTCTTTTTGAATGTTTTTTGCAATGTTTATTTGTGAGGCTCTTTGCAAGCTATCCATTTGTATTGAATCTAGCTTTATAGGTTTCACAAGAGGTAATTTGCTTTTTTGTTTTTTAGGAATCCTATTAGAAAAAAGCGCATAATTTTGATCTAAATAATAGCGTTTCCCTTCAAAAACACTTTCTGCATCAGTAAAATTTACTTCAAGTCTAGAACGTTGTATGTAGTTAGAATCATTGGTTTCAAAATATTCAATAGACTCATCAGTTAAACCGCCATTTTCTTGGTTTGAAAAGTAAAAATTATACAAATGTCCTCTAACAAAATAGCGTTTATTTTTAGTGCTATAATTAAAAGTTGTTCTAAAATTACGTTGACTAGAAAGCGCATTTCTATATTCACCAGTAGAGCGTAAACCTTTGTACGAAGTTGAAATATTAAATCGTCTTGAAGTGTTAGCAGTTAAAAGAGCATCAACCACTTGTCCTTGTTCAATTCCTTTGCGGTACATTAACTCAGTAGTTGGTGTAGGAACGTGGTAATATTTTACATCATTTAAAGTGAAATAATTTCGCTGTTTGGCATTAAAACCCATTGCAGGAAATATAGAATTGTCAGTAAAATCATAAACAATTCGGTTAAATGTTTGCCCTTGATTGTGAAAAGCAACATAATCATAATTGTCTTTTCTAATAAAATTGTGTTTATACTCTTTTTTTATACTTAATGTAGTATCAATATAAGTAGTGTCATTTTTTAATGAAATAACTTTATAATCAGTATAAGTTGTTTTTCCTTCAATTTTAACATTAACACTTCTTGTAGTATTTGTACTGTCTAATTGATAAAGTCCGTTGGAGTTACCAGTTCTTGATATTTGAGCATTTAAATTTATAAACACTAGCCCAAACAATACGATAAACAATACTTTTCTCATAAAATAATTTAAGTGGCAAAGGTAAAATATTTGAACGAAATGCACCATAATATATTTTGGAGGTTGTGTTAAAAGTAAAATTAAATTTTTAGAAGTATTGTTTTCAGTTATTTTGTGTGAAATTAACACTATTTTTGTGGGTAAAATTATAAAATGGGACTTCAAAAATATTTTTTAGATAACACAATTGAAGCTGGAACCGATGAGGCAGGAAGAGGTTGTTTGGCGGGGCCTGTTGTTGCAGCTGCGGTAATTTTACCTGCAAATTTTGAACACCCATTATTGAATGATTCCAAGCAATTAAGTGAAAAACAGCGCGAAATTTTACGCCCAGTTATTGAAGAAAAAGCCATAGCTTTTGGAGTTGCTTTTATTACTGAAGAAACTATTGATGAGATAAATATTTTACAAGCATCAATTTTAGGAATGCATCAATCAATAGATAAACTTACTGTTACACCTGAACATATTATTGTTGATGGAAATAAATTTAAAGACTACAAAAATATTCCACATACAACCATTATTAAAGGAGATTCAAAATACATGAGTATAGCTGCCGCATCAGTTTTAGCAAAAACGTATAGAGATGAGTTTATGCAAAAAATTGATGCTGAGTTTCCTAATTACTTTTGGAAGAAAAATAAAGGTTATCCAACAAAACAACACAGAGATGCTATTCGTGAATTTGGCAGTACAAAGTACCATAGAAAATCATTTAAATTGTTACCAGAACAATTAAAATTAAATTTGTAATTGTAAAATGTAGCTTTAAAATGATACATTTGCCAACGTTAAAAATGTAATTATGATTAAAAGAACCCGAGCTGCAATTTCAAAATTTATTATTCATAAAGTTGGAAACAAATTCAACAGTGCTACCAATATTTTTTCTGAAGATGTAATCACATTTGATGAAGAAAGTTATGAGTTAATGAAACCTTTTTTATTAAAATCATTTGGAAATGTTTCTGAAAGTTTCCGATTTAATCATCACGCTAATATTGAGTTGAATGAATTAAATAATTATTCATCGGAGATTTTTACAGACAATAGTAGTTTTGTTGAAATTTCAAAACACATTGTAAATCATTTATTTGAACAATCAAATTCTGCTCAAATTAAAACGGGAGATGTTATTATTGCGTTGTTTGAAGATATTGAATATAAAGATGTGGTTACTCAAGCAATTGGTATTTTTAAAATTGAAAATAAGATCAACTTTTTTCAAACTTTTATGGAGAAAGACAGTTTAGATGTTTTTGTTCAACAAGGAATTAGTACTAAAAAATTAGACAAAGGTTGTTTAATTATTAACTCTTCAGATGCAGAAGGACGCGTAGTTTTAAGTGTTGATAATAATAATTATGATGCACAGTATTGGCTAAATAATTTTTTAAATGTGAAATATGCTGATGATAACAATCAACATACACAAAATTACATTGAAATGTGTAAAGATTTTTCAGAGGAAGTTATAAAAGAAGATTATGGCGTTCAAGAAAAATCAAAGTTTTTAGCAAAAACAGTCGACTTTTTTAAAGAAAATGAAGATGTAAATATTGAAGATTTTAAAGAAGAAGTTTTTGAAGAGAATGAAGACTTTAAACCATTGTTTGATGATTACAAAAAACAGTTTGAAGATTTGAATGATGTTTTGGTGCGCAATCAATTTGCTATTTCAGATATTGTATTAAAAAAACAAAAACAAAAAATTAAAACTGAAATTAAGTTAGATACCAACATTCAAATTAAACTAGATATTGATGCGCCTGATGCTTCAGGTGAATATTTAGAAAAAGGCTATGACGAGGATAAAAAAATGAAGTATTATAAAGTTTATTTTAACGAAGAAAATTAGTTTTTCCCTTCTTGCTTTATCAAGGAATCTTATTGAATTTTTGTAGAAAAAATAAAAGCCTGTTAAATAATAATTTAACAGGCTTTTTTATAATTTAAATAGTTGTTTTAAGCTTATTCTTTTACAAATGTAGCTTCAAAAATTTCTGAAAAATGTTTCAGTATTTTTTCTTTAACTTCTTCCATGGGAATTTTTTTACCTAATTCAGCTTCCATAGAAGTGACGGCTTTTCCTTTAATTCCGCAGGGAATAATATTATCAAAATATCCTAAGTTGGCATTTACATTTAATGCAAATCCGTGCATAGTAACCCAACGACTTGTACGAACTCCCAAAGCACAAATTTTACGAGCAAATGGTGTTCCAACACCTAACCAAACACCAGTTTCACCTTCGCTTCTTTCCGATTCTATACCGTATTCAGCCAATGTTTTAATAATTACTTCTTCTAAAAAACGTAAGTATTTATGAATATCTGTAAAAAAATTGTCTAAATCTATAATAGGATATCCTACTAATTGTCCAGGGCCGTGATACGTAATATCTCCACCACGATTAATTTTGTAAAAAGTTGCACCTTTCTCTTTTAGCTGCGCTTCACTTAATAATAAATTGCTAAGGTCTCCACTTTTTCCAAGTGTATAAACGTGCGGATGCTCAACATAAATAAAATAGTTAGGTGTTTTATGTGTTGTATTGTTTCTTCTATTGTCAATTTTAAGGTCAACAATTCCTTGAAAAAGTTCTTCTTGATAGTTCCAGGTTTCTTTGTAATCTTTTAAACCTAAGTCAATTAACTGTAAATCTCTCATTAGCTATTCGGATTGTTGTTAATAATTAAAGCAGCTATTACGCCTGGTATCCAACCCAAGCAAGTTAAAATAAAAACAATAATAATAGATCCGCATCCTTTATCTATAACAGCTAAAGGAGGGAAAATAATGCAAAATATAACTCTTAAACAGCCCATTCTATAATTTTTCAAAGTTCTAATAATTATATGTAGTATGCAACGTTAAAATGTTACAATTATTTAAATTAAAATGTATTTTTGTTCTATGTCTGTTGAAGTAAAGAATATTACAAAGTTGTATGGAACTCAAAAAGCAGTAGATGCTGTTAGTTTTACCATTCAAAAAGGTGAAATAGTTGGTTTTTTAGGTCCAAATGGTGCAGGAAAATCTACTATTATGAAAATTATTACAGGCTATTTAGATAGTTTTGAAGGAGAAGTTTTTGTAAGTGGAAATTCTATTATTTCAAATAAAATAAAAGCACAGCAAACAATAGGTTATTTGCCAGAACACAACCCGTTGTATGTAGAAATGTATGTAAAAGAGTATTTATATTTTCATGCAGGCATTCATAAAATTTCAAAAGCTGAAGTAGATTTAATGATTGAAAAGGTGGGTTTAACTCCTGAAGTTCATAAAAAAATAAATCAGCTTTCAAAAGGTTATCGTCAACGAATTGGTTTAGCTGCGGCTTTATTACATGAACCAGAAGTTTTAATTTTAGATGAACCAAATACAGGACTTGATCCTAACCAATTATTAGAAATTAGAAATTTAATAAAAAAGGTTGGAGTAAATAAAACAGTGCTGTTTTCAACACATATTATGCAAGAAGTTGAAGCTATTTGCGACCGTGTAATAATTATAAACAAAGGAAAAATAATTGCAGACAAAAGCTTGAAAGAGTTAAAAGAAAACCAAGATCAGGTAATAGAAGTAGAGTTTGATTTTAAAATTGAGCAACAATTTATTCAAAAAATGCCTCATATAAAATTAGCTAAAAATATACATGATACACTTTGGGAACTTACATTTTCAACAAGTAATGATATGCGCGCTGTAGTGTTTGATTTTGCCCATGAAAATGGATTGAAAATCTTAGCGTTGAACACAAAAAATAAAAATTTAGAGAGCTTATTTAGAGAGTTAACTACTTAAAAATAAGTTCAGCATAATCACTTAAATCATCAACATTCACAGTTGTTGGTTTGTTAAATGAAATTACATCGCCCGTTGCATAAATTGCACCACTCAAACTTTCAACAGGGTAAATTAGCATGTCATTTGAGCTAATTTGATTTATTTTTATGTGCTGTGCAATTAGATGTTCACCTTCAAATCTACTATCGCAAAAATCAAATAAGTTGATATTTAAATTAGTTGTTGTTCCTTCAAGATAAAAAATTGCATTCCCATTGCTTGATATTCTAATGTTTTCATTTTGAATATTTAGGTGCCAATCACCTATTGGTAAATAAACATCTTCATCTCCAATTGAAACAAGTTCTAATGAATTGTAGGTTAGTAACCCGTTTGAATAAATATTTTTTTCAGAAGCGTTTCGAATTTTGGTTAAATTAGGAACTGTAATATACACTTTGGTAAGATCATATGCTCGAACAAAGTTACAAGTGTTATTGTTTTTTAAAATAAGTTCATTATTAATAACTTCAGCAGTTATATCATTTAGTAAATTTTCACCTGTCTCAATCAGTACTTTTTGTTCATCTCCTTGCGTAATAATCAATTCAATTCTTGCGTGTACAACTACTTTTTCAAAAGTGGCAACTTCAACTTCTTGCTGAATAATATCACCGGCAGTTTGAAAACAATTATTAGCATTTTGGTCATTGCAACTAACCAATAGTATGGAGCAAACGATAAAAAATATTTTTTTCATAAAATTCTTTTAAAATGTGTAACCTAGGCCAAATTCTAAAGTTTCAGCTCTAAATAAATTTGCTTTTAAGGTAACATCTGCAATTAAATGTTTGCTTAATTTATACCTAAATCCAAAGCGTTCATAAATAGAACTCACATAAAAAACAGGTTGATAAACGTACAACCCAATTTGAGAAATAAATCCGAAATGGTTTTGTGTAAGTTCATGTCCAATAAAAATTCCAGCTCTGTGCGGATTGTTTTCTGGATACTCATGATGCTCTGTTTCATTTATATATTTACTGTAATCTTCAATAAACGGAGAGTTAAAATATTCAGCTCCTCCTGAAATTGTTGAATAATTGTTAAGTACTTTAGTTACGCTAAATGAAACCGTAAAAAACGGATATAAACCACTTCCTATTTCTTTAGATTCATTCACGCCACCTCTTAAAATAACATGGTATTTTAAAGATTTATCAATATCAAAAATAGTGTCTTTTTTAGTGATTTCTATTTCATTTAATTTGTAATTAAAACCAATGTTAAATGCAACTGTATTTAAGCCTAAATTTGGGTTTTTTAATGCAGAATTTGAATAGTGAATTATATTTAGTGATGAGTTTAAACTTAAGTTACGATCTTTAAAAAAGTGAATGTATTGAAGTTTAAAATAAGCCGAAACTAATAATTTAGAACCCAACGCAAAGTTTTGATTATTATCAATAGCATCGTAACTTTTTGTTGCATAAGCCAAACCAAATGCAGTTGTTAATTTTAAATGATTTTTGCTTGAAGGAGTTAAATTATAAGTGTAATGCCTGTAAGCAGCAACGGCTTCACCTAACACCGTTGAGTTGAAATTTTGATAGGAAAATGAATAGCCTCTTTCAGGGTAATTAAATAATTGATTAAATTTTGTGTTCTTATTTTCTATAGTGTTCCAACTAGCTAAAAAACCGTATGTATTTCCTTGAATGGCATTGTCTAAAGAAGTATCGTGTTCAATTAAAAACCCATAAAATAATTCAGCCTGTATATTTGAATAACGAATGCTACTATTTTGTGAGAACAAATAGCAACTAAAAAAAAGCGTTATAAATAAAAGTAAATGTTTTTTCATAAAATTAAAGTCTTATTCCAATACCAAATTCTACCGTTTCAGCATTTGCAGCGTGTACTTTCATACGAACAGAAGCAAACCACTTATCTTTGAAATACCTTTTTAAAGCTAAAGATTCATAAACTCTACCATCAAATTCAACAGGGTATTTTACGTAGTAACCTACTTGTCCTTCAATAGAAAGTTTACTTATAAATAATTCGTATCCAACAAAAGCGCCAATTCTAGAAAATGAATTGGGTTCTTCTAAATTAGAATTAGGAAGGTTTGCATTGAGGTCGTAGTAGTCTTTTAGCATTGGAGAAATATATAAATCTGCACCTAATTGAAATGCCGATTTTCTACTTATTCTTTTGTCAATGTATGCTGAAGCTACAAAAAATGGTTTTAAACCACTGCCAATTATTGGAGATTCATTTACACCACCTCTAACTACTAAATTTAATTTGATAGGCTCTGTAACTTTTAATGTATCTGTTGACGGAATAAAAACAAGAGGTGTGTCTTTTGGTGCTAAATTGTAATTTACCCCAGCACTTAAAGCCCAAATATTTACTCCTGAATTGGGAGATTTTACATTAGCGTTTGATGCATGTACAAATTTTATACCTGCAGTAACCCCAAAATTTCCAAGTAAATATTCCCTTTGATAATATAGTTTAAAATAGGTGCTAGAGTTTAATGCACTACCAAAAGCTGTATTTTTATTGTTTGTTACTTTGTCATACGGGTTGGTACTGTAGGCAAGACCAATTCCTGGTCTAAAAATTAATTGGTTTTTAGATTTTCTATTAAGAAGATAAAAGTTATAGTGAAAATAAACCGCATATAGTTTTCCTAAAATTTCCGAATTATAGTCTTGGTAGCCAAAAGAAACTCCTATGTCTGGATAATTAAATAAACCTTCCCAGCTATTTTCACCTAAAGTTTTTTTGTTGTAACTAGCATAAAATCCGGTGGGGTGTCCTTGTAAAAAAACAGTAGCATCAGGATTTGTTTTAATGGTATTTCCATAAAAATAATTAGCTTGAAAGTAAGTGTTTTTTGTTTGACTAAACCCTAAAAAACAACTAAAAACAAAAAAAATAAATACTCTTTTATTCATAAAAATTTTAACTATTAAGTTTAAAGTTAATTTGATTTTCTTTTAGAGCATCAATAAATTCATTTGAAATATCAACTTTATAACTTCTGCTGGGCAAATTTAGTTTTATTTTTTCTTCTAAATCATAGACTAAGAAATTTAGTGGTTTTTTTCCTTGAAATTGAGTTAAAAGCGTGTTTAATTTTTGAATTTGAGGTTCATTAATATCGTTTAAAGAAATATTTAATGTGATTTTTTTTGAAAACTCTTCTAATACATCTTGTAGCATTTGAATATTTCCAAAGGAAAGACGAACATCACCATCATTCCAACCTTTACGGCCAAAAATTTTCATATATAAAAATGAGTTTGGCACAAAAAAGTGTCTGAATTTTAAGTATTCTTCACCAAAAATTCTAAATTCATTTGACCCGCTATAATCTTCTAGTGTAAAAGTAGCCCACCCTTTTCCATTTTTAGAAACGCGATGTTCAATATTGGTAAGAATACCACCAACTGAAATGTCTTTATTAATTAATTCCGCTTGATTTTGAAAAGCAGTTAATGGTGTGTTGCAATAATATTTTATTTCGGTTTTAAAATCGTCTAATGGATGACCAGAAATATAAATTCCTACCAGTTCTTTTTCCTTAGAAAGTTCTTCCATCATTCCCCATTTTTCAGCGTAAGGTATTTCAGGTTCTGGGAATTGAACTTCAGAAGCTTCTCCAAATAAAGATACTTGAGCAGAGTTTTTGTTTTCTTGAAATTTATTTCCGTAGCGAATGGCTCTTTCAATAAAAGGAACTCCTTTCTCATCTAATTGATAATATTGTGCGCGGTGCACATCTTTAAACGAGTCCATTCCACCAGCCATAACCAATCCATCAAAAGCTCTTTTATTTGCTGCTCGTAAATCTACACGTTTGGTAACATCAAAAATAGAAGAGTAATTTCCGTTGTTTTTACGTTCCTCAACAATAGCATCAACAGCAGCAGCACCAACACCTTTAATGGCTCCCATACCAAAACGAATAGCACCTTCTTTATTTACGGCAAATTTGTAATAAGATTCATTTATATCTGGTCCTAAAACAGGAATTTCTGCACGTTTACATTCTTCCATAAAAAAGGTTACCTGCTTAATATCATTCATGTTGTTAGATAGTACAGACGCCATATATTCTGCAGGATAATGCGCTTTTAAATATGCTGTTTGATAGGCAATAAAAGCATAACAAGTTGAGTGTGATTTGTTAAAGGCATACGCGGCAAATGCTTCCCAGTCTTTCCAAATTTTCTCTAGTTTTGCTTCGTCATGATTTTTAGCTTTTCCACCTTCAATAAATTTAGGTTTTAATTCTTCTAGTAAAGCAAATATTTTTTTACCCATTGCTTTACGTAACATATCTGCTTCACCCTTTGTAAAACCAGCTAGTTTTTGTGAAAGCAACATCACTTGCTCTTGATAAACGGTAATACCATAAGTTTCCTTAAGGTATTCTTCCATATCATCTAAATCATACGTAATTTCTTCACGCCCGTGTTTACGATCAATAAAAGAAGGTATGTATTCCATTGGACCAGGACGGTACAAGGCATTCATGGCAATTAAATCGGCAAACTCAGTTGGTCTTAACGATTTCATATGCTTTTGCATACCAGGAGATTCATATTGAAAAACACCAATAGTTTCTCCTTTTTGAAAGAGTTCGTATGTTTTTTTATCATCTAAAGGAAAATCATCAGGAACCAAATCTACTCCGTGTTTGGCTTTTACAATTTTAACAGTATCCTTAATTAAGGTAAGTGTTTTTAAGCCCAAGAAATCCATTTTTAGTAAACCAGCAGTTTCAACAACATTATTGTCAAACTGAGTTACGTACATATCTGAATCTTTGGCTGTAGATACTGGTACTAAATTGGTAATTGGCTCAGGAGTAATAATAACTCCGCAGGCGTGTATTCCAGTATTTCTAACCGAACCTTCAAGCGCTCTTGCCTGATTAATGGTTTGAGCTTCTAGATTATTTCCATCAGCAAGTCTTCTAAGCTCTTCAACACATTCAAATTCTTCGGCTCTTAAACCTTTTACTTTTCCTTTACTTTTTTCGTCATCACCAAAAATGTTTTGAAGCTTTAAACCTGGAATTAGTTTGGCTATTTTATCTGCTTCATGCAACGGTAAATCTAATGCTCTTGCAGTATCACGGATTGATGACTTTGCGGCCATTGTTCCGTAGGTGATAATTTGTGCTACTTGACTAGCACCATATTTTTCAATTACAAACTCTATAACACGTTGTCTTCCTTCATCATCAAAATCAATATCAATATCGGGTAATGAAACACGATCTGGATTTAAGAAACGCTCAAAAAGTAAATCGTATTTAATTGGGTCAATATTTGTAATCCATAAACAGTATGCAACTGCAGAACCTGCTGCAGAACCACGTCCGGGTCCAACAGAAACGCCCATTTTTCTGGCTTCTAAAATAAAATCCCAAACAATTAAAAAATAACCAGGATATCCGGTTTTTTCAATAATAGACAACTCAAAATCTAAACGTTCTATTTTTTCGGCATCTAAATCATCTCCATATCTAATTTTTGCACCTTCAAATGTTAAGTGTTTTAAATACGCATTTTCACCTCGTACACCTCCGTCAATTTCATCTTCTGGATCAACAAATTGTTTAGGAATATCAAACTTAGGAAGTAAAACATCCCGAGCCAAAGTGTACACTTCAACTTTATCTACAATTTCTTGTGTATTGGCAATAGCTTCTGGAAGATCTTTGAACAAATTTTTCATTTGCTCTTGCGACTTGAAATAGTATTCGTTATTTGGTAATCCGTATCTAAATCCTCTTCCTCTTCCTTTAGGTGTGGCTAATTTTTCACCATCTTTTACACAAAGTAAAATGTCATGAGCTTCAGCTTCATTTTTAGTTGTATAAAATGTATTGTTGGTGGCAATTAGTTTTACGTTATGTTTTTTGGCGAAATTGATAATCACACTGTTTACGTGATCTTCATTTTCTTGATTGTGACGCATGACTTCTAAATAAAAGTCGTCTCCAAATTGTTCTTTCCACCACAATAAAGCTTCTTCAGCTTGATTTTCACCAATATTTAATATTTTACTTGGTATTTCACCATAAAGGTTTCCTGATAAAACAATTAAATCTTCTTTATATTTTGAAATTATATTTTTGTCAATTCTTGGCACATAGTAAAACCCATCTGTATTTGACAGCGATGCCATTTTTGCTAAATTATGATAGCCATTTTTGTTTTTGGCTAAAATTACAATTTGATAACCGTTGTCTTTATGAGTTCTATCTAAGTGATTTTCACAAACATTAAATTCACAACCTAAAATAGGTGTTATTAGTTGTTTTGGTTGTTCTCCTTCACCTAAATTTTTATTGTGTTTTTCAACAGATTTATTGTGATTAATGGCTTCTCTTACAAAATAAAAGGCACCCATCATATTTCCAGAATCGGTAATGGCAATTCCGGGCATATTATCTTTTATTGCCGCTTTAATTAAATTACTGTAGCTTGAAGTTGATTGTAGAATTGAAAATTGAGAATGACAATGTAAGTGCGAAAAGCTTGTGCCACTTAAATCTACAGAAGAATCTTCAGAAATGTTTGAGTCGCTAACTTTTTCTTTATTTTTTAACTTCTTACTTTCTTTTTTTAAGTTTAAATGTTTAAGCCCAATTACATTAATAGGAGAAGGGTTTTTTGCATCAAAACGTTGAAAATAATCAGCAGATACATCTAATTGTTCTTTGGTGTATATTCTTTTTCTAATTAATTCTAAAAAACATCGTGTGGTAGCTTCAACATCGGCAGTGGCATTGTGAGCTTCTCCAAAAGGAGCTTGAAACAAATGTTGGTGTAATTCGGTTAATGTTGGTAACTTAAATTTTCCACCTCTTCCTCCTGGTATTTGGCAAAGTGTTGCTGTTCTTTCAGTACAGGTATCTAAAACCGGAAGTTCATTTAACGGAGTGTTAAGTTGTTTTCTAACATACTCACAGCCCATAATATTAAGGTCAAACTTCACATTTTGTCCTACAACAAATTTAGATTTTGAAAGAGCTTCATTAAAAAGTACTAAAACATCTTCTAGTTTTTCACCTTTTTCTTGTGCTAATTGCGTTGAAATTCCATGAATTTGTTCAGCATCGTACGGAATGTTATACCCTTCAGGCTGAATTAAATAATCTTGTTGGTCAACTAATTCTCCCAATTCATCATGCAATTGCCAAGCAATTTGAATACACCTTGGCCAATTGTTGGTGTCCGTAATAGGAGCATTCCATTTTTTTGGTAAACCAGTGGTTTCGGTATCAAAAATTAAAAACATGTGCGATTTTTTTTTAGTGGAAAAACAAGATTTTAAAAGTATACATTTTAATATTTTTAGAATTCAATTTCGTATTTTTTTTATTAACAATTAACGTATCTAAAACGGTATAAGCTGGTTGACCAAACTGGTTAATCAGTTAAATTTATTTGTGTGACATATATTACAAAATAATTCTTTTTAAATAAAAGCTAACAATAATCATATTTTTTATATAAATGTTGATTTAATTTTACCCCGTTAAAGATAACGAAAGGGTAATTATGACCAAACTGGATTTAGACAGTTATAAAGCAAAAAAGGATACCATAAAGCACGAAGGAGTAGTTTCTAGAATTTCTGAACATGGGATTGTTGTCTCATTAAAAGGAAATGTTAATTGTGAAGGATGTAAAGCACAATCAGCTTGTGGTGTATCTGAATCAAACGACAAAGAAATTGAAATTGAAAATCCAACAGAATCTTATCAGTTGAATGAACCGGTTGATGTTGTGTTAAATAGAGAATTAGGCTTAAAAGCTGTGTTTTGGGCGTATGTTTTTCCTTTTATTTTAATGTTTTCAGTATTAGTTATTACTTCGTTGTTTTTAAAAGAATGGATTTCAGGGTTAATTTCATTGGCCATTTTAGTTCCTTATTATTTTATGCTTTTTGTATTGAAAGATACATTTAAAAAGGCGTTTCAAGTTTCAATATTAAAATTTAATTAAGAAAGAATGACAGATTCAGTTTTATATAGCGTTTTGTTATTAGCTTCTTTAGGGGTAATTGCAGCAGTAGTGTTGTATGTTGTTTCAAAGAAGTTTTATGTGTATGAGAACCCATTAATCGCTGAGGTTGATGATATTTTGCCAGGTGCAAATTGTGCTGGTTGTGGCTCTCCAGGTTGTAAATCTTTTGCCGAAAAATTAGTGAATACTGAAGATATTTCAGATTTGTTTTGTCCAGTTGGAGGAAATGATGTGATGAAACTAGTTGCAACTAAATTAGGAAAAGAAGTAGCTGAAAAAGCTCCAACAGTTGCGGTATTACGTTGTCAAGGAGGTTGTGATGTTCGTCCAAAAACTACAGAATATCAAGGCCCAAGAACTTGTGCAATTTCGGCAATGGTTTATGGAGGTGAAACAGATTGCCAATATGGTTGTTTAGGAGATGGTGATTGTGTTGCTGTTTGTGATTTTGATGCAATGTATATGGATGAAGCTACAGGTTTACCAGTAATTGATTCTGATAAATGTACTTCTTGTGGTGCTTGTGTAAAAGCATGTCCTAGAGATATTATTGAAATGCGTCCTAAAAATAAACGCGATTTAAAAGTATTTGTTGGTTGTTTAAATGAAGATAAAGGTGGTATTGCAAGAAAATCTTGTTCAGTAGCTTGTATTGGTTGCTCTAAATGTGAAGATGTTTGCCAAAAAGATGCTATTACAATGAATAACAACCTTGCTTACATTGACCCTGCTTTATGTACGCTTTGTAGAAAATGTGTAGATGTTTGTCCAACGCACTCTATTATAGAAACAAATTTCCCTCCAAGAAAACCTAAAAAAGTGGTTGAAAAAAAGCCAGTAGCTAAAAAGGTTGTAGAAAAGAAAGAGGTTGAAAAGGTTGCAGTTGTAAAAGAACCAGCAGCTAAAAAGGAAGTTGAAAAAGTTGCAGTTGTAAAAGAAGATACAACTGTAGAATCAAAAAATAAGAACACAGATGCTTAAAACATTTCCAAAAGGAGGTATTCATCCTCCAGAAAATAAAATAACATCTTCAAAGGAAATTAAAAGAATGACTGTGCCAAAGGTGGTAAATG
Organism: Lutibacter holmesii; assembly: GCF_042679665.1. Lineage (NCBI taxonomy): Bacteria > Pseudomonadati > Bacteroidota > Flavobacteriia > Flavobacteriales > Flavobacteriaceae > Lutibacter > Lutibacter holmesii. Next base: position 163,207 of record NZ_JBHTMV010000001.1, read on the forward strand.
TACCTATTGCACAACATATTGGAATTCCTGCGGAAATAGTTGTAGACAAAAAAGACAAGGTAACAGTTGGTCAGGTAATTGCAAAATCTGGTGGATTTGTTTCTTCTAATATTCATTCTCCTGTTGCAGGAACAGTGACTAAGTTAGATTTAATAATTGACAGTAGTGGTTATAAAAAACAATGTATTGTTATTAGAACCGACGCAAAAGATCCTACTAATTTTGAAGAACAAGAGTTTCCGTTAAAAACCGAAATTGAATTAGAACCAAAAGCAATTGTTCAAAAAATTAGTGACTGCGGAATTGTAGGTTTAGGTGGAGCAACGTTTCCTTCTCAAGTAAAATTAAATGTTCGCGAAGGTTCAAAATTAGATTACCTTATTATTAATGGTGTTGAATGTGAACCTTACCTAACAGCCGATCATAGATTGATGTTAGAAAAAGCGCAAGAAATTGTTGTTGGAATTAAAATTTTAATGAAAGCTTTACATTTAGAAAAAGCAGTTATTGGAATTGAAAATAACAAACAAGATGCTATCAGTCTTTTTAAAAGTATTATTAAAAAAGAAGATGGAATTCAAGTTGCAGCTTTGCAAGTTAAATACCCTCAAGGTGGTGAAAAACAACTGGTAAGAGCCATTTTAGGAAGAGAAGTTCCAAAGAATGGATTGCCTTTAGATGTAGGTGTAATTGTGCACAATGTTGGTACAATTTTCGCCATTTACCAAGCCATTCAATTTGATAAACCATTGGTTGAACGTGTGGTTACTGTAACAGGTAAAAAACTAGAAAATCCATCAAACTTTTGGGTGAAAATTGGAACACCAATAAAAGATTTAATTGCTGAAGTAGGTGGTTTGCCTGACGGTACTAGAAAATTGGTAAACGGTGGACCAATGATGGGGAAAGCTATTAAAAATACTGATGTACCCGTTACAAAAGGAACTTCAGGAATATTAGTAATTCATGAAGATGAGGCTAGTAGAGGAAAAGCTGAGAATTGTATTCGTTGTGGCGAATGTGTTTTTGTTTGCCCTATGGGATTAGAACCTCATTTGCTTATGAATTTGTCTGAAAAAGGAATGTACGAAAAAGCTTCAAATGAAGATATTATGACTTGTATTGAATGTGGTTCTTGTAGTTATGTATGTCCTTCACACCGTCCTTTATTAGATTATATCCGTTTTGGAAAAAATATTGTTAAAAAATTAGAAACATCTAAAAAATAAAATGAGTCAACCTATTATAGTATCGGCCTCACCGCACGTACATTCTGATAGAACATCAAAAAAATTGATGTACGATGTGGTTATCGCTTTAATTCCTGCGTTCTTAGTTTCGCTATATGTATTTGGAATAAGCGCATTTATTGTAACCGCTGTAGCGGTAATTTCTTGCTTACTGTTTGAATATTTAATTCAGAAATATTTAATGAAAGCCAATGTAACTATTGGTGACGGTTCAGCATTAATCACAGGAATATTATTAGCTTTTAACTTACCTGCAGGTTTGCCAATTTGGATGATTATTGTTGGTAGTTTAGTTGCTATTGGAGTTGCTAAATTATCATTTGGTGGATTAGGTTTTAACCTATTTAATCCGGCGTTGGTTGGGCGTGTATTTTTATTGGTTTCATTTCCAGTACAAATGACAATGTGGCCAACAGCGGTTGAAAATAATACAACTATTGCGGATGCAGTTACAGGAGCTACGCCATTAGGATTGATAAAAGAAGGATTAATGTTTGGTGATACTATGACCAATATTAGTGCTACTTTACCTTCAAACTTAGATATGTTTTTAGGTTTATCAGGTGGTTCAATTGGTGAAATGTCTGCAGTAGCATTACTTTTAGGTGGAATTTATTTATTGTATAAAAAAGTAATTACGTGGCATATTCCAGTTACAATGTTGGTGACAATGGCTGTTATGACCGGAATTTTTTGGATAATTGATCCAGAAAGTTATGCAAGTCCATTAATTCATATTTTATCGGGTGGTGCTTTGTTAGGAGCCTTTTTTATGGCAACTGATTTAGTTACAAGTCCTATGACCAAAAAAGGAATGATTGTATTTGCAATAGGTATTGCAGTTATAACTGTTGTAATAAGATTATTTGGAGCCTATCCTGAAGGAGTTTCATTTGGTATTATCATTATGAATGCTTTTGTACCACTTATTAATACCTATTTTAAACCAAGAAGATTTGGTTCAAAAATTAAAGCTAAAATTGTGTAATTATGAGCCAGAAGAAAGATACATTTATCAATATGTTAGTCGCATTATTTGTGATTACTATTATATCAGGTTTCTCTTTAGGATATGTAAATGACTTAACAGTTGGTCCTAAAGCGAAAGCCAAATTAGAAAAAAAAGTAAATGCTTTAAAGTTAGTATTGCCTGCTTTTGATAACAACCCGGTTGAAGATGTTGTGTCAATTAAAGTTGAAAATGTGAAAGACAGTGTTGAAGTTTTTCCTGCATTTGAAGGGAATAAATTTGTAGGAGCTGCTGTAATTGGATCAACTGAAAAAGGCTTTAGCGGATTGGTTAAAGTTATGGTTGGTTTTACACCAGATGGAACTATTGAAAATATTGTAGTTCTAGAACAAAAAGAAACACCAGGGTTAGGAACAAAAATGAAAGACGAAAAGTTTTTAGCGCAGTTTAGAGGTAAAAACCCTTCAACTTTTAATTTAAAAGTTACCAAAGATGGAGGTGAAGTTGATGCCTTAACAGGAGCAACTATTTCTACTCGTGCTTTTGGTGAAGCTGTTGAAATGGCATATAATGAGTTTATGAAAAAAAGCGGTTCATTAATAGAACTTAAAAATTAAGAATTATGGCAGAAACTATAAATCAAACCCAAAATTTCTTAAAAGGAATTGTTAAGGATAATCCTGTTTTTGTAATGCTATTGGGTATGTGCCCAACGCTAGGTGTTACCTCTTCAGCATTTAATGGCTTAGGAATGGGAGTTGCAACTATGTTTGTATTAATTATGAGTAACATAGTGGTATCATTAATTAAAACACAAATACCAAGTAAAGTACGTATTCCTGCTTTTATTATTGTAATAGCATCGTTTGTAACAATTGTTGAAATGATTTTAGAAGCATTTGTACCATTTTTATATGAACAATTAGGAATCTTTATTCCGTTAATTGTGGTAAACTGTTTAATATTAGGTAGAGCAGAAGCATTTGCATCAAAAAATAATGTATTGTCATCACTAATTGATGGTTTAGGAATGGGATTAGGTTTTACCATTGCGCTAACGGTTTTAGGTGCAGCTCGTGAAATTTTAGGTAGCGGAAGTTTATTCGGCTTTAAATTTGTACCTGAAGATGCAAACACATTTATCTTATTTATTTTACCTCCAGGAGCATTTATTGCTTTGGCATATTTAACTGTATTGTTTAACAAAATATCTACTAAAACAACATAAAATGGATTATATAATTATACTTATTGCTGCTGTTTTTGTAAACAACATTGTATTATCTCAATTTTTAGGAATTTGCCCTTTCTTAGGGGTTTCTAGTAAAGTATCAACATCGGTTGGTATGTCTGGTGCTGTATTGTTTGTAATGACGTTGGCTACAATGGTAACGTACCTATTACACGAATTTATATTGGTTCCAGCTGGTTTAGATTACTTAAGAACTATTACTTTTATTTTAGTAATTGCCGCTTTAGTACAAATGGTTGAAATTATTTTGAAAAAAGTAAGTCCGCCTTTATACCAAGCGTTAGGAGTTTTCTTACCTTTAATTACAACCAACTGTGCTGTATTGGGTGTAGCTATTTTAGCTTTAGGATTAGATGGAGGAAGTTTAATGAAAGCGGTATTCTTTGCTGTTTCAAATTCAATTGGTTTTGGACTGGCATTAATTGTTTTTGCTAGTATTCGTGAGCATTTAGAGTTAGCTAACATTCCTGAAGGAATGAAAGGTGTGCCAATTAATTTGTTAGTTGCTGGTTTATTGTCACTTGCGTTTTTAGGGTTTACAGGACTAGTTTAGTCACAAGTTTCTGTAAATTAGATTTTGATTGAAATCTGTTTTAATGTAAAGTTTTTGATTTTCAAACAATTACATTTTATATAACGGGTGTAAAATAATCTAAAATAGAATGCTTATATCAAAATATCTAAGTATATTTGCAAACTTAAAATTTATAACCAAGGTCGAGAACCTTAAAAATTAAAAAAGAATGCCAGTAAAAATTAGATTACAGAGACACGGAAAAAAAGGAAAACCATTTTATTGGATCGTTGCAGCTGATGCACGTTCAAAAAGAGATGGTAAATACTTAGAGAAATTGGGAACTTATAACCCAAATTCAAATCCAGCACAAATTGATTTAAATATTGATGGAGCTGTAACGTGGTTACAAAATGGTGCACAACCAACTGATACTGCAAAAGCAATTTTATCTTATAAAGGAGCAATGCTTAAAAATCATTTATTAGGTGGTGTAAGAAAAGGTGCTTTAACTGAAGAGCAAGCTGAAGAAAAGTTTCAAGCTTGGGTTGATGAAAAAGCAGGAAAAATCACTGCAAAAGTTGACGGTTTAGCAAAAGTTAAAGCTGAAGCTAAAGCTAAAGCTTTTGAAGCTGAAGTAAAAATTAATGAAGAGCGTGCTGCTGCTGCTAAAGAAGTAGAAGAAGCTGCAATTAAAGCTGAAGCAGATGCGAAAGCTGCTGCACAAGCTGCAACTGAAGTTGTTGAAGAAGCAGGACCTGAATCTATTGATGACGCACAAGCTGCATCACAAGAATAAGGAACAAAATAAACTAGTATTACGATAATGCGTAAAAAAGATTGTTTTTATTTAGGCAAAATTGTAAGAAAACATAGTTTTAAAGGGGAAGTTGTTGCTAAGTTAGACACAGACGAACCTGAAATTTATCAAAATTTGGAATCAGTATTTGTTGCTTTGGGTAACAATCTGGTTCCATTTTTTATTGAAACAAGTTTACTACAAAAAGGAAATCAACTTCGAATTCAGTTTGAAGATATTTTAAACGAAGCTGATGCTGATGCTATTTTAGGATCAGAATTATTTTTACCTATTGAATTTTTACCAAAGTTAACTGGAAATAAGTTTTATTTTCATGAAATAATTGGATTTGATATTGAAGATGTTCAACACGGATATGTGGGTGAAATAATTGGAGTAAATGATTCATCTGCGCAGCCGTTATTTGAAATTAATTCAAATGGGACAGAAGTTTTTATTCCAATGATTGACGACTTTATTAAGAAAGTTGATAGAGACAACAAAAAAATTATTGTTGCAGCACCAGAAGGTTTAATAGACCTTTACTTAAACGGCGAATAACAACACTTTTAGAGAGGTGGCCGAGTGGTCGAAGGCGCACGCCTGGAAAGTGTGTATGCGGCAACGTATCGTGGGTTCGAATCCCTTCCTCTCTGCGAAAACAAAGTTAAAAGAGACCAAAAAACAACAAAACCCCACAAACACTACGTTTGTGGGGTTTTCCTTTTCTAGGAAATACCATAAAACACCATATAAAATCAATTAAAAAGGGGCTAATTCGGTGTCAGTTTGTTGGAGGGGTTAACTGACACCGAATACCTCTGTAGGTGTTGTTAAATATAGGGGTTCAGAATATTTTTTGATTTATTTTTTGTATATTTATACTGTTAAAATTGTTAGAAGCTATGAAAAATTCTCTTTCTCAATTATTTTATATTAAAAAGACCAAGATTGACAGTAATCAAAAAACCAATATTTATTTAAGAATAACTGTAAATAGTAGGCGTGCAGAATTGAGTATTCAAAGAAAAGTTCATATTGATAAATGGAATTCCAGTGCGAATAGGGTAAAAGGGTATTCTAGAGAAGCACAAGAAATTAATCAATACATTGATTTGATTTCAAATAAAATCAATAAAATTCACCAGCAGTTTATTGAAGATAATAAACCTTTTACTGCAATTCAAATTCGTGACAAATATCTTGGTAAAGATGAAAATCAAAAAATGCTATTAAAAATTTTCCAGGATCACAATGAACAAGTCGAGAAATTGGTAGGGAAAGATTTTGCTGCAGGAACAGTTTTAAGATATAAAACAGCAAAATCTCATATTGAGGAATTTATTAAATTTGAACATAGATTGAATGATATTCCTGTTGTAGATGTTGACCATAAATTCATTACAGGTTTCGAATATTATTTAAAAACAGAAAGAAACTGCGCACATAATACAGCTGTTAAATACATTACTAATTTTAAAAAAATAATTAGAATTGCGTATGCCAATGATTGGATTACAAAAGACCCATTTTTCAATTGGAAAGCAAGATTAAAATCAGTAGATAGAGAATTCTTAAGTGAAGAAGAAATTCAAGAGTTAGTAAAAAAAGAATTTAAATTACCACGATTGGACCTTGTGAAGGATATTTTTTTATTCAGTTGTTTTACAGGACTCGCGTATGCTGATGTAAAAAAGTTAACTAACAATTGTATTGTAATAGGAATTGATGGGAATAAATGGATCAATACAAAAAGAACAAAAACCAATACGGTAAGCAACATTCCTTTATTACCATTGTCAAATACGATTATTGAGAAATACGCAAACCATAAAGAGGTGTTAGACTGCGATAAACTACTTCCGGTATTAAGCAACCAAAAAATGAACGCTTATCTAAAAGAAATAGCAGATCTATGTGGCATTACAAAAAATCTAACCTTTCATTTAGCGCGTCACACATTTGCAACTACGGTAACACTAACCAATGGAGTACCTATTGAATCAGTTAGTAAAATGCTAGGGCATAAATCGCTAAAAACTACACAACACTACGCGAAAATTTTAGACCGAAAAGTGAGCGATGATATGAGTATTTTAAAAGTGAAGCTGAATGCTTTAGAAAATAAAAACGCTTCAGAAGAGAAAAAATCTGTCTAAAGAAGAGGTTTACTTCAATTACACATTCTACAATAAAACTCAACTTTTAAGTAGTTTCATTTCATATTTAATGATTTTTATACTAATTTGTTGCTAAATAAGTCGCGAAACTTGATAATCGATAGATATTTCACTTAAAAGTGTACTTTTTTTACAAGTTTTAGTTATTTATTTAAAAAATAAACCCCAAAATAAATTACTGTGAAAAAAGGATATGCTAAAATTATCAATCATTTAGAAAATGATTTAGAAAAAATCGAATTAGAAAATAGCAACAACATAGATACTTTTGAAAGCTGTACAAAATTGACTCAAAGCTACCTGAATCAATTAAGAAATATTGTAATTTCTGAAGAGTTTGCTTGTAGCCAAGATGAAATAACATTTTTCAAAAAAGTAAAACCCTACGCACTTTCAAAATTCATTTATTACGCCAAGCTATTTCAAATTGAAAGTAAAAGACCCAAAGGAGGTATAGATATCCAGAGGAAGTATTTTGACGAGGAAATTCAAGAAATACAAGAATTCTTTAACAAGAATCATAATTTCTATCAATACTTTAGAGGAGAAGAATCGTATTTTGACGCTCAATATTTTCTTCGAGAAAATAAAAGCATTCGAATTCAATTTGATTGGTCAGGATCATTTATTGATGATGAATTCTCTACAAGTCTAGACTCTACTTTTGCTAAATTCATAGGCTATGAATCAGTAATCAACTATTGCCAAAATGAAATTGAAGTCCTTTTGTTGAAAAACAACCTAGAACCTGGATTAACAATTGTGAATTCAAAATTAAAATGGACGGCAACTAAAATTGCTTTAATAGAACTTATTTATGCATTAGACAGTTTAAAGGTTTTTAATAACGGTGATGCAGATATCAAACAAATTGCCGCTACTTTTGAAACCGTTTTTAATATTGACTTAGGTGATTTCTACAGAGCCTTCTTAGAAATAAAAGAGAGAAGAAAAAATAATACAAAGTTTTTAGACAGTTTAAAGAGCGCTTTACTAAAACGTATACTAAAATTTAATCAATAAAACACCCAAGTTGGGTAAAAAAAGTTTCAAATTTATTTTGAGGTGTTTTGTTATTTCAACATCATTTTCACATTGTTCAAAATATGAAATTAAACCAAACAACATCAAGAAAAATGTTCTAAAAAAAACACCCCAACTTGTGATTTTTAGTGAGTTATACTTCACATATTTGTAAAATGAAAAAGAAACAAAACAATGCTTTCTTAATTATTAATTCAAAAATTGCAAGATATGGCTGCAAAAATTATTACACCAGAAGACTTAGATGAATTCAAAGACGATTTACTAAGCAACATTAAAAACTTGATTGGAGACAAACGCCAAACATCAACCAAAAAGTGGTTAAAATCACCAGAGGTACGAAAACTACTTGGCTTGTCAACTGGAACACTTCAAAACCTCAGAATCAACGGAACCCTACCTTACACCAAGATGGGTGGAATTATCTATTACGATTATGAGAAAATAATGCAAGTTTTGGAAGAAAATACCGTAAACAACAACGACTAACAGCTTCGGCCCTTGAAAATTATTCAAGGGCTTTTAAATTCTACATAACGTTAAAAAATACACAGTATTTAAGTTTTTAAATACGCTGTGCAGAAAACAACACGCTAATTTTTAAACCTATGAACTACATCAAACACCTCAACGGAGTCTATATTCAATTCCGTAAAGATAATCGCTTAAATCCATCCCATATCAGTTTGTACTTGGCGTTATTTCAACTATGGAATCAAAACCGATTTCCTTCAGAATTTCATATAAGCAGAGAAGAAATTATGAAACTTTCAAAAATTGGATCTACAGCAACGTATCACAAATGCATTAAAGAGTTAAGTCATTGGAAATATATACGTTACAGTCTATCTCACAACCCATTCAAGGGCAGTAAAGTAAAGCTGTTCAATTTTGAATCAAGCTATAAAGAAGATATGAACTTAGACTGTTCGTTAAATGAACAAGCACTGATACCTAATATAAACATAAATAAACATACTATAAACTTTATTAAACTAGAGGCAATCGCAAAAGAAAAATTGATTTTAGATTTTTTTAAAAAAGAAAAATATCCTGAATTGGAAGCCAAAAAATTCTTCAACCATTACCAGGGAATTGGATGGAAAGTTGGAGGGAAATCAAAAATTACCGATTGGCAAGCCACCGCCAAAAGTTGGATGCTAAAAGCCAACGAAATGAAATTAGCACCTCGAAAAAAATCAAAAGCAAACGATCCAAACGCTTTACCACTTGATCATTTTTACGACAACCTCCACGTCAACCAAAACAAAAACTACGATGAACCACTTTAACAAATTAAACGACCTAGGATTTGGCAGGCGAGTGTCAAATGTTTGAAGAATCCGTAAAAAGAAATGCTGTTTGAGCAATGCGAGTTCATTTCTTTTAGGATTCAAGGACTAATTTGACCGCTGAAAATCCAAGTCTTGATTTTTTGTTTCGTTTTGCATCAAGGCAAAATGAAAAGAACACTAGAGACACCAATAAATTCGCTTTTATACTACAAAGAAATTCAAAAAAATAAAACACTATGAACCCAACACCACACATTAAAACCGAAGGAACCTCCAAATTCCAAATAGGAGAAATACACAACAACACCATTCACTACGATTTCGAAAAAATAAAAACCTACCTCAACATCAAAGGCCATATGCTATTCGGAAAAAACTTCAAAATCTACAAAGAAGACGAAATCTTGCTTTTTAAACTATGCTGTTACTTCATTCAAGACCATTACAGCTGCGCACAAATGGGAATCGACACCAACAAAGGCATATTACTATCAGGACCCGTAGGATGTGGTAAAACAACGCTAATGCAATTATTATTGCACTTAGCACCTCACAAAACAACGTATGAAATCATACCAACACGCAATATCATTTTTAGCTTTAATGCCGCCGGATACCAAACCCTGGAACGATACAACCAAACCAAAAACTACTGTTTTGACGATTTAGGAGTAGAACCAACAGGTAGTCATTATGCAAAAGACTGCAATGTGCTAGGTGAAATTCTATTATCAAGATATGATTTATTTTGTCATCCTAAAAAGATTACTGAGCAGCGGTCACTGAGCGGAGTCGAAGTGAATCGAAGTGTAGTTCCCGGATCTATACAAACAAAACATAGAAGCATAACCCATATCACCACCAACCTCAACACTAGAGAATTAGAAAACCGATACGGTAAAAGAGTAAGAAGCAGGTTAAGACAAATGATGAACGTTATAGCATTTGACTCAGATTCCATCGATAAAAGAGGGTAGTTCATCATTCACGAATACCAAAACAAATAAAAAAGGGATGAGTAATCTTCAACCTCATCACTTTCGGCAAAAACTAGAGATAAAAGAAAGTAATTGTAAACAATGGCCTATTTTTATTTCAGTACAAATTCAAAATTGTGAAGCGCAAGAGTAAACCAAAAAGCGCAGCGGCCTGGTGTCGATAGCGGAACAAATGTAGAATTTAATGAAATTAAAATCAGCCTATATTTTTGGTTACTTTTTCATCAATGGAAAAAGAAAGAGTATCTACTATAAATTTCCAGTAAAAAGTAAAAAAGGAACTGTAATTTTCAATCTCATCACCCCAAACAAAAACTCAAAATATAAACTTCCTGGGGCGCAAAATCACAAGTCGCTATTTACTCTCACCATATGGAACCTGTTAAAGTTATTCGCTAAGTATTATTAGGAATGAATTGTTGACTGAACTATGTTTTTGGAGAGCATTAAATATGTAAATCAGTATCTATAGGCGAATTACCTATTTTATCATTTTAGGTATTGCACTAAGATATACACTGAAATAAGTGGCGACATTTGTAAAAAAAAACAATTATAAAAAAATAAGCAATAACTTAATAAACTAAATTATGAACAGAATTATTATTTCAGTCTTTGAAAACGAACAAAAATCAGCAGAAGGATTACAAGAGTTAAAAAACTTACACAAGAATGGAGATATTACTATTTATGCTTCAGCTGTATTACAAAAAAATAGCGAAGGTAAAGTAGATGTAAAACAAAGCTCAGAACAAGGACCTATTGGAACTGCCATTGGCGGTTTAACAGGAGCTCTTGTTGGTATATTTGCAGGACCTGGAGGTTTAGCAGTTGGTACTGCGGTAGGAATGTATGGTGGTTTGTTCTATGACATTGATAAATCACTTTTTGATCTTTCTTTTATGGAGCAAGCAACTGAAGCTATAGAAACCGGTAAAACCGCCGTAATAATTGATGCAGAAGAAGAGTGGACTACTCCAGTTGATTCTAAAATAGAAGCTTTGAACGGTGTCGTATATAGAAAAAACAGATCAGATGTTGAAGATGATCAGTTAAGAAGAGAAGCTAAAGAATTGAATAAAGAAATTGATGAGTTGAAAAATGAATTGAAAGAATCTAATGAAGAAACAAAAGCTAGTATCCAAAAACAATTGGATACCGCAAAAGCTAAAAACAAAGCTTTAAAAGAAAAAATTGATGCTAAGTTAGCGAAACAAAAAGAAGAAAGAAATGCTAAATTGGAAAAACTTAAAACTCAAATGTCTGAAGTTCAAGACAGTGCTAAAACAAAACTAGAAAAGAGAAAAGAAGACTTAAAAGAAAATCATAAGGAATCAAAAAAGAAATTGGAGAAAATCTCTAAAAAGATTAAAGAGTATTTCAAATAAAACATCTCAAAAAGAGGGATGTTATACCCCCTCTTTTTCTATTGAAACAAAAAGAAATCTATCCTAAATTACTTAAATTAATAGTATGGCTATTGTATGGCATTTATCGGCAATTCAGTTTTCGCAAAAAACAGTTGTTTCAGGCGTTTTATTGTCACATCACAAATTTCGGGCAAGACAAACCGATAGTTGGTTTAGTAACGCTCGTCAAGTTATAGGTTCATATTTTAAAAATACTTGTAGAAATAAAGAAATTCTTGTTACAAATAAAAGGCACACTCTAAAAACTACTACCAATAAAAATGGTAGTTTTTCTGTTACATTTAATTTTAAAGTGGAAGGAGAAATATTCATACATTTTACAGATAAAACTTCTGTATTGTCAACACTCCAATCATACCCAATACTATTTAAAGATCCACCTTCTGGATTAAATGTTATTTCCGATATAGATGAAACTATCATGGTTTCATATACCAATACACTAGTTAAACGTTTTTTTACAACACTTTTTAAAACTTCAGAAAAAAGAGGTGTTATTTCATTTACTAAAGATTTGTTTGATTCTTTAAAAGATCAAAATCCACGCTTTTTTTATGTTTCAAAGAGTGAGAATAATTTGTTTAAAATTATTTCCAATTTTATACAATTTAATAACCTGCCAAAAGGGCCGTTGTTATTAACTCCATTTTTAAATTTTTCACAATTAGTTGGTTCCAAAAAAAATAGAGATTTTAAATTGAATACAATTGAAACATTGATAGAAAATTCCAAAAACGAACAATTTATCCTAGTAGGTGATGATTCTCAAAGGGATATGGAAATTTACACCGTAATTGCTAAAAAGTATAAAATGCTAATTTCAAATGTTTACATACGGCAAACAAAAAAAACAATTAGCGATAAACAAAAAACAGATTGGAAAGCCTTGCAAGAAACTGGCGTAAAAACTTATTATTTTAAACGGAATGAAGTATATTCATCTTAAACTTTACTAAACAATACTCTAATTATGAAAATTTTATTTATTGTAAATCCAATATCTGGGGGTGTTGATAAAGAACCATTTTTAAAAGAAGCAACTTCAATTTGTGATTTTTATGGAATAAATTTTAAAATATTTAAAACTACCGGAAAAAATGACGAACAAGAAGTTTTAAAAGTTTTAGAAAACTACAACCCAGATAAAGTAGCCTCGGTAGGAGGAGATGGAACTACATTATTTACAGCTATTGCTCTTTTAAACACAAATTACCCAATGGGAATTATTCCCTTAGGTTCTGCTAATGGTATGGCTACTGAGCTATTTGTAAAACTAGATCCTATAGAAGCTTTAAAAGATATTATTATGTCGCATATGGTTGCAGGGTTAGATATGTTATTAATTAATGATGAACATTATACAATGCATATTGGTGATGTTGGAATAAATGCAAATATAGTTGAAGCTTATGAAAAAGATCCAAACCGGGGAATGGCAACGTATGCAAAATATTTTATTGAAGAGTTAAAAGATTTAAAACCATTTAAGGTTACCTTAAATGCAAATGGAGAATCAATTACAACAAATGTGTTTATGTCGGCCATATGTAATGCCCGAAAATATGGTACAGGAGTTCCTTTAAATGTTGTTGGAAATCCGATGGATGAAAAATTTGAGATAGTTCTTATTGAACAAATAGACCTTCCATCATTAATTAAAGCTGGACTGTCATCATTTGACGAAAAATATTTCGATAATCAAAAGAGTAAAGTTATTGCAACAAAAGAAGCAGAACTTATTTTTGAAGAGCCTAGATTGTTACAGTTAGATGGTGAAGTTATCAAGAAGTACCATAAAGTTTCAATAAAAATGTTACCGGGAGCTATAAAACTAATTACGAATAAAGGAAACAAAAATATTAAATAAAAAAGCATGAAAAATAAATTCACCAAATTATTATTTCTAACTAGTATCGCTATTGTATCAAGTTTTTTCTCTTGTGCAGAAGGAAATAAAACAAATTCACAGGATAAAAAAATATATAAAAAAGAACCAAAACTAGTTTTACAAATTACGGTTGATCAATTAAGAGGAGATTTACCGTATCGGTTTTTAGACAATATGGGAGAAGGCGGATTTCGTTATTTATTAAATAATGGAATTGTATTTACTGATGCGCATCATTCTCATGCAAATACAGAAACTATTGTTGGTCATACTACATTATCTACAGGTGCAAATCCTTCTTCTCATGGAATGGTTGCAAATGTTTGGTTAAATAGAAGTACAGGTTATTTGTCATATAATATAGAAGATGGTCGTTATCCATTACTTTCAGAAAATGCAGATGTTAATAAAAAAACAGAAATTGATCCTACCCAAAGAACAGCAAGATCATCAGGTAGATCTCCATCAAACATATTGGTTTCTACATTAAGTGATGAGTTAAATTTATCTACAAATGGTGAAGCTAAAGTGTTTGGAGTATCAGTAAAAGACAGAGGAGCTATTGCTATGGCCGGTCAAGCCGGAAAAGCTTTTTGGTTTTCAAAATCTGCCAAACAATTTGTGACTAGTGCGTATTATTATAATGCATATCCTGAATGGGTTTCAACTTTTAATAAAAGTGATTTTACTAAAAAATATGGAAATCAACAATGGAATTTATTAAAAGACAAAAGCAACTATCTTTTTGGAGAAAGTGATGATCAACAATGGGAAACTAATTTTCCAGGGTTTGGAATTACTTTTCCTCACAATTATGGAGATCCAGCTTCTAAATATTTTGGAACTATTTTAACGTTAAGTCCTGCTGGAGATGAAATTACGTTAGATTTTGCAAAAACATTGATTGAAAATGAAGCAATTGGACAAGATGATATTACCGATTATTTATCAGTAAGTTTTAGCTCAACAGATTATGTTGGACATGTTTTTGGGCCTTCAAGTCTAGAAATGGAAGACAATTTGTTGCATTTAGATAGAACTCTTGCTGATCTTTTAAGTTTTGTAGATAAAAAAATAGGGTTAGAAAACACTCTAATTGTACTATCTGCCGATCACGGAAGTCCTGAAGCTGCTGGATATTTAACTTCTAGAGGAATTGATACTAAAAATATTAATACAGACGATTGGGATAAAAAGAATAGTATTGCTAGTTTAAAAAAACGTTTTGGAATTGGGCAAGAATTAATTAAAGACTATTTTCATCCATATGTATATTTAAATCACGAAGTAATTAAAAAGAATAATTTAAATTTAGAAGAAGTTCAACTGGCAGTTAGCGAAGAAATATCAAAATTTGAAGGAGTATCTGCTGCAGTTTCATCAACAATGTTAAATAAGGGATTGGTTCCAAATACATCAGAAATGAGATTTGTATTGAACAATCATAACTCAGAAAGATCTGGAGATATTTATGTTGTTTTTAAACCTCATTTATTTGTAAATGATTTTGACGGGTTAAGCGTTGCTTCAGCACATGGTTCACCTTGGAGTTATGATACTTTTGTGCCAATTATTTTTGCAGGCTACAATTTTAAACATCAACAAGTAAACAGAAAAGTTCATACAATTGATATTGCCCCAACATTAGCTAAAATGATTGGTAGTAAACCACCATCTGGTTCTGAAGGTACAGTTTTAGTTGAAGTTGTAAATAAATAGAAGAAGATGAAAATTCAAAAAGCGGCAATAACAATAGTTTTTTTATTAATAACAAATATTGTTTTTTCACAAGCAGCAATATTGGCATTATTATTTGGGGAAAAAGTAGCAACAGAAAAATTTAATATTAGTATGGAAATTGGTATCCCCATGAATTCCTTTAGTAATGTTGAGAATTCTAGTGCGGCAACAGGAATAAATTTTGGAATTGCAGGAAATGTTAAGCTATCCGAAAATTGGTATATTAGCCCGACTGCTTATTTTTTATCAAAAAGGATATTGAAAATTTCTCCAAATTCATTGATAATTGATAACCCTGAATTAAGTGAGTTGTACAAAGATGTTTCATCTGAAATATTAATAAATTATACCGATGTAAATGTTTTAGTGGCGTATCAACCAAATAGATCAAATTTTAGATTTGGAATTAGCCCACAAGTTTCTTTTTTTAACAAAGCGAGAGCAACTTTCAAAAATGATTTGGGCGAATTTGAACAAAACATTAATGAGTATACAAATAATATTGATTATGGGCTTATTGGAAATGTTGGTTATTTTTTAAAATCTGGGCATAAAGGAAAAGGTATTCACTTTAATTTAAGATACTATCAAGGTTTTACAGATGTTTTTACTGATAATTTTATTTCAGAAAAAAACAAAAGTAGTTATGTGGCTTTTCATATTAGTTTACCTTTTATAACTGATGAGTTAGCTGAAAAAAATAAAAAACCAAAGAAGAGTAAAAAACAAAAAAAGAAGAATGAAGAAATTTAATATTGGGTTAGTTTTAAGTGGTGGTGGTGCAAGAGGTTTGGCACATATTGGAGTATATAAAGCGTTAATTGAAGCAGGTAAGAAACCCGAAATTATTTCTGGAACCAGTATGGGCGCAGTTATAGGAGCCTTAATTGCTGGCGGTTATTCTCCAGAAGAAATAGAAGCCATAGCAATTGACAGAGGAAAATCTAAAATGTTTGAATTAAACGCTCCATCATTGAGTTTAGGTACTCATAAACCCGTTAGAAAAATTCTTATGGAATTACTTCCTCAAAACATTGAAGATTTAGAAATCCCTTTGTATTTGTCTTCAACCAATTTAAGCACTGGAGAAAATGAAATTCTTTCTAAAGGAAATTTATATGATGCTATAATGGCTTCAACGTCTATTCCCGTAGCTTTTAAACCTATAAAAATTGGCGAAGATTATCATGTTGATGGCGGGTTAACTAACAATTTACCGGCTTCTTATATTAGAGACCAATGCAACTATTTAGTTGGATCACATGTAAATCATAAATCTGAAAGAGTAGAACTAAACACTTTAAAAGATATCATTGAACGCTGTATAAGAATTGGAATTTATAATTCTGTACGAGAAGAAAAGAAATTATGTGATTTATTTATTGACCCTCCTAAGGTAAGAGAATTTGAGACTTTAGACTTTAAGCAGGTGCCAACAATAATAAATATAGGGTATGAAGCTGCTTGTAATTCTTTAGAACGAGATAATTGTTAATTTTAAGAGTTCTCAATCAATTATTGTAAATCCTATTTCGTTTATAGATTATGATAAACCCGAAAACGAAAAATTACATCGCTTTTGTAAAAGTTTTCATCTTTAGTAACTTTTGAATAATTATACCCTATTAAAAAAGCACCTTTCCATTTAGGTGAAAAAGCATACCCAATCCCAGGGGTAACCCGAATTCTATCGTTAAACTGCTGAACATCAATCAAATTCCAATATAAATACAGGCTAACGGGCAGGTAAAAACCCTTTCTAAATTCTGTTGAATTACCTTGAAAATAAAGTGTTAATGTTGGTTCATAGCTCAATCTAAGGCCAAAATTGTTTTTCCAGTTTTTAGTATTTAGTTCAAATCGTTCTTCAAGGTCAAAATTATGGTTTAACTTTAACTTATTAGTGTTTGGCCAAGTAAGACTATAACTTTGTACAGGAATAATTTCTATTCTATCAGAAACATAAAAGTTATTTGTATAGTAAACACCAAGTCCTGCAGAAAATTGCTCACTATAGAATAACTTATTCTTAATATTTTTTTTCCTTTTATATTTAAATTTACCTTTAATAAAATATCGGTTCCAAAGTTGAGGTGAATTTGTTCTATAACCTATTGTCCCTTCAAAATTAACCTTTTCAGATATTTTGGTGCTTGGTGAATAATCTGCCCAATATTGACTTGTAACCCCATTCTCAGTATCTTGACCTAAGATTTGAAAATTTGAGAATAAAGCTATAATAATTATAAATTGATAATGATTTAATTTCATAAAATGACTTAATTGTATTATTATGATTCTTTGTTTTTGTTTAAAAGAATTAAATTACATTAAGAAGCTCTTTTTTGTATGACAAAAAACATTAAAACAAAATCAAAAATAAAATTTCATTATAACACCGAATAATTTTGATGTTATAATGAAATCTATAAAATTCACTTTGTTTAGTTCATTTCTGTAACATTCCAAGTTGCTGGCTTTTGAGCCGGAGGGAATTCTTTAAAAGTACTTTTAAATTCCATCACATAGCTTCCTGCCCAACCAAACATAAAGATATGACGTGCATACCAATCTTGATATGAGTTAGTTTCTCTTGCTTTTTCGAATGGATCCATTCTTAAATCAAATAATAAAGGAGCTTTTAAACTTTCCAATTTGTAAATCCAAACTTCTTGACCAATCGCTTTTTGTTCCATATACATAGCTTTCCATCTGTCTCCAAATCGAATAGCTGATATTTCAGCAGCATCTGTACCGTAGATATAATATTCTCTTGGGTTTATATCAGTTTTACCACTCCAAAGAGGTAACATGTTATGACCATCTAAATGGTTTTTAAATGTTTTATTGTTAGATTTAAACGTACCTGCTTTTAATTTACTAGGGATATCTGATCCTCCTGCGGCAGCCAATAATGTTGGTACCCAATCTAAATGTGAGGTTACGTCATTAATAATAGTTCCTGGCTTAATACCATATCTTTCTGGGAAACTTGCCATAGCTGGCACTCTAAATCCACCTTCCCAGTTTGTCGTTTTTTCTCCGTGGAACCAAGTAACACCTGCATCTGGCCAAGTTGCTTGATGCACACCATTATCTGTTGTAAAAATTATAATTGTGTTATCATCAACACCTAATTCTACTAATTTATCATGGAACTCACCTACAATATCATCTAATCGAAGCATTCCATCGGCATAATCGTTTAACCCAGATTTCCCTTTGTACTTTTCGTCAATATGCGTCCAAAAGTGCATTCCTGTAGTATTCATCCAAGTAAACCAAGGTGTTCCTTCTTTAGTTTTTCTTTCCATAAAGTCAAAAGCTGCTGCTTGAAACTCATAATCAACCGTTTCCATTCTTTTTTTAGTCAATGGTCCTGTATCTTCAACTCTTCCATCTGCACTAGATTTTAAAACTCCTCTTGGACGTGGAACTCTACCATTTGCATCATTTGCTGGCCAATCTTCGTGCTCTGGCTCTTCTTCAGCATTTAGGTGATAAAGGTTTCCAAAAAATTCATCGAAACCATGTTTGGTTGGTAAAAATTCATCCTGATCTCCAAAGTGATTTTTTCCAAATTGACCAGTAGCATACCCAAGCGTTTTTAACATCTCTCCTAATGTCGCAGTTTGATCTTGAATTCCAACTTTAGCTCCAGGCAATCCTACTTTTGAAAGTCCTGTTCTTATAATGTGCTGCCCTGTAATAAAGGCCGCCCTACCTGCTGTACAACTTTGTTCACCATAATAATCTGTAAACTTTACACCTTCATTTGCAATTCTATCTATATGTGGTGTTTGATACCCCATCATTCCTTGACCATAGGTACTTAAGTTTGGGATCCCGACATCATCTCCCATAATAACCAAAATGTTTGGCTTTTTTTGTGCGAACAAAATAGTTGTTCCCAACAACATCATTAAAAATAATGATGGTAAATAGTTCTTTTGTGTTTTCATAATTGTTAAATTTTAATAGTTAAAAAATTGATTTTTATGTTTATGAGCTGATATTGACAAGCAAAATTAAAACTTGTGGTAAGTGAAAATTCTGCTTTATAAAATTGAGCTCAGCAATATTTATTTTTTTTAATACTTTTTTAGAGTATGTTATTCTGTTCTTATTTCTGATACAAAGATGAAGCAGATAACGTTCCTATATATTAGTATTTCACTTAATATTCATTTTTAGGTAAATTACCTAGTAATTGAAAATCCTATCACTTATTGTAACAGATCTAGAAAAAACTGAATAACTAGAGCATTTGAAATATCAATAAAAAATGCTCCTACAAGTGGAACTATTAGAAACGCCTTTGCTGAACCACCAAATCTCTTTGTGATGGCTGTCATATTTGCTATTGCCGTAGGAGTGGCTCCTAACCCTAATCCGAGATAACCTCCTGCTATTACTGCGGCATCATAATCTTTCCCCATTACACGAAAAACAACAAAAACCACATATAGAACTATTACAATCAATTGAGCAACCAATAGAAATAATATAGGCATAGCCAAATCAATTAGCGTCCAAAGCTGTAAGCTCATTAACGACATCGCTAAAAACAATCCTAAAGACACATCTGAAATCAATGCTGTTGACGGATTATCTACTCTATAATTTAACTTTTCATCAACTTTGCTTCCAATTATAGGAGCCACATTGGTGTAAATAATCCCCCCAAATAATGCGCAAACAAAAGGAGGCAATGATGCATTGACTTGTTCTAGCCCTTCTCCTATCAATATACCTAGCCCCATACTAAAAGAAATAGCTAGGATTGCCATCATCATATTGTCGTAACTAACAGTCATAATCTCTTCATGTCCCTCGCCTACTGTTCTTTCTTCTTTCACTACAGGCTTGAGATTATATCTTTTAATCAATTGAGCCGCTACAGGTCCGCCGGCAATACCTCCTAAAACCAAACCAAAAGTAGAACAGGCCAATCCTATTTCAAGAGCATTGGATATTCCGTGCTGTTCCATAAATTTAGGCGCCCAGGCAATTACAGTTCCGTGGCCTCCACTTAATGAAACCGATCCTCCTAGAACACCTACAGCATTTGAAAGTCCTGAAACCGAAACCGAAGCAATTCCAACAATATTCTGAAGAAAAAGATATCCTACTGCTACTACCATTAAAATCAATAGAGAAGCACCCCCTTTTTTTAATGTTTCAAATTTTGCTGATAAACCAATTGTTGTAAAAAAAGCGATAAGTAAACCATCCCTAGCGTCAAGGGTGTATTGCAATTCAAAATCAAAAACAAAATAGATTACAGCTGAAATAAGTGATGCTAAAATCCCACCTGTTACGGGCTCTGGAATGTTGTACTTTCTAAGAAACTCAATTCTCTTGTTAAGCAATTTCCCCATATAGAGTACTAAAATTGCAATGACTATTGTTCCATATCCTGATATCATAAGTGTGTTTTTAAAATTTTCATGGATTTAATTACATTGCAAAAATATATCAATGTAAAACCTTATTTATCAGCGAAATACCTAAACCAAACAATTAGGTAAATTACTTATGGTTACTTAAGTCCATAAAAAAACACCCAAAAGGGTGCTTTCATATTAACTAACTCAAATAATTTACTTTTTCTTTTTTACATAATTGGAAGTTTTACGTTTCCTGTATAATACATAATGTATATATTGATTATTTCGAATGATGCTCTTAAGTCTTCAATTAAATTTTTCATTGTTATAAGTTTTAGTGTTTAATTATACTTCAAAGATATGTAGATATAAAGGCTTATATATTAGCGAAATACCTAAACTAAATAATTAGGTAAAATACTTAAGAATTATTTAACCCATAAAAAAACATTCTCTATGTTAACAGAAGGAAGGAACCAATCTATCTGTTTCTGATATTGAGCTATAAACTAAATTTAATAAAGACTTCTGTTAATACTTGCTACTCACATCTTCTTGATGCTAATAATAATTGTATTTCTAAAAAGTTGGTTTTTCCGAATACTAATTTTCTTTATCTATTTCTACCAATATCGTGGTACCTCGACCAAGAACACTGTCAATTTCTAAATGGCCGTTAATAGCATCGAGTCTATTCTTCATACTTTTGAAACCTAAACCTTTTTCTTCTTCCTTTAAAATATGTTTATCAAATCCAACACCATTATCTTCAATCATTAATAAGTAAATGTCATCAAATTCTTTTAATTGGATGTCTACTTTGGTCGACTTGGCATATTTTGTAATATTATTTAACGCTTCTTGTAAAATTCTGTATAAAGCTATCTCTACTTGTTGGTTTGTAATTCTTTCAGACTTAAAGTTGTGGTGAAAATTAAATTCTGTTTGGTCATTAGAATTATTCATGTCATTTACAAGGCTTTCACAAGCTGGCAATATTCCATAATCTACAATAGCTTTTGGCATTAAAGTATGTGCTACAGTTCTTGACTCATTGATTCCTTTTTTTAAATATTGCCAACCAAGATCGAATTTATCTTTAATTTCATGCTTCATTCCTTCAATGTCTTTCTTCAGGCCATTAAAATTCAAAAAACTAATGGTTAATGTTTGTTGCAAACCATCGTGAATGTCTTGTGATATTCTGCTACGCTCTGCATCTTCGGTTCTTAAAATAGCTTCTAGCATTTCTTTGTTTTTCAATTTGCTAGCAGTTATATCTACATGGGTTCCTACAATTCTAACTGGTCTATTTTTGGCATCCTTTTCAACAATTTTACCTTTTACCTGTATCCAAACAATTTCTCCATTTTTTCCAACTAAACGATATTCATCATTTAGATATTCTTCATTATTTTTAACGATAAATAACTGGTGTGCTTTTCGTATTTTCTTTTTTTGTTCTTCAGAATGCATTAAGTTATAAATACCTTCTCTAGATTCTGGAAATTCATAGGGCTCAAATCCTAACATGGTATAAATTGCAGGGCTAAATCGCATGGTGTCACTTTGTACATTGTAATCCCAAATACCCTCGTTAGCTGCCTCTAAGGCATAAGCATAACGTTCATCACTCTCTTTTAATTCATTATTGATATCAATAATTTTCTGAGTACGTTCCTCAACAGTTTGTTCTAAATTTTCATTTAAATTATTAAGCTCTTGGTTTTGGCCTTCAATAGTGTTTTTTTGCTTTCGAATTAATCGAATTCTATTGAAAAGCATTACTGATGCCACAACTACAATAGCCAGAATTATTAATAAGAATAGACGTTCTTCTTTTGTTTTCTCTAATTTGGTGTTTTGAATTTCTTTTTGGCTTTCAAAATAAATACTGTCTCGCAATGCTTTTTTATCGTACTCATACTTAAACTCTTGACCAATAATTGCTCGTTTATTTTTTTCAGATTGAATACTATCATTTGTGGATATATATAACTTGTATGACTCCAATGCTAGTTTGTCATTTCCTAAAGAATCATATAATTGAAATAAATCAAAAGAAGCATCTCTAACCTCTGCAATAAACCTATTTTTTGAAGTCTCTAAGCTTTTGTTGAAATAAACTAAAGCCTGTTTTGTATTACCAATAGCTTTATAGTACAAACCCAATCCTCTTTGTGCCATAGCAATACCTAAAGTATAATTTATCTCTTCAGAAATAGTTAATGAACGTGATAAGTTTTTATAAGCATCTGGATAGTTTTTGAGGTGTATTTGAATTTTACCTATTTCTCTTAGCGCACGACCTATATACGCTTTATTACCAATTTCCTCAGAAATTAAAAGGCTTCTGTTTAAATATTCAAGTGCTTTATCTTGGTCTTTGTATTTTACAGAGGCTTCACCCAAATTTGCTAAAACCTTAGCAATACCTTCTTTATTAATTAATTTTTCATTTAGTTCTAATGCCTTATACGTATGCTCTAAAAATTGTTCTTTATTTTCCAGGTCGTAATGTGAACTTGCTATATTGATATGGTCTGTGGCAGCATTTGCTTCATCTCCATTTTTCTCATGAAAGGCTAATTGTTTCTGGAATAATTCTATAGCCATAGACAAATCACCTTTTCTTTTCTTTAAAAGTGCTAAATTGGTTAAAGAAGCACTCCTATCTAGTTCTAGTTCTTCGTATAAGCTAATACATTGTTCAAAACAGGCTTCTGCAGCTGGGTAGTCGTTTTTATAAATATAAACAATACCAATGTTGTTTAGGTTATTTGCCACTTGTTCTTTATCGTTTAACGCTTTTGATACTTCTATTGCTTTACGATAATAAACAATGGTACTATCATACTCAAACTTTTTATTAGTAACCAACCCAAACCTGGTATATGCTAGTGCAATACTTGAACTATCTCCATTTTGTATGGCAGTTTCAAAAGCTTCAGTATTTATTCTATTGGCAGTATCAAAGTCTCCTTTTTTATAATATACAGACCATATTACTCGTTTAGATTTAACTTTATATTCCTCAATTCCTTTTGTGTTTGCAAACTCGTAGGCTTTTTGAGCATAAAACAGGGAACTATCGGCGTTTGTTTTATTATACTTTTTAGCATATTCAGTTAACGCTTTTGCACGATTGAAATCTGACTGTTTTTCATCATCCCAAACATTCCGTAAAGAATCTAACTTATGCTGACCAAAGCATGGGCTCACAAAAAAACCAAGCACAAAAATTAATAGAATGTAGTGTTTCATTATGTTAATATATAAATTTTAAAATATAAATGAATCCTCTAAAGAATTAATTAAATAGTTCTAATTATTCTTTTTCACTTTTGTTAATCTGTTTTATGAGTCGGTAACTTAAAATAGATGCAATAACAACCCCTATAATTCCAAATATTGAATACCCATTAAAAACGGGAGGTACTTTAAATGACCAAAGCATTGCTGATCCTAAGAAAATTGCTGAGGTAATTAATCCCATAACAATTCTGTTGATTGATTTTTCTAAATTTTTATGATCCAGACTTATATTGAAATTATCTGTATTTGCTTTTCTAATTAATTTATCCAAAGCATTTGGAAATGATTCAGCAATATGCTCCCATTGATGCACATTCTTTATCATTTTTTTGACAAATGTTTTAGGAGAAAGTCGTCTCTCTAATATTTTGTATTGATATTTTTCGAATAAAATGGCAATATTAAAATCTGGATTTAACAAACGTGAAGAACCTTCTAATAAAGTTACAACACGCATTAAACTCGACATGTTTACTGGTATGAAAATATGATGCTCCTGAATAATTGAAGTTCCTTCTTTAATGGCCGAACTCATATCAAATTCATTCAATGGCACCCCTAAATATTTATCTATAAACTCATCTATTTGATAGGTTAACGTATCATAATCAACACCTTTAGGTAGTGTAAACATATTAAAAATGGTATTTTTAATATGCTCTGCATTTTTTTGAGCCACTCCAATAATTAATTCTTCAAAAATCGCATTGGTTTTAGCATCTAATTTATGAACCATTCCGCAATCGATAACTCCAAGAGCACCATCTTCTTGAACTAATAAATTCCCAGGGTGAGGGTCTGCATGGTAAAATTTATCTCGAAACATCATCTCCATAAAAACATCTGCACCTTCTTCTGTAAACGTTGATTTTGATTCTTGATCCCAATCTAATGTATTCACTTTATCCAATGAAGTTCCTTCTAAAAACGTCATGGTTAAAACAGTTTTCCCAGAATATTCACGAAACGGAATTGGAAATACAACCCTATCATCGTTTTCAAAATTATTGGTGAATTTTTCTATATTTTGAAATTCTTTTACAAAATCTAACTCATCCAACATAGTTTGCTTGAACTGTTTGGCAAGCTGTAATGGGTGCATTAATTTTAAATGGCCACCGTGTTTTTCAGCTGTACTAGCTAGTTTCAGTAAAATTTCTAAATCTTCATTAATTCTATCCTCAATATTTGGGTGCATCACCTTTACAACAACCTCTTCTCCGGACAATAATGTTGCTTTATGCACTTGTGCTATTGAAGCAGAAGCTATGGGTTTTACAGAAAATTCCTGAAATAAATCGTTAATTGATTTTATCCCAAATTCTTTTTTAATTTGCGCTCTTACTTTTGCAATTCCATCAGCTTTTGTAGCCGATTGTAGCTTACTCAATTCTTGTGCAACTTCTTCTCCTACAATATCCGATCTTGTACTTAATATTTGACCAAATTTGATAAAAGTAGTACCTAATTCATTTAATGCCATCCTAATACGAACAGGTTTAGGTAGATGAAGAACATCCTTACCTGAATCGGTTTTTAAATATTTTTTGATTTTTTCATTGTCAAAATATTTAAGCCAGTCTACAATATCATATTTGGCAAGAGTTGAAATAATTTCTTTCAACCTTTCCGAATTATATCTTGAATTTATTGAAGTTTTCATAGATGAGAAATATTATATTATTGAATTGTAAATTTAGTATCATTAAAAGGGTTGGCTATAAGAGTAATACTTATGTTTTTAATTTAGGTAATTTACCTAAACGGAAAAGCACCCAAAATCTGGATGCTTTTAATTTTATGTGATCGTTTTATTGGTATTTTCGATCTCCAAATAAGTTGATGAAATATTGAAAAAGATTTATAAAATCTAGGTACAACGTAAGAGCGCCCATAATTGCTTCCTTTTTATTTTCATCTGTTCCTTCATTACCAATTACATTGAGTTGTTTTATTTTTTGAGTATCATGTGCTAAAAGAACAATAAAAATAAGAACACCTACATAATTAGAAAATTGAAAAATCACTTCATTATGTAGGAATAAATTTGTTAAGGTCAATATAATAAGTCCAACAAGAGCCATAAAGGCAAAATTCCCAATCTTAGTTAAATCTGTTTTCGTTGTATAACCAACAACACTCATTACTGCAAATGTCCCCGCAGTTACTAATACTGAAGTAGCAATTGAATCACCTGTAAATAGTTGAAATATGAACGAGAATGTAAAACCGTTTAATACAGCATAAAGTATAAATACAAGGCTCGCCATTTTTGCACTCATTCTTTTTACAGCACTACTCAAATAAGCTACACAAGCAAATTGAGCAATTAGCAATCCATAAAAAAAGATGTTGTTTTGTAATAGTGGTTGAAAAATAGCTGAATTTAAATAGGTGAAATAAGCAATTATTCCTGTAATTGAAAGCGCAACGGCCATCCAACCATAAACTTTTGTTAAGTAATTATTTTGTTCTGTAATAACGTAATTTGTTTCCATTTTATTTAGTTTTATTAATTTCTAAACAAATGTCATTTAAAACTGCCTTTTGACTCTTAGAGAAACTCTTAAACAAAAAAAATAGGCGATTCGCCTATTTTTTTTGTTTACTAAAATGGAGTTGCTTAGTAAGGATAAGATTTAATAATTTTTATTTGCTCTCCTCTTTTTAATAGCTCTTTTGATGTTTTTGCGTTGATAACACTAGTAAGATCAATCGTTAAAATATTTCCAGTTCTTTCACTAAGTGATTCAATGGTTTCGCCCTCTTTAGCATGTACTATATGCATTCGGTTTACTTTAACATTGTTTTTTTCTTTAGCTGTTAATTTTCTTAATGAATGTACCGTTTGCTCTAATAGCTTTAGTTCTTGATGTGTTGCAATACCCATTATGTTGAACAACTTATCATTTAAAGGCATCCAAAGTGCATAGGCATAAACAGTTGCATTTGCAGTTTTGTCTTGAAATGAAATTAAAAAACCATTTTTATCACCTATCTGGTATAATTGTGAACCTGTCATTTTCCCCTTGTATTCCGATTTTAAATTTTCAATAAATTGTTTTGCGGAATTTTCTGGGCTAATAGTTGGGTTTACTAAGGTTACGTGTATACCCGACTGCTGCGTATTGTTGTAGGCTGTAATACCAGCGTTTTGATTATCAATAGTCCATTTTTCAGGGAATTCTATATAAAAATCTAGATCTGGATGTATAAAAACATTTTCATTTACCACTCCTTTACCTGGACTTTGACCAAATAATGTTCCTTCAAATTCGTTTAAAAAGTTAGAAGAAACTGGTTCTTTTACAAACATATTCAACTCAGCAATTTCAGATTGTATTGCCTTAGTTCGATCTGGTGTATATGGGTGGTCGTTAAAATAACTTTTTTGTTCTTCTTGTTGTGTAGCCACCTCAACAGTTTTAGACAACCTAGTTAAAGCAGTAATCATAGCATTTGGATTGTAACCTGCCTTTGCGGCTAAACGAATGCCCTCTTCATCAGCTTCTGTTTCTGACTTCCTTCCGTAGGAAGCAAAAAGTAAAGAATTAGAAGTTTCAATTGGAGCGTTAAATAAAGCGCCCAAATCTTCATCAATAACACCAATCAAATTCCCTGGAATTTCAAGTAATTTTGGAAAAATACTTTTCTTCAGTTGTTTAACAGAATGACGATTGTTTGAGTGTATTATTTCGTGACCTAAAATACACGCTAATTCATCTTCACTTTCTAATATTGGGATAAGCCCTGTTGTTACATATAAATACCCTCCTGGTAAAGCAAATGCATTTGGTGAAGGATCTTCAACTAAATGAAATTGATATTCAAACAAAGGATTTTCTAATTCCGCAACCAACCTGTTTCCAACTCGGCGTACATAAGCGGTTTTATCAGCATCTTTGTAAATGCCCATTTCTGATTCCACCATTTTGGCATTCTGTTCTCCTAGTAATTTATCCAATTCTACATTTTGAGCGTAAAATGGAACGGAAAATAGAAATAAAAGTAAGGTGATTGCGATTTTTTTCATTTTTATTTATTTTTTAATTTTATTTGAAAATATTAAGATTGCAGTTGAGCTGTTTTGTACACTGCTTTTCCTGTTAATGCTAAAGTAACACCATCAATTAGTAATTTTACTCCTAAGTAAATTCCAATAACATAAGTACTAGCTTCAGGCCAATTCATAAAAACGAGTACTCCTAATCCAATTCCTATTATACCACTAAATAACAAATACATTCCACCTCCAATTGGTATTAAAGAAAATGAGTAGACTAATTGTGTTAAACCATCAACAATAAAATAAATAGCCATTACAAATGTTAACGCTTCTAATCCCATATCTGGATTTCCAACAACCCAAGCACCTCCAACAATCATAAGAATTCCATATAAGTAACGAGTTAAAAGTGATCCCATGGAGAAAGAAGTAATTGCAAATAGTAGTCTCAATACTCCTCCAATTATCATAAATATTCCTATTGCTGTTACTGATACTTTTCCAAATCCTTCAGGGTAAACCATAGCTACAACACCTAGTATGGCCATAAGAATTCCCAATATCATTATACTTTTAAACGATTTAGTAATTACGCTTGTTATTATCTTTTTTGTTTTCATTTTGTGTTTGTTTTAAAGTAATTTTAACTAACTATATTATTTGTTTGCTTCGTAAGTTTCGAAAGCTTTGTCAATTTTATTTTTTTCTTCTTCGTTTAATTCAGTATAACTCTTTACAATTTCATTCTTTAAGTTGTTGTACTGAGATTTTACTCCCTTTTTAAATTCACTAACTTTATCTACAGTTAATGACTTTACTTTTTTTAGTTTAAATGCTAGTGCAATATTCGCTACCCCATAAATAATTAGTCCAACAGCTGTTAACACGAGTACTGTGAAATGGCCTATTATTGGAAGTAAAATCATAAAAGAAGAAATACTGATAAGCGCTACCCCAAAAAGTAAAAACCAGCCCCAATCTAAAATTCCTAAATTCTTAAGATCTAACGAAGCTCCAATCATATTTACACCTCTAAACAATAACCAAAACCCAACAAATACTGGAAGTAAAACAATTGAGATAACAGGATATGATATTAAAATAATCCCTATAAGAACTTCAAAAATCCCTCCGGTTAAATACCAACCCCAACCTGATAAATATTTTCTGTTTGTAATTGAAAACAAAACATTCGAAAATCCATTAACGAATACTAAAATACTGAATACCCATGCTAGGGTTAAATAACTTTCTTGAGGTGTGTAAAACACATAGATACCACCTGCGATTAATACAATTCCTGATAATAAAAATAACCACCAGTTCTTAATTGTTGCGATTGATTGTGAAATAATATTTGACATAATAATTGTTTTAAAGTGTTAATTGATTTTATTTGTTCTTTTCTTAAAATTTACCCATAAATTCTCTAATCTGAGCATTTACATCTTCTTGGGTTTTATTGTATTTTTCTTTTAACTTATCTGCAAATTTTTCAAAATCCTGATCGATTTTTTTTACATCGTGATGTGTCAATTTATCCCATTCCAATTGCATTTCTTTTTGAACTTCTTCAGTTTTGTTTTCAAAAGCTTTTTTTGCTTTTTCATACTGTGCTAAAGCATCTCCTTTTTGCTCTAATAATTTTCCACTTGCTTTATCAAGATTTCCTTCAATTTCCATTTTTTGGTTATGTGTGGTTTTACCTAACCATATTTTTGAATCTCCTTGTACTTGATTTAATTTTCCTTTTAATTGATTCGTATTCATAATATTGTTTTTTTTATTTAAAATTTTATTTGTTTTTGTTTCTTTTAACACTACAAAGATTCAACTTTTATGAACTCTAACAGTTAGTCTATCACCTAATCATTAAATTTAGGCGAATTACCTATTAACAAAACTTAGTCGCTCTTTGTTGGGTTATTCTGCTAAAGGAAAAAGCCCAGAACAAATGTTCCAGGCTTTTTAATATTCTTTTAATTTCCACAGATAAGCATCTGTATAAATTAGCTATTGTTTAATGGCTATAAATTAAAACTGCATGTTCAATGCTGAATAAAACTGAAGTAATGGTTGGTTAGGCCCTTTGTGTAAAACCGAATACTGAGGTTCTATAAAAAAGTTAAGTACTGTTTTATTTATCTTCAATACTTTTCCTACACCTATTCCTAATGGTACATTATAGTTTCCGTTATTTAAATTAAAATTCCACGTTGGTGCAGTTCTAAAATAAACCCCTTTTCCTGCCTGAATAAATGCAAAAGGCTGAAATGCAAAGAAATCCACATCTTTCCTATTTGAACTTCCCGCAAAATCTGTTCTCCAAATTGCTAAAGCTCCTGTTTGAAATTGAGCAGAAACTGCTGCGAAAACAACTGCTGCTGCACCTGCGGTCCACTTTCCTGTTCCTAAATAATCAGATGTTGCCGTTGGAGCAGATACTGAAGGTCCAATTCCAAATGTAAATTTTGGTTTTGAAACGGCTAAATAAGCAGCGAAAAGATCTACATCACCTAAGCCAGATTCGTCCAACCCTGTTTTATCACTTGAATAGGTTCCTACTGGAACTGAAGCTCTCCAAAGTACGCGTCCGGTTGGAGTTGCGAAACGTAACCAGTAAGTACTAGATGTTGCTTCACTATCACCCGATAGATTAGGTGAATAATACTGTTGCATATTAAATGCGGTAATACTTGCCAATGGGTTATTGGCTTGTGCCTTTTCTTCATCTGACTGTGAAAATGAAATTACTGTAAAAAGCAAAGAGACTGTTAATAATAGAATATTTTTCATTGTTTAAATTTTTAAAGTGTTATTGTTTATGACGCAAATATTTAACGATTTCACGTTTTAGCTATTGGTTTTTTACTTAAATAAATAAACTAGGTTTTTTACCTGTTTTATTGATTGATATAAGTTTTTATTTTCATTAGATTTGTTCTAATGGCAAAATCTATTGCACATATCGGATTAAATTCAACTAAAGGCTGTTTTTTAAAGATTCTTTTTTTTATAGTAATTTGTTTCTTCAGTAGTGATTTATACTCTCAAACAAAAGGTTTAGATCTTAATATCCCCATCTCCCACTATGAGCATAAATCCTGGAGTAAGATTAACACTACACCTATTAATAGAGTTTTTAATTTTGAACAAGACAGTCTTGGTTTTTTATGGATGGGGACTGATAGAGGGTTGTTAAGGTTTGATGGGACATCTGTTAAATCCTTCAATTACAAAGATTATCCTATTTTTAAAAATGATAATATTCGTTTTGTTAAAATGGGAAAAAATAACACGCTATGGATTGCGAATAGAAGGGGTGTTTTTTATTTAAAAGACAATCTTATTAAAGAAGTAAAACTTAATAATAAATCTATCACTAAAGTTCTTTCATTGGTGATTGATAAAAATAACAAAATCTGGGTTTCAAATACCTATGGAGGTTTATTCACTATTGATAATTTTAAAGCTAAGGAAGAGCACCTTTTTGATAATAGTGATATTAGAGTGATGAAGGTTTTTTCCGGTCACGATAATAGTATATGGGTATCTGCAAGGAATGGACAGTATACGAGTCTTTGGAAAATGAATGCCAATAAACAATTTATTCAAAAAAAAATAGACTCCCCATTAAACAGTCCAGTGGATGGTTTTTCTGAAAATAAGTATGGCGTATTGGCCATTATCAATATTAATGGTAAAGTTTATAAAATAGCCGGTGAAAATGTAAGTCACATCCATACTGTTAAAGACTATAATGATTATTCAAGAGCTATTAAAATAGATGAAAATGGCGCTATTTGGTTTGGTGGTGAGGGCTTACATAAATTATATAAAGGCAAATTAGATAATTTTCACCAGGCAGATGGACTTGGAAACAATCGCGTTCAATCAATATTTTTCGATAAAGACAAAAACTTATGGGTAGGTACTTTTTCTGGATTGGATTATTTTTCTAAAACTCCATTTAAAACAATTCAATTAAAAGGAAATAAACCTATTAGAACAATATGTGTTTTAGAAGATAATGACCAAGAAGTATTAGTAGGTTCCAAAGATTTTGGGTTGTTAATTGAGCGTAACAACAAATTATTAAAAATTGATGGATTAAATGAACTTGGTGCTACAATACATTCTTTATGTAAAACAAACATTGCAAATGAATACATAGTTGGAAGTCTTAATGGACTGTTTAGAATTCAAAAAAAGAATGGTAATTTTAGAGTTATTCATCAATATTCTTCAAAAATTGTGTCAATTGCCTTTATGAGAGCAAATGGAGAATTGTGGTTTATGGAAACAGACGATCAACCCAATAATCCTAACAATAAAACAACTTATGTTATCAAAGATGGCAAAAAACATCAAATTTCAACACTAGACCATTTAAACGTACTCTCATTATTTGAAGATAGTAACCTTAAGTTGTGGATTGGCACCATGCAAGGATTATATTTCTGCGATGTATTGAATGAAAGTTGTTGCGCCGTTAACAAAAATCTTTTTTTAGAATCTAAATATATCATGAACATTGTTGAAGATGCATTTGGAACTGTTTGGGTTGGAACTTATGGAAGTGGACTTGTTGAAATTAAAAGCGAAAAAGAAAATTATTTAGATACCAGAAATAATTTACCTGAAAATCAGGCCTATTTACACTTTGCAGCAAATAAAAAAGGTTTGTGGTATTTTACCAGAGATAAAAAAAATGGAAAATTTCAAAGAATTATTTTGGATTCTATCAATAATCAAGAGGAATTTATAACTGAAGAAATTTATTCTGTCCCAGGTATTGTAAATGTAGAAGGAATTTCTGGGTTTCCCACTTTCGTTCAAAAAAGTGATCATAGTTATGTTTTAGCTTCTTCCAATTCTTTATTAAAATTTGACCCAATGAGCGTGGTTGATATCCCTCCAGTATTTCGAATGGATAAAGTTTTAATAAATAATGTTGAGATCAATTTGAACGATCTTTCAACAATTGAAGCGGATGCTATCAATTTTGAATTTCACTATTCTTCTTTAGATTTTGTTCGGGGTGACAATCAACTATTTGAATATAAACTAGAAGGGTTTGATAAAAAATGGCAACAAGCAGGTGCTAGAAAAGTTGCTTATTATTCTAATTTACCCGCTGGTAATTATAGTTTTAAGGTACGAGTTAAAAATTATGATAATGTTTATATTGAAATGCAAAGTCCACTATTGTTTTCAAAAAAACAATTTTGGTATAAAGCACCATTTGTGTATTTCATTTATTTTATTGTAGGCGCAAGTATTATTGTACTCATATTTCGATTGCGATTGAAATCTCTTAAAAGACAACGCAAAATATTGCAGAATAAAGTAGACCTTAGAACTAGAAAACTACAAGAATTAAACGAATCCTTGGAAGAGATTATTGCTAAAAGAACGGAAAAAATAACAAAAATAAATAAAGAATTAACCGAAAGTGATGAGCGTTACAAATACGCTTTAGAAGCTACTAACGAAGGGATTTGGGATTTAAATATTGTAAATAATGCTATTAAATTCAGTCCTTCAATATACACTATGCTAGGTTATAAACCTTATGAGTTTAAAGAAAGTAGATATGAAATTTATAAAAGGATTTCAAACGAAAGCGAAAGGCAAGAACGTATTGATATTCATAACGAATTGATTTCAAAAGGTAGTAACAATCAGTTTTTAGATGAATATAAAATAAAGAAAAAAGATGGAAGTGAAATTTGGGTTCAAATTAAAGGAAAAGTTGTTGAAAGAGATAAAAATGGGGCTCCTGTTAGGGTTGTTGGAACACAAATAGATATTACGTCCGAAAAAAGAAAAACTCAAGAAATGTTAGAAGCTATTTTAAAAACAGAAAACATTGAACGAAGTAGAATTTCAAGAGATTTACATGATGGCTTACAACAAACATTAACAATAGCTTCTCTTAATTTTCAAAGTGCTAAAAAAGAATTATCAAAGTTTAGCACAATTGCCATTAATAAATTTGAAACTGGATGGGAGTACCTTCAAAAATCTATTTTAGAAAGTCGCTCTGTAGCACATTCACTAATGCCTAAAGCAATTATAGATTTTGGAGTAATATCAGCTTTTGAAAGTTTAATTAACCAAATTAATGCAAGTACGGAAACTACAGAATTTAATTTTTTTCATAATTTTAAGAAAGAAAGAATAAAAAATCAAGAAATTGAAATAACTTTATACCGTATTTTACAGGAATCAACAAATAACATAATCAAATATGCAAAAGCTAAAAATGTTTCGATTCAGTTAAAAGATTACGACAATATGTATATGCTTACTATTGAAGATGACGGGATTGGTTTTGATGTAGCAACCACAAATAAAAATGGAAAAGGATTTGGCTTTCAAAGTATGAGAAATAGATTGGAAGCTATTGATGGATTTTTAGAAATAGAAAGTAGAATAGGGCAGGGTACCACAATAATAATTGAAATTAATAAAATCATTTAAAAAAATGAAAATGAAAAAAATTAAACTTTTTTTAGTAGATGACCATAAAATGATCCGTGAAGGATTGAAAAGTTTTTTAGCTGAACTTGAAGATTTCGAAATTGTTGCAGAAGCTGAAAATGGTATTGATTGTTTAAACCAATTAGAAACTGTAAAACCCGATGTTGTTTTAACCGACTTAAATATGCCCGAAATGGATGGGCTAGAGTTGACCAAAAATATTAAAGAAAAATACCCAGATATAAAAGTAATTGCTTTAACAATGTTGGGAGAAAGCCAACATATTAAACAAATGTTATCCGATGGAGCGATGGGATATTTGCTAAAAGATTGTAGTGAAGAAGAATTAATTAAAGCAATAAAAAATGTTTATAACGATGGTACTTATTATTCTCCTGAGGTAACCAATATTATTTTAAATAATATTCGAAAAATTAAACCTGTAACCTCAAAAGTTGTTACTGAAATGCCTTTAACTGATCGTGAAAAAGAGGTGCTTTATTTAATTCTAAAAGAAAAATCGAATAAAGAAATTGCCGAAGATTTATTTGTTAGTGTGAGAACAGTAGATGCCCATAAAAGAAATTTACTCGATAAAACAGGTAGTAAAAATGTGGCAGGTCTAGTACTTTACGCTATTGACAGAAAGTTATTTGATGACATATAGGTAAATCACTTAGAGAGTAATTTAGGTTATTTACCAACGGCTATTTTCTAATACCCACATACATTTGTACACTATAATAAGTACACAATGTTAGTTGGTAAAGAAAATAAAATAAATTCGAAAATTGTAGATGAAATATCTTATGTGTTTCCCATAGTTTTTAAAAACTATGAAGACGTTATGAGAGATATTGATACAATGTATCAACCAAGAATTCTTATTGTTAATTTAATGGATGTTGGCCAAGTTGAGGAAGAAGTTATTTCTAAATTAAAAGAAAAATTTCCCGAATTAAAATGTATAGCCTTGCATTGCTATCAATCATTAGAAATGATTCAAAAGACTCTAGATAAAGGTTATGATGATTATATTTCAATTTTTGACTTATCCGAAGGTTTTTTAAAATTATTGATTGAGCAAAAAGTTGTTTAATGTGCAATGCTGTTTTTGCTACTTTATGGTTATCTTTTCCTACTTACTTTATAAAAAGTAAATCATCGTAATGCGTAACCAATTGTACTTGCAATTTCCCCAAATTTAGGAGGTGTTTATAATAATCTCTTAAGTTATGTTCATTCATGATTTTGAAATTTATGGCTAAGCTTCTGCTTTCATCGCTATTTTACCTTCTTAAATACTCGTATTACATCACTATAGAGCATATTTCATTCCGTTAGCACTTCATTTCATAAAGCTTCCAATTCCTAACAGTAAGAGCTTGAAAAAAAGCCTGTCTTGAGCTTAGTCGAAGGGCACTTACTTTTGCCTCTGCGCTTTTTAAATCCGTTTCCATAAAAATAAGCACTACAAAACAGAATATTCCGCAGGTAATAAGGTGTTCGCAATACGCTCCATTTTGTTTCATAAAATATATCTGCAAGGTAAATTATAGTTTTATATGTCATTTCGAGCGCAGTCGAGAAATCTCCCTAAATAAGTTACAATCACATTCAAAAACCTTGCATATACCATAAATTGCACTAATCGTCCACAGTCCTCATTTAGCACAATTTATTTATTGTATTACACACAATACACGTATTGCTCACGCATAGCTATCTTTTGCCCCTAAAACCCATTAAGGTATAAATACATAATTATTAGGGGCAAACCGCTATTACACAATTTTGGCTCGCCTGCTGCTCACTTCGGGCTAAAAAAAAGGGTGTCACAGTTTTTGATTGCAGCCATTTTGCATATAATTTAACCCCTCCTTATCACTCGCGTTTAAACCATATTGCAAACGCACACAAGAGCAAAGTATTCCGTTCATCATTCATCGTTTAGGCACTCCGCTACATTCAATAAATAGTATAATTCAATACCTAAATAACATATTGTAAATAAGTTATTCTTTACAAACTAAAGCGAAGTGCACATCACTCTTCATTCTTCACTACATAAATTGCCCTTGCCTTTCCCACCGCATCAAAAACACCGCCACCCTTGCGTGTACCACGTAGTTGTTGCACGTACTTATGCCGATGGCAACGTACTTTTGCCCCAACACCCTTCGTTCAACTCGCCGGCGGCTCGCCTAAATGCTATCGCATTTTTGCTACGCAATTACCTGCTATTTTAGATTATTATACATTCATCAATCTTCTTTTTTTAAATTAACTTTAAAAACGGTTTTTAATAGATAATTTGTTGCTTCTTCATCAGTTATAAGCACCTTCTTTTTTTTTAGGTACTTTAATTTCTTTTTTAGGATATAATCTGTTTTCAAGCGCAATTAGCCTATTTTCAATATCAATTAATTTATCTAAAATAATTTTATTAGAGGTCTTCATAAAGCACAATTTAGGTCTAAAAAATAAAAAAGTTAGCAAATATCGGTTGTTCCCTGCAGCAGCCGCACTTATGTAATCAAGCTCAAGCCCTAAGGGTTTTGATAAAAATCTCCACCTCACAACTATTCGTTTCCAATTTTTAATAAAAACACAGGTAGTATTTTCACCAAAAAGCTTGACAACATTTGCCACACAACCAAGCGTACTGCTATCTTTTTTCTTTCTCTTCCAAAAAAATATATGCGCGAAGCGTATAATTTTTAATTGGAATACTATGTCAAATTTTGAACTAAAAACGCACAAAGCAGGAAGAACCTACAGCGCACCGCATTTTTTTATTTTAAACAAAGGATTGAATAGTGGCAAGCCACTAGATCAGCCTTGCCCTAATTGTTTTGTAATTACAACACCTTCAGAAGAAGACCGGGAATCATTATATTACCTATGCCTATCACTCAAAATAGGTCGATTTTTCAACTACTATTTAAAAGGAAGTGTAATTCCGTTTATATGCATAAACGATACACGTAAAGTGCTCAATACGGCCCTTCAAAACTATGAGCAACAACAATGGAAAATAAAAGTGGAGAAACTCAAAAAAATCAATGCTTTTGAAGAAAACCTACAGCAACAACTCACAACAATTTCAAAACTGAAAATTGCATTGCTGAGGTCCTAAATAAAGAACGTCATCCCGTAGATGTTACACTGAGCTTTTGACGAAGTGTTGACCTGGAATCTCATTTTAAACTGTCATTCTGAGCGCAGTCGAAGAATCTCATCCTTATAAAACGTTAAAATCATATGAAACTAATAATAGCTGGAACCCGAACCTTCACAAACTACCAAAAATTAAAACAAGCTTGCGACCACTTCCTCCAGGATCAAAACAATATTGAAATTGTATCTGGAGCCTATTACAGAGGAGCCGACAAACTTGGAGAGCAGTACGCAAAAGAAAGAGGATACAAACTCACACAATTCCCTGCAGATTGGGATACATTTGGAAGAGCTGCAGGACCAAAACGAAACCAACAAATGGCTAATTATGCTGACGCATTAATTGTCTTTTGGGATGGAAAAAGTAGAGGTGCTAAACATATGATTGAATTAGCAAAAAGAAACCATTTAAAAGTACAGGTTTGTAATTATTAGACCAAAATGACATAAATCATACTTTAAAAAATGAATTTGGTATAAATTAGTAGTACAAAAAATTGCAACTAATACAATTATCTATTTAAAATTAAAGTATTTGTTTATCTGATCAAGATAAATGATAATCTTTGATTTTGAATATGTTATAACAAGTTGTAGCCAATTAAAACGAACTAATGAACAAACAACAAACCAAGATTTTACTGACTAAAATACTTCCTAAATTCATTATAATTGCTCTCGTTATTTCTGCTATTATTGCATTTTTTGCGATTAGAATATTAGGAGCAAATGCGGAAAAAGAAGCGAATGAATTTTGGGAAAATCCTAAAAACAAAGAAAAAATTGATAAAGCAATTAATTCTAATAGTTCAATCCAAGAAAATAATTTTAAACAAGTCCGTGATATAATTATTAACACATTCGACTGGAATATTCATAAATATGATAATAGTACAAATCCTATTTCTGTTTCATATTTAACAATAAATAAAGGTCAAAATGAAATTTATGTAATGTCAATGAAAGGAGAAAGATTTGAAACCTTAAATGACTTTGCAGATTATCAAAAAAAAAGTGTTTTAGAAAACTATACAGATAATAATATAAAATTCAAAGAAAGATTAAGTACAAAATTTAAAGCTCTAGAATCATTAACTGATGTTTTTTCGATAAATCTAAAAGATAAAAACTTCAATGTTGCTTCACAAAATTTCAAATACAAAAACAATTACTATCACATCCAACATTACATTATTCAAGATTGGAAAAAAATGATAAGTAACATTCAATTAAATTAAACTATGAAAAAAAACACTTTAATTATCTTAATGCTAATTTTAGCCAACAGTTCGTATTCACAATCAACATTAAATGAAAAAGTAAACCAAATAAAAACTTTTTTTCAAAAAAATTGTCTTGCTGAATCTGAAAAAACAGTCTTTTATAATAAAGCAGAAAAAATATTAGAATTTGATGGTTATCAAGTGCCATTTATGAACATAAAAGCTGTTTATAGATTTAATGACCAATATTATAAATATAGTGATTTTGTATATTTTGAGTGTAAATTTGATAACAAATGCATAATTGACCCTAAAAATAGTGGGCATCTTGGTTTTTCAATTCCTTTCGCTTCAAAAAGTAAAGCTTATGAGTTTATAAATTTAATATCAGAACTTCGGGAATTTTATGAATAATAGAAATGATAAATGGCAAATTGAAAAACATTTTGGATGTACTTCAACCCAATAATACAGGATACGTTAAATTAAATCCTGATAAAGAAATTTATTTTGGAAATAAAAGTCAATATCCTATTTGGAAAGGAATACTAAATGATCTTAAAATCGAAATTATTTTGAAAAACTCTGACTCTTATACAATTGAAAGCTACGATTTTATTGATTTCCCAATAAGCGAAAAGAATTTAAAAGAAAAAATAGTAAATTGGATTGATGAATATATAAATGAAAAATGGAAATAACAACTGGCTACAACAATGGCTATAAGTAATTGCTTGTTTCGCCTACTTCTGAAAATCCTCGCGGATTTTCAGTTTGGTGTGTACTTGCAAAGTTAAGTGCTAATCCACACAACTACTCATAGCCGAGACCGTTGGCAATAATTATGAAATCCTGCGAAATTTTGAGAAAGTGTTCTTTCAATTTCGGTAGTTCTATTCTTTAAAATACTTTTGGAAAAAAGTATAAAATGAACAAAGAAAAAAAACTTCTAGAAAGATTTAAGAAATATAATTGGAAAGAATGTAAGCTAATTGGAAAAGTTAAATCAGTAACTACTATAAAACATAATTTAATTGAAAATTTTAGTGAATTAGTTGAGGACAATAATATTTATGAGTTAAATAAAAATGAATATATAAGTTTTAATACAAAAGGCAATGTAATTGAAAGTTCAGCATATGATAATAGAGGTATTAGGACTGTTTTATTAATTCCATCTTATAACTCAAAAGGTCAATTGAGCGATTACAACTATTATGACAATAATGACAATCTAATGTCACAATGTTTATTTGAACATCTAAAAGACGGTAATACAATAGAAGAATGGATAGATGGTAAAACTGTTATAGAATATCATTTACGAAAAAATATTATAGAACAATTAAGCTATGACATTGAAGATAATTTGGTTTGTAGAGACACTTACAAATATGACAAAGAAGGTAATCTTATAGAGTTCTGTAACGATTTGGGCAAAACCAATTATATTATAGATTTAATGGGAAACGAAATAGAAAAAACTCAATTTGATTTAGATGGTAGTCTTTGTGAACAAAAAAAATACAAATACAAATTAGATGAAAACAAAAATTGGATAGAAAAAAATGAATTTCTAATTGAAAACAATTCTGAAATACTTAAAACTATCTTTGAACGAGAAATTATATATTATGAATAAAATAAATTACAAAAAGGCATTTAAAGAGTTAATTCAAACAAGTATAGAAAATAAACAATACGTTGGATTAGGTAACCCTAATGCAAAAATATTATTTATTGGAAAAGAAGCTGGTATGCCAATTAACTCTTCAATAACTCACGGAAGTGCAGATTCTTGGATAAACCAAAACACTGATTATTCTAATAGATTTATGCCAAAAGACAATGTCAAAAACCATAGACATACTTGGCAAAAGTATCAGAAATTGTTTGACAAAATATTTAATAAAGTTGAAAACCGATCTGACAAAAAAGAATATGAAATTACATTTGTTGAAAATGTGTTTACTACTGAATTAAGTAATCTAGTAGCACCAACTACTAATAAAGCAAAACAATTGGATGGTTTTAAAACAGAATTAGAAAAGAGGAAAAAACTTTTTTGGAAAAGTGAATTTATTAACAATTTTCCAATAGTTCTTATCACTGCTTCTGACAACAAATATATCGAAACATATCCAGGGGAAGTATGTGAACTATTTAATGTTAGTTTTAATAAAGAATTAATATGTGCTAAATCTGATAAAATCTGGTTACATTATTCAAATACAAAAACACCAAAAATAGTAATTCACACTAGACAACTTACTAATGGAGCTTCTAATGAATTAATTGATAAAATTTCTGAATTAATAACAGAATTTATAAAGAAAAACTCAATAAAAATAAATGTAAAATAACTATTGCCAACAACTGGTATAAAAAAATGCTAAATTCAATAAAATAGAATGTTTCTAAAACATAAAAAAAACTTAAATTTAAACATCGGAAAATTACGTTTTCAAAAACACAACTTTTCATATTCAAACCCGTTAAAAAACAAAATGCCTGGCTAAAAATAGCTAGGCATTTTATTTGTTTCGAAACAACCGTTTCAAAGCAAAAGAAACAAAAAAACTAACTACTGCACCAATAACGGCCATTACAATAGTAAAAACCACATCGTGCAAACTAATATTGAATACAGTAGATAACAGTGTGCCCCCAAACACACCGTGTTTTAGTTGTAAATTATTCGTTGTCATTGTCTTTACTTTCAGAATCAGTTTCATTGTCAGAAACAACCGCTTGGCTTACAGCTGTAGCCACAGTTCCGGCAACAGTTAAATAAGAAGCTACAGAAATAACAATAGCAGGTAAACTAATGGGTGCTGCAATAATAACACCGCCAGCAGTGGCCAATGCAATGCCTATATTTCTTAGTTTTCTAAAAAATGTAGGAGTCTTTTTTGTATATCGAGTAGTTAATTTCATAATTTAAGATGTGATGGTTAATGTGATGGTTTCTTTTCGGTCAAATGCTTGGTAGCAACTAGAAATTATTTTTTGAAATAAAGGGGTAGATTTCAATCCTTTTCCAATTCCAGTCAATGTGGAAACTGGCGCCAAACAACCTTTCAATTCCTTTTTTGCATCATTGGCTGGGTGTATTAAAATCAAACTTCTACCAGGAACATTTTCAATCAGTAAATGATGTTTAAACTTTTTTGAAAATCGAGGTTTCAAATTGTAAACACCTTCGGGAATACAAGAAATGTTTCGCTTGTTATCTATCCAAGGTAATTCAATAACAAAACCTAAGAATTGTCCTTTATAAAAGAGGACACCATTTGTGCCCTCTTTTAAATAGGTTCTGTTTAATAATAGCGTCATTATACAGTGTCAACATCCGTTACAGATAAGGCATTGTATGAACCATTTTTCAACGGATACATTTCACCATTTACTTCTTGGTAGAACTCAATTCCCAACACCTGAATCACAGGAAGTGTAGAATTCGCAGTAATCGTTGCCGATAAATCTATCGCAGCACCTAGCGCACTGTCATACGGTAAAACCGCAGTTTCATCACTTTCAAAAGTAGAAACTTCCGCAGAAAAATCTACCTCAGCAG
Source organism: Lutibacter holmesii (assembly GCF_042679665.1). Lineage (NCBI taxonomy): Bacteria > Pseudomonadati > Bacteroidota > Flavobacteriia > Flavobacteriales > Flavobacteriaceae > Lutibacter > Lutibacter holmesii. The sequence continues at coordinate 205,744 of NZ_JBHTMV010000001.1, forward strand.
CTCCCATAACCATTTTAAAATGCGTTGTTCCAGTTGGTGCAGCAATACGCACACTTGGAGCAAAAGCGGCTATGCTCACAGTTGCTTCTCCAGATACACGATCAAACGCATTTACAAAAGGCGTAAATAATGTGGCGCCCAATTTCCCATTGGTGTTAAATTCAAATCCAACCAACAGATCTAAATTTCCATCGGCAACAGTTCTCAATCCACGAGCATTTGTGCTATCTGTTTTTACAATTTTCAACAAATCAGTAGTCAATCTACTAACTACTCTTTTGTCTTTTGCGTTTTGTAGCAACACACGAATTGCATTACGCAAAACTTTACCACCTTTTCCGGCAGTACCAAATTCTGCACCATTTTCACGCGTTCTTTGAAACGCAGGATCATTTGCAATTCGTGATGCTTCCACACCACCCTTTTCACGAGCCAAATGCCCGTCAGACGTTTTGTAAAAGGAAATACCTCCAATAGTTCCTTTCAACTTAATAATTCCAGTTTGTTTAGCCATACTATTTAAAATTTTTAATTCTCAACAAAGCAACTTATCTTTATAAAAGAAATCAAAAACAACAATCCGTTCATTCCGAAAAAAGTCTTTTTGATACAAATTATGGTGTATAGACAAAGTATAGGTAGTAGTAGGATAAAGTATGGATAGTGTATGAAAATGAAGATTATAAGAGCTTGCATATACCCAAAAGACATTCAATGCATCACTGGCAGAAGTGAACGCTATGGTCGTAAGCTATTAAATAAAATTAAAGTTCATTTTGGTAAAGAGAAACATCAGTTTATTACTATCAATGAATTTTCAGAGTACTCTGGTATTGAGGTGGATATCATAAATGAATACATATCAAACTAAATATATAGTTGCACAACTCCTCACAAATGATTATCTGGCTAGGAAAATGATAATTTTAGACTAAGGTATCTAAATAACGGTTTTAATATTTTAGCATAATTTATTTGGTTTCCAATAAAGGAAACCTATATTTGCATTTTTAAAAATAGTATCTCATGGACATGCTGGAGCGATTTGCAGTGACATATAAAAATGATGGATTACCTCCTTTAGTTGGGAAAATAATAGGCTTGTTATATATTAATAATCAAAAGTATTTCACGTTTAGTGATATACAAGAAGGCATTGGAGCGAGTAAAGGCGCTACTAGTAAGGCTCTTAAATTACTATTAGGTCTAAATAGAATTAATTTCAAATATTCAGATGAAAATAAAAAAAAGAGATTGTTTTTTTTAGATATAAAAGGGGTCTATTTATTTATGAAAATAGTTATGAAAAATTATAGCGACCAGAATCAATTATTAAAAGAATCATTAGATTTGCGAAACAATGAAAATGAAGAATTGAATGGTTTTATCAATGAGTCAATTAAGTTTAATGAAGAAGTTTTAGATTTTTTGAATAAAAAATCGATTCAATATTTTAAAGAATAATCATCTTATGAAAAAAATAGTTGTATTTTTTCTCTTTTTTACGTGTATATTATTTTCACAGAGTAAAAAAGAGGTTATAGTAGGTATACTTGCCGATAATTCAACATCAGAAACAAACATACTATTAGAAGAACTTAAAACGGAAGTTAAAAGTGTTCTTGGTGCAAATGTAGAGGTCAGTTTTACAAAACAATTGGATAATAATTTTAGTTTAAACACCGCTAAAACCAATTATCAAACACTTGTAGATAGTAATGCTGATGTTATTTTATCTTTTGGAACTATCAATAATATAATGTTGTATAATGAGAAGGTGTACCCTAAACCAACAATTGTATTTGGATCTATAAATAATGATTTTATGGATTTAACAGAAAAGATTAACAAGACAGAAGTTAATAATTTATCTTATGTAATTGCCCCGTTTTCATATAAAGATGATATAGAGATATTTAATTCGTTATTTGAATTTAAAAAGTTAGGTATTATTGTAGAAGAGCACGTTATAAATGAGTTACCTATTAAAGATTTATTGGATACCTATTTTTTGAATAAAAATCAAGAGTATAAGCTTATTCCAATCCCTAAAGAAGGAGAAGATTTAACCTATAGCCTTGATGATGTAGATGCTGTATATTTTGCTGGAGGAAACTATTTAGAAGAAAATAAAATAAACGCTTTAATAAAAAGTGTAAATACCAAAAAATTGCCATCATTTACAGCCTTTGGTATTAAAAATGTGGAACGTGGAATTTTAGCAACAAATCATACAGATTCAAACTTAAGTTCTTTTTTTAGACGAATCGCTTTAAATATTGAATCAATAGTTGATGGAAAAAATGCTTCAGATCTTCCAGTTTTTAAAAACTACGAGAAAAAATTAACGATTAATTATGCTACGGCAACTGAAATAAATTTCCCTCTAAGATACTCACTCATTGCTCGAGTAAATTTTATTGGAGAAAAGAATGATGATTTAAAAGATGATACATCTAAAATGTCTCTTTTAGAAATGTTAGAAGTTGTATTGGATGAAAACTTATCTCTTAAGGCAGAAAAGAAAAATTTGGACCTAGTTGATCAAGATGTTAAAAGTTCAAAAAGTAATTATTTACCAGATTTATCTGTTTCAGCTGGAGGTGTTTATATTGATCCAAAAATTGCTGAAATCTCAGCTGGGGAAAGTCCAGAATTTTCAACTTCAGGCGCTGCTGTTCTTAATCAGCTTATATATTCTGAAAGTGCTTCTGCGAATATTGACATTCAAAAAGAGCTTCAAAAATCTCAAAAAGAAATTTATAACTCGAGTCAATTAGATGCAGTTTTAAATACTTCAATAGCCTATTTTAATACACTGATTTTAAAAACAAATACCCAAATTCAAAATCAAAATTTACAGATAACCAAACAGAATTTAGATTTTGCTGAACAAAATTTTAGGATTGGTTCTTCAGGGAAGGCGGATGTATTAAGATTTAGAAGTCAACTGGCTCAAAATACACAAAACTTAATTGAAGCTAATAATGATTTAGAACAATCTTTCAATACAATAAATGAATTATTAGGTCAAAGTATGAATACCAAAATTGATATTCAAGACTTAAATATTTCTGATGATATTTTTGAAAAATACAATTATAATGAGTTTTTTGAATTATTAGACTACCCAAATCTCAAACAAAAATTTGTTGATTTTTTAGTTGAAGAAACAAAAAATAATGCGCCAGAATTGAAATCTATTAATTATAATTTGAATGCGCTTAAGCGTAATTATAAACTGTACGATAAGGGAAGATATATACCGACGGTTTCTTTACAGGGACAATACAGTTTGGCAATGTCCCAATCCGGTGCCGGTTCTTCTTACCCTGTTGGAGCGCCGAATATTCCTGATGGAACTTATAACGTTGGATTGAATGTTTCTTTACCTATTTTTAAACAAAACTTAAATAATATTAATAGACAAACTGTTAAAATTCAAGAAGATCAATTATTGATTGAACAGGAAAATACGTATTTAAATTTAGAAAAGAATATCCATGACATTGTACTGGATTTAATTAATCAAATTGCAAATATTGAAATCTCTAAAGTATCAGAGGAAAATGCAAAACAAAGTTTAGATCTTACTCAAAATGCATATAAAAATGGTGCAGTTTCAGTAATCGAATTAATTGATGCTCAAACAAATTATATACAAGCACAATTATCTAAATCATCAGCAAACTATAATTTCTTAATAACATCAATGCAATTAGAAAGAGCATTTGGATATTTTTTCTTAATGAATAACGATGTTGATAATCAAGCATTCTTCCAAAGAGCAAAACAATACATACTTAATAAAAACTAAAAATTATGAAATTCAAATCTTACATTATAATCACTTTAACTATTGTTTTTAGTTTAAGTTCTTGCAAAGAAAAGGTTAAAGAGCCTGAAGTTGTATTAAGATCTGTTAAATACCAAATTGTTGGGACTTCATCAGCTCAAAATATAAGAACATTTAGCGGAATTGCGAAAGCAGGTGATGAAATTGAACTTAGTTTTAGAAGTAATGGTATCATAACAAAATTAGATGCAAAGGTTGGCCAAAAAGTAAAAAAAGGTGACTTAATTTCAAAGTTAGATAATGTTCAAGCTAAGCTAGCTTATGAACAAGCCGTTTCATCTGTGAATACGAATAAGTCAGCAATGATTGCAGCCAAATCTAACTTAGAAAGAGTGAAGTCTATGTATGAAAATGATAGTAATTCTTTAAGCGATTATGAAAATGCAAAAAATTCTTACCAATCTGCATATGAAAGTTACATCTCTTCAATAAGAAATAGAGACATTCAACAATCACAAATTAATTATGGCTATATAAAAGCACCTACAGATGGAGTTATTGCTGCTAAAAATAAAGAGTTAAATGAAAACGTAAGTGCAGGAGAAGTAATTGTTGTTTTAAATGCAGGGGAGTCTATAAATGTTGTTGTTGGTTTACCTGAAAACGTAATTAATAAGGTGAATTCAGAAAAGGAAACAAAATTATCTTTTTCAGCAATTGAGAACGTTTCTTTTAAAGGTCATGTGATAGAAGTATCACCTATTCTTGATGCTAACTCAGCAACATACCCTGTTAAAATAGAGGTTGATAAGCCAAGTAGTAAAATTAAACCTGGTATGGCGACAAGTATTACATTTGACTTTAGTACAGCTTCAGTAGTAGAAAATGTAAATTCATTGGTTGTTCCTTTAAGTGCTGTTGGTGAAGATAAAAACGGAAATTTTGTTTTTAAAATTGAGTCTACAGATAATAAAATAGGTAAAGTAATTAAACAAACGATTGAAGTTGGTAAGTTAGATCCTTCAGGTATTATTGTTAAAGAAGGCCTTAAAAAAGGAGATAAAATTGCCACTGCAGGTTTACAAACATTACTTGATGGACAAAAGGTAAGTCTTCTAAATAATTAAAATATTGTATACATGAATCTTACACAATTTTCTATAGATAAAAACCGCGTAGTATTAAGCATACTTGCTGTTGTAATTGTAATGGGTGCAGTCTTTTATCAATCTCTGTCAAGAGATAGTATGCCTCCTTATACTATTAGAGTAGCATCAGTAGTAACCTCATTTCCTGGAGCAAGTCCGGAAAGGGTTGAAGAATTAGTAACAGATAAAATTGAAAAAGTTGTTCAGGAATTACCAGAATTAAAAAAAGTAAGTAGTACATCAAGAACAGGACTTTCAGTTGTTCAAGTAGAGCTTAAAATGGAAGTTGGCCCTGATGAGTTACAAGCTGTTTGGAATAGATTAAGAAGAAAATTATCGACTGTTCAAGGTTTACCATCTAATATAACACCTCAATTACAGGATGATGGTATTGGTGAAGTATTTGGTATTGCACTTGGAATTGTAAGTGATGGGTTTTCATATGTAGAGATGAAAGATTATGCTGATGACTTAAGAGACGATCTTATTAAATTAGAGGATGCAGCTAAAGTTGAGATTAATGGCGTTCAAGATGAAAGAGTTTTTGTAGAGTTTGATAATGGTAAGTTAAAAACGTATGGTCTAACTTCTAGTAAACTTCAAAGTATCATAAGTTCAACTAATATATTAAGCTCTGGAGGTACAATTAATGTAGAATCGCAAAGAATTATATTGGAGCCTACTGGTAATTTTGGAGAGTTAGAAGATATAAAAAGTATGTTGATCCCTATTGGGGATAATGGTCAAGTTGTAACTTTAGGAGATATCACCAATATAAATAAAGGGTATGTTTACCCATCAAAACAAAAAGTTAGAATTAATGGTAAGGATGCAATTTCTATTCATATTTCTCTAAAAGAAGGCGCAAATATTATAAAGCTAGGAGAAGATATTGATGTGTTATTAGAAAAATGGCAACAAAAACTTCCTGTTGGACTTGAGGTTTCAAGATTAGCATCAATCGACAAATACATTGATTTAAAAATTAGTGATTTTGTAGGGAATTTAGTCCAAGCAATTTTTATAGTACTAGCAGTAATGTTATTTTTTTTAGGAATAAGAACAGGGTTAATTATTGCAAGTTTAATTCCTATTGTAACCATTACAACTTTAATGATAATGGGGCTATTGGATGTTGGATTAAACCAAATTTCATTAGCAGCCTTAATTATGGCGTTGGGTATGATGGTAGATAATGCAATTGTAGTTGCTGAGTCTATAATTGTAAAAGTTGAAGATGGAATGAGTGTAAAGAAAGCAGCCATTGAATCTTGTACAGAATTATTTACACCCCTTTTAATATCGACACTTACCACTTCAGCTGCGTTCCTTTCCTTTTATATGGCAGAATCAGTAATGGGTGATATCATGGGACCAATTTTTGTTGTAATTACAATAGCATTAATATCATCTTGGATTATTGCCTTAAGTATTATCCCTCTTTTTTGTGTTTATTTTTTAAAAATTAAAAAGAAAGAAAAAGGAGGTAAGGTTAGTTTTTTAGATAAAATAATATACTTTCTAAAAAGCAAGTATAAGGATCTAATTTTACTGGCATTATCCTGGAAACGTTCGGCATTGCTTAGTATTGTTGTAATGTTCTTTTTATCATTATATGGTTTTACCAAATTAGCATTTGTGTTTTTCCCTGACAGTGATAGAAATATGATTACAATTGATGTTAATTTACCCGAAGGAACAAAAATTGAAAAAACATTAGAAACTATTAAATCTATTGAAGAGTATATAACGAAAGAGTTAAAAGTGAACGAGAGCCGTACGGATGGTATTGTAGATTGGTCAGCATATATTGGAAAAGGCCCTTCATCTTATGACTTAGGTTATAATGCAGATGAAGCGAATTCTAATTATGCGCATATTTTAGTGAATACCTCTACTTTTTTGATAAATAATGAAATGGTTAATAAATTGGATTCTTATTGCTTTTCAAATTTTCCTAATGCAGATATAAAAGTTGGACTATTAGGTTCTGGCGGTGGAGGAACTCCAATTGAAATAAAAGTTTCAGGGGATGATCCAGATAAACTAGCTAGTATTTCTGAAGAAATTAAATCAAAACTTTTTTTAATTGAAGGAACGAAGAACATTAAAGATAATTGGGGACCAAAAGGTAAAAAAATTGTTATTAATATAGATCAAAGTAAGGCACAAACAGCAGGTGTTACAAATAAAGATATTGCAACTTCATTGCAAACTGTTTTAGATGGGTTTACGGCTGGTGAATATAGAGAAGGTGATAAAACAATTCCAATTATTTTGCTTAATAATAAAAGTAAACAGCAGTCACTATCTTCAATAGAGTCATTAAATGTGTACGCTCAAAATTCAGGGAAGAGTATTCCTTTATTACAAGTTGCCACAATTGAACCATATTGGCAATACTTAAAGATTAAAAGACTTAACCTGAACAGAACTATAAATGTTTCTAGTGAATTAACAGATACAGGTAATGCTTCAGATATTGTTGCAGAAATAACCCCTTGGTTAATTGAACAAAGTGAAAATTGGGGTAGTGATTATACGTACAATTTAGGTGGAGATGCTGCAAATTCAGCTGAAAATATGGGAGCAGTTGCTAAATATTTACCAATTTCGGCGTTTATCATTATTATGTTACTTATCATTCAATTTAATTCATTCAGAAAGACGATAATGATTGTTAGTACAATTCCGTTGGGTGTTATTGGAATGGTTATTGGGTTGCTAATTTTTGGAGTACCTTTTGGTTTTATGGCTTTTTTAGGTGTTATATCATTAGCAGGTATTGTAATTAATAATGCTATTGTTTTAGTAGATAGAATTGAGATTGAAGAAAATGAGTTGAAACGTAAATCTCAAGACGCCATCATTGCTGCGTGTTTACAACGATTTAGACCAATTTTATTAGCAACTTTTACAACGGTCTTAGGTCTAGTGCCTTTGTACCTTGGAGGAGGTGAAATGTGGGAGCCAATGGCTGTAACTATTATGATTGGGCTTTTATTTGGAACCGTAATTACGTTATTATTCATCCCTGCATTTTATAGCATATTATATAAAGTAAACTATAATGGATATAAGTTTAACGAAGAATTGTTAGGTTAATATTGTTTTGTAGGTGATTTAGCTTAAAAGTTTAAAACATAAATAAGATGATGGATAACCTCTTTTTAAACAGATATAAGATATTCTTTTTTAGTCAGATAGCTGTATTATTTGGCTCATTATTGTTTCCTTCTATTTTTATTAATGATTTAGTATCTACTATATTATTCCAAATTAATTTGTTAGCAGGAATACTACTTTTGTCAAAAAAGAAAAAACTAATGTGGTTTTCAATTTCAGTTTTAATTATAACCACGGTAATTCTAACGTCTAATATTATTAAAAATGAAAATGGTTTGATGTTTAATTTTATAAAAATGTCAGCATATTTTCTGTTCTATGCATTGGTCACAGTGGAATTAATAAAACAAGTATGGAAATCTTCGGTAGTAAATGGGAATGTAATTATTGGATTAATAAGTGGTTATATATCAGTTGGTTTACTTGGTTTTTTTATTTGTATTTCAATTGAAATGATTTCTCCTGGTTCTTTTCTTGGATTTACAGAAGGTGGTACATTAACTGAAAATGCAATGTACTACAGCTATATTACGTTACTTACAATAGGTTATGGAGATTTATTACCAGTGTCTTCTGCAGCAAAAAATGCAGCTATTCTTATTGGGTTAACAGGTCAAATCTACTTGGTGGTTATCACAGCAATAGTAATTGGAAAGTATATTGGTCAAGCAAAAATAGTAAATAAGGATCAATAGGGAATTCATTGAAAATTTCTATCTTAGAAAATATTTAGCGCGTAATTTGAGGTTTGGCATTATTGGATATGTAGTTTTATCAAAACACATTATTACATATTTAATAGGAATTTCTTTATGAATGAATCAAGTAAATTTTAATTATGAGATATATAAACCTAGTAGTGTTGGTCTTGTTAATTGTTTCTATGAATGTTTATTCACAAGAAAATAATGAAGAATTGTTTTATTCAATTGAAGAAAACGAATATATAAAAGATTGGTTTTCTCAGGAAGTTGAAAGTATGCAGATGACAGATGATGTAAAGGAAGCATATTACGATGTAATTATAAAATATACTTCGAAAATGGATGAATTAGGTGATGAAGAAGAAAATTATTCAAGTGAAGATTTCAGAGTGAAACTTTCAAGTATTGTAGATGAAATGAATTTAAATATGAAAGAGGTGCTTACAACCAGTCAATATAAAATTCATGAAAAAAATTTTAAATTAATACTTTGGAATATTAAAATTAAAAAAGGTTGGGAATAAACTTATAAAAGTGAATAATTTCCTAAATGGTTTTTATTTCGTGAAAAATTATTCACTAGAGATATGAATTCTATTTAATTGAACTGTTTTGCCAGACATACAAATAGTTGCCACCTCCTTTATTTCTTCATAATCAAAAGATACTTTTAATCCATTTGATTTTTCAAAATTAAATTCTCTAATATTTAGTGGGTTTAAAAGTTGGCCATTATCTAATTCAATTAACCAGGTACAACCACTCAAATCTGACATGTCAATTAGTTTCCCATTAACAAAATTATGATGCCCACTTTTTGAAATACAAGAAGAAAAAGAAATTACTGACAAGGCTAAAAGTGTGTTTAAAATATTTTTCATAATCTAAATTATTTTACTTTATGAATAATTCCATCATAACAAATCGTACTTCTATTACTTCCAAATATAGATAAGGAGGCTGTTCCACCTATGTAAACTTCTAGCATTATATTGAATGCTTCTAAATTTTTATAACCTTTAAATTTGATGCTGATTTTTTTCTTAACATCGTTATAAAATACTTTATAACTTTCAATTGCATTGTTTATTTTTATAGACCCGTTACCGTAGTTTCCTGCATTTGAATGAAGAACTCCAAAATAAGGTAAAAAAGTATTTACACAATCATTATCAATTTTTAAATAATCTCCTTCTCCCTTTATGCTAATATTTGCACCGCCCATTGGGTTAACCTTTTCAGCTTCAAAAATATATGATTTAGATTCAATCAAGTTAATCATATTTAAATACTCTGCTTTAGCCTTAGTTTCTTTTATTTTTTTAAAAGAGAACTTTCCCTTAATTGAATTTTTTATCAATGGTAAAAACAATAAAAAATCTTTAAAATCTCTTTTCATAATAAATATATTTTTGTGTTATTTTTTAATAGGTAGTTTAGAAATTAATTTCTAATGGCAAAAGCTGCAGCGGAACCTAAACCTTCCATAGTTGCATTCACTTTGTGGAAAAATGTTTTTACTTTATTTGTTACATTAAAAGGATTAATTGTAATTATCAAAGCTTTCTCAATTTTGTTTGTAGTTCCTGTTTGTATCATTTTAACTTGTGCTTTCATAATGTTTGTTTTTAATATTTGTATTGTTATTATGCTACAAATGTACTTACATAAGGGAGTTGAAATATGGACTAATTAGGTGAAGTGTCTAAATTTAAAAGTGAACTGTACATTTGCAAAAGTGAAGTGACTTTTTTTTTGAAATTCAAAAAAGTTGACTTATTAAAAAAAAGCGCCTAATAAAATATTGTTTCAATGGAGCAATAGTACACTTAAGGTGCTTTAAAAGACGATTCACTTTAATAAAAAGATGCTGCTATATTATTGTAAGATATATTTGAGCTAATTTTAAAAACTGTAACTTTGAGTATTCAATTATTATATAAACTTTCAAAACAAAAAAGATTGACATTAAATAAAGTTAGTGGGTTTCTAATTTTTATAATAGCATTGGCTGTTTCAATTCTAATGACCCTTCCGCGCGCATTGTCTTTATTTGAAATTATTAATTATCAAGGAAGTGAACATGTAAATGCTTCTATCGCAGATGTTCTTTTAAGGTTCATCTATCTTTTAGGAGTCTCTTATCTAATTCTTCAGTTTAACTCAAATTGGTGGTATCAATTCAAAGTGAATATTTCGTTGTTTTTAGAAATTGTAATAACTTTTATTCTACATATAGTATTCTTCTTTTTCTTTGTAAGATTTTTCCTGTTTATTTATAAACTAATTCTTGGGGTCAATCCAAATCAATCTGAAACAGGATACATTTATTTTGGATATGTAATTGTTTTTATAATACTCGTATTTGTAGCAAAAATATTAAGGTATCAGGTCTTTAGAGAAAATGATAAATTAGAGAAAGAAATATTAAAACAACAAAGTGTTCAAAGTGAACTAGCTGCACTTAAAAGTCAAATAAATCCACATTTTTTATTTAATTCATTAAATTCTTTAAGCTCACTTGTAAGAGAAAATAAGGAAGCCAAGACATTTGTTTCTAAACTTTCATTCTTATACCGTTATATTTTACAAAGTGGTGAGAAAGATTTGGTAAGCTTAAAAGAAGAATTGAAGTTTTTAGATAGTTATACGCATTTAATTAAAACAAGATATAGAGATAATTTTAGTATAAATATTGATATCCCAAATCAATTTTTGGAGTGGGAATTACCAGTTTTAACATTGCAGTTATTAGTTGAAAATACCGTAAAGCATAATGAGATTTCTGTAAATAAACCTTTAACTGTTACTATTTTTATTGAAAAAGAATATCTTATAGTTGAAAATATTATAAATCCTAAATTAACAACTATAGGTAGTTCTGGACAAGGCTTATCGAATATAGATAAGCGCTGTTTCTTATTAAAAAATAAACATATTTTAATTGAAACTGTAAACAATAAATTTGTAGTAAAAATACCATTAGATTAATAATTATATGAAAGTTATAATAGTTGAAGATGAAATTTTAGCAAGTGAAAACTTGTCGTATATGCTAAAGGAAATAAATTCTGATATTGAAATTTTGGCGGTGTTAGATTCTGTTAAATCATCAATTAAGTATTTAGAGAAAGGAAACAATGCCGATTTAATATTTATGGATATTCATTTGGCGGATGGTACCTCTTTTGAAATTTTTGAACAAGTTAAAATTAAAACACCGTTAATATTTACCACAGCTTATGATCAATATGCAATAAAAGCTTTTAAACTAAATAGTATCGACTATATTTTAAAACCAATAGACGAAGAAGAATTAGAAAATGCTATAAATAAATACTTGGAATTGGCTGAGGTTAGTATTCCTGCAGATAATATCCAGTTAGAAAATGTGTTAAAGTTGTTGAATTCTGAGAAGAAATCATTCAAATCCACTTTTTTAGTTCAAAGTAGAGATGAGTTAATTCCTTTAAAAATTTCAGAAATAGCTTATTTTTATATAGAAGTAGGGATTATTAAGGCTATCACTTTAGATAATAAATCATTTATTATTAATGAAAAACTGGAAAGTATAGTAGAAGATATTGATACTTCAAAATTTTATAGAGTAAACAGGCAATTTGTTGTTAATAGAGAAGCTGTTTTAAAAATCAAATTTTATTTTAATGGTAAATTAGTTTTAAAAACAACCCCACCTTTTAAAGAACAAATAATTGTTAGTAAAGCAAAAGCTACAGAATTTAAAAACTGGATGAATAATTAAAAAAGTATTAAAGCTATGCTAATATTATGAAATATAGTTTTTAAATAGTTAGAATATCACAAAAAAAACACTCAATATTAGAAATATTGAGTGTTTTTTAGATTTAATTGTTTTCTAAATACTATTTATATACGTTTTTAACGGTATTTAGATCTTGTTTTTTAATAGATTTTTCATAATTAACGGGAACCTCTATTGTTAGAAATTTATCTTTTCCATCTGAGTCTTTACCTTGATAAAAATTAAAAATATAAGGTTCATCTTGAAGAACATGAATTGGAATTGAAAAGATTGTTTCTCTAATACTTGGATTATATCCAATTCCATCATCTACATATGCAATAGGATAAATTAGTCTCGATGTTCCTTCGTAGAAATAGTCAAATTGTCCATAATGGTAATAGCTACTATTTGGTAATTCTATTGTTACCTCAATGTCATAGAAACTTCCGTAGTCAAATTCATCTGGAAGATCTGCACTTATTGTATTTACATACTCAAAATGGTAATCGTGGTCGTTGTCGTCGTCATTGCTACATGATATAAAAGATATACTAATAGCAATAATGATAATTAGTGAATACTTAAGATTTTTCATCATATTTAGTTTTAAAATTCTATTCAAAAGTACAGTTACATGTTTTTTTAATTAGATAATTTTGAGTGAACAGTCCTAAATTTCATTTGAAACAACTTTAAACACAAATGAAATGTTTTTTACATAAAATAAGCAGACGTTTGTAATTATAATATGGTAGTTTAATTAATGTTACTAGTACAATTACCATATTATTTGATTTTAATTATTGCTATTTCTTAATGTGAAAATCTTTTATTTGTCTTAAGATATAAAGCCAAGTGTTGGTGGAGGTATTCGATATAAGCATACAAAAGATTAAGATACTTTGTTACATTTTGGCGCTGGTTTTGGAGAAAATGGAAATAGCGGTATCTATTTTGGGGTGAATCAAGCGTACTAAATAAAATCAAATTACATTTTGGAAAAGAGAAACATCAGTTTATTACTGTGAATGAATTTTCAGAATACTCTGGTATTGAGGTGGATATCATAAATGAATACATATCAAACTAAATAAAAAGGGGCAGATTCGGTGTCACTTAAATAGGGAAGGGCTGAAGGTGTTAAAAACATTGGGGTTCCGTGAATGGTTCTAGTTCCTTCCTCTCTGCGAAAACAACATAAAAAGAAATCAAAAAACAACAAAACCCTACAAACACTACGTTTGTGGGGTTTTTCTTTTCTACGAAATAGTATAAAACACCATAGAAATCCAATTAAATAGGGGTAATTCGGTGTCAGTTAATTTAAGTTATCAATTGTCAATTATTAGTCCTAATAAAGCTAGGTGTCTTATTATTTTCCGAATTTAATAAATGAATCATAAAATTTTAAAAATGAATGTTCAGAAACTTTAAAAAATATATAATAAAACTTAAATTTGATTTTTAAAGGATAATAAATACAAAGTGCATGTCAAAAATTGGAATATTAGAAGGCAAAATTCAAAATTATGTTTGGGGAGGAAAATCATATATTTCTGAATTGTTAGGATTTGGAAAGAGCAATGTTCCTTGTGCTGAGTATTGGTTAGGTGCCCACGTTAGTGCTCCTTCAATTTTAAAAACTTCCGAAGGAGATTTACCTTTGAATTCCTTTTTAGAAAAAGATTCAGCAAAGGTTTTAGGAGACGAAATTAATGCCAAATTTGGGAATTTACCTTTCTTGTTTAAAGTGTTAGATGTAAATGATATGTTGTCTATACAAGTGCATCCAACTAAAAGCGAGGCTGAAAAAGGATTTAAATTTGAAAACGAAAACGGAATTCCTCTAACGGCACCTTATAGAAATTATAAGGATAACAATCATAAACCTGAAATTATGGTTGCATTGAGTGAATTTTGGTTGTTACACGGTTTTTTACCTAAAAATAAATTAATTGATGTTTTAAAGAATATTCCTGAATTTAAGCATTTTTTACCTGTGTTTGAACAGGATGGATATTTTGGTCTTTATAAACTTGTAATGGAGCAAACTGTAGAAGAAAGTAATAATACATTACGCTCTTTGGTAGCTCGTTTATTACCGTTATATAAAGCTGGCAAGCTTGATAAGTCAAGTGCTGATTATTGGGCTGCAAAGGCTGTTACTACTTCAAGTGAGAATTCAAATTTAGATAAAGGAATTTTTTCTATATATTTTTTTAATATTGTAAATGTTCATAAAGGTGCAGCTGTTTTTCAGGATGCTGGTGTTCCTCATGCGTATTTAGAAGGTCAAAATATTGAATTAATGGCAAATTCAGACAATGTTTTACGAGGTGGTTTAACTCCAAAGCACATAGATGTGCCTGAATTGTTAAAGCATATTGTTTTTGAAGAAACAAACCCAAATATAATGATGGGAGAATTGCAGAATGATGGAATAGAGCGTATTTATAAAAATCCGGCACCTGATTTTGAATTGAGTCAAATTGCTATTTCTTCAAAAGAAAAATACAACTCAATAGCTAAAACAGCCCAAATTTTAATTGTTATTGATGGTGAAATTATAATTGTTGAAGGAGATACTACATTAATTCTAAATAAAGGGCAAGCAGCATTCTTAGAAGCTGAAAGTAACTATTATATTACAACTACAAGTTCAGCAATTGTGTATAAAGCTACTGCGCCATAATTTTTTATAATTGAATTCTGAATTTGAGAAAATGTAAAATCACTAGGGTTTTACTGCTTTTTCATATTTCAAATTTAAGTAACAAAACTTGATGTATTCGAATTTTATTCTATTTTGATGATTTTTTGATATTTGATAAAATTTTTAAATAATATATAAAAGTCCTTTTTTGTCCTCTTTTAAGAAATTTACATATAATATTTTTACTTGATAATTTAAATACTTACTTATTTTGAAAAAATATACATTTATTTTAGCACTAATTTTTAGTGTTTGTTTGGGGAATATTGCTATGGCTCAAGAAGGTGTTTCAAAAGGTGAATTATTAAAAGCATTAAATAATGTTGATGAGCTTGGATTATCTAAAGAAAAATCTTCTGAATTAAAAAACTTTAACAAAGGTTTTGCTGATGATGTTTTTAGCATTACTGACAGTGATAAGTCAAATGATAAAAAGATTTTAGAATTAAAAAACCTTAGAGATAAAGGGAGTAAAGATTTAAAAAATATTTTAGGTGAAGATTCTTTTAAAAGTTTTAAGAAATCTGTTAAAAAGGAACTTAAACCTTTAAAGAGAAAAACTAAATTATTTAAATTTATCCTTTAAAGTTAGATTTTAATTATTGTATAAAGACTTGTTTTCTATAACTATAGAAGACAAGTCTTTATTGTTAAAAAGAAATCTATTTTATTAGAAAATAAATATTAAGAAGAAGCAGTTTTGATGGAGGTGAAGCAATTGTAGGTTAAGCTTAGGGTGCTATAATTTATCAAAATTCTATTTGGTAGACTAATGTTATTTTAATTAGAAATTTAAGTTTAGTTTAGGTATTTAGGTGTAATTATTTTAAATTTAAACTTAAATTCCCCATATATATTTATGAATAACCAAAGAAATATAGAAGGTTTTAATCAGCAACAATTCAACAACCTTTTTAATAGTGCACTTGTTAATAATTTACCATATTTATTCTGGATGTATGAGTTAATAGGTAATGAGTATAAACTTATTAAATGGAATAAAAACCAAGAGATTTATACAGAATACAGTACAGAAGAATTGTATCATAAAAATGCATTAGATTTTTTTGATGATCAAGGTAAAACAAGTGCGGCTAAAGCTATTACAGAAATATTCGAAAGAGGAAGTGCTAAAATTTTTGAAAATTTATTAACTAAATCAGGAAAGACAATACCATATTGCTTTGAAGGTTATTTATTTAATTTTGGAAGTCGTCAAATTTTTATAGGGATAAGCATTGATGTTTCCGAAGAGTCTGAAACTAAAAAGAAACTAAAATTAGTAGAATGTGAAAAAGAAAGACTTCTAAAAATTGACCAGGAAAATAAAAAAGAATTACAATCATACACCGCTAAAATTTTACGTAATAATATTGTAAGTAATAAGTTAAGTCGACAAGTTGATATCATATTAGCTAAGAAGGATATTAGTAATTGTAGAGATGAAATTTTAAAGTTGAAAACCATTATTGATTCTCAACAAGTTTCAACATATAATTGGGAAATGTTTCAGTCGAAATTTGATAAAGTGTATGCAAACTTTTTTGATAGTTTAAAAACAAAACATCCTGAATTAACAAAAAGTGAATTGCAATTTTGTTCATTTGTAAAAGTTCAAATATCAATTGTAGATATCGCTTCATTACTAAATATTTCTATGGAAGGGGTGAAAAAGAAAAAATATAGGATACGTAAAAAATTGAGTTTGAATAGAAGTGATTCCTTAGAATTATATTTGTTGAAATTTTAAGTTGTTGTAAAAGTTCGTTTTAGTTGAAGCAATATTTACGTTGTTTTTCTTTTTAAACTTAAAACAATATACTAATTGTTTATTTCTTGTAAATTCAATAATACTTTATAATTTAAAATGTCACATAATTATTAAGAGTATTATGTCCTTTTTTGTCCGCTTTTTGTATTTTATGATGTATAAATTTATTGATTAATTATTAAAATAAATTCAAATGAAGACAAAATTATTTTCAACACTATTTTCATTGGTGGTAGTTTTTTCATTTATGAGTAGTTGTACTCAAGTTGAAAAAGATCAACCAACAAAAGAAAATTCATTGCCAAAAGAGCTCTCAGAGTTTAAAGGTAAAATAGGTAAAACGTATGCTACTTCTGAAGAGTATTGGCAAAACCCTCCATCACCACCAGAAGGCGCTCCTAATGTAATTATAATTTTGCTAGATGATGTAGGTTTTGGGCAAACAAGTACCTTTGGAGGATCTATTCCAACACCTAATTTAGATAAATTAGCTGACAATGGATTGTTGTACAATCGTTTTCATACAACAGCTGTTTGTGCGCCAACTAGAGCCTCTCTGTTAACTGGTAGAAATCACCACGAAGCAGGTTCAGGTTTCTTGGTAGAGTGGGCTACAGGGTATCCAAGTTACAATTGTTTAATACCTAAAAGTACTGCAACTATTGGTGAAGTTTTAAAAGGTAATGGGTATCCAACAGCTTGGTTTGGAAAAAACCACAATACTCCAGATTGGGAAACATCTATTGCAGGCCCGTATGACAGATGGCCAACAGGTTTAGGTTTTGATTATTTTTATGGATTTAATGCCGGTGAAGCACATCAATATTATCCAGCAATTTATGAAAACACGGTTCCGGTTGAACCAAATAAATCTCCAGAAGAAGGATATCACTTTATGACCGATATGACAGATAAAGCTATCTCTTGGATGCAACAACAAAAATCTATTGCTCCAGATAAACCTGTTTTTATGTATTTTGCGCCTGGTGCTGTTCACGCTCCTCATCACGTTACTAAAGAGTGGAGAGATAAATTTAAAGGGAAATTTGACCACGGATGGGATAAAGAAAGAGAAATTGTTTTTGAAAGACAAAAGGCTCAAGGAATTATTCCTGAAAATTCAATATTACCTCCACGTCATGAAGAAATACCATCTTGGGATAGTAGATCTGAAGGTGAAAAGAAATTATACTCTAGATTGATTGAAAATTTTGCCGGGTATATGGCGTTTACAGATTATGAAGTTGGTAGGTTAACTGATGCAATTAATGATTTACCAGATGCTGATAATACAATGATTATTTATATTGTTGGTGATAATGGAGCAAGCTCAGAAGGTGGATTAGAAGGAACAATAAATGAAGTGAAAGGTTTAAGTGGAATTTCTTCATCATTAGAAGAGAACCTTGAGAAAATTGATGAAATTGGTGATCCTTCAACAGAACCACATTACCCTGTTGGTTGGGCTTGGGCAGGTAACACTCCTTTCCAATGGGTAAAACAAGTTGCTTCTCACTTTGGAGGATCTAGAAATCCTATGGTGATAACTTGGCCAAAGGTAATTAAAGAGAAACATGGAATAAGAGACCAGTTTTTACATGTGGTAGATGTTTTACCTACAGTTTTAGATGCGGCAGGTATTGAAATGCCAACGTATGTGAAGGGAATTAAACAAAAACCAGTTGAAGGTAAATCGTTTATGTCAACTTTTACAAATGAAAATGCTGCTGAAATAAGACATACACAATATTTTGAAGTGTTAAGTAATCGTGCAATTTATCATGATGGTTGGATTGCTACGCATCAACATACTTTACCTTGGCGTCAAGATATTGCGCCTGGTTATGATAATGAAGTTTGGGAATTGTATAATTTAAAAGAAGATTTTACTGAAGCGAATGACTTAAGTAAAGAAAATCCTGAAAAATTAAAAGAAATGTTAGCTCTTTTTGATTCAGAAGCTGAAAGAAATCATGTGTATCCACTAGACGATAGAGGTGCAGAAAGATTGATTTCTCCAAAACCTTCACCTGTAGGAGATAGAACTAGTTTTGTTTTTCATGAAGGTGCAGTTAGAATACCAGAAACAGCCGCGCCAAATTTAAAGAATAGATCTTTTACTATTGAAGCTACTGTAACAGGGAAAAATGCAAATGGTGTATTATTGGCTTCTGGAGGAGGTTCAGCAGGTTTATCTTTTTATGTGAAGGATGGAAAACCAACATTTACGTACAATTGGTTTGACACAGAGTTGACAGATATTGTTAGTAAAAAATCAGTTACAGGTGAAAAATCAGTAATTAGATTTGATTTTGAATATCAAGGCGGAAAAGAACCAGGAAAAGCAGCAATTGGTAAAATTTATTTAAATGATGAATTGGTTGCTGAAAAGGAAATTCCTAAAACTGTTGCGGGAAGATTTGGTGTAGACACTTTTGGTGTTGGAATGGATACTGGTTCTCCAGTTACACATCATTATAAGCCACCTTTTGCGTATACAGGTCATATAGAACAAGTGAAAATAGAACTTAAATAAATTTAGCAAAATTTATTAAAAAAAGACTGTTATTACTAACAGTCTTTTTTTTGCTATTTAATTGAATTATTCTAATTGAAAAGTATTATTTTTAGTATGATATCATTTGTGGTAAAGTAATTGATAAAACTAAAAAGCCCATAAAGATTACATTTATGGACTTTTGGTAAGAATTGTGATTCTCTTAGCGGAGAATTAAACTCTTGAAATAGGTGTTTTGCTTCATTATAGTTTTAACTATATAAATTCTCAAACTTGTAAGTGATCTGAATTTTTAATTGTTTCAATCGTTACTAAAAAAATATGTTATTGGAGTCTTCTAATATTATTAAATCCGTGCCATTTTGATTGAACTATACAGTATATCAATTAACTTTATTTTTTATTAAATTCATAAACAAAATCTATTCATAATAAATACTAAATTTCTTATGCTGAAAAGGACCAAATAAATTATTAATAATACTATTTTCAAATTTGGTTGATTCTAATTTTTTAACTTTGTCCCAAGAAACGAAATACAAATGCTTATGAGTATTCTTGAGATATAATTTATCTGAGTCAATGATTTCAATCGTTATTTCGTCTTCGAAGGAAAACATTTTTTCTATAATAATTTTATTTTGAGTTATGTTAAATCTTTTCTTTAAAACCAAATCACCATTAAAATCTATCTCTTTAAAGTCTGATAAATACATTAAAAAATCGTGTTTTGCAGCAATTCTCACTTCTCCTCCCTTTAAAAATAAGAAAGAATTAAATGAATATGATGATTTATTTCCTTTTAATCTACGATCATATATTTCTATTGGTTCTTCAATATAATATCCATTAAATTGTATCATAATCTTAAGGTTTAAATGTTTTTGCAATTTTTCATCAAGTTGCTTGTGGGTTCTTACGTTTAAGTCATTGTGTTGTTTGCAGATTTTTGAATTCTTAATTTAATTTAAACTCATTTTTTTGGTTCAATAATTTTAATTCTTTGTGGTAGTTTTCAATTCTTGATTGTGCGTTTCCGTCAATTATTAAAATGATAATTAACATTGAAATGGTTGTAACGCAAATTGCTCTCCAAGTTGGTGTATTAATTAATAGGATTAATAATGCTGCTACTATAAGTGCTATTGGAACTACTTTAAATACAACTTTAAATTGCTTTCGTGTACTTTCAGAACGTTTAATTTCAGACTGATAAAAGGCAGTTTTATTGGTGTTAAAATCTTTTTCAAATTGTTTAACTCTTTGAATATTAGTGTAGTTAGTGCCGCTGCCAATTATTAATAATAATATGCCTGCTACTAACGTTGGAATAATATATGCCTTTGCTAAATCTGTTTTTCCTAATTGCCAAAATCCAGCACTTGCGATTAAAAATCCAATGGCGAAGAGAATAAAGAAACGAGTTGAGAATACTTCGGCTTTAGCCCATTCGATTGCTAGTTTTAATAGGTCCATAGTTTTTTATTTTAGGTGTGATCAACTGTTTTGGGTTTGCTTTGTTGGTGTGGTTAAACACTAAAGTTAGTAAATAAAACTCAGATAGAAAGTACGCAAGGATTATAGTAAGTGGGCGAGAACGAGCAATTACTTATAAGCATTGTTGTAGCTAGTTGCTATTGTTTACTTTAAATATTTACGGTAGTCTATAATCTTAGTTTGCAATCTCTGATTTAAATAGTTGTTTTTATTTTCTAAGGTCTGATTTATAATTTCAGCTTCTTTACAGTAACTTGTTTTTTTCTCATTTGTCCAGTAATATGGAGGTTCCTGTAAATTAGTTATTCTATCAGCAAGTTTTACAATTGCAACTTCTTTAGTTAACTTATTGATTCTTTTTAGGCTATCTTTCATTTGCTCTAATTTTGAAGGTAAGTTCTCATTTTTAGTTAGAGCCGATACGCCAATTGCTACTTTTTCTCCAAACTTCTTTTTTAGTTCATCAAGTTCAGTGTCAGTATCTTCAATCGTATCGTGTAATATTGCTAATTGTATTGCTAAATAAATATCAAAATCTTGTTTCTCGTTATAAGCAATCAATACTTCCATCGCTACATTGGATATATGAAGCAAATAATTGGAGTTTGTTCCTGGCATTTTTTGGTTTTTGTGTTTCTCTCCTGCAAACTCAATAGCTTTTTGGTATTTGTCTTGTATCATAATTATTAGAGATTTTTAGTGATTAATCTTTAATAGGATTTAAAACTAATTTGTTTATGGGATTGTGTAATCTTCAATTGGTTACAATGGGCTAGTATAAATTATTTGCTTTGTTAGCCATATCTTTTTTAGAATTCAGTTCGAGAGGTTCCTATTTTAATAAAATCAAATTTTTCATTATATTCTGAACTATTTAAAATCTTTTTCAAATCGTTTTTTGAATTTTTATTTCTTAAAAGTATTTCAAAATAATAATTATTGCCTGACTTTTCAGTAATTTTTAAGTAGTTTTTGTTTCCGAATATTGAGTGAGATGTCCAGCTTCCATAATCCATATATTTCAGATAAATACTTTCAAGTTCATTCAGAGTAATAATTTTATTTACACCATTCTTATTGAATTCAATTCTGTCAGTGGTAATTTTTAAGTAGCCTATTTTTTTTGGTTTGATAAAAGACTGTCCGAATAGAAAATAAATTCCTGATATATAAATAGAAAGTGCTAAATATTTTAGATAAATGTTTTGATTCTCTTTGTCATATAGGAAAACGTAAAAAGTTGAAATCAAATATAGAATACCAAACACGATCATAAAGATTTTATTGAATTCCTTTGTTTTTACTATTTCAGTTTTAAATTCTGTAGTCATGTCTCAAATTATGGCTAATTCGTTATATAATTGTTTTATATCAGTTTAACCAAAACTATTTTAGGGTAAATGTGGGTTTTAGTAATGCTACTCAAATATAAAAATATCATTTTTATATTAATGAACTTTTGAAATAAAGTGCTGTAACACCTTATTGCCCTTACAAATGTTTGTATTTTGTTGTGATGTTTGTTTTGGAAACGACTTTTATTTAATGATGTAAAATGGAGTGAGAATGAATTTTTCATATATTAAATATGCGAAAAATAAATAAATTATAAGTTTGTAATGTTAATAAAATTAGGGTTTTAGTGAAATTCGGTGTCAGTTTGGATTATTTGAAACTGACACCGAATTAGCCCCTTTTTATTTGTGTTTAGATGGTATTTATTGTTAAAGTAGTAAAACGAAAAAGCCCATAAACATTACATTTATGGGCTTTTGTTGAGAATTGTGATTCTCTTAGCGGAGAAAGAGGGAACGCATATGATGCAAAATTACGGATCCTATCATTACTTATTTTTATTGAAAATATGTCTTAACACTCAATGTTTACAGTTGTTTTAGGTGTGTTTGATATTTGTATGAGTTTGTATTAGTTTGTTGTGGTATTTTTTTTACCGTACAAAAATCGTACAAATAATATTAAATGAGCTACATTTGTATTGTTAATTAAAACGATATGGCCTCAATAAATTTTTTATACCGCTCAAGCAAGTCCGAAGCTCCTTTAAATTTAAGATTATTATTTAGGTTTAATCAGGTGGATTATAATTTTGGAGTAAGGACAAAATTAATAGTATCTAAGTATTATTGGATGAAGCAGCATAATTTAAAGCGTTCAAAGGATATAGAGATATCAAATAGAATTGTTGAAGTAAATGCAGAAATAAATAATATTAAAAAACATATTCTTGCTGCATTTAAAAAAGTAATGAATCCTGAAACTATTAGCAAAGAATGGCTTGGTACTCAATTGGATCAATATTACAACCCAATCCAGGAATCTAAGAATGTTCCTATTGATTTAGTTGGCTTCATTGATTATTATATTGAACAACGGAAAGATGAAGTCACCACTGCATCTAAAGTTAAATTTAATGTTATTAAGCATAAAATGGAGAGGTTACAATTATCCTTGAATAAAACCCTTTTTATCAATGATATTAACCAAGACTTTAAAAGTGATTTCGTTAAATATTACAAATTAGAGAGTTATTCACAAAACACGGCTCAACGAGAATTAAATATAATCAAAACCTTTTGTAAATATGCTAGAAGTAAAGGGGTAGAGGTTCATCCTGAACTAGACGCTTTAAAGTTAGAAAAAGAAAAAACTGTTAAAATATATTTATCTTTTGAAGAACTTGAAAAAATTGAAAATGCCGATCTTGAAAAAGATTATTTAATCAATGCAAGAGATTGGTTAATCATTAGTTGCTATACAGGTCAAAGAGTTTCAGATTTTATGCGTTTTAATAAAGAAATGATACGTCTTGAAAAAGATAATGAAGGAAATGAAAAGTCGTTAATAGAGTTTGTTCAAAAAAAGACAAATAAAAAAATGACAATTCCTTTACATAACAAAGTTTTGGAGTTGTTAAGTAAAAGAAATGGAGATTTTCCTAGGCCAATTTCAGATCAAAGATATAATGAGTTTATTAAAAAAGTTTGTGAAGTTGCAGAAATAAATGAGCAAATTGAAGGAAAGAAGCAACTAAATATATCAAATGATCCAAAAATATCTAAAATACGAAATGTTGAAGGTGTATATCCTAAATGTGACTTAGTAACAAGTCATATTGGGAGGCGTTCATTTGCGACTAATTTTTATGGTGATATCCCTACTACGTTGTTAATAAATGTGACTGGGCATAGTACAGAAACAATGTTTTTGAATTACATTGGGAAAAGCAATAAAGATTTAGCAATGGCATTAACAAAATACTTTTAAAAGTAAATAATTTTTGTATTTTTATAAATATAAAATCAAGAATTTGAAAGAGAGTAAATATTACAAAACTTCGAATGAATATAAACAACTCAAGCCTTTCACAGATAATCCTTGCAGTGGGGATTTAGATTATACTTATATTGTTTTTAGGATTAGTGATGCATTTTCTAAACTTCAAGATTTTTCAGAAAGAAAAATTTTGAGCTATGATAGATTTGATTTTTTTGGAGCTTTTACAGAATTGTTTTTTTATACAAAGATAAAGGGTAATTACATTTTAAAAAACTTAAAAAGAATAGAACAATATTGGAAGTTGATAGATGAAATAACACATAAATTTGAAAAAGGAACTTTTAAAAATCTTTCTGCGATAGGGGGGTATCAAGAATTTAGTTATAATTGCAGTGAATTAGTAAGTGTTTGTTGGTTGATGCAAAAAGATTTCAATGAGTTTTTAATTTTTGAAGAACTTGACAATCGCGATAATAAAAAAGGAATTGAAAAGATTGAAATTCAAAGTGATTTGTTAGATGAAGAAGCTGAAAAAAAAGAAATTCTTAACCCTTATCCTCAAATTTTTTTAAATGGAGAAATTTATAATGGATTTGTTGAGTATGTAAAGAAATATATAATTGACTATTATATAGATTATTCATATTTGAAAAAGAGATTAGAACACGAAAAACTAATCTATAAGCATACAGATAATGAGTTTATGGAAATAATTTATAAGAAGTTAGATCTAATAAATAAAAAACAATATGAAGATTACAAAGCTGAAAAGGGCAAGCTTTATTCTTTAACTAAATCTGAAAATGCTAATCGATTAAATAACTTCAATATTATATTTAATGAATAACGTAGAGTTTAGGGGGAATTTTCTGCCCCTGATGGGAAATAAATGACCTAAAAAAGCAGCGTAATATTCTAAAATTTGCATTCATAATATTAAACTATAATAGATGAATGAGAAGCAAATTATTTTAGAAGTCTTATCGAAAGAAGAGTTGAAAAAGCTAATTGCAGATTCAGTAAATGAAGCGATGGATCTTAAACGATCGGTCGTTGATCCAGTTGACCAATTACTTACAAGAGAAGAGGCCTGTAAATTTCTTAAAATTAATTCTAGTACTCTTTGGAATTGGACTAAAAAGGGGAAAATTACAAGCTACGGAATTGCAAGTCGTAAATACTACAAGAAAAATGAATTACTAGACACCTTAATTAAATCAAAGTTTTAATTTATGGAGGGTGTTATAAATACTGATAACTCTTCTCAAATAGTTATTGGTGAAGATGTGAATCCAATTATTCCAAAAATAAACATAAGTATTGAAGTACAATTAAATGATATAGAAACTCCATTGAGTTTAGATAAAGAATATTTCACAGAAATAGAAGTCTATTATTCTGAGAATAAACCAAAACAGAATAAAGGTATTGTGGCGCATTATACATTGAGGCAGGTTGAAAAGAGATTAAATAACCTCACGAAGAACCTAAAAAAAGATAATGATCCAGCATTATTAAAGGGAATCTATAATGGTGGTACAAGGGGGGTGTTTTGCGAATTTCCTGCACCTTTTCTTTTCTTTGATATAGATGTTAAAAAGAATGAAAATCAACACTTATATGATGCGTTTACAAATTCCAAAGTATTTGAAGTTCTAAAAGAGATCAGTGTTTTGTGTTGGCGCTCTAAAAGCGGTTATGGAATGGCAGGTATATTTTATGTACGTCACTTAGCCAATGTAACCAAGGATAATACAGGACTTCATCTAAAAGCAGGAAATGTCATAACTATAGCTGTAAGTAAATATATAAAAGATGAAACAGGAATTTCTGTAAAATTTGATTCTGCTCAAAGTAAATTTAGACAAATAAGGTATTTGACAAATCAGGAAGATCCGTCAGTTATAAACGAAAACCCTAAACAAATTGATATTGAGATAGAAGAAGAAGAAATGGTTTCTTCAACTGGTGTTCCTCATTTTAAACATCAATATTATCAATCAGTCACAGGTAGTTTAGAAGATCAATTTAATAATGAGAATAATATAACTGATACCTTATTAAATGCTGGTTTCAAGGATCTAGGGAATAATAGATATAAGCATCCTTCTACTACAAGTTCAAGCACAGGGCTTGTTGATTTGGATCAAAATATTTTTTTTAACCATAGCACAAGCTTTTCAAATAAGAGTGTGTTTAATCCATATAGCTTAACGAAATACACTGAATATCATAATGATTCTAATGAGTTTAATGCTGCTTTAAAGGAAAAAGGAACTGATATAAAAAAACCAAACAAAGATGAATTTGATGTAGCTAAAACAATAATTAAAAATGCAACTTCAGTAACACCTCAAGTTATTTTTGAAGCGTGCTACCCTTTGAAATATGCTGATATTCAATTAAAACATAAGTTTATCAATTCAACGTGTTCTGAAATTTCACATATCAAATATTTTCAGCAATATTTAGGAGTAAAAAACTTGTCTATAGAATATGACAAGTCCCTTGAAATTAATGAATACGTGAGCGAACAATTGCAGGCTGTTTTAGACTATGCTGATCAAAATAAAAGGGTCTGTCTGAGAGCTGAAACAGGAACTGGTAAAACAACAGCCTTTTTAAGAGAATTTCCAGTTTTAAGGCCATTTATGAGGCTTTTAATTTTAGTTCCATTAACTGTAATTGTAAATCAATCCAAACAAAAAAATAAAAGTTTAGTTGGTCTAACAGGAGAAAGTGCCCCACGTGATCATACAGAGGCTAAAATGAAATCGGTGGTAATGGCTACCTATGAACAAGGGGCAAAACACCTTATAAATGGCAATCTCTTTGAGTATATTGTTATTGATGAAGTTCATAATTTAATAACTACAAATAATTATAAAAGAGAGGTTAATTCAAATTTAACTCAAGCTCTGAATAATTGTAATTCAAAGATTATTGGTCTTACGGGAACTCCAAATAATTTATTTAAGGCATTAGGCTATAAATTAATAAATGTATTTATAACAGATCAGCAGAAAGTTGATGTGATTCAAAGAGTTGATAATCGAAGAGGTTTTAAAATCATTAAACAACATCTTAATGAAGTGAAGGGGAAATCTATTTTTCGATTGAATAATATTGGAGTTTTAATAGATATTAAAAAAGATTTAGTCAAATCTGAAAAATATAAAGAAAATGAAATTTTAATTCTTCATTCTGTCGATAAGATTAAAAAAAGCTCTGATTATAAATACTTGATTGAGAAAGAGGCTTTTAAAGATGATATTAAAATTGTTTTAACTACTTCATTAATTGATGAAGGTTTAAGCATAGATCAAGAAGGATTTTTTGATGTTGTTTTCATCGAAGATAGTTATAACCAAAATCCAGAAGCGGTAAAGCAATTTTTTGCGCGATTTAGAAATATCAATCCAGAGAGAAAAAACTATCATTATTTTAAGAAAAAAAAGGAGCAAAACGCATACTATCGCAATCTTGAATCAGACTATAGCGGCACATATGAAGTTTTAGATAGATCCGATTATATTTTTAACGAAGAAAATTTCAGTTCATATAATGATATCGCCAATGATCAAAAATTTTATTATGACAATGGAGATGTCAACACTTATTATTTGTCCTATCAAACTTCAAATAGGTATTTCGAAGCTTTTAATCATTGGGAGTTTAATACTTACCTAGAAAAAAACTTTAATTTAAATATTGAAGTCGATGAGTCTTATCTATTGGATACAATAGATACAACTTTAATGAAATCATCTGTAAAAGAAAGGAAAACTAAAATGTATGAGGTTTGGAAGAACCATCTAGAGGCTGTTGAGCATACCGTTTATAATATTACTAGTAATAAAAAATTAAAGTCTTCCATAGAGTATAATGGGGAGCCGAGAGTATATATTGTTGCCGATTTTGTAGAAGAAAATAAAAAAACTTTTGAGAGATTACTGTTGAAATATTTTAGATTGATTGAGTTGGGTGAGGATCCAAATGAAATACTATTGGATCATAACAAGTCTCAAATCCGTAACGGGCAATTAATTAATAAGAAATTAAAACTTATAGAAACCATTGCAGTTATTGAAAATCCAAAAACAGCGAACGATAAAGTTAATAGGGCTAAAATAATAGGATTTATAGATGATATCAAACGTAAAAAACAATTCACTAAAAATGATTTATATAAAAGCTTAAAAAAACAAAAGTTTCAAGATATTTCAAGTTATAAAAACTATATATTACTCGAGATTATTAAGAAATATGCGGGATATACCTTTAATAAGAAGACAAAAATATATAAAATTAAGTCAACCAAAACGCTCAAATAACGGTCAAATGTTTTTTTCTTTATAAGGAGTAAAAAAACTAACAATTGACCATAAAAAGCGGAGGTAATATAGATAGGTTTCCGCTTAAAGTTAGCTTATAAAATAAAAAATTAACATATTGATTGTTAGTGTTTTATGTTTGAAATAATGAACTTGGTAATGAGTTAAAATAGATTTATTCTTATTTTATTTTTTGAATGATTAAAAGAAGGTAAAATCTTGTTTTGTAGCATGTTACGTTATGGATGTGTTTTTGTATTTTTCTTGTCTACGCAGGGCGGAAAAAGTGTCTCTATTTCGTCAAAATTAGCATATAGCTACATACGTAAATAAAACCAAGAACTTAGAAAAACCTAAATTATGAAAATACAACCAACAATCCTGTTACACAACATCACACCAGATGAATTTAAAAACGAGCTCATTATTGAATTAAAACATGTTATACAGGAATTACTTCTTGAAATAAAGAAAGAAAAACTAGTAGAATATTAAATGAGAAAAGAAGTATCTAAAATATTAAAAGTATCTATTGTTACGTTGCATAATTGGGATAAGCTAGGTGTTATACAGCCTTACAGAATAGGAAAAAAATAGATATAAGAGTAATGAATTAGAAAAAGCATTGATTAGAATTTCTTATTCCAAAAATTATTAAAAACAGAATTTTAGTTGAGTAATCATCTACTACGACTTCCCGTAATAAAATCCACAATAAAATCAGTTAATTTGAGAAACCTTTATAATAAAACATAAAAAACCCACCCCATATAAAAATTGCTATGATTATAAAAAAGAGAGGTGGGTAAAATTGCTATGTTTAGAGCATTACCTAGCGATAATGTCTATATCAAATATACGGAATACTAAATATAAAACACCTTTTTTTATAACTATTTTAAAGGAAGAAACAATCAAACACAATTCAAATAAAAAATAACAATTATCATAAAACACATCATATATTTTACTCTCTTTTAAAATTGTTTGTGATTAATAAAAATATTAAGAATTATCAAAACTAAAATTTTATAATACTGAAATAATCAATATTAGAACACAAATAGAAAAAGAACTGGGTTTATCATTTTAAATTAAATAAAAAACAAATAAAAGAATATTTACCTTCTTATAAGGTAAGTTTAAAATTAAAAAAAATAGTAGCTAAATAAGAAAACGACACTCAAATTAATAAGTGCCGCTTTAAATGTTTTCACAACGGAATAATCCTTATTGTGAATTGCTTTCTGATTTGTAAATCAAATATACAATTTTTTCAGTAGAAAAGAAGATGATAAAGATCAGCTTATAGAAATAAAGTTTTTTTTAATTTTATAATAATTGAAAAAAAATTGCATTACATATGAAAACAATACTAGGTTTAGATCTAGGGACGACTTCTATTGGTTGGGCCTTAGTAAAAGAAGCTGAAAACGAAAGAGAACAATCAGAAATCATTAAATTAGGTGTTAGGGTAAATCCACTTACTACCGATGAACAAACTGACTTTGAAAAAGGAAGACCTTTATCTGTAAATGCAGATAGAACTTTAAAGAGGGGTGCACGAAGAAATTTACAACGCTTTAAACTTAGAAGGCAAAATCTTATTGAAATTCTTTTAAGAAATAATTTCATATCAGATGACACTCCATTAACAGAAGTTGGTGAAAACTCAACCTTTGAAACGTTAGCTCTTAGGTCTAAATCAGCTTCAGAAAAGATAGAACTAGATCAATTAAGTAAGGTCTTATTATCGATAAATAAAAAAAGAGGTTACAAAAGCAGTCGAAAAGCAAAGAATGAAGATGAAGGAAGTATAATTGATGGAATGGCTGTAGCTAAAGAGTTGTATGATAATAATTATACACCAGGACAATATGTATTAAACCTATTAAAATCCGAAAAAAAATATATCCCTGATTTTTATCGATCAGACTTACAAACTGAATTTGATATTATTTGGAACTTTCAAAAACAATTTTATCCTGAAATATTAATTGACTCCCTATATAAAGAAGTTAAAGAAAAAAATAAAGGTGCAACTTGGAAAATTTGTGAAGTACCATTTAATCTTGTTGGGCTTAAAAGAACAGGAAGTGCTAAAGAAAAACGTTTAGAACAATATAAATGGAGAGTTCAAGGGCTTTCAGAGCAATTACAATTAGAACATTTAATTATCGTTCTTCAAGATATAAATAACGATTTAAATAAATCAAGTGGGTATTTAGGTGCAATAAGTGATAGAAGTAAAGAGTTGTACTTTAACAAAGAAACTATTGGTGAGAATTTATACAATCAAATTAAAACCAACCCACATACCTCATTAAAAAATCAAGTCTTTTATCGTCAAGATTATTTAGATGAATTTGAACAAATTTGGGAAACTCAGGCAAAGTTCCACCCTAAACTAACTCTTGAATTAAAAGAAAAAATAAGGGATGTAATTATATTTTATCAACGTAAATTAAAATCCCAAAAAGGATTGATAAGTATTTGTCAATTTGAGAAAAGGAAAGTAGAAGTTTTAGTTGATAATATCAAAAAAATAAAAGAAGTTGGACCAAGAGTTATACCTAAATCTTCTTTATTATTTCAAGAATTTAAAATATGGCAAAACCTTAATAATTTAGAATTTAAAAACTCAAATTCTAAAACTATAATTAAAATAAAAGAGGTTGATGATGAAATAAGACAACGTTTGTTTGATGAACTTGATTTAAGAGGAGATTTAAAGTCAAAAGATATCTTAAATTTACTTAGTGTAGATTTTAATTTAGGTAAAATTTCTGAATGGAAATGTAATTTTGAGAAAATTGAAGGAAATACTACGAATAAAGCTCTTTATAATATTTACCAAGCGATTGTAGAAAATGAAGGTTATGGTTTTGATTGGAATAAGAAATCTGCTAAAGAAATAAAAGAAGAGTTAAAAGTAATATTTCCAGAGATTGGAATTGATTCAAGTATTTTAAATTTTGATGCAGCTATAAATGGTAATGATTTTGATCAACAAAGTTCTTATCAATTATGGCATTTATTGTATTCAGCAGAAGATGACAATAAAGTAAATGAAGAAGATAAAATTGTTTACGGTAATTCTAATGTTTCAATTAAAAAGAAATTATATTTAAAATATGGGTTTCAACCTAACTACGCTAGTCTATTAGCTAACATATCTTTACAACAAGATTATGGAAGTTTAAGTAGCAGAGCCATAAAAAAAATTCTTCCTTTTTTAAAAGAGGGGAATGAATTTTCTGTAGCTTGTGGTTATGCGAAATACAATCACTCCAATTCTTTAACATCTGAGGAATTAGCAACCCGGCCTCTAAAAGATAAATTAGAATTAATTCCTAAAAATAGTTTAAGAAATCCTGTTGTTGAGAAAATTTTAAACCAAATGGTTAATGTAATTAATCAAGTAATTGATACTTATGGCAAACCTGATGAAATTAGAATTGAGTTAGCTCGAGAACTGAAAAAATCAGCAAAAGAACGTGCTGAAGCAACTAAATATATTAATTCAGCAAAAAGTAAGCACGATGCTATCAGGAAATTATTACAAAGCGATTTTGGTATAAAAAATCCTACACGTAATGATCTTATTAGATACAAATTATATGAAGAGTTAAGTGAAAATGGGTATAAAACTCTTTTTACGAATACATATATTCCTAAAGAAAAATTGTTTTCAAAAGATATTGATATAGAACATATTATCCCAAAAGCAATTTTGTTTGATGATTCTTTTTCAAATAAAACACTAGCTTATAGAAAAGTGAATTTAGCAAAAGGAGATAGTACTGCCATTGATTTTATTAGGAGTAAATATCCTGCAGACCTAGAAGCTTATAAAGAGAGAGTAACTAGTTTATTGAAAGCTGATAAAATTTCAAAAGGAAAATATAAAAAGTTGCAAATGTCTAGGGCTGAACTTCCAGATGGGTTTATTGAAAGAGATTTACGTAATAGTCAATATATCTCAAAAAAATCGAAACAATTATTAGAAGAAGTATTTAGAACTGTAAATACTACTACAGGAAGTATTACTGATAAGTTACGTGATGATTGGGGCTTAATAAATGTAATGAAAGAATTAAACCTACCTAAATACAAAGCACTAGGTCTTACAGAGATGCAAGAGCGTAAAGAGGGTAAATTTATAGAGCAAATTAAAGATTGGACAAAAAGGAATGATCATAGACATCATGCTATGGATGCATTAACAGTAGCTTTTACCAGTTATAACCACGTACAATATTTAAATAATTTAAATACATTATACGGATTAAAAGATAGTGAAATAGAGCACAATAAAAGTAATTTAAAAGGTATTAAAGATAAAGTAACAAAAATTTATGAGTCTAAAAATGGCAGGAAAAAGAGATTATTTATACCTCCAATACCTAATTTTAGAACTGTTGCAAAAGATCATTTAGAACAAGTATTAATTTCTTTTAAAGCCAAAAATAAGGTTGTTACTAAAAATAGCAATAAAATTAAAGTGAATAAGGGAGTTATTACTAAAGTACAATTAACACCTAGAGGTCAGCTGCATAAAGAAACTATCTACGGGAAATTGAACGAACCTATCGTAAAAATTGAAAAAGTATCTGCTAAGTTTGATAGGGCAAAAATTAAACAGGTTACAAAACCATTGTATAGAAAAGCCTTGTTAGAACGTTTAGAAGAATTTAATAACGACCCTAAAAAAGCCTTTGCGGGTAAAAATTCATTGGTTAAAAATCCTATTTATATAAATAGTGCAAAAACTGAAAAAATCCCAGAAATTGTTAAAACCAAATCCTTTGAAAGTAATTACACGATTAGAAAAGAAATAAATCCTGATAATTTTAAGGATATTAAGAGTTTGCAAAAGGTAATTGATGTTGGAGTTCGTAAAATATTAGAAAATCGTTTAATAGAGTATAATAATAAACCGAAAGAAGCATTTTCCAATTTAAATAAGAATCCAATATGGCTGAATAAAAACAAAACTATTGCCATAAAAAGAGTTACTATAAGTGGTGTTAAAAATGCAGAAGCGTTACATATTAAAAAAGATCACTTTGGGCAACCTTTACTAGATGAAAAAGGTAGCAAACAAGCCGTTGATTTTGTAAGTACTGGTAATAATCATCATGTCTCTATTTATAAAGATGAGAAAGGGAAATTACAAGAAAAAGTAGTTTCGTTTTATGAAGCTGTGACTAGAGTTAACGAAAACTTACCAATAATAGACAAACATTTTAACGAGGCTCTTGGATGGGAATTTTTATTCACCATGAAACAAAATGAAATGTTTGTATTTCCTTCAGAAGGTTTTAATCTAAATGAAATTGATTTATTGGATAAAAAAAATGCAAAATTAATTAGTAAACAGTTGTTTAGAGTTCAAAAATTTACAACAAAAGATTACTTTTTTAGACATCACTTAGAAACTACAGTTGAAAATAATAAAGAAACTATTGATATAGCTTGGGTTCGAACTGGATTATCAGGTTTAGAAGGAATAATTAAAGTCAGAACCAATCATTTAGGTCAAATAGTACAAGTTGGTGAATATTAATGAGTAAAAATGATAAAAAGAACCCTGTTTTTTACCAATCCCACTTATTTAAGTACCAAAAACAATCAATTGGTTGTTAGTTTTCCTGATTCAGCAAAAGAATCAAAGACTATTCCTATTGAAGATATTGGGATGTTGGTTTTGGAAAATCAACAAATTACCATAACCAATGGGGTATTGGCAAAATTAATACAAAACAAAGCTGCTATTATAAATTGCGATGCGTATCATTTGCCTATAGGTTTGTTGCAACCATTGGTGGGCCATAGTGAGCAAACCGAACGCATAAAACACCAATTAAACGCGAGTTTACCTTTAAAAAAGAGTTTATGGCAACAAACTATCGCTGCTAAAATTACCAATCAGGGCTATGTTTTAGAAGCGCTAGATATTCCTGCTCGTAAATTATTTAAATGGGCAAATGAAGTTAAAAGTGGAGATACCGAAAATCATGAGAGTAGAGCAGCCGTATATTATTGGAAACATTTTTTTGAATTAGATAATTTTACACGTAGCCAACATGGCAATGCACCTAATAATTTATTAAACTATGGCTATGCAATTTTAAGAGCAATTACAGCACGTGCGCTAATAAGTTCAGGAATGTTGCCTAGTGTAGGTATTTTTCATAAAAACAAATACAATGCCTATTGTTTGGCCGATGACATTATGGAGCCTTATAGGGTATTTGTAGATGTATTGGTTAATGATATAGTACAAAGTAAAGAAGATATCACAGAATTAAGTACAACCTTAAAAATGGAATTGTTAAGGTTGCCAACTATAGACGTATTTATAGATGGTAAAAATAGTCCACTAACAATTGCTATGAGTAGAACTACCACTAGTTTATATAAATGTTTTTTAGGCGAAAGTAGAAAAATATTATATCCTTTATATACATAGGTTGCACAATGGGTATTCTATGTTTAATTAATTATTATGGGACATTTCTCTAGATACAATCAATATAGAATTATGTGGGTTTTAGTGTTTTTTGATTTACCTACTGAAACAAAAAAGGAACGTAGCGCTGCATCAAGGTTTCGAAAGCAATTGCTTGATGATGGTTTTACAATGTTTCAATTTTCAATATATATGCGACATTGCCCTAGCAGAGAAAATGCAGACGTACATACAAAAAGAGTGAAAAGAAATTTACCCAAATTAGGAAAGGTTGGTATATTACAAATTACAGACAAGCAATTTGGAATGATGGAGTTGTTCCTGGCTCAAAAAGTTTCGGAAATTGAACAACCAACCCAGCAGTTAGAATTATTTTAGAATTTAAAAACGTACAAATAAATAAGAAGTTAATGTAAAAGTAGGAGTATATTTTAATTTCTAACAATCTACTTAACTCGCAGTATGTTAAATTGTTATAGTTAACTATACTGCGAATGCTAAGTAAAAATACAAATCTGAAAGCAATTCACAACTAAGCTTACTTCGTTTTTGTTTCCTGACCCACTGCGAATGCTAAGTAAAAATACAAATCTGAAAGCAATTCACAACATTGGTCAAACTCATTGCGCACGGTATGATACTGCGAATGCTAAGTAAAAATACAAATCTGAAAGCAATTCACAACATTGATTTTCAACATACTTTCTAATATCTTACTGCGAATGCTAAGTAAAAATACAAATCTGAAAGCAATTCACAACCGTTTTCCAATTCTATTAATATAGAAGAGACTGCGAATGCTAAGTAAAAATACAAATCTGAAAGCAATTCACAACTAGTTTATTGTCCATTCTAAGTAATTATCTACTGCGAATGCTAAGTAAAAATACAAATCTGAAAGCAATTCACAACTCCTGTTGTTAGATTTAATTTATAGGTATCACTGCGAATGCTAAGTAAAAATACAAATCTGAAAGCAATTCACAACTCCGTCATCCTTTACGTATCTTTCCGTATTACTGCGAATGCTAAGTAAAAATACAAATCTGAAAGCAATTCACAACGTTAATCTATGATTTCCCATTGCTGCAAAAACTGCGAATGCTAAGTAAAAATACAAATCTGAAAGCAATTCACAACGGCTTCCATTTCCGTTTGTTAATTCTATCAACTGCGAATGCTAAGTAAAAATACAAATCTGAAAGCAATTCACAACGTAAGTCGATGATTTCCCATTGCTGCAAAAACTGCGAATGCTAAGTAAAAATACAAATCTGAAAGCAATTCACAACTTCTGTTGATGCTTGGGTTGGTAAGTTGTAACTGCGAATGCTAAGTAAAAATACAAATCTGAAAGCAATTCACAACTAATTTACCCATTAACGCAGGATCTGATAAACTGCGAATGCTAAGTAAAAATACAAATCTGAAAGCAATTCACAACCGTGCTTCAGAATTTTATCCTTTGGAATTTACTGCGAATGCTAAGTAAAAATACAAATCTGAAAGCAATTCACAACGTATATGGTTTACACAATAATTAGCTATTTACTGCGAATGCTAAGTAAAAATACAAATCTGAAAGCAATTCACAACGCTATCTTCATAGCTTTGGTATGCTGCGCACTGCGAATGCTAAGTAAAAATACAAATCTGAAAGCAATTCACAACTTTCTATTCTTAATGTAAAGCTGTCAATTGACTGCGAATGCTAAGTAAAAATACAAATCTGAAAGCAATTCACAACTTGTACAAGTTGTTATTAATATTCGTGTAAACTGCGAATGCTAAGTAAAAATACAAATCTGAAAGCAATTCACAACCGTAATAAATTAGGTTTTGATTTTTTGCAACTGCGAATGCTAAGTAAAAATACAAATCTGAAAGCAATTCACAACCTTATGATAGATTTTAAAATAACTACCCGAACTGCGAATGCTAAGTAAAAATACAAATCTGAAAGCAATTCACAACAGGCTTTCCCATATCTCGGTGGTGGCTAATACTGCGAATGCTAAGTAAAAATACAAATCTGAAAGCAATTCACAACGTTACTGAGGGTATGACGTTAGAGCGTAAAACTGCGAATGCTAAGTAAAAATACAAATCTGAAAGCAATTCACAACCGTTCCTTGCACTAAATTAAAAGACGGTGAACTGCGAATGCTAAGTAAAAATACAAATCTGAAAGCAATTCACAACGGCAAGGTTTTACTTCTACCAACTCCGTTTACTGCGAATGCTAAGTAAAAATACAAATCTGAAAGCAATTCACAACATCTCCAGGTGTATATTATCCATTTATAGACTGCGAATGCTAAGTAAAAATACAAATCTGAAAGCAATTCACAACTCAGGTGTGCCGGTCTTGGCTCCTTCGGTGACTGCGAATGCTAAGTAAAAATACAAATCTGAAAGCAATTCACAACGGTTTACATTAAATGATGAGGGTCAAACAGACTGCGAATGCTAAGTAAAAATACAAATCTGAAAGCAATTCACAACTGGATATATCATAACTATAATTAAGGACAACTGCGAATGCTAAGTAAAAATACAAATCTGAAAGCAATTCACAACTCATTTTACCTTTTCCCGCTAGCGTTCCGAACTGCGAATGCTAAGTAAAAATACAAATCTGAAAGCAATTCACAACCCTTTACACTTCTGCCAACTACTGGTATAGACTGCGAATGCTAAGTAAAAATACAAATCTGAAAGCAATTCACAACTACAATATTTTTTGAAGGTTTACACGCAAACTGCGAATGCTAAGTAAAAATACAAATCTGAAAGCAATTCACAACCGGCTTAATTGTTATAAACTGTATTTTGGTACTGCGAATGCTAAGTAAAAATACAAATCTGAAAGCAATTCACAACATAAAATCTGTAAAGGAAACTTTAAAGTAAACTGCGAATGCTAAGTAAAAATACAAATCTGAAAGCAATTCACAACTGTGTTAATGTTGTTTTAGCTTTTTCGAGGACTGCGAATGCTAAGTAAAAATACAAATCTGAAAGCAATTCACAACGGTGTTAATTGCCCTATTAAAAACGAGTGTACTGCGAATGCTAAGTAAAAATACAAATCTGAAAGCAATTCACAACAATGGAGAGGAATTTTCATCAACGATTAATACTGCGAATGCTAAGTAAAAATACAAATCTGAAAGCAATTCACAACTGTATTCAATTAGCTTACAAAAATCATCCGACTGCGAATGCTAAGTAAAAATACAAATCTGAAAGCAATTCACAACCCATTGTTTTTCCTTAATTTTCATCTAATGACTGCGAATGCTAAGTAAAAATACAAATCTGAAAGCAATTCACAACACGTATTTTTCTTTTACTTCGTCGATTGTTACTGCGAATGCTAAGTAAAAATACAAATCTGAAAGCAATTCACAACTAGTGTTTTTCTTAAGTTTTTATTCTCTTACTGCGAATGCTAAGTAAAAATACAAATCTGAAAGCAATTCACAACTTCGTACGTTTCTTTTTCAATCTCAATACTACTGCGAATGCTAAGTAAAAATACAAATCTGAAAGCAATTCACAACTCTATTCTTGTTTTTAAAGTAATTTAGTTACTGCGAATGCTAAGTAAAAATACAAATCTGAAAGCAATTCACAACACAGCTTGTTTTATTCGTTTACCGGCAATAACTGCGAATGCTAAGTAAAAATACAAATCTGAAACCGAATTTATGAGGTTCAACGAAAACAATAACCAATAAAATGGTTTGAGTTAAAGCAATTCACAAAATAAGAAATAATAATCCCATTAAAAATCTCGGTATGGTGCATTTGTTATTTTAATTAAATTAAGCAGTTCCTTTTTTAAAATTTCAATATCTTCATCAGATTTAAATAATACGATTCTAATTTTTTTAATAGGATATTCAAATGTTTTATTAGGGTGCCTCTGTAAAATTAATCCACCAGTTATTGTTAGTAATTGATTTTCTTTTTCATCCTTGTCGATGCTTATTGTTAGGTTTTTAGGGTTTAATATAGAAGTTATTACTAACTCATTATCAACAATGCAATCAACTAATACATAAGGTCCTGAAGATCTATGGTGGTCTATGCTAATTTTATATTCTGTTGCTGAATCAAACTTTGATAATCCCCCATAGGTTAATTTGGAATTTATTATATTTAATACTTCTTTTTCATATTCAATTTTATTCATTGTGGTCAAGCTGATTATATTATCAGTTTCAAAGAATTCTTTTTTTCTTTCTATTTCTTCTAAATCTTTTATTTTTGATTCAAGAATATTTAAAATAATTGCTGATATAATTAATGGAGAGCCTAATAGTCCAACAAGCAATAATAATAATAGAGATTCAATTATTTCAGAATCAATTTTTTCGTTATATATTCCATACCCTTCTAAAATTGAGGGGTTAAGATATAAAATGTAAAAAATCAATAAAATATTTGTGATTAGACCTATTATGGGTGTTATTTCCTTTAGGGTATAGTATAAATTTGGATTTGTTTTCATCTTATTTGAATTTAACCTTTATTTTTCATGACAAATTCTTATGAAAAATTAAAATTTAGCTGTAAATCATTATATGGGTCAGAATCTTTATGTCACACATCAGTTAAGTTCTCTTTCCCAAATCGTAATATTTTACCATATTTTTAGCTACATCACAACAAAAACCTTCAGGATCTTCTGTTATTAAAGTTTCTAAATCATCGTCATAAAAGTAACAGAAATTCAATTCAGAACATTTAAAAACAAATAGTGTACTTGTTTTACTATAGCTATCTACACTTACACATGTTTGATTAGTGGAATCTCATCATCTTTAATTAGATTGCCGGTAATAACATATTTTAATATTAAGTCAATTGTTTTTCTATTCGCTGGGTTTGAAATTTGTTTTCTAATTAAATTTGAAGTCGATTTTTTAATTTTTAACACACTTTCTGATAGACCTAATTTTATAAACAAGTCTTTTTCATCTCTTATAATATCAATAATACGATTTGTAAGTATGTCATTTGTATCTTCTATTTGCTTTAATATATCACTCATTTTTATTATTTTAAATTATTACGAGTTTCTTTGTGACTAAAGAGTTATATTTTTATAATACAAAGTTTTTAATTCTAATTTTAAGTTTGGAAAACTCGTGCTCCAAAACATAAAATGATTGTAATATATCTTCACCATCTAAAAATCGTATTATTGAGACATCTTCAAATTCTATTTCTGTTCTCACTCCTTGATCATTTTCTTTAGTAGTTTCTATTTGATCTTGAGTATCATTTCAATTCAAATCTAATGCACTAAAAAGAAAAGAAGATACTTGGGTTAAACCACGTTTGATTAAATTATTTAAATGCCTCAATATTTCCTGAAATTTTATTTTTTTTAGTTAAAATGCAGCATCACGTTGTAAATTTACTGTGTTTTATTTCAGTATTTTGACACTAATTATTTTTAGAATAATATCAAGATTACCTTTTGTATTTATGTTTTAAAAAAATTTAACAAGAATAGATTTTAAATCTTCTATCGGGATGTCTAAAACAGAAACATCTAACAATATGATTTTCAAATTTTTATTTTAAATTATTATTTGGGTTGCGTTTTTCATATTAAATTAAAACAGTTAATAAGTAAATTTATCAACTCCTTAGAAGTAAAATCTATTTTTTTGATTCGTCCTTTAATTCAAAATCTTCGGTTACAGTATATGTTCCTTTAATACTTATAATATTACTAACAGTGTTTTATTATACGTATTTAATTCTAATTCAATAGTTATTTCTTTAATCGTATTTAATAATTCTTTATAAAAAAAAGGAGAAGTCTTTATATAACTTTTTAGTCATACTTTTCTTTAATTTAGTTTGCTCTTCAATTAAGAAACTATTTAATTCTTTTCTATATAAATAAAGTCAAAATGGCAATGAAATTTGTTTAAAACTAAAAGTACAATTATTATCTATAATCCATATTTCATCAAACCCAGACCTATGTTCAAAGTTGTTTGCCGTTTTGATACTAGTCCCATTTTTTGCAATATATAGGAGATGTAACGTTCACCTTTATTAATTAATGTAGAGCTGCCTGTTTCACTAATGAAAGAACTCCAAATTTCATCAAATATTCTCGTCGATAATTTTTAACTTCTTGTTCCAATAGGTTGTTTGAGCAATTAAAATCGTTTAATTTCCAACCATAGAAGTCTTCATCGTAGTATAATTCAACTTTATGTCCGTACTTTGCTAATGACAAAATACATCTTTAATAATCATATGTTTAATGTTTTAAATGAAATCGATGTTTTTAGATATCAATACTAATTTAAATCTTCGTAGCGTACATTTAGTTATTAATTTAAAAAGATACTATCAACTTTTTCAGTTTCCATATTAAATGATTCAATAAGCATAGCTTTTAAATCCTCTAAAGAAATATCCAAATTAGATGTATCTAATAAAACAAACTTATTGGTTTCCGTGTATGTTCCATTCATGCTATTAATACAAGATATATACGTATCATCTCTTTTAAATACTTCTAACTCAATTTCCATTTCTTGAAATTCCTCCAATAATAATTTATAAAATGTAGAAAAATCCTTGAATAGTTCTGGTGAAATATGTTTTTTAAGTTCTTTTTCTTCATATATCATAAATTTACAGTAATCTTTTTGGATTAAAATTTTATTGATAGGTAATTCAATCTTTCCAAAGTCAAACTCTGATTCATTATTCTCAATCCAGAATTGGTCAGAGTCAGGATAAAAGTAATCTGCTGTTTTAATACAAGACGAATCAGGTGTTAACAAATAAGAAGTATCTCCTTCACCGCGATCAATTAAATCAGAATCAAGAAATACATTATTTATTTCATCCATAATACTGTAATTAGCATCACAATCGCTAAATCTATCATAGGATGCGTTTGAATCTAAATCATTTATTTTATAGCCAAAAATTGCCTCTCTAATATTTTCTTTGAAATATATCTCGACATTTTGGTTATGAGCCACTAATGTTTGGAAAAACTCTTTTAGTTTCATAATATTTAATTTATTAATGCAACATCTTTGTATTGTACTGTTATTTTGTGATTCAATTCAAATGCAAACTTATAGTAAAATGGTAATAAGAAATGAGCTTATTAAAATTAAATAAAAATCCTTGCTTGTATACCATTTTCTACTTTTTATTTAAGCAAATAATTTAATTTAAATATATTCTAAAAAACTTGTCAAACCTACACTTAGTACTCCATAATGTTTAGCTAAGCCAAATCTTAATCTTCCATCAATAATATCTATAAAGTTTGGGTTAAAATTGAGTTTTTCAGGACTTGTTTTTTTTAAGTATTCAATTAATAATATTTGGTATTGCTCTATATAATCGTTATCCCAATTTTCGTAATTAGGAATCTCACGATTATTTTTTTCTCTAGCATTATTTAAAGCGCGTTTGGTCATGTTTTATTGATATTCAGGTAATACCTTTAATTGCTCTATGACTTGATCAATACGTTGACACAAAACTTCATTTTGCTCTTGTAATGCATTCGTATAAATTTCTCGGAGTATTTCTAACCTATCAGAACCAGGTAAGGTCCAAACGCCATATTCACTGATATAAAAGCGATGAGGATTCTTTGCCAAAATCTCGACCTTTTCAGCATCGGTTGCAAAAATATGATGCGCACCACGTATTGCAGGGTATTTAAGTAAGGCTATAAAATGGGTTTTTTGAATAGGTAGGTTATGGGTATCAGGAAGTATCAGAACATAAGGTGCCGTAATATGAAATGAAAAAGGAGCATCCTGGTGACTCCTATAATATTGAATCGTCATAAATTTGAAGTCCTTATCAAAACTGATCAACTGACAGTCCTTAGCTCCGGTTAAATCAAATTGCGTTTGTAAAGAAGGGTTTTCTTTGGTGCAAAGAAAACCTCTCTCTTTAAAACGATCTGTTTCTAAAATGTTGATGTAATTTTTCTGTAGACTTAAATTTCCTACAGTTAGTTTTTTTTCGCTAGTTGCGAAATTCAATTGAATGTTTCTTACAAGTGTTTGCATATTGTAACTATTTATTAAGTGATTA
This sequence comes from Lutibacter holmesii, assembly GCF_042679665.1. Taxonomy (NCBI): domain Bacteria; kingdom Pseudomonadati; phylum Bacteroidota; class Flavobacteriia; order Flavobacteriales; family Flavobacteriaceae; genus Lutibacter; species Lutibacter holmesii. Next base: position 249,001 of record NZ_JBHTMV010000001.1, read on the forward strand.
ATAGGGTTACATCAAGCCAGAATAAGTGTGTAATTGTTCATCACATTTGAGCTATTGCTCCGCATCTCTGAAACCACCGTGTCGTAAACCTGATCGGTTGGTATCCTCTTTTAGGATTCTTGATGTATGTTGTTTATAATATTCTTGGGTCTATTTCTTTAGATTTTTCAAACATTTTTGTTTCATTGTGATATACAATAACAATTCTGTTTTGTTCCAGTTCATTCATTAAAGAAGTTACAAGTAACTCAATTTCAGATTTGAACTGTTTTTCTTCTAAAGGGAATTTTGGATAATTAATAAAATCTAATTTTAGATGAGGTTCTACTTGACCGCTTAAAATAAGGTCGCATTCAGAAATGCAAGCACTCAAATAAACCTTTCTTTCAGCAATTTGTTGCTGTTGAAATTTCTGAAGAATACCAACAAATTCTGATTTTTGATAAAACTGTTTAGAATAACCGAATTGCATACCAATAGTAACAGTTGCGGTAAAAGTGGGTTTCGTAATAATGTTCATGTTAATTAATGTTTTAATGGTAAAACATTCCGAAAACAAAAAAGCGATACATAAGTGGATATTAAAACATTTTTTTCCTTTGTAATGGCTCATTGTTAAAGCACCTTCGCTTGTTATTGCAGGTTGCTACTTCAATTAAGAAGTTCGTAATGATATTACAAAGTAAGTGTTTATAATTTAAATAAAAAAATTAAAATTTTTTTTTATTGTATAGGCTGTGAATAGGGTCCCACAGCATATAAAGGTGTATGGGGTAAAAAGAAAAATTGCCTAGAAAATTGGGTAGGGGTATTGTTTGAAAGTAAAAAGAACTAGAAATCTTCCAAAGATAATTTTTATATATATTTAAAAAAAGATTGTTTTTTGTTGAAGGGTATATTTTTTTAATTAAAAGATCAAGATGATGACAAATGTCACTAGATTCAATTATAGAGTTGGTTAAATTTATAAAAATAATAGACTATGAAAAAAACAATATTACTAGCGTTAGTGCTTATAGTTAGTGCTTGTTCAAAATCTGATGATACATCATCAGAGGATTCATCAACCATTTTTGGGGAATGGGAATTATATAGCATAGCTGAAGATGGATATGATGAATTAGAAGGTGAAAAAAAATTTCCAACAATCGAGTTTATTTCCCCTGATGCTTTTAGGCAATTATGGTATGATAACGATGACGGTACTGTTACAGATATTATTGGTACTTTCACATTAACAGGTGACATACTTACTTTAACTGAGACTTATTACAATGGAGAATCAGTTTCAAGATCTCCAGATCTATATGTTGATGTTAAAATAACAGAAAAGACTATAACTTGGGGTGATCGATATGATGATGGTTATGATTCGGGTTATGAAACATATCATTTAAGAAGATTAAATTAGCACGTTAGAATAAGTTACAATACATAAATCGTACATTTTTTAAATCAAAAAACCCTAACTTATTGATTACCAATAGTTAGGGTTTTGATTTTGCGGAGAAAGAGGGATTCGAACCCCCGGAGGTGTGACCCTCAACAGTTTTCAAGACTGCCGCATTCGACCACTCTGCCATTTCTCCTTTAGCGGTTGCAAATATATAATGTTTTTTTCTTTAGATAAAATATTTTTACACTTTTTTTTAATATTTTTTCTGTTACTTTTGAACCTCAAATAATTACATGGATTCTATATTAGAAATTATACTTTTAATTGCTGTTGGTTTTGTTGCCGGAGCAATAAATACATTAGCCGGTGGAGGCTCATTATTATCGTTACCGATTCTTATTTTTTTAGGTTTGCCGCCAAATGTGGCAAATGGTACCAATAGAATTGCAATTTTATTTCAAAATATATTTACAACTGCTGGTTTTAAAAGTAAAGGGGTAATCACTTTTCCGTTTAGTATTTATGTTGGAATTTCAGCATTAGTGGGTTCTCTTATTGGTGCACAAATTGCTGTAGATATTAAGGGGGAAACCTTTAATAAAATTTTAGCCATTATTATGGTGGTTATTGTGGTTTACATGATTTTAAAATCTAAGTATAAGCCGGTTCATGATATTGAAAAAACAACGGGTAAACATTTGTGGCTTAGTATCGTGTTGTTCTTTTTTGTTGGTGTTTATGGAGGTTTCATTCAAGCAGGTGTTGGTTTTATTATGTTACTTATTCTATCTTCTGTAAATAATATATCACTAGTAAAAAGTAATGCTATTAAAGTAACTGTTGCCTTAATTTACACGTTTGCTGCGGTTGCCGTATTTGCATATAACGATAAAATTGATTGGAAAGTTGGACTTATTTTAGCAGTTGGAAATGCAGTAGGAGGTTGGCTTGCAAGTAGATGGTCTGTTAAAAAGGGTGATGGTTTGGTTCAAAAGTTTTTAATTGTTATGATTGTAATTATGGCAATTAAATTATGGTTTTTTTAAACTTATTTCAAAGAACAAATCAACCTTCAATAAGATTCTTTTTTTTACATTTGTTGCTTAAATTTATGATATGGCTAATTCATTCGGAAAAATATTTACAATAACAACTTTTGGAGAATCTCATGGCGAAGCTATTGGTGGTGTAATTGATGGTTGTCCTGCAGGAGTAGAACTTGATTTAGAGTTTATTCAAAAAGAAATGGACAGGAGAAAACCTGGTCAGTCTAAAATTGTAACGCAACGTAAAGAACCAGATGCAGTACGTTTTTTATCTGGTATTTTTGAAGGTAAAACAACAGGAACTTCTATAGGGTTTATTATTGAAAATGTGCATCAACGTTCTAATGATTATTCACATATAAAGGACTCTTACAGACCTTCTCACGCAGATTATACTTATGATAAGAAATATGGAAATCGTGACTATAGAGGTGGTGGAAGGACTTCTGCAAGAGAGACTGCAAACTGGGTTGTTGGTGGTGCAGTTGCAAAGCAAGTAATTCCTGATATTAAAATAAACGCATATACGTCTTCAGTTGGTGATTTGTTTTTAGAAAAACCGTATCAAGATTTAGATTTTTCTGAAACAGAAAATAACATTGTTCGTTGTCCTGATGCTGAAGTAGCTAAGGAAATGATTGAAAAAATTGACACAATTAGAAAACAAGGTGATACTATTGGTGGAACCGTAACGTGTGTTATTCAAAATGTTCCTGTAGGTCTTGGTGAACCTATTTTTGATAAATTGCACGCGCAATTAGGAAAAGCAATGCTTTCTATTAATGCTGTAAAAGGTTTTGAATATGGAAGTGGTTTTTGTGGAGCAAAAATGAAAGGGAGTGAGCATAATGATATTTTTAATGAAGATGGAAGCACTAAATCAAATCTTTCTGGAGGTATTCAAGGTGGAATAAGTAATGGAATGGATATTTATTTTCGTGTAGCTTTTAAGCCAGTAGCTACAATTATGCAAGCACAACAAACAATTGATAAAGAAGGTAATATTGTTGAAATGCACGGTAAAGGACGTCACGATCCTTGTGTAGTGCCTAGAGCGGTACCTATTGTAGAAGCAATGGCAGCAATGGTGTTAACAGATTTTATGCTGTTGAATAAATAAGCAAACCTTATAAATAATTAAAAAGAGGTCATTTTGAATTTTTTCAAAATGACCTCTTTTTTTATATGTTTAAGAGTAAGAAAATTAAAGGAATTAAAATACCTAATGCAGTATAAATACCACCTCTTCCTTTTAGTCCTTTTTTACCTTTTACCATAAATAAAGATGTTATTGCAAACAGTATAAGTGCGCCTGCAAATATATCTGAAAACCAGGTCCAAAATCGGTTAGGATTGTAGTGTAAGTAGTTAACTTCATAAAAAATGGGTCTCCTTTTTAAATATTCAGCATATCCTTTTCCGTTGTTAGTATTCACAACAATAGATGAACCTCCTTTTAAAAATATTTTAAGCTTATGTTCACTTGGGTAATAATGTTTTTTATAATTCTCTCTATTGTCAACCTCATCTAGTAAAGTTAAAATATGTTCTTTAATAGAAGCTGTTTTTTCTAAATTTACAGCAGTTGTAAAGCGATTTATTTCAACGGAATAATTTGGGTTCCAATCACTCATATGATTTAAAGCAATTCCAGATAACCCGTAAATAAGGGTGGTTCCAATAAAAAAATAACCAATATCTCTATGAAGGATTCTACTCCATTTTCGCAATTGTTTCATTCAATTATTCTATGGTTGTATGTGAAACATATTGTAATGAATAATTAGAAATATGATCTGTAGAGTCGGCCTTCATTTGATCTCTGTATTGTTGAAGATGTTTCTTTTTACTGTTAAATTGTTCTTCGTTAGATTTTCCTTCAGAATGACTTTTAATATTGTCTTCTTCCATTTTTAATAAATAGGCTTCATCAATTCTTTCTTCTAATACAACTCCAGTTACAGTAATTTCACTACCCATTAAAGCTTCATCAAATCTTTCTTCTGAAAAAATATGTGCATCACCATCATCTGTAACTAAAAGAATTTTTTTACCTCCGTGTTTACAAACGTGATCTACAATTCCTTGAACTTTTATTTCTTTGCTTACAAAATCACCTGCTTTTGTATCAAATTCACCTAATGTTATTATTGGTGTTTCAACAATTTCTGCTGTTTCTAATTTTACAGAATTCTCTTCTTTCTTTGTATCAGTTTTACAAGAAAACATACATAAACTAATTGTAATTAGTACTAAAATTTTTTTCATGGTTGTATTTTTAATAATCAATTGAGTTAAAATATAGCTACTAAGTTAGTTGTGTTTTCAATTAAAAATAATGATTAATGTCAGTTATATTAAAATTGGTTAATTGTTGTGTTTTGATAGAATGAAAATTTCAACGTTTTTTTAGTTTTGAACAAAAAAAAGGGAGCATAAAGCTCCCTTTTATATTTATTTTGTAAATAATTACATAGGTGGTAAATCGCCATTTCCTTTGGTAGGTAAATTGCTATAACCCATTAAATATTCATCTACTTTTCTTGCAGCTTCTCTTCCTTCAGAAATAGCCCAAACAATTAAACTTTGTCCTCTACGCATATCACCAGCAGTAAATATTTTTGGAATATTAGTTTGGTATTCTACGGTAGTAGCTTTGTAATTGCTTCTAAAATCTGTTTCAATTCCTAATTGATCACTTAACGTAGCTTCTGGTCCTGTAAAACCTAAAGCTAATAGCGCTAAGTCACAAGGCCATTCTTTTTCACTACCTTCAATTTCAATTAATTGAGGTCTTTGACCAGGAACCATTTTCCATTCAACATTTACTGTTTTTAACGCTATTAAATCACCTTTTTCATTGGTAATAAATTCTTTGGTGTTAATTAACCAGTTTCTATCACAACCTTCTTTATGAGAAGAAGATGTTTTTAGCTTTAACGGCCAGTAAGGCCAAGGAGTTGAAGGGCTTCTTTGTCCTGGTGGTTTTGGCATAATTTCAAAGTTAGTCACAGATTTTGCACCGTGTCTGTTTGAAGTACCAACACAATCAGATCCTGTATCTCCACCACCAATAACAATTACGTGTTTGTCTGTAGCTAATACTTGGTCTTTTACTTCTTTTCCTAAAACAACTTTTGTTTGTTGTGTTAAAAAGTCCATTGCTTGCACAACACCTTTACTTTCAGACCCTTGAATAGGTAATCCTCTTTTTTGCGTTGCACCACCACATAAAACAATTGCTTTGAATTTTTTCAAATCTTCAATTGGGTAATTTACACCAACATTTGTATTTGTTTTAAATATGATTCCTTCTTTTTCAAGAATTGCAATTCGTCTATCAATAATTCCTTTTTCTAATTTAAAGTTTGGAATTCCGTAACGTAATAAACCTCCTAATTCATCATCTCTTTCAAAAACAGTTACCGTATGACCAGCTCTGTTTAATTGCTGTGCAGCAGCTAAACCTGCAGGTCCTGAACCTACTACAGCTATTTTCTTTCCGGTTCTTTTAGTAGGTATTTGAGGTACTATCCAACCTTCTTTAAATGCTCTTTCAACAATGTTTTTCTCAATGTTTTCAATTGAAATTGGTTCGTCAATGATACCTAATACACAAGCTTGCTCACAAGGAGCAGGGCATAAGCGACCTGTAAATTCAGGAAAGTTGTTTGTTGAATGTAGTATCCAAGATGCTTTTTTCCATTCGCCTTGGTGTACCATATGGTTAAAATCTGGAATTAAATTACCAAGTGGACAACCACTATGGCAAAAAGGAATTCCACAATCCATACATCGTGATCCTTGTTCTGTAATTTCAGCCTCGTTTAATGGTTGTGTAAACTCATTGTAATTAGTTACACGTTCTTTAACTGGCTTATATGTTTCGTCTTTTCTTTCGAATTCTTTAAATCCTGTTACTTTTCCCATATCTCTTATGCTGTTAATTCTTCAACCATTGGTTCTTCAGTTTCTAAACGTTTTAAGGCACGTTTATATTCAATAGGCATTACTTTTACAAAGTTAGCTAAACTGTTTTCCCAATCTTTTAATAATTCTTTACCTCTGTTACTGTTTGTGTATAATACGTGTTTTTCAATTAGAGCTTTTAATTCAGCAGCTTCTTCTTTTTCTATTTGTTCAAACTCAATAGTTTCAGTATTACACAATCCGTTTGTGAATTTATCTTCAGGATCATATACATATCCTATTCCACCGCTCATACCTGCAGCAAAGTTTCTTCCTGTTTTACCAAGAACTACCACTTTACCACCTGTCATGTATTCACAACAGTGATCTCCAACTCCTTCAACAACTGCTGTTGCTCCTGAGTTTCTTACAGCAAAACGTTCACCTGCAATACCGTTAATGTAAGCTTCACCTTTTACAGCTCCAAATAAACAAACGTTTCCAATAATTATATTTTCTTCAGCAATAAAATCTGCTTTAGCTGGTTTTTTAACAATTAATTTAGCTCCAGATAATCCTTTACCTAAATAATCGTTGGTATTTCCTTCAACAGTAAATGTTAATCCAGGCGCACCAAATGCTCCAAAACTTTGTCCGGCTGATCCGGTGAAATTTATATTTAATGTATCTTCTGGAAGCCCTAAATGACCATAAATTTTAGAAATTTCGTTACTTGTAATTGCTCCTGTAGAACGATCGATATTACAAATAGGATATTCTAAAGATGTTTTCTCTTTTCTGTAGATAGCTCTGTGAGAATCTTTCAGAATTTGAAAATCTAATACATTCTCTAAATCGTGATCTTGTTTTTCTGTATTTTTCAAAGGCATTTTACTGTAACCAACTGGTCTGTGTAAAATTGAAGATAAATCTAACCCTTTTGCTTTGTAATGTTTAATGGCTTTGTTTGAATCAATTTTTTGAGTTTGACCAACCATTTCAGCCATTGTACGGAAACCTAATTGTGCCATAATACCTCTTAATTCTTGTGCTACATAGTAGAAGAAGTTAATTACGTGTTCAGGTGTTCCTTTAAAGTTTTTACGAAGTTCTTTGTCTTGAGTTGCAATACCTACTGGACACGTATTTAAATGACATTTACGCATCATAATACATCCTGAAGCTACTAAAGGAGCGGTTGCAAAACCAAATTCCTCAGCACCTAATAAAGCTGCAATAGCAACATCACGTCCTGTTTTTAACTGTCCATCACATTCTACAACAATTCTAGAACGTAAATCGTTCATTACTAATGTTTGTTGTGCTTCCGCTAAACCAAGTTCCCAAGGTAAACCTGCGTGTTTTAGCGATGTTAATGGAGAAGCTCCTGTTCCACCATCATAACCAGCAATTAGTACAACATCAGCTTTTGCTTTTGAAACTCCGGCAGCAATTGTACCTACACCAACTTCTGAAACTAATTTTACATTAATTCGCGCTTCTCTATTAGCATTTTTTAAATCGAAAATTAGCTGTGCTAAATCTTCAATAGAGTAAATATCGTGATGTGGAGGTGGAGAAATTAACCCTACAAATGGAGTTGAATTTCTTGCTTCTGCAATCCAAGGTAAAACTTTTTCACCAGGCAATTGTCCTCCTTCACCAGGTTTAGCACCTTGTGCCATTTTAATTTGAATTTCTTCAGCATTTGATAAATAATGTGAAGTTACCCCAAAACGACCAGAAGCTACTTGTTTAATAGCTGAGTTTCGGCTATCTCCATTCATATCTTTTTGAAAACGTCTTCTATCTTCACCACCTTCACCTGAATTGGATTTTCCTCCAATACGGTTCATTGCAATGGCTAAGTTTTCGTGTGCTTCTCTTGAAATAGATCCGTATGACATTGCTCCGGTTTTGAAACGTTTTACAATATCTGTCCACGGTTCAACTTCATCAATAGGAATTGGATCAAAGTTGTTAAACTCAAACAATCCTCTAATAGTCATTAAACGTTCAGATTGTTCGTTTACTGTTTTTGAGTAAACATCATAACTAGCTTGATCACTTAACCTTACAGCTTGTTGTAATTTTGCAACTGTTGTTGGGTTAAACATATGTCTTTCACCACCACGTCTCCAACGGTAATGACCTCCAATATTTAAACCTAATCTATTTTTTATTTGTGTTTTAGGATATGCGTAATTGTACCTTGCTGAAATTTCTTTTTCAATTTCATATAAACCTACACCTTCAATTCTAGAAGCGGTGTAAGGGAAATATTTTTCAACAAATTTAGAGTTGAAACCAACAATTTCAAAAATTTGAGAACCTCTGTACGAGTGTAATGTAGAGATTCCAATTTTATTCATAATTTTTAATAAACCAGTTCCAATAGCTTTGTTAAAATTGTCTACTGCTTTTTGTTCGTCCATGCCAGTTATAAATCCTTCTTTTACTTGTAAACGAATAATTTCATTTACCATATACGGATTAATAGCACTTGCTCCATAACCAAATAATGTTGCAAATTGGTGTGGTTCACGTGGTTCTGCAGATTCTATTATAATATCAAAATAAGAACGTTTACGCATTCTATTCATTTGATGATTTACGTAAGAACAAGCTAATAATGCAGGTATTGGCGCCATTTTTTCATTTGCACCTCTATCTGATAAAATAATAATATTATTTCTTTTGTCAACTGCTTTTGAAACTTGCGTTATAATGTTTTCTAAGGCATCTTCTAAACCATTAACACCTCTTTCTTTTTTATAAAGCATTTGAATGGTAATGGCTTTAAAGTCTCTACCAATTTTAATGTTTCTAATTTTTTCTAAATCGTTGTTAGAAATAACAGGATTTTGAATTCTTAGTTTTTTACATTGTCTTTGCGTAATGCTAAAAATATTACGGTCTTTTCCTAATGCTAAACTAATATCTGTTACAATTTCTTCTCTAATTCCATCTAACGGCGGATTTGTTACTTGTGCAAATAATTGCTTAAAGTAATTTGAGATTAATTGTGGACGGTCTGATAATACTGCTAAAGGTGTATCAATTCCCATAGAACCTAAGGCTTCTTTTCCTTTTTGGGCCATTGGTGTAATTACCTCTTGAATATCTTCTATTGTATAGTTGTATAAACGTGAACGAGTTTTAATGTCTAAAGTTTCAATAGGACAATCTTCGTTGTTGTTTTCTACATCTTTTAAGTGAATTCTTGTTTCGTCTAACCAAGCTTTATATGGTCTTTCGTTAACAATTTTATCTTTTATTTCTTCGTCATTAATAATTCTTCCTTCATTCATATCAACCAAGAACATTTTTCCTGGCTCTAATCTTCCGTGTTTTTCTACATCTTCAGGAGCAATATCTACTACACCTATTTCTGAAGACATAATTAATTTACCACTTTTAGTTACGGTATATCTTGAAGGTCTAAGTCCGTTACGATCTAACAAAGCACCAATGTAGTCACCATCAGTAAAAGGAACTGATGCTGGTCCATCCCAAGCTTCCATTAAACAAGCATTGTATTCGTAAAATGCTTTACGCTCAGGAGACATAGTTTTGTGTTTTTCCCAAGCTTCAGGAATTAACATCATCATTACTTCAGGAAGAGATCTTCCTGTTAATGACAATAATTCTACCACCATATCCATAGAGGCTGAATCAGATTTACCAGGTAAAATAATAGGGAATAGTTTATCTATATCATCACCAAATAAATCACTTTTCATGATTTCTTCACGAACACGCATTCTACTAACGTTACCTCTTAACGTGTTTATTTCTCCATTTTGACACATATATCTAAATGGTTGAGCTAACTCCCAAGAAGGCATTGTATTTGTTGAGAAACGTTGGTGAACCAATGCTAATCTAGTTACTAAATCTGGTTGTTGTAAATCAATAAAATATGGCCCAATATCTTCAGGCATAATAATACCTTTATATATTAAGGTAGTGTTTGATAAACTTGAAACATAAAAATATGATGCTTCAGACATTTTAGAGGCAGCAATAGTATGCTCGGTAATTTTACGCGCAGCATATAATTTAGCCTTAAAATTTAAATCTTTTTTAATTTTTCCTTTACTAATAAAAACTTGTTCTATAGTAGGTTCTGAGTCTAATGCAATTTGACCTAGTTGAGAAGAATCTACAGGAACTGTTCTCCAACCTAATATTGTTAATCCTTGGTTTTTAATTTCTTTTTCAAATTCTTCCTTACAGTATCTGTATTGATTTGCGTTTTTAGGGAAAAACACCATACCAACTGCGTAGTCTCTTTGTGCAGGTAATTCAAATTCACAAACTCTTAAAAAATATTCATGAGGAATATCAATTAAAAGACCTGCTCCATCACCAGTTTTTCCATCAGAACTTACACCACCACGATGTTCTAGCTTTACTAAAATTTCTAAAGCATCATGAATAATTTGGTTCGTTTTCTGTCCTTTTAAATTGCAAATGAAACCTGCTCCACAGTTTTCATGCTCAAATTCTGGCAAGTATAATCCTTGTTTTATCATATGGAAGTTTAATTATTATCGAATAGGCACAAAAATAGGTAAAAAAATATTTATTATCTTATGCAGTTACGAAAACGTTGTAATTGTGTTAATAAAATTTTATGACTGTTGAAAATATTTTAATCGTAGTATTTTCCAGATTTATTGATTTTTCTTCAATAGAAAAAAAGCGAATTACATCAGATATTTCAATAATATTCTTACAGAAACTATTCCAATTAAAATTGCGGTAGCTTTTTTTAGCTTTACTGGAGAAATAAGTTTTACGCTAATTCTTGTGCCTATTTGACCTCCAAAAAAAACGGTACACATTAATATAATTGTAATAGTTGGTTCAATAGAAAAATTTGGATTTAGGTATTGTCCCAGTAAACCTGCAATAGAATTAATTAATATAAAAAAGCTTGAAGTAGCTGCTATTTTTTTTGGTGTTTCCCAGTTAGTTAAATGTAATAATGGCGCTAAAAAAATACCACCGCCAATACCTACCATACCAGAGATAAAGCCAATAAAACCACCATATGACGCATCTTTGCTTATTGATTTTTTAAGATCAATATCTTTGCTCTTTTTTTGAATATATTCTGATGTCCACATTAAAAATGCAGCTGCAAGTAAGGTTATTCCAAGTAAAATATAGAAAAATGTTTGTGTTATTTTTAAGTAACCTCCAATAAAGGCTAATGGAAGACTTGTTGCAACTAAAGGAATAATTTTTTTCCAATTTAGTAATTTGTTTTTTGCATAAATAAATGTGCTTCCTGAAACTACAACTATATTACATAGTAATGCAATAGCTCTAATTTGTGTAAAAACTAATGAGCTTAATGCTAAAACAGCTAAGTAGCTTGAGCCTCCGCCAAAGCCAACCGAAGAATACAAAATAGCAATAAAAAAAAAGAGCAGTACTATTTCCCAATTCATAAATAAGGTATCTAAAAATAATTTGAATGTGCTCATAGGTGTTTTTTGCGTTTTACAAATATAGAAATGTTCATCAAATGAAGCGCTACTTGTGTGAAAAATGGAATTCCTAACCTGTAGTACTTAAATTGATATTTATATGTTTTTGTGCTTTTGTTTATTTCTATTTTCTGTTCATATTGCGAGGTTTAAAAAAAAGCAGTTTTTTTGCTAAAGTATTTTATCACATAACCAAACAATAATATATTATGAAAAAAATAAAATTACTTTTTTTTAGTATCTTTTTATTATCATTTCAATTTAGTTTTTCTCAAGCTTCTCCAGATTATAATGGTGGATTTAAAATTAAATTTAATGAAGATGGAAGTAAGTATTTGAGAATTTTATCTTGGGGACAATTTCAAGCAACTTACAATGATAATGTTCCTGATAATACAAGTAATTTAAGCTTTAATGTGCGAAGAGCTCGTGTTTTAATGTTTTCTCAAATTACAAAGAAGTTTTTATTGTTAACTCATTTTGGATTAAATAGTGTAAATAGCTCAACCTTAGACCCAGTTGGAAAAGGTGATGGGGCACAATTATTTATGCATGATGTTTGGGGACAGTGGAGCTTAACTGATGCGCATGCTGTTGGTGCAGGTTTGCATTATTGGAATGGTATTTCAAGATTAAACAATCAAAGTACTTTAAACTTGTTAACGTTAGATAGTAATAGACAATCTTGGGCAACCATTGGTTTGTCTGATCAGTTTGCACGTCATTTAGGTGTTTATTTTAAAGGGAAATTTGGGAAGTTTAAATACCAAGTAGCCATAAATGATGCCATAACAAATGGCTTAGATACTCGTACTCCTGAAAATGGTGGTGCTGCAGTTTATGGTGGAAAAAGAATATTAGGCTCTAAAGATGCTGGTTTTGCGTATGCTGGGTATTTTGAATATAATATTTTAGATGCCGAATCTAATTTTTTACCTTATAAAGTTGGTACTTATTTAGGAACAAAAACTATTTTTAATATTGGAGCAGGTTTTTTTACACATCCTAGCGGATCGGTAAAAGCAACGCAAACAGGTGATTTAATTGGTGAAAATGTTTCAATTTTTGCTGTTGATGCATTTTATGACGCTCCTTTAAGTGATAATGGAAGTGCAATTACCGCATATGCTACTTTCCAGTCAAACAATTACGGAGAAGATTATTTATATAGCGCATACGGAACCGGAAATATGTTTTATACTCATGTTGGTTATTTGCTTCCTGGAGCTGTTGAAAAATCAAGATTTCAACCTTATCTTTCTTATGGAAGCAATAGTTACGATGCTGTAAGCAATAATAGAAATATTTTTGGAGCAGGTGCAAACCTTTATTTAAGTGGTAATAATTCAAAATTAACACTAGAATATAAAAATCAAAAATTTGTAGGTGATGCAACAGGAACAGTAACTTTACAAGCAATGATTTACTTATAATAGTTATACAATTTTAATTACAAATTTAGATTGTAATTTGTTTGAATTAGATTATTCAAATTCACTCCATGATTTTTTTTAAACCTTGCTATTAGTTTTAAAAATAATTGTGCTGTTAATAAGGCATCTCCTGATGCTGTGTGTCGGTCATGCATTTTTATAGAATAGATTTCGCACAATTCATCAAGCGTAAATATTTTTTTAAAATCAGTAGGGCAAAATATTTTTTTATAAATGTAATTGGTGTCTAGTTGTTTAGATATTAATGGACCAACATTTAACCGTTCTAATGCACGGTTTATCATGGTTACGTCAAAATTAGTGTGATGTGCAACAATTACCGCGTCATCTAAATACGCTAAAAATTGTATCAAGGCTTCTTGTTCAGTTACTTTTACTTCTTTTCCATTTTTTCTAATTCCATGAATTTTTACAGTTTCTTTATTAAAAACATCTTGTTGAATGTAAATTTCAAAAGAATCAGAAACTAATATGCTGTTTGCTTTTATTGCAACTGCACCTATACAAAGTATTCTATCATTTTCATAATCAAAACCTGTGGTTTCAGTATCTAAAGCAACAAATCGTATGTCATTTAATGATGCATATTTTTTACAATTCTCAACTTTTGAAATGTAATTTTTCCAGAATTCTGGTTTTTTTTTCTTTTTAAAAAAATGAAGCATTTTATGGAATTTGAGAAACGTTGAAACGTAATTTTAATGATTCTTGAATGTTTTTAATGGGTTTAAAACAACTTTTTAGTTTCAACCTGTCAGCTTTACTTAGGTTATTAATATCTACAAATTTACCATTATCGTTATTTGTTAAACCTTGTGAGGTTCTAAATTGCAATAAAATTTTAAATGCATTGGCACAAGATTCAAAAACATCACTATTTTGAGGTTCAATTTCCATTAATTTTTCATAGCGTTCAATAGTATTATTAGCACTTATGTTATGAAGTAAAGAAAAAATTCTGGCAGCATCAACTAAAGGTCGTATTGCTCTATTTTTAATGTTGAATTGGTCTTTGTTTTCCCCATCTGCTTCCACTAAAAATTGTTTAAAAAAGCCTAAAGGTGCAGGGTTCTCTATTGTAACTTTACTTAAAAACCCTAAGAATACTTGTTTCTTTTGAATGTATTTAAAAACAGCTTTTGTCATTTTATCATATAATTTCTGATCGCCATAAATATATTCAAAATCAAAAAAGATAATACTGTTTAAAATTTTATCTGAAGTAGGATGCTTTATCCAGTCTTTAAATTGATGTTTCCACTCGTTAACAGATAAACACCATTTTGGATTGCTTGCCATAATGTTGGCTGGGCAATATTCAAAACCTACAATATGCAATTTTTGAGTTACTTTAGAAGCTAATTCTAAAAAGTACTTTTTAGTTTCGGCCAATTGCTCTTCAGGAACATTTTCAAAAACCAAAGCATTGTCTTGGTCAGTCATTAATAATTGTTCCTTTCTACCTTGGCTACCTAAAGCGAGCCAGGTATATGAAACTGGAGATTCGGTTCCTATTTCTTTAATTGATAAGCGAATGGCTCTTTTTGTAATGGCTGTATTAATTTCTGAAATAACTTTGGTAACAAAATAAATTGGAATTTCTTGATCTATGTATCCTTTTGTTAGTTCAGAAGCTTTTGTTCTTATGTATTTTAAAGTCTCAGCGTCTTTGGCAAGTTTTATTTGTTTGGTAAGTAAAAATGGATTGTTTCCTTGAATTAAATTTAAATCATGCTCAGCTAAAATACCTACTAGCTCTGTATTTGTTGTTCCGTCTTTTGTTATACATAAATGTGAAACTTTATGTTTTAACCTGGCAATTTGTGCTTCAGCAACAGTTATATTTTCAGGAAAAGTAATAACCGGGCTGGTCATAATTGCTTCAACAGGATCTGTAATTTTAAATAAACCTGTTCCAATTTTAGTTCTAATATCCTTGTCTGTCATTATTCCTACAGGTAAGTTATTTTCTGTAACAACTATAGAATTAATAATGTTTTTGGTCATTACTTTTGCTGCAAACTGAATGGTAGTTTTTGGTGAGCAAGTAATTGGATTTTGTGTGTATTTTGCTGTTTGCGTTTCGGTAAAATTGTTTTCAATTTTTGAAATAGCATTAATATTTGCAAAAAGTTTTCCTTTGTGTTTATCAGCAAACGGATCTCTTGTATTGGTAGCAAAACTTGCAATTAAAAATTGACTTACTGTTGGGAAGTTTAAAATAATGTCATTAAACAATTGAATTGGTATTCCGTAAATTATTGATTCTTCGTTGGCTGCTGCTCCCATCAAATAATTTTCCTTCATAATCAATGGTCGCAACCCAAATAAATCTCCTTCATCACAAATATCAACTATGTATTTTTTGTCTTCACCAAACCGGTAAAGTCTAATAGCTCCTTCATAAACAATGTAAAAATGTTTGTGCGGATTGTCATTCTGATCAAAAATAATTTGATCTTTTTCAAAATATTTAATTTCAATATTTTTCGCAATATCCATCAAGGTTCCTTTTGGTAATAGATTAAAAGGAGGGAAGTCTTTTAAGAAATCTAAAATACGTTCTGCAATAGTATTTTTCATGAAATAAATTATTTGTTGTTGTAGTTTTTTATGTGTTCAAAAACAAAAGGATAATAATTATCGGTTCTTGGAACAAAATCTTTTGTTGTCACTTTTTCAATTAAGTTGTTTAAATGAATAGATTTTAGTGCTGCAACTTCTTCTTTTTGAATTTTTAAAGAATTTACATTAAAAGTTACTTCGCATACATATATATAATGAAGCTCATTATCAATAAAATTAGCGTGGTGTTGTACGGTTTTTTTTGAAGTTCCTATAAAATGTAATTGTTCTTTTAAAAGTACCATTCCAATTTCTTCTTCAACTTCACGTAAAGCTGAAGTTAAAGGTTGTTCACCTGCGGAAATATGGCCTGCAACAGAAATATCCCATAAATTTGGGAAGGTATCTTTATTTGCAGCTCTTTTTTGAATTAATACGTTTTTATCTTTGTCAAAAATCCAAATATGAGCGCTTGCATGATAAAAACCTTTTTTATGTGCTTCTGATTTTAAGCAAGTTTTGCCCGTTGGAACACCTTCTTCATTTAATATATCAATATATTCATCCATAGTGTGCTAATGAAAAAGACAGCTTTCGCTGCCTTTAACTATTATTTAAAGTAACTAAAAGTTTCTCCGTCTTCAATTTTTAGCAATGTTTCGTAAATTAACTTAATTACATTTTCAACATCATCTTTATGTACCATTTCAACAGTTGTATGCATGTAACGTAAAGCTAAAGATATTAATGCTGAAGGTACTCCGCCATTGCTATAAGCAAAAGCGTCGGTATCTGTACCAGTAGCTCTTGAAGAAGCGTTTCTTTGAAATGGAATTTTATTTTCTTCAGCAGTATCAACAATTAAATCGCGCAAATTGTTTTGTACAGCAGGTGCGTAGCTAATAACTGGGCCATCTCCACTTTTTGTTTCTCCTTCTTTTATTTTATTAATCATAGGTGTAGTAGTGTCATGGCAAACATCAGTAACAATGGCAACATTTGGCTTAATGGTTTGTGTAATCATTTCTGCACCACGCAATCCAATTTCTTCTTGTACACTATTTGTAATGTATAAACCAAAAGGCAGTGTTTTTTTATTTTCTTTTAGCAAGCGAGCTACTTCAGCAATCATAAAACCACCAATTCTATTATCAATTGCTCTACAAACAAAATTATTTTTATTTAATACAAAAAACTCATCAGGGTAGGTAATTACACAACCTACGTGAACACCTAATTTCTCAACTTCTTCTTTGGTTGTACAACCAACATCAATAAATATATTGTCTAATTTTGGAGTTTCTTCTTTTCCTCCAATTCGTGTATGTATTGCTGGCCAACCAAAAACACCTTTTACAATGCCTTTTTTAGTGTGAATATTTACCACTTTTGAAGGTGCTATTTGGTGATCACTTCCTCCATTTCTAATAACATATATTAATCCTTCAGGTGTTATATAGTTTACATACCAAGAAATTTCATCTGCATGTCCTTCAATAACAACTTTAAACTTAGCATTGGGATTTATAACTCCTACAGCTGAGCCATAGCTATCTGTAATAAACGTGTCAACGTATGGTTTTAAATATTCCATCCAAATTTTCTGACCTTCACTTTCATATCCAGTAGGCGAGGCGTTATTTAAGTACTTTTCTAAAAAAGTCATGGACTTTTTATTCAATATAGTTTTGCTCATGATATATGTAATGTTTTAAAAAACGAATATACTAAATTGTAGTGTATACAAACAATTAAAAAAAATGGTTTTATTTAGGTGGTATAAGTTGTAAATTTGATCCGCTTATAGAAGTTGTTAATTTATATGAAGAGTTTTTCGAAAATAAGTATTGTACTATTTGTGTTTTTGAATAGTTGTTTTGTTTTTTCTCAGGAAGAAATAAAAGATTCTATTCCAATAACTGAGCGCTATATTATTTTTGAAGGTGATACGTTGTTAATTGAGTTAGATGAGGTTTTATTACTAAAGAAACTTAAGTTTGAAACAAGTTATAATCGCAGGTATTATTTTTGGTTTAGAAAAAAGGTGTTAAAGGCATATCCGTATGCTAAAATTGCTTCAGAAAGGTTAGATACTTTAAACGTAAGGTTAGAAGGTATAAGGTCAAAACATAAAAAAAAGAAATATACGAAGCAAGTTCAAAAGTATATGGAAGAAGAGTTTACAGAGCAATTAAAAAAACTTACAAGAACTGAAGGGCGCGTATTAATAAAGTTATTGCATAGACAAACTGGTATTGTAACGTTTGATTTGGTAAAGGATTACCGTTCTGGTTGGAAAGCTTTTTGGTACAATACAACAGCGCATATGTTCAATTTATCGTTAAAGGATGGTTATTCACCAGTTGATAATGCAGAAGATTTTTTAATAGAAGACATTTTACAGCGCGCATTTGTAGAAGGTATTTTAGATGAGCAACCCTCCAAGTTACCAATAGACTATATGGAGTTGAGTACAAAAGAGCTCAAATTTCCTTTACCAAAGCCAAAGAAACATTAATTTTCTGTCAAAGAAATTGTTCAGAATAAATAAATCATGTATTTTAATAGTCCGTCTCAATTTAAAACTTCTATTTTTCAAAAAAAATAAATTTGTAACATACGGGTTTACAGGTTTGTATGGATTTTAG
>NZ_JBHTMV010000002.1:0-364872 GCF_042679665.1 Lutibacter holmesii
TTCGGCAGGGTTGTTTTTTGCTTGTGTCCATAGTTTAACTAAAAGTGTTTAATTTTTAGTCAACCTATTTCAGGAATTTACATATTGTATCTAAGTAATTAACTCTTTAGCATATGAAAATTGAACAAATAATTAGAAATAATAAACAATGGGCAGCTAAAAAGCTAGGAGAAAACCAAAATTATTTCACTCAATTATCAAAAGACCATAAACCTGATATTCTATATATAGGCTGTTCAGATAGCAGAGTTTCTTCTGAAGAATTAATGGGTGCAGAACCTGGAGATGTTTTTGTAATGAGGAATATTGCCAATATGGTATCTAGCCTTGACGTAAGTGCCATGTCAATAATTAATTATGCTGTTACAGTTTTAAAAGTTAAACATATAATTGTTTGTGGCCATTATGAATGTGGCGGTGTAAAAGCCGCAATGCAATCTAAAGATTTAGGTATTTTAAATCCGTGGCTAAGAAATATAAGAGATGTTTTTAGAATGCATAGTACAGAACTAAATGCAATTTCTTGTGAAGATGAAAAATACAAACGTTTGGTTGAATTAAACGTTCGTGAACAATGTATTAATGTTATAAAAACTTCAGATGTTCAACTAGCAATGATGAAAAACACTGTTAAAGTTCACGGTTGGGTTTTTGATATTCATACAGGAAACTTAATTGATTTAAACATAAACTTTAAAGATATTTTAAAGGAAATTCAAAAAATTTACCAATTAGACCATTAAAACTTAAACAGTTAACACCAACTCATCATACGCAATAAATACATTGGTTGGCAATATTTTTTCTACTTCTGCATGGAAACCTAAATGGTGACTAATGTGTGTTAAATATGTTTTCTTAGGCTGCAACTCTTCAATTAACGCTAAAGCTTCTTCTAAATTTAAATGTGAATGATGTGGTTCAAATCGTATGGCATTAATAATTAAAATATCTAAGTTTTTTAATTTTTCTTTTTCTTCTAAAACAATAGTTTTAACATCTGTTAAATAAGCAATGTTGTTAAATTTATAACCTAAAATTTCTAATTTCCCATGCAACACTTTTATTGGTGTCACTTCTAAATTAAATAATTTAAAAGGCTCAGAATCTATTTCATGTTGCACAACACTTGGTGCTCCCGGATATTTATTTTCATCATTAAAAATATAATCAAACTTTTCACTTAAACTTTTCAAGACTCTTTTTTGGGCATAAACAGGTACAGCTCCTAATTGAAAACTAAACGGACGTAAATCATCAATTCCCATAACATGATCAGCATGATCATGTGTAAAAAGTACTCCATTAATTTTTTGAACATTTGCTCTCAACATTTGATACCTAAAATCAGGACCACAATCTACAACATATGTATAATCTTCCCACTCTATTAAAATTGAAACACGTAATCTTTTGTCTCTTTTATCTGTAGACAAACATACCGGATGTGTACTACTAATTACAGGAATACCTTGTGATGTACCAGTTCCTAAAAAAGTTATTTTCATTATTTACAATTAATTTGTACTTACAAATATATTATTAAATAATGTACTTCCTCAAATTAAACATATTTTATAAAAATAATAATTTAGCATTATTATTCCCTCACTTATTGCATTATCCTTATAAAAACCTTTATTTTTCATACATTTTATTAATCTGTGATTTTTATCAACTTTTTTAAAAATTAAAACAATTAGTTTTACATTTGATCTAGAAATTAAAAGTCATTATAATTTCACTCTATTAAACACTACGTTGTATAATGCACTTAAGTTTTTAAGCCAAAATTTTAAAAAACATATATAGAAGATAAATAATTAACTTATGAAAATAGGCATATTAAAAGAAACCCAAAAAAGTGAAAAACGGGTATCAATTTCACCAAATATTACCAAACAACTCATAGAAAAAGGATTTGAATTTATAGTTGAAGAAGACGCCGGAGTTTTGTCTTCTTTTAAAAATTCTGAATATGAAGCTGCAGGTGCAACCATAGCTAAAAGAGATGAAGTTTTTAAAGAATGTGATGTTCTTATTAAAATTAACCCTTTTGACACTGAAGACTTAAAATTAGTAAACAAAGGGCAAATATTAATGAGTCAATTGTATCACAAATCTAACTCAGAGCTTATTGAAGCAATTGCAGCAAAAGGTGCAACAGCATTTTCAATGGATGCTATGCCTAGAATTACCAGAGCACAAGATATGGACGTTTTAAGTTCTCAAAATAACTTAGCCGGATACAAAGCCGTTATTAAAGGAGCTTATGAAATGACTAAAATTTTCCCATTAATGATGACTGCTGCTGGTACAATTACGCCTTCAAGAGTGTTAATCTACGGAATTGGTGTGGCAGGTTTACAAGCAATTGCAACCGCAAAACGTTTAGGTGCTGTTGTTGAAGCTACAGATATTAGAACTGAAACCAAAGAACAAGCCGAATCTTTAGGCGCAAAATTTATTAGTGTTGATAATGAAGGTGAAGAGTCTGAAGGTGGTTATGCTAAAGAAGCTTCAGAAGATTATGCAAGAAGACAAAAAGAAGCTGTAAATACTTCATTATTTAAAGCCGATTTAGTTATTACCACTGCAATGGTACCAGGTAGAAAAGCTCCAGTATTAATTACAGAAGACCAAGTAAACCAAATGAAAAATGGTGCGGTAATTATTGATTTAGCTGCAGCCCAAGGTGGAAACTGCGAGTTGAGCAAAATAAATGAAACTGTAGTGCAAAACGGTGTAAAAGTTATAGGTACTACTATTTCACCTGAAAGTGTTTCTACAAACGCAAGTGATTTATTTGCAAAAAACATGTACAACTTTATAGTTCATCTTACAGAAAACAACACCTTTAAATGGGAATTAGAAGATGAAATTACAGATGGTACTTTAATAGTACATGAAGGAAAAATTAGAAAAAATTAAATAGTTTATATATGAATCAATTTATAGAATTTATAAGTCAAAACCTTGAGCTTTTATATATTTTAATATTAGCAATATTTATTGGTGTTGAACTAATTAAAAATGTTCCAACAGTATTGCATACACCTTTAATGTCGGGTGCAAATGCTTTAAGTGGAGTTGTAATTGTAGGTGCAATTATAGTAATGTTACAAGCTGATCCTGAAGATTATTTAGCTTTAGCCTTAGGTTTTGTAGCCGTAGTTTTAGGAATTATTAATGTTGTTGGTGGATTTGCTGTTACTGACAGAATGTTACAAATGTTTAAAAAGAAAAAATAATGAGTATTTATTTAAGTATCATATATTTAATTGCAACAGTTACATTTATTGTTGGTTTAAAAAATTTAGGACACCCAGCAACTGCTAAAAAAGGAAATTTGATTTCGGCATTAGGAATGGGAATTGCCATAATTGGAACAATTGCTTTAAACGAACATAAAGTTCCAACAATAATTTATGCATTAATTGGTGCTGCAATTGTAGTTGGAGGTATTATTGGTTGGGTAATTGCCATGAAAGTTGAAATGACAAAAATGCCTGAACTAGTTTCGTTATTTAACGGATTTGGTGGTGCAAGTGCATTATTAATTGGTTTGGTTGAATTCAATAAAAATATTGGAGTTCCAGAAGCTGACAAAGCCTCTGTAGCTATAATTTCAACCATTGTTTCTGCAATTATTATAGGAAGTATAACATTTACTGGTAGTTTGGTAGCTTGGGCAAAATTAAATGGATCTATGAAAGATCTACGTTTACCTAAATACAACCTTATAAATAACGCCTTATTTGTAGTCTTGGTTGCATTTGCTTCATACATTGTTGTAATGAATTCAGACAGCTCACTTTTAATTTATGCGTTGTTAGTAGCTTCATTAATTTATGGTTATTTATTTGTAGCTCCAATTGGAGGTGCAGATATGCCTGTTGTTATTTCATTATTAAACTCTTTAACAGGTATTGCCGCAGCAATTACAGGTATTTTATACGGAAATATGGTAATGTTAGTTGGTGGTATTTTAGTAGGATCTGCAGGTTTAATTTTAACTTTTGCTATGTGTAAAGCAATGAATCGTTCACTTGCAAGTGTAATTTTTGGTGCATTTGGAGGATCAGATGCTGCTGCAGGATCAGCGAGTAAAACAGGTGGAACAATTAAAAAAACAACTGCAAGTGATGCTGCTGTATTACTTAACTACTCAAGTAATGTTGTTATTGTTCCTGGTTATGGATTAGCCGTTGCCCAAGCACAACACGTAATTCATGAATTAGAAGAATTACTAACTTCAAAAGGTGTTAGTGTAAAATATGCAATTCATCCTGTTGCGGGACGTATGCCAGGACATATGAATGTTTTATTAGCAGAAAGTAATGTAGAATACGATAAATTGGTAGAAATGGACGACATCAATCCTCAATTCCCTAATACTGATGTTGTATTAGTTGTTGGAGCAAATGATGTAGTTAACCCAGCAGCTCATAATGATCCTGCAAGTCCAATTTACGGAATGCCAATTTTAGATGTTGAAAACGCAAAACATATTATTGTAAACAAACGAAGTATGAATGTAGGATACGCTGGTATTGAAAATGAGCTATTCTTCAATCAAAAAACAAATATGTTATTTGGTGATGCAAAAGACGCACTAACTAAATTAGTAACAGAACTTAAAAATATGTAATAAATTTTTAAGGATTTCATAAAAAGAGGGTAAATACATAATATTTACCCTCTTTCTGTATATAAAAGTTAACAATCATATCAAATTTTAGTAGATTTGTATAACTAAAAAAACTAACAATGGCTCTTAAATTAAAAGGTGATACTGAATTTAGCGATGTGCTTCCTAGCAAAGCAAAGGCTTTAAAAATTAATTTAAACAAACATATTTACGGTACGTTTGCAGAAATTGGAGCCGGACAAGAAACAGTTCGTCATTTTTTTAGAGCAGGTGGTGCTTCAGGAACTATTGCAAAAGCAATGAGTGCTTACGACAAAGAATTTTCAGATGCGGTTTATGGTGTTGAAGATGATGGAAGATACGTAACTGAAGATCGTTTACAAAGAATGTTGAGTTATGAAATTGAATTAACTGAAGACAGACTGAGTAGACATAAGCACCCTGACAAAATGTTCTTTTCATATGCAAACACAGTAACTACTATTGATTTTGCGAGAAAATTTAAAGGTCACGGATGGGTAGGAATCAAATTTCAATTAGATCCTTTAGAAGATTACAATGAAATTATTTTACACATTCGATTTAAAGAAACCGATGCCAAATTACAACAAGAAACCTTAGGTACTTTAGGTGTTAACTTAATTTATGGCGCTTATTATTTAAACGATAAACCAAAAGAACTTTTAAAATCTCTTTTAGACAACCTACACCCTGTGCAATTAGAAATTGATATGATTAATTTCTCTGGACCTAGATTCTCATATGTTGATAACAGATTAATGAGTCTACTTTTAGTTAAAAACGGCATGACAAATGCAGTAATGTTTGGACCTGACGGTAACAACTTATTACCAGCACAACAATTGTACAAAGCAAATATTTTAGCGTTACGTGGTAGTTTTAGACCTGTAACAAAAGTGAATATGGATATGTATAAATTGGCCGAAGAAATGTTTTTGAAAGAAAACAGGGTTGATAAAAAAAATACCAAAATTATATTTGAAATAACACTTACAAATTTAAGTAACGAAGGTAGAATTGATGAACGAGACTTTTTAGACAGAGCAGAATTACTTTGTTCATTAGGTCAAAATGTAATGATTACTAGCTACCAAGAATATTATAAATTGGTTGAATATTTCTCTGAATTTACAAAAGCACGTATTGGTTTAGCAATGGGTGTATACAATTTTGTACAAATATTTGATGAAAAATACTATCGTAATTTAAGTGGTGGAATTTTAGAGGCTTTTGGTAAATTATTCTTTAAAGATTTAAAAGTTTACCTATATCCTTTAAAAGACCAACGCACTGGAGAAATAAAAACTAGTGAAAACTTAAAAGTACATCCACGTATGAAAGAATTGTATAAATTCTTTAAATACAACGGAAAAGTAATTGATATTAAAGATTACGATCCGGATATTTTAGATGTGTTTTCAAGAACTATTCTAGACATGATTTCAAACGGAACACATGGTTGGGAAGAAATGTTACCTAAAGGAATTGCTGATATTATTAAAGAAGAACGCCTTTTTGGGTATTCCAGAAGAAAATTTTCTAAAAAGAGTTAAAAAATCTTTACAGCGCATTAAACCTTTACAACATTTCATTGTCTAACAACAAAATTCTAAATGAGTGATAGACGATAAATTATTAGTGGCGCAACTTAAAAATCCTAAAACGCAAGAACAAGCATTTAGAAATTTAATGTCGTTGTACAAAAAACGATTGTATTGGCATATTCGTAAAATTGTGATTTCTCATGATGATGCAGATGATGTACTTCAAAATACCTTTATCAAAGTTTTTAAAAACATTCATAAATTTAACGAAGAAAGTAAGTTATTTTCTTGGATGTATAGAATTGCAACCAATGAATCTATTACATTTATAAATGCAAAAGCTAAAAAAAAGCACGTTGATATTAGTGAACTTCAAAACCAATTAGTAAATGAATTATCAAATGATATTTATTTTTCTGGAGATGAAATTCAACAAAAACTTCAAAAAGCAATTATAACATTACCTAAAAAGCAACAGTTAGTTTTTAATATGAAGTATTTTGATGAAATGAAATACAGCGATATGTCAGAAATATTAGAAACCTCAGTTGGAGCATTAAAGGCTTCCTATTTTCATGCTGTTAAAAAAATTGAAAAATACTTAACTACAAATTAAACTTTTCACTTAAAATGAAGTCTAATTGATAATAATCATGAACACAACTAAGTTACATACAATTGCACCAACATTAAGTAAGATTTCTAGAAAGTCAGGTTTTTTGATACCCGACACTTATCTTGAAACTGTAGAAAATGATGTTTTAACAAAAGTGAAGACTTCTAGTTTTAACGCTACCTTAAATGAACAAAAATTTGAGACCCCAAAAGAATATTTTAACAACCTTGAAGATATTGTTTTAACAAAACTAAAGGCTGAAGCTATTCAAGAAGAAAATAGCAACAATATTCCCTCAGACTATTTTGACTCTTTAGAAGACACCGTAATCTCTAAATTAACTGCAACCAAAAAAGTTTATACACTTAAAAATATTACAAAATATGTAGCTCCAATTGCTATTGCAGCTTCACTTCTATTCATTTTTATTTTAAATACAAACCAAGAAACTGTTTCTTTTGACTCTTTAGCCATTGCTGAAATTGAAGCATTAATTGACCAAGGAATTGTTGATGCAGATACCGATTTATTAGCAACTGCTTTTTCAGATATTGAATTAGCAACAAATGACGAAAACTCAATTTTTACCAATAACGAAGCATTTGATTATTTATCTGATGAAGATTTAGAATTACTTATGTACGAAAATTAACACCCTTTTTATGAAAAAAACGATATATACTCTTTTATTTTTATTGATAACAATTTCAGTATTTTCACAACATAAAAACCGTGAAAAAATAAAATCATTAAAAACTTCTTTTATTACTGAAGCTTTAAGTTTAACGCCTTCAGAAGCTGAAAAATTTTGGCCTATTTATAATTTATATAATAACAAAATTAAAGATGACAAAATGAAATTAGAGTTTACCCTATTTAGAGATTTAAAAAATAAAGGTGGAATTGATGTTATTTCAAATGAAGAAGCAAATGAACTTATTGCTGAAGCCACACAACTTGAAAAGAACATTTCTGATAATAAAATTAAAATGACTCAAGAATTGTCTAAAGTGCTTCCTCCTAAAAAAATTATAAAATTATATAAGGCTGAAAAAGATTTTAATAGACGTATTTTACAAGAATACGGCAGAAGAAAAAAAATGCAAGGACAATAAAACTTTAAAAATAAACATAAAAAAAAGCTACAAAATGTAGCTTTTTTTTATGAAAATATATTGTTTAAGAGTACATTTTTTCTCTTAACACCTTAATTTTTGGATCATCTAAATACTCATCAAAAGTTGAATATCTATCAATAACACCTTTTGGTGTAATTTCAATAACTCTATTTGCTACTGTTTGAGCAAACTCGTGATCGTGTGTTGTAAAAATTACAGTTCCTTTAAAGTTTGAAAGTGAGTTATTAAATGCTTGAATAGACTCTAAATCTAAGTGATTTGTAGGCTCATCTAACATTAAAACATTGGCTCTCATCATCATCATTCTACTCATCATACATCTTACTTTTTCCCCTCCAGAAAGTACGTTACATTTTTTCAAGGCTTCTTCTCCACTAAAAATCATTTTACCTAAAAATCCTCTTAAGTAAACCTCTTCACGCTCCTCTTCAGTTTTAGCATATTGGCGTAACCAATCAACTAAATTTAATGATGAGTCTTTAAAAAATTCAGCGTTATCTAATGGCAAGTAAGATTGTGTTGTTGTAACTCCCCATTGAAATTTTCCGTTATCAGCATTAGCATTACCGTTTAAAATTTCATAAAACGCTGTTACAGCTCTAGAGTTTCTAGAAATTAATGCAACTTTATCTCCTTTATTTAAATTAAAATGAATATCGTTAAATAAAACCTCTTCTTCAGTAGATTTAGATAAATGTTCTACATTTAAAATTTGGTCTCCTGCTTCTCTATCTCTATCAAAAATTATTGCAGGATATCTTCTACTTGAAGGTCTAATACTTTCAACATCTAATTTTTCAATCATTTTTTTACGACTTGTTGCTTGCTTAGATTTTGCAACGTTTGCTGAAAAACGACGAATAAATTCTTCTAATTCTTTCTTTTTATCTTCTGCTTTTTTATTTTGTTGTGCTCTTTGTCTAGCTGCTAATTGACTTGACTCATACCAAAAAGTATAATTTCCTGAATAGTGATTTATTTTTCCAAAATCAATATCAGAAATATGTGTACAAACAGCATCTAAAAAGTGACGGTCATGTGAAACTACAATAACTGTATTGTCATAATTTGCTAAGAAATTTTCTAAAAAACCAATGGTTTCAAAATCCAAATCATTGGTAGGCTCATCCATAATTAACACATCAGGATTACCAAATAAAGCTTGCGCCAATAACACACGTACTTTAGATTTCCCATCTAACTCACTCATTAATGTATAGTGCAAGTCTTCTTTTATACCTAATGAAGATAATAATGTTGCTGCATCACTCTCGGCATTCCATCCGCCCATTTCTTCAAATTCAACACCAAGCTCACCTACTTTAATACCATCAGCCTCAGAAAAATCTTCCTTAGCATAAATAGCGTCCATTTCATTCTTAATATTATACAACGTTTTGTTTCCTAACATTACAGTATCTAACACTGTATATTTATCAAAAGCATAATGGTTTTGAGATAAAACAGACATACGCTTGCCTTGCTCTAAACTTACACTACCTGATGTAGGCTCTATTTCTCCTGAAATAATTTTTAAAAATGTTGATTTTCCTGAACCGTTGGCTCCTATAATTCCGTAACAGTTACCTATTACAAACTTTGTGTTAACTTCATCAAATAAAACACGTTTACCGAATTGAACAGATAAATTAGATACTGAAAGCATACTTAAATATTATTTTTAATTTTTCGCAAAAGTAGTAAATTCAATTCACTATCAAGCCGTTAAATTGAAGTTAATTTTAAATCTATTATGCAACCCTTTAAGTTATTTAACATCTCATTAACAAGTAAACTATGCAGTTAAATGTATTTTTGTTTTAACCCAAATCAAATGAAGTATTTTATAAGTTTTTTTGTTACAATTTTTATCTTTAGTTGTAAACCAACTGAAGAGAAAAAGGCTACTACATATTTTGGAGGTGAAATTGTAAATCCTAGAACTAAATTTGTTCTTTTTTTAAAAGATGACAAGGTTATAGATACTTTACTTTTAGACCAAGAAAACCAATTTATGGCTAAAATGGATAATTTCACCGAAGGACTGTATACTTTTAAACACGGTTTAGAATTTCAATACATTTATATAGAACCTGCTGATAGCATTTTAGTACGTTTAAACTCTTGGGATTTTGATGAATCACTTGTTTTTAGTGGGAAAGGAGCCCGAAAAAATGAGTTTTTAATCAATCTATTTCTTCAAAATGAAAAAGAAGAAAAAGAAATGTACTCTTATTTTAATTTAGATGAAACACAATTTGAATCAAAATTAAAATCACTAGCGCAAGAACGTGAATTTATTTATCAATCTTTTGCACAAGAAGAATTAGCAATCTCAGAAGGTTTTGAGAACTTAACAAGCATAGCAATACATTACCCTTTATACAGGTTAAAAGAAGTTTACCCATATTACTATAAAAAAGCCCACAAACTTAACCACTTACCTACTGTCTCTAACGAGTTTTATAACTTTAGAGAACATATTGATTTAAACGAAAATAAATATTTATCATTTTATCCTTATCAAAATTATATTGTGAGTCGTTTATATAATTTAGGAAATAAATTAAAAGAAACAGATTCTCTAAAAAATGATTTAACTATCAATGTTTTAAACGCTATTTCTGAAAACATAGCATCAGAAACTATAAAAAATACACTTTTAAAAAGAATTGTAGTAAATGATTTTCTAAAAAGTGAAACTACTTGTACTATTAATAGCGAAAAATTAGCAATATTTTTAAATAATTGCACCAATGAAGAATACCTTAATCAAGTAAATAATTTAGTGAACGATAGCAAATTTGTTCAAAATAAAGAGCAATTACCTAATTTTGAAGTTGTTAATTACAACCAACAAAAGAAACGTATAAAAACTATTATTCGCGATAAAAAAACAGTCATCTATTTTTGGTCTACACAATTTATGTCTTCAGATTATTTGGTATCAAGAATTCAATATTTAGAACAAAAATATCCTAAAATTGAATTTATTGGAATTCAAATGCAGCCAGCATACATCAACGTAAATACAGAACCAAAACTAAAAAATTTAAATAGTAAAAAACAATACAAGTTAACTTCAACTAGCTACGCCAATAATTTTTTAACTAGCCAATATCCTCGAATTATTATTATAAATAATAATGGTGAAGTTATGAATGGTTTTACGTATTTAGACTCCAAAAAATTAGACAAAGAATTAAATAAATTACAAAAAAATTAGTTTTTTGTAGTTTGCCATGAATTTAAGTGTACCTTTGCACGATTTTTAACCGGTTTATAGATGGGCATCTGTAAATCAATAATTTATACAGAATGACAACATTTAAAGACCTAGGGCTTAATGAAAATATCATTAAGGCTCTTACCAACTTGGGTTATGAAAACCCTACAGAAATTCAGGAAAAAGCAATTCCACAAGTATTAGCTTCTAAAGAAGATTTAAAAGCTTTTGCACAAACAGGAACAGGAAAAACAGCCGCTTTTAGTTTACCTATTTTAGAACAAATTGATACAAATAGCACAAATACGCAAGCTATTGTTTTATCTCCAACACGTGAATTAGCGCTACAAATTGCAAAAAACATTGAAGATTTTGCTAAACATGTAAAAGGTTTTAAAGTAGCTGCTGTTTATGGAGGTGCAAATATTGAAGAGCAAATAAGAAAATTAAAAAAAGGTGTACACATTGTTGTAGGAACACCAGGAAGAACTGTTGATTTAATTAACAGAAGACAACTAAAACTATCTAACGTTGAATGGCTTGTATTAGATGAAGCTGATGAAATGTTAAATATGGGCTTCAAAGATGAATTAGATAAAATTTTAGAAGTTACACCAGACACTAAACAAACGCTATTGTTTTCAGCAACTTTCCCTAGAGAAGTAGAAAGTATTGCTAAAAACTATATGACAAATCCTATTGAAATTACTTCTGGTCAAAAAAATAAAGGATCTGATCAAGTATCACATCAATATTATGTGGTTTCAGAAAGAAACAGATACAATGCATTAAAACGTATTGCTGATGTAAACCCTGATATTTATAGTATTATTTTTTGTAGAACTCGTAGAGAAACACAAGAAGTAGCTGATAAACTTATAAAAGATGGATACAATGCTGATTCGCTACACGGAGATTTATCTCAAGCTCAACGTGATAGTGTAATGGGTAAATTTCGTAAAAAACATTTACAAATTTTAGTTGCAACTGATGTAGCTGCAAGAGGTTTAGATGTAAACGATTTAACACACGTAATTAACCATAAATTACCAGATCAAGTAGAATCTTACACTCACCGAAGTGGTAGAACTGGACGTGCTGGTAAAGAAGGTATTTCAATAGCAATTGTAACAGCGCGTGAAAAAGGTAAACTACGCCCTATTGAAAGAATTATAGGAAAACAATTTATTAATACACCTGTACCAACAGGAAAAGAAATTTGTCAAAACCAATTGTTTAAATTAATTGACAAAGTTCATGACATTGAAGTAAACGAAACCGAAATTAATGACTTTTTACCTTCAATTTATGAAAAATTAGAAGGCTTAAATCGTGAAGAATTAATTAAAAGATTTGTTTCTTTAGAATTCAATACTTTTTTAACATATTATGAAAATGCTCCTGATTTGAACGATAGTGATCAAATGAGAAGATCTTCAGATAGAGATAGCCGTGGAAGATCAAGAGATGATGAAAATATGTCGCGTTTCTTTATTAATATTGGTAGAAAAGATAGATTAAACCCTGCAAGACTTATTGGTTTAATTAACGACCAACAAATTGCTAAAAATATTGAAATTGGTCAAATTGAAATTTTAGATACTTTTTCATTTTTTGAATTAGATAAAAACTATCAAGAAGAAACTATTAAATCTTTTCAAGAAGGTGATGTAGAATTTGAAGGACGTAGCGTAAACGTTGAAAAAACAGAAAAAAAACGTTCTGGTCGTAGCGGAGGAAAAAGATTTAGAAGTGATAAAAAAGAAGGAAGTAATAGAAACTCAAGAAGCGGCGGTGGAAGATCTAGAAGTAAAGATCGTAAATCTGGTGGAGATTTAAGTGCCGGTTTTGGAAGAAAAAGAACTGACAAATCTTCAAGAAGAAGAAAAGGATAAAATAAAAAAAGCAGCCAATTGGCTGCTTTTTTTTTATGATTGTTTATAAAGCTAAAACTCCATAATAGTTTTTTTAATAATTGCCACACAGTCTAACAACTGTGCTTTTGTCATTACTAAAGGTGGTGCAAAACGAATAATATTACCATGTGTAGGTTTTGCTAATAAACCATTATCACGTAATTTTAAACAAATATCCCAAGCAGTTGAACTATCTTCAGTATCATTAATTACAATTGCATTTAACAAACCTTTACCACGCACCAATTTCACCAAACTATTGGTTTTAATAAATGCATTCAATTCAGATCTAAAAAGTTGTCCTAATTCCTCAGCATTTTCTGCCAAAGCTTCATTTTTAACAACATCTAAGGCTGCAATTGCAACGGCGCAAGCCAAAGGATTTCCTCCAAACGTTGATCCGTGTTGTCCTGGTTTAATTACATCCATAATTTCATTGCTAGAAAATACTGTAGAAACTGGATACACACCACCACTCATTGCTTTTCCTAAAATTAAAATATCTGGTTGTACATTTTCATGATTAACAGCCAATAATTTACCTGTTCTTGCAACTCCTGTTTGTACTTCATCAGCAATAAATAAAACATTGTATTTTTCGCACAATGCCTTTGCTTTTGTTAAATAACCTTCAGAAGGTACATAAACTCCAGCTTCACCTTGTATTGGTTCTAATAAAAACCCGGCAATATTAGCACTTGACTTTAAAGCATTTTCCAATGCCTGTAAATTATCATATCCAATTTTAATAAAACCGTTGGTAAATGGTCCAAAGTTTTTTCGAGCATCTTCATCATTTGAAAAAGAAATAATAGTTGTAGTACGTCCGTGAAAATTATTTTCACAAACAATTATTTCAGCTTCATTTTCAGGAATTCCCTTTTTCTCATATGCATATTTACGACATAGTTTAATTGCCGTTTCAACAGCTTCTGCACCGGTATTCATTGGTAATACTTTCTCATAACCAAAATATTCGGTTACATATTTTTCATAAACCCCTAAAACATCATTGTAAAAAGCTCGTGATGTTAAAGTTAATTTACCTGCTTGCTCTGTCAACGCTCCAATTATTGAAGGATGACAATGCCCTTGATTTACAGCTGAATAAGCTGATAAAAAATCGTAATAACGTTTTCCTTCAACATCCCATACATACACACCTTCTCCTCTATCTAAAACCACAGGAAGTGGATGATAGTTGTGCGCTCCGTACTTGTTCTCTAAATCAATTGCTTGTTGTGATGATATTTTTTCTGAAACCATCTTAAAAAATTTTAAATTGAAAATTATCAATTCCTCATTTCAGGAGAGAAATCATCCTATTTAAAACGGCAAATTACAAAATATTAAACACAAAAAAAGGAGCTACTAAAAAAAGATAGAAATTTGTTATATAAATTACACAGACCAAAAAATTATTTAATAAATTTGTTGAAACAATTAATAAAAATTATAAAAATGAAAAAATCTGTATTAGTACTTGGATTAATCGCTCTTTTTTTAACTAGCTGTGGAGAAAAAAAGAAAGAAGAAGTTAAAAGCGAAGTTGCACCAAAGGTAGAAGCTGTAAAAGAAGAAGTAAAAGCTGAAGTTGCTGTTGATAATCTTGAATTAGGTAAAAAATTATTTACTGAAAAAACGTGTGCTACTTGTCACCAAGCTGATGCAAAAGTAATTGGACCATCAATAAAAGACATTAATAAAGTATACGCAGATCAAAAAGGAAACATTGTAAAATTCTTAAAAGGAGAAGCTGAAGCAATTGTTGATACTGATCCTGGTCAAGTTGCAATTATGAAAGCAAACCTTGATGGTTTTGTAAAAGATTTATCAGGTGATGAATTAGCTGCAATAGCTGCATATATGAGAAGTGTAAAATAATTTTACATTTTCAAAAAAATCAAAAGCATCTCTTTAAAAGAGGTGCTTTTTTTATGTTAAATAATAGTACATTTGCAACATGGCAAGAAGAAAAAAAACACCAACCATTTTTGAAAACATTGAAGTTATTGATGCAGGTGCAAGAGGTAAAACTGTTGCAAAAGCACCAGACGGACGTGTTATTTTTTTAACAAACACCGTTCCTGGTGATGTTGTAGACATTAGAACTGGTAAAAAAAGGAAAGCGTATTATGAAGGTACAGGTATAAAATTTCATAAATATTCTGATAAAAGAACTGAACCTGTTTGTGAGCATTTTGAAAACTGTGGTGGTTGTAAATGGCAAAATATGGCCTATGAGCATCAACTTGCCTATAAAGAAAATGAAGTAACTAATAATCTTGTTCGTATTGGTCATTTAGAATTACCTGAAGTTACTCCTATTTTAGGTTGTGAAAAACAGTATTTCTATAGAAATAAAATGGAATTTTCTTTTTCAAATAGCCGTTGGTTAACACTTGAAGAAATTAATTCTGATGAAGAAATTGATAACAGAAATGCTTGTGGATTTCACATTTCAGGAATGTGGGATAAAATTTTAGATGTTAAAAAATGTCATTTACAAGAAGACCCTTCAAATGATATTAGAAATTTCATTAAAAACTTTGGAATAGACAATAATTTAGAATTTTACAATCCAAGAGCACAAAGTGGTTTATTACGTACCATTATGCTTAGAATTTCATCAACAGGTGAAATTATGGTAGTCATTCAATTTTTTAAAGAAGATAAAGTAAAACGTGAAGCATTATTAAATGCACTTTCACAAAAATTTCCACAAATAACCTCGTTACAATATGTAATTAACGGAAAAGGAAATGATACTTTATATGATCAAGATATTATTCTATTTAAAGGTAGAGATCATATTTTTGAAGAAATGGAAGGTTTGAAGTTTAAAATAGGACCAAAATCATTTTACCAAACTAATTCTACTCAAGCTTATGAATTGTATAAAATTACGCGTGATTTTGCTAATTTAAGTGGAAATGAAGTTGTGTACGATTTTTACACAGGTACCGGAACTATAGCCCAATTTGTTGCTAAAAAGGCTAAAAAAGTAATTGGTGTTGAAGCTGTTCCTGAAGCTATTGAAGATGCTAAATTAAACGCACAATTTAATAGTATAGAAAACGTTGAGTTTTATGCAGGTGATATGAAAGATGTATTTAACAATGCATTTATTTCAAAACACGGACAGCCTGATGTAATTATTACTGATCCACCACGAGATGGAATGCATAAAAATGTTGTTGCTAAAATTTTAGAAATTTCACCTAAAAGAATTGTGTATGTTAGTTGTAACTCTGCCACACAAGCGCGTGATTTAGCTTTAATGAAAGAACAATATACTATTGTAAAAACGCAAGCTGTAGATATGTTTCCTCAAACGCACCACGTGGAAAATGTAGTACTTTTAGAATTAAAATAAAACAATGAAAAAATCACTTTTATTAATCATTATTAGCTTATTTGCAATTACAAGTTGCGAACAAGATGATATTTGTATTGATGCAACAACTCCGTTTTTATTAATTCGTTTTAATGATTATGAAGATCAAGATGAATACAAAAGTGTAACACTAGATTCTGTTTGGGCTCAAGACCAAGACCTTTACCTTACAAGTTCAACAGTTGACTCTTTATACATTCCGTTAGATTTAAATGAAGATGTTACTTTATATAATTTAGCAGCAAATGCAGTTGTAGATGAAATGAATCTAAATTACAACAGATCAGATATTTTTGTTGGTAGATCTTGCGGTTATAAAACCATATTTGAAGATTTAGAATTAGAAAGTAACACCAATAACTGGATTAAAAATATTGAATTTAATTATACCACTATAGATAATGATACAATTGCAGCGATTACTATTTTTCATTAGCCTATTATTTACTAGTTTTATAGTAAATGCACAACAAGACCAAGAACTTGATACTGTTAAAACTAAACAAGTTTATGGCATTAGATTTGGTGTAGATATTAGTAAACCTATTACTACATTTTTTGAAAATGATTATAAAGGTATTGAAATTGTTGCTGATGCTAGAGTGTACAAAGATTTTTATGCTGCAGTAGAATTTGGATATGATAACAAAACAACCATTGAAGATTATTTAAATTTCACCACAAAAGGTTCTTACGTAAAAATTGGTGCAAATTACAATGCATATGACAACTGGATTGGAATGACAAATGAAATTTTTGTAGGAGTAAGATACGGAATTAGTTTTTTTGAACACAAAGTGAACAGCTATACACCTAATATTTACGGTACTTATTTCACACCTGAAACCAAAGAACCAAACACTGAATTTAATGGAGTAAATGCGCAATGGGCGGAATTTATAGTTGGAATTAAAGTTGAGACTTTAAAAAATTTATATATGGGCTTTAGCCTTAGTTTCAAAGCAATAACTAGCAGTAAAGATCCTGATAATTTTAAAAACTTATATATACCAGGTTTCTACAAAGTTTCTTTAAACAATATGGGATTTGGATTTAATTACACCTTAAGCTACTTAATACCTTACGCACGCAAGTAATTATTTTTTTGTAGCTTTAAAAATTGAATAATTTTTATTTTATGAAAAAAATACCAAGTGTAGATCTATCTGATTTCATTTCAGAAGATCCTAAAAGAAAACAAAAATTTATAAAAGAAATTGGTGAAGCTTATGAAGAAATAGGTTTTGTTGCCTTAAAAGGGCACTTTTTAACCAATGAACTTTCAGAAAATTTATATAAAGAAGTAAAAGCATTTTTTGATTTACCTTCTGAAATAAAAGAATCTTATGAAATTGACGGTATTGGAGGTCAAAGAGGTTTTACTGCGTTTGGAAAAGAAAGTGCAAAAGGAAAAAAAGAAGGCGATTTAAAAGAGTTTTGGCATTTTGGACAAGAAGTAGTTGATAATGATGAATTAAAAGCAACTTATCCTAAAAATGTATTGGTAAATGAAGTTCCTAATTTTAATAAAGTAGGAATGGAAACTTATAAAATGCTTGAAAAAACTGCAATATATGTATTACGTGCTTTAGCATTATATATTGGTTTAGATGAGTTTTATTTTGATAAATACGTAAATAATGGGAATAGCATTTTACGCCCAATTTACTATCCTCCTATTCAAGGTGAACCAAAAGGAGCTGTAAGAGCTGCAGCACACGGAGACATTAATTTAATCACACTATTAATGGGAGCATCAGCTTCAGGTTTAGAAGTTCAAAACAAACAAGGTGAATGGATTGGAGTAACAGCATTGCCTGAACAATTAGTTATAAACGTAGGTGATATGTTAGAGCGATTAACAAATAACAAACTACGATCAACTATTCATCGTGTTGTAAATCCACCAAGAGAAGACTGGGAAAAACCAAGGTATTCAATTCCATTTTTCACACATCCAATTAGTGAAATGTCACTAAATTGTTTACCTGAATGTATTACAGATACGCACCCTAAAGTTTATGACGACATTACAGCTGGCGAATTTTTAAATGAACGTTTAAGAGAATTAGGCTTGCTAAAATGATTTCAAAAAAAGTAATTTCAATATTCACTTTTGGTGTTTTTTTATTAATAGTTGGAGCCATTTCTAAATTTTTCAATTGGGAACAAGCAAATATAATTATGGCAACAGGTTTGCTATTTGAATTATTAGCAATATTACTTTTTATTTGGAATAAAATTAAAAAGTAACTTTAAATTCCTTAATTTAGTACTCCTTTTTTAAAAACAATATGGGTAAAAAAAAATTAAGCAGTCTAGAAGATTTAGGCGGATTTGTATTTTCTACAAATGATGAATTTGAACTAAATACAAATGAGACACAAGAAACTTTAGCACCAAATAAACAATTTTTAGAAGCACATTTTTCAAATAAAGGAAGAGGTGGTAAAACCGTTACTGTAATTACCGGTTTTGTTGGTGAAGAAAACGATTTAAAAGCATTGGGTAAATTATTAAAAACCAAATGTGGTGTTGGTGGAAGTGTGAAAGACTTTGAAATTATAATTCAAGGGAATTATAGAGATAAAATAATGGAAATCCTTAAAAAAGAAGGATATAATATAAAACGCGTTGGCGGATAATATATGAACAAAATAGCACCCTCAGAACTAATTCTGAACCCAGATGGTAGCATATACCATTTAAATTTAAAACCTGAAAATGTTGCCGAAAACATCATTTTTGTTGGCGACCAAAATAGAGTTCCTAAAGTTTCAAAACATTTTGATTCTATTGAATTTGAAACTCAAAAAAGAGAATTTAGAACCATTACAGGAACATATAAAGGAACTAGAATGTCTGTTATTTCAACAGGTATAGGTCCAGATAATATTGATATTGTAATTAATGAATTAGATGCGTTATTTAATATTGATTTAAACACAAAAATTATTAAAGAAAAACATACTCCACTAAATATTGTTAGAATTGGTACTTCTGGCTCTTTACAAGAGAACATTCCTGTTGACAGCTTTGTTTTAGCAAAATTTGGGTTAGGTTTAGATGGAATGCTTCACTCATATGACTGCGAACATATTTTAGAAACTGATTTTGAAAACGCTTTTATAAAACACACCAATTGGAATTCAAGAAAAGCAAGACCATACATTGTAAAAAACAGTGCAACGCTTGAAGAAAAATTAGCTAGCGATAAAGTTTACAAAGGTGTAACAGCTACCGCTGTAGGTTTTTACGGTCCTCAGGGTCGTGTATTACGTTTACCTATTGAAGATCCTAAATTAAATAGTAAAATTGATTGTTTTGAGTATAACGGAGTAAAAATTACCAATTTAGAAATGGAAACTTCAGCTATTTATGGTTTATCAAAATTATTAGGACACCACGCTTGCTCTATGAATGCAATTATTGCAAATAGAGCTAATGGTACATTTAGCGAAAATCCATACAAACCTGTTGAAGAATTAATAATTTACACGTTAAATAAATTAAGTCAATAAAAATATTTTTGTATCTTCAACGTTCAATTATTTAATTCAAATAAAATGAAAAAAGGAATTTTATACATCTTGGCCGTTTTTTTAATTACACTAACTTTTACAAGTTGTAAAGCAAAAAAAGGAGGATGTGGACTTACAAGCGATGCTCAAAAAATTGAACAAATAAATACTGTAAACAAACCAGTTATTGTTGCAAACGTCAAATAACTAACTTTATACTCACTATTAAAATCCACCAATTGGTGGATTTTTTATTAAATTTAAAACTACATACACTCATTCAACAACTCTTATGAATTATTTTAAAACTCTATTATGTGCACTTGTTTTCTTAAATATATTTTTTAATGGAAAAGCACAAACCACCAAAACATTTTTTACTTTAAACCCAACACTTACACCAAATGCTCAAACAATTATTTTTAGCTATGAAGGTGATTTATGGAAGGTTCCTACAAAAGGTGGAAATGCCTATAGAATAACTGCTATGCAAGGTAATGAAACAAACCCTAGTGTTTCTCCTGACGGAAAATGGTTGGCGTTCTCTAGCACTCAATATGGAAATAGTGATGTTTATATAATGCCTTTAAATGGTGGAAATATTCAACAACTTACTTTCCATGAAAGTAATGATATTGTTTCATCATGGAGTTGGGATAATAATACCATTTATTTTTCTTCAACCAGATCTAATAACGTAGCAACATTTAGCATTCAAAAAACTGGAGGAACTCCTACCCGATTATTTAATCAATTTTTTAATACCGTTCACAACCTTGTTGAAAACCCAAAAACGGATGAATTGTATTTTAATGAATCTTGGGAAAGTAATTTATTTGCACACAGAAAACGCTACAAAGGAGCCTACAATCCAGATATTAAATCGTACAATTTAAAATCACAGGAATTCAAAAAGCACACAAATTATAAAGGAAAAGATTTTGGTGCCACATTTGATAAAAATGGATCCATTTATTTCAAATCTGATGAAGCCAATGGTGAATATAATTTATACACCTTAAAAAATGGCGTAAAAAAACAACTTACTAGCTTTAATTCTTCAATTATGTGGCCAAAAGTAAGTGCTAATGGTGAAAAAGTTGTCTTCAGAAATAATTATCAAATTCAAGTTTACGATGTGGCAAGTGGAACAACATCTACTCCATCCATTCATATTTTTACAAATAATACATTAGAAAAAAATCAAATGTATAACGTAAAAGATGAAATTACTTATTTTGATGTTTCTCCTGATGAGAAAAAAATAGCGTTTGTTTCAAGAGGTAAACTATTTGTATCTGATATTAAAGGAAAATTCATTAAAGAATTAACTACATTAAAAGAGGAAGCTGTAAAAGAGGTTAAATGGTTAAAAAACAATAAAACATTACTGTTTTCGCAATCTACCAAAGGATATTACAATTGGTTTACAATTGATGCTGAAGGTTTTTCTAATGGAAAACAGTTAACAAAAAACAC
This sequence comes from Lutibacter holmesii, assembly GCF_042679665.1. NCBI lineage: Bacteria > Pseudomonadati > Bacteroidota > Flavobacteriia > Flavobacteriales > Flavobacteriaceae > Lutibacter > Lutibacter holmesii. The sequence continues at coordinate 21,511 of NZ_JBHTMV010000002.1, forward strand.
TAAGAATAATCGACAAATTTCACTGAATAGTGAACGTACCAAAGCTGTTTATTTAAGCGGAAGAAATGAAGTTTGCATTATGGATTTAACTAATTTTAAATCTAACGTAATTGTTGATGATGAACTTTGGGGATTTTACAATTCAACACCAACCTTTTCACCAGACGATAACTACATTGTTTACAATACTAAGGTTGATTTTGAAAATGAAATTTTTGTTTACAACCTAAAAACAAAGAAAACTACAAACTTAACAAATACAAAGGTTTCAGAATCTTCTCCTGTTTGGGCTCCTGATGGGAAATATTTATATTTTGCTTCAGACAGATTACAACCTGGTTTCCCTTATGGGACAAAAGATGGTAAAATTTATCAAATGGCATTAGATAAATATAATACTCCTTTTAAAGCTGAAAAATATGACGAATTATTTAAAAATGAGGATAAAAAAGAAGGAGACAAAGACAAAAATACAGAAGATACTTCTAAAAAGGAAAAACCTGTTGTTCACATAAACGCAACAGACATTATGGAACGTTTGAAATCTGTTAGTCCAAGATTTGGAGAACAAGAAAACCCAAGTGTTCTTAAAAAAGATGACAAAACTTTTGTAATGTATATTTCAAATCATAGTGAAGGAAAACCACAATTATGGAAAACCACTTTAACTCCGTTTGAAAAAAATAAAACTGAAAAAGTAAGCGATAAAAGAATTAGAGATTACCAATTAGTTACTTCAAAAAAAGGAAATTACCTACTTATTAATGGAACAATAAATACACTAGACATTGACAAAAATAAGTTAACAGCTATTGAAATTGATTACCAATTTAACAAATCACTTTCTAAAGAGTTTACCCAAATGTATTACGAAGCTTGGGCGGGTATTGAAGAGAGCTTTTATAATGAAAACTTCCACGGACAAGATTGGGGTAAATTAAGAGATCAATATGCCACTTACTTACCTTTTGTAACAAGTAGAGCCAATTTACGATTAATTTTTAATGATATGCTTGGTGAATTAAATACTTCTCACTTTGGTTTTACTTCAAACGGTGACGAAGAAAAAGTTTATCACGGAACAAAAACATTGGCAACAGGAATTATTTTTAACAATGAAAATCCGTTTATTGTAGAACGAATTGTAAAACAAGGACCTGCTGATTATTCAAACATAGACATTCAAAAAGGTGATAAATTAATTGCAATAAATGGATCTATTATTAATCCGTCTGAAAATAGAGAAAAATTACTTTCTTCTCCTGAACTTTCAAGTGAAATAATGCTAACTTTCAGAAGAAACAATAGTAATTTCAATGTAAATCTACATCCTGCTTCAAGCAAAAAAGTAAAAGATTTAATTTATGATGAATGGCAAGATAATAATCAGCAATATGTAGATACAAAATCTGATAATAAAATTGCTTATGTACATATGAAAAATATGTCTAATGCTGAGTTAGTGAAATTTAAGCAAGATTTAATGGGAAAAGAAGCCTATAAAAATGGGCTAATTTTAGATTTACGATACAACCGAGGTGGAAATGTACACGATCCTGTAATTCAATTTTTAAGTCAGAAAAAATATTTACATTGGAAATATAGAGAAGGAAAAATTTCTGGACAACCAAACTTTGATTATGGAAGCAGACCTATTGTTTTACTAATTAATGAACAGTCATTATCTGATGCAGAAATGACAGCTGCTGCTTTTAAGGAATTAGGACTAGGAACTATTGTTGGTACAGAAACGTACCGCTGGATTATTTTTACAACTGGTAGAAATTTAGTTGATGGTTCATATTACAGGTTACCTGCTTGGGGCTGTTATACGTTGGATGGGAAAAACTTAGAAACTGAAGGTGTTTCTCCTGATGTTTTTGTAGAAAAAAACTTTAAGGATAGATTAGATGGAAATAATCCACAATTAGATAAAGCTATTGAAATTATTTTAAAGGAATTATAAAATACATCTACTCATAAAAAAGCCTGTATTCATAATTGAATACAGGCTTTTTTATTCTTTTTAAGGTGTTTTTAAGTATGAGAAGTTAACACTTTATAAAGTATTACTTTTGAAGATTGCGTATAATCTTTATTCCATTTAAAGTAGTTTCCTGTTTTAAAATAATTATCGTGTACATAACCATTTCCAACATAATCAAAAACAAAAGTATAATCTGTATCTAAATTTTTAGCTTCACACACTAAACCATAATATAGTTTACCATCTTCAATCTTTATTTTTATAGTAAACACTTCATTGTCAACCTTACCAATGGTTATTTTCTCATCAAATTTACTTGTCCAATCTTCTCCTGCACTTGGTTTCACATAATATTCTATAACAATATCACCATTTTTCCATTGCACTTTTACAGTTGCCGGAGAACCATTTACACCATCTGTTTCAATTCCATGAATTTGAGCCACGTAAGTTTGACCACTACCTTCACAATATTCAACTGCAGCAGTTGACTCTAAAATATGTGTTCCAGTAGACATAGACCAATTATCAGAAGTAGTTTGATTTCCTTGCCAATACTCACGTAATTCAGTTCTACAATATTTTCCTTCATCTAAACCGTACGGACCACCAGAAGTTGTAAAACCAGTAAATTTTGTATACATAGAATAACTTCCATCATCATTTTTATAAAAATAGTTGGATTGTGTACTTGTTAAGGCATCTGCTTCAATAGCTTCATAATAAATAGAAGTTGCTTTACCATTTCCTCTATCTATAGGAACTGATAAATACCAATTTTTCCACACAATTGTAGACTCTTCAACAACAGGCGGTAAAATTTCATCAACCACTTCAGTCTCTTCTTCTACTATAACAACCTCTTCTACTTCCTCACTTGATGAACTGCAAGAAACAAAGCTAAAAATTATAGCAATTACTAAAACAGCACTATTTTTTAATAAAAATTTCTTCATACTTAATTCTTAATTTAACGCAAAATTAAGCAATTAAAAATTGATAATTGCGTAAATAATAATGCTCTACGTTAATTAAATTCATAAAAAAACTGCTCAGCCTTATGAGGAGCTGAGCAGTAACAATCAAACTATACTTTATTTATGAAAAACTTGTAAAATTAATTACACAACAAATATAGAGCAGATTATCATGCCAATACACGACATCACTTGTCCAATAAATTTTAATTATATATTAAAAACACTAATTACAAAAGCCTTAACAACAAATTAGGATATCTATTCTTTTAAATCTAATGAAAGTATGTATCTTTGCTACGTTTAAAAATAAGAACATGGAAAACGGATTATACGCAAAATTTAACACCTCTAAAGGTGTGATACTAGTAAATTTAGAATTAGAAAAAACACCTGGAACCGTAGGTAACTTTGTTGCTTTAGCTGAAGGGAATTTAGAAAACAAATCAAAACCTCAAGGAACTCCTTATTATGATGGGTTAAAATTTCATAGAGTAATTGCTGATTTTATGATTCAAGGTGGTTGTCCGCAAGGAACAGGAACAGGATCTCCTGGTTATAGTTTTGATGATGAATTTCATCCTGAATTAAAACATGATGCTCCGGGAATATTATCTATGGCAAATTCTGGTCCAGCTTCAAACGGATCACAATTTTTTATTACACATGTAGCAACTCCTTGGTTAGATAATAAACATACTGTTTTTGGAAAAGTTGTTGAAGGTCAAGATATTGTTGATGCTATTGCACAAGGTGACACTATAGATGCTCTTGAAATTGTAAGAGTTGGTGAAGCTGCTGAAAACTTTAATGCTATTGAAGCATTTAGAGTGTTTGAAGGTGCTAGAGCTAAAAGAGAAGAAGCTGCTAAATTAGCTGCGAAAGAAGCAATGGATAAAATTGCTGCAGGATACGATGAAACACCTAGCGGATTGCGTTACAAAATTTTACAAGAAGGTTCAGGAAAACAAGCTACAAAAGGAAGTGGAGTTTCTGTACATTACAAAGGTCAATTAACAGATGGTTCTGTTTTTGATTCATCATACCAACGTAAACAACCAATTGATTTTACTATTGGTGTAGGTCAAGTAATTCCTGGTTGGGATGAAGGTATTCAATTATTAAAAGTTGGAGACAAAGCTCGTTTTGTAATTCCTTCAAACTTAGCTTACGGAAGCCAAGGTGCTGGTGGTGTTATTCCTCCAAATGCAACCTTAATTTTTGATGTTGAGTTAATGGATGTGAAATAAACTTCAATAATTATAAAGCACAAAAAAAGCGTTAAATTTATTTTAACGCTTTTTTTATACTTACTTATTAAAGTAATTATTTAATTAATTCAAAAGATTGCTTTGCAATTTCCAACTCTTCATTTGTAGGAATTACTAAAATTTTCACTTTTGAATTAGCTGATTGAATTTCAGTTAATTCTTTTGGTCTTGAATTGTTTTTATCTTGATCTAATTCAATTCCGAAGAAATCCATGTCTACACACACATTTTTTCTAGCTAAAATAGAATTCTCACCAATACCTGCAGTAAATACAATTGCATCCACTCCATTTAAACTAGCAACATATTTACCAATATATTGTTTAATTCTATAAGCACTCATATCTAAGGCTAACTGGCAGTCTTTATTTCCTTCTTCAGCTAATGATTCAATATCTCTTAAATCACTGTAACCAGTTAATCCTGTCATACCACTATCGCGATCTAACATATGACTCACCTCATCAATACTGTAATCTAAGTTTTTTACTAAATGAAATATAATTGCTTGATCAACATCTCCACTTCTACTTCCCATAATTAAACCTTCATTTGGTCCAAAACCTAGAGAAGTATCAACACTTTTTCCATTTTCAACAGCTGCCATACTACAACCATTACCTAAATGAATAGTGATAATTTTTTTTGAATTTTCAGCTCCTAAATATTCAATTGCCTTTTCAGTTACATATTTATGACTTGTTCCATGAAAACCATATCTACGTATTTTATTTACGTTACATAATTTATTTGGAATTGCATATTTGTATGCTTTCTCTGGCATTGTTTGGTGAAAAGCGGTGTCAAATACAGCAATTTGTTTTGCATCAGGGAACATTTTTTCTGCAACTACTATTCCTTCATAATTTGCTGGATTGTGTAAAGGAGCTAAAGGAAATAATTCTTTTACTTTATCTTTTACTTTACCATCAATCACAACAGTGTTTGAAAAAGTTGATCCTCCGTGTACTACTCTATGTCCAACTGCATCTATTTCAGAAGTAGATTTTATTACTCCTACTTTTTCATCTAATAAAAACTTTACGATTCTCTCTAAACCATTTTGATGGTTTGGAATTTCACAAATTTCATCAATATCTTGACTGTCTGATTTGTAGTGAATTTCTGGGTTTGCTAATCCAATTCTCTCTACCAATCCTGAACAAATTACTGTTGCAGATGGCATGTCAAATAATTGATATTTAATTGATGAACTTCCTGAATTAATTACTAATACTTTCATTATTCTCCTTGTGCTTGTATTGCTGTTAAAATTACTGTGTTATATATATCGTCAATAGTACAACCTCTACTAAGGTCGTTTACCGGCTTGTTTAAACCTTGTAACATTGGTCCAATTGCCAATGCTCCTGTTTCACGTTGTACTGCTTTGTATGTGTTGTTTCCTGTATTTAAGTCAGGGAAAATTAATACGTTTGCTTGTCCTGCAACTTCAGAGTCTGGTAATTTACTTTTCCCAACTCTAGCATCTACAGCTGCATCGTATTGAATAGGTCCTTCTATTTTTAAATCTGGACGTTTTTCTTTTACAATTTCTGTTGCTTTTCTTACAACATCAACATCTTCTCCTTTTCCTGAAGAACCTGAAGAATAAGATAACATTGCAATTTTTGGATCTATTCCAAAGTTAATACTTGAATCTGCCGAAGAAATTGCAATTTCTGCTAATTGTTCTGAATTTGGATTTGGGTTAATTGCACAATCTCCAAATACAGATACTCTATCTTCTAAACACATAAAGAATACAGAAGATACTACTGATACTCCTGGTTTTGTTTTTACAAACTGTAATGCTGGTAAAATAGTGTGACCTGTTGTATGTGCAGCTCCTGAAACCATTCCGTCTGCCAATCCTTTTTGCACCATCATTGTTCCAAAATAAGAAACATCAGCCATTTTATCCATTGCAATATCAATGGTCATTCCTTTCTTTTGTCTAATTTCAAATAAAGTTTGTGCAAAATCTTGGTAATATTCAGACTCTACAGGATTAATTACATTTAATTTTTCAATATCAACATTTAATCCTAAACGAGTAATTGTTGCAGAAATTTTATCAGCATCTCCTAAAACTGTTAAGTCAACTATATTTGCTTCTATTAACCTTGCAGCTGCTATTATAATTCTATCATCAGAACCTTCTGGCAACACAATATGTTTACGTACTTCTTTTGCACGTTTCACTAAATTATATTGGAACATTCTTGGAGTAATTCCATCATTTTTAAATGTCACTAATTTTTCAGTCAATTTATCTAATTCAACATACTTTTCAAATGTATGTAATGAAGTATTAATTTTCTTGATATTATCAGCATACATATGAGAACGTACCGATCCAATTTTATTAGCAGTACCAAAAGTTCCCTCTTTTACAGATAAAACCGGAATTACTTGAGATAAACCTTCTATTAATTTTACAATAGGTTCCTCTGGTTTAATTCCTCCAGTTAAAACAATACCTGCAAGTGATGGATAATTTGAAGAAATATGAGCTTGTAGGGCTCCTAAAATAATATCTGCTCTATCACCTGGTGTAATAATTAAATTATCCTTTTTTAAATGAGTTAAATAATTTCTTAATTGCATTGCTCCAACCGTAAAACTATCTGTTTCATTATTTATGTGTTCTTCTCCAAATAAAATTTCAGCATCTATAGCCGTTGCTATTTCTTTTACAGAAGGATTTTTTAATGATTTGATTAATGGAATTACTCCAACATAAACATCTGAAGGTAAAATTTCTTTTAAAGCATCTTGGGCAGCACCAATGTTTTCTTCTTTAACTTTATTTGCAATTACAGCAATAACTTCAACTTCTTTTTCTTTAAATGAATCATATGCTAAGTTTAAACCTTCAGCAAAATCATTTAAAGTTTTACCTACTCCGCTTGACACAATAATTGCTGGAATTCCTAAATTCTTAGCAATTTCAATATTCGCATCTAATTCAATAGCGCTTCCTTCTCCAGAAAAATCAGTACCTTCAACAAGTACAAAATCGTTCTTTTCTTCTAAGGCCTTGTATTTATCAATAATGGTATCAAAAATTTCCCCTTCTTTTCCTTTATTACGCTTACTAATAAACTGTTTTCTAGTAAATCCAAATGCTTCTTGAGGTTCAATATCTAATTGAAAATGAGAAATAATAGTATTAATGTGGTTATCATTTTTTCCTTTTTCCACATCGTCTATTATTGGCCTAAAATATCCTACTTTAGCAGTTTTACCAAGTAACATACTCATTAACCCTAATGCAACAATTGATTTACCGCTATTAGCTTCACTTGTTGCAATATATATTGCTTTATTCATTATAATATAATTTTTACGCAAATATAACCCATATTAAATTGGTTAACCAATTTTAACCCTTATTTTTTATTGACATTTGTCAACTTTTTTTAAAATAATTTTGAAAATAAATATGTTGTAAAATATAGGTACCTTTGATTCTCTATTTTAAAAGTATGATTACACTATTTACACATATAAAAGAGCTTATTCAAGTTGAAAATTCGCCAAAAAAAATGGTAGTTGGAAAAGCTATGAAACAACTTCCAACAATTAAGAATGCTTATTTATTAATTGAGGATGCTACTATTATTGATTTTGGTGAAATGACAAATCTTCCACCACAAAAGCCTGACCATTGTATCAACCTTGAAGGCCAAATAGTTTTACCTACGTGGTGTGATAGCCATACTCACATAGTATTTGCAGGAAATAGAGTACAAGAATTTACAGATAGAATTCACGGCTTAACTTATAAAGAAATAGCAGAAAGAGGTGGTGGTATTTTAAACTCTGCTAAAAAACTACAACAAATTTCAGAAGAAGAACTCTATCAACAATCTGCGCAACGCTTAGAAGAAATTATGCAATTAGGAACTGGTGCTGTTGAAATTAAATCGGGTTACGGACTTACCAAAGAGGCTGAAGTTAAAATGCTTCGCGTAATAAAAAAATTAAACAAAAATTACCCAATAACTATCAAAGCAACATTTTTAGCTGCACATGCATTGCCTTTGGCTTACAAAAATGATAAAAAAGGGTATTTAAATATGGTTATACAAGAAATACTTCCTGCTGTTGCTGAAGAAAATTTAGCTGAATTTGTAGATGTTTTTTGTGAAAAGGGATATTTTTCTGTTGAAGATACTGAGCTTTTATTAGCTGCTGCAAAAAAATATGGGTTGAAACCTAAAATTCATGTAAATCAATTTCATGCAATTGGCGGCGTACAATCTGGCGTGAAATTTAAAGCTCTTTCTGTTGATCACCTTGAAGAAATGAGAATTAAAGACATTGAAAGTTTAAAAAACACCCAAACAATGCCTGTTGCTTTGCCTTCTTGTTCATATTTTTTAGGGATTCCGTACACACCTGCTAGGGAAATGATTGATGCAGGATTACCACTTGCATTAGCCTCTGATTACAATCCGGGTTCTACGCCTTCTGGCAATATGAATTTTGTAGTCTCTACTGCTTGTATTAAAATGAAAATGACACCAGAAGAAGCTATTAATGCCGCAACAATAAACGGTGCTTATGCTATGAATTTAGAAACATCACTTGGCAGTATTTGCAAAGGAAAAAAAGCTAACTTTATAGTTACAAAACAAATTCCTAGTTTTGAATTTATTCCTTACTCATTTGGAAATCATCAAATTGAAAGTGTTTATATTGAAGGTAAACCTATTTAAGATTTTTTTATTTTTTGAACCATTTTTTGTACCATGATTGTTTTTCATTTTCATGATATGCATTGGAATATTTTCCATAGCCGTAACCATAGCCATATCCATAACCGTATTTAGCTTTTACTCTAAAATCATTCAAAACAATACTCACGTTTTTAATTTCTTCTTTAAAATGCTTTTCATTAATTAATTTTAGCATTCCTTTTTCTGAATAATTTTGTCTAACTACATAAATTGTGGCATCAGCATATTTTACAAGTTCAATAGCATCACTAACCAAACCAATTGGAGGCGTATCTAAAATTATATAGTCATATTCTAATTTTAATTTATTAATAAGCTCATCAGTATCTTGACTAATTAATAATTCAGAAGGGTTTGGTGGTATAGGCCCAGAAGGAATAACATCTAAATTTGGAATTTTAGATTTTTGAATAATTTCATCAATATTTGCTTCACCTATTAAATAATTTACCACTCCAATATCATTTGTAATATCAAAATCTTGTACAATTTTAGGCTTTCTTAAATCTAACCCTACAAGAATGGTTTTTTTGCCTCCCATTGCAAATACCGAAGCCATGTTTATAGAAACAAATGTTTTTCCTTCTCCACTAATTGATGAAGAAACCAAAATTGTTTTAGACTTATTTTTTGAGTCTCTATGAAACAGAAATTGAATATTTGAACGCAATGCCCGTATAGATTCGGCTACTGAAGATTTAGGCTTTAAATACACCGCTAAATTATTTTCTGCAGTACTTTGCCCCACAACTCCTAAAATTGGAATAGGTGAAATTCGTTCAATTTCTTCAACAGTATGAATTTTACTATCTAATATTTCAATTGCAACAATTACAAACAATGGCAAAATTATACCTAACAATAAAGCAATCATATAATTAAACTGCAAACGAGGTAAAATTGCACCTTGCCCTGTATCTTTTGCTGAATCTAACACTGTAATATCTGAAACACTTGCAGCAATTGCAATATCAGCTTCATATCTTTTTTGCATTAAAAACACAAAATTAGATTCAGTTAAAGAATATTTACGCTCAAAATTTAGTAATTTTTGCTCTTTATTAGGCAATTTATCCAATTCATAATTATAACTATTCAGTCGTTTTTTACTATTATTTAAACTAATAATAGTAGTGTTTTTTAACGAAGATAAATTTTCTAACAATACACTGCGTGCTGTTTCAATTTCTGCATTTATTAATTTTAATGAAGGGTGATTGGCTGTAACTTCTGTTGCTAATTGATTTTTTTTGATAGACAAACGTGTTAATTCTCCCATCATTGTAGCAATAGAAGCATCTTCAATATTTATAATTGCAGGTGCTGGAATTTTAGCGTAATTTGAATGTGACTCAATATATTCTTCTAAGTTTTCAAAATATACAATCCTATCTTTCAGCTGTTTACTCATTTCATCTAAACCAGTAGTTTGATCAAAAATTAAACCTCCTTGCGCTGATAAATCATAAATTGAATTCTCTTTTTTAAACTTTCCAATATTATACTCAATCAATTTTAAACTGTCTGAAGTATTTTTAAACTGAGCATCTATAAAAGCTTTAGTACTTCTAGCATAATTTGTTTTTTGTGCTAATTCATCTTCAGCTAAAACTTCAATAGTCGTATTTAAATAATCAACAATTCTATTTTTATTTGTTCCTGTTAACGATAATTGAATTAATGATGTTCCAGATAAACCTTTAGCTCTAACATTTTGATATTTCCCTGTAACTTGACTTATTGAGTTTAATTGAACAAAATAAGAACTTCCTGCAATTGGAGTAACAGATTCAACCTTTAAAATTTGCCCTTTTAAAAACGGTAAATTAATGTACTCATCAACCAAAAAAACTTGAGAAAATTGTGATTCACTTACCGGTAATTTTTTCCTTGATTCGTCTTTATAATTAATTAAATCAACCGACGCATTTTCGCCAAAATCAATTGTTAAATTAAAACTTTTATCATCTATAAAATCAATTTTTATAAGCGTATTTAATAATTGATATTGATTAGGTTGTAAAATAAGTTCAAACGGAGTTTTTCCGTATACATCTTCTTTTCTAAAACGTCCTTCTTCTAAATAATCAATATAAAAGTTTAATTTTTTTACTACTTTCTCATTGTGAGACCTTGAGGTTAAGGCTTTTCTAATAGATTCAACTTTATCACTTACACCTCCCCAATTAAAAGCAATGTTAGTACCTGTTGAAAATAACGGATTTGTTTTTTCTTTAACTGCGATAGTAGAAGATAATCCATACAGTCTTGGTGCAGAAATATTATAATAATATGCAATTCCAAAGGCAATGATAATTGATAATAAAAACCATCTCCAATTAGCCAAAACCCTAAATATGTAATCTTTAATATCCGAAATATGCTCTTTCGGGTTTTGCATAAATTTAAATTGATTTTCCATGCAATGCTAAAAAGTTTGAATCAATAAAATAGTTGTTGTAATAAATGAGAAAACCGTTACAAGTGTTGTAAATGTTTGAAGACCTGTAGCTCCAAATCCCCAAGTTTTCTGCTTTAAAGGTGCAACGTAAATAACATCATTAGGTTTTACATAAAAATTTTCAGATTCAAAAACATCAATTTCTAACAAGTTAATTTTAAATTTTTGAACTCCGTCTAATGTTTTTCTAACCACTACTACGTTTTCTCTATCTCCATATGTTGTAATATCACCTGCACTTGCAATAGCATCAACTATTGATACTTGGTTTTGAGCTAAATTAATAGTTCCTGGCGAACCAACTTCACCTGAAATTACAAAATTAATACCTGCTAATTTTACAGTAACAAATAAACTCTCAACTTTTTTCACATATTTTGATAACTCTTGCTCAATTTTTTCACGCACTTCTTTTTCAGTATATCCTAAAACATTTAAATCACCAATGTACGGAATACGAATATTCCCATGTCTATCTACCGTATATCCTGTAAAATACAATCCTTCTCCTCCTTCAGTAGTTGTAGAACTTTCACTATTTTTAAATAATGCTACAATTTCAGGATTTTCAGCTTTAATATCAATATATAAAACATCATTTACTTGTAACCTGTATGGCTCATTATTTAATCTATAAAGGTCAGATTTTTCAGCAGGTTCACCTTGAAAATAAGTTAGTTTTTTAGATGAAATACACGATGATAAAAAACTTAAAACAAAAACGTATAAAAATAATTTCTTCATAAAAATAATGTGGGTATAGCAAATATAATTTTAAATAGCCTATTAAAATAATTTTTGAACTATTTTCGCAGTAAATATAAACTTATATGTGGTTTAAAATAAAATCATATCTAACATTTTTAATAAAATCAACCAATCAACACGGGGTACACTCACCTTTTGTGTTTAATTTGGTTACCAAATGTTTTTATAAAAAAACGAATCCTTCAAAAATTACATCGTTTAAAAAAATTAGAAGTACTCTTTATAAAAACAATAAAGTAATTACGGTTACGGATTTTGGCAAAGGATCAAAAGTTTTTAAAAATAATAAACGAAAAGTTACTGATATTGCTAAAATTGCTGGTATCAATCAAAAAAAAGGGCTACTTCTTATAAGATTTGTTTCTTATTTTAATTTTTCAAACATGTTAGAAATAGGAACTTCGGTAGGTTTAGGTACTTCAACATTAAGCATTGCAAACCCTTCTTCAAAAATTACAAGTTTAGAAGGTTGCCCAAATACTGCAAAAATAGCACAAGATCTTTTTCATAAATATCAACTACAAAACATTCAACTAGTAACAGGTAATTTTAAAGACACACTTTCTTCTTGCATAAAAAATAAACAATTCGATTTTATTTATTTTGATGGAAATCATCAAAAAGAACCAACTCTAAATTATTTTGAAGAATGTTTACAAGCTATTCACAACGATTCTGTTTTTATTTTTGATGATATTAACTGGTCAAAAGAAATGAATGAAGCTTGGTGTGAAATAAAAAAACATCCAAAAGTTACTGTGACAATTGACACTTTTTTTTGGGGATTTGTATTTTTTAGAAAAGAATTAAAAAAGCAAGATTTTAGAATAAGATGCTAATAATTCAATTTAGAATTTACATTTCTTTTCCCATTATATTTTTACATTTGTGTTATGAAAATATACACTAAAACAGGAGACACAGGAAAAACTTCATTATTTGGAGGTACAAGAGTTCCAAAATACCATTTAAGAATTGAAGCTTACGGTACTATTGATGAGTTAAACGCTTACATTGGCTTAGTGAGAGATCAACAAATAGACACCCATACTTCTAAAATACTTCTTCAAATACAAACCGAATTATTTACATTAGGAGCAATGCTTGCAACTCCGCCCGAAAAAGAATTATTAAAAAGTGGTAAGGAACGCTTAAATATTGAAAAAACAAATAGTGATAAAATTGAACTATTAGAAAATGAAATAGATGTTATGAACGAGGTGCTACCTCCAATGACAAATTTTATTTTACCTGGCGGACATACAACAGTGTCATATTGTCACATTGCAAGATGTATTTGTCGTAGAGCCGAAAGAATTACAACACAATTAAGCGATGAAAGCACAATAAATCCCCAAATATTAATTTATTTAAATAGACTTTCAGATTATCTATTTGTATTGGCACGAAAATTGACACTTGATACTAAATCACAGGAAATTCCTTGGGTTCCTGAGAAAAAAAAATAAGTTCTTTTTTATTTTGAAAAAAAAGCAAATTTTACTTGCTTTTATGACTAAAAAAATTATTTTTGCACAAATTATTAATAATACAAAAGTATGTATTGGACGTTAGAATTGGCATCTTATTTAGCAGATGCACCTTGGCCGGCAACAAAAGATGAGTTGATTGATTATGCAATAAGAACAGGAGCGCCTTTAGAAGTTGTGGAGAATCTTCAAGAAATTGAGGATGCGGAAGAAAATTTTGAAACAATCCTTGAAATTTGGCCTGATTACCCTTCTGAAGAAGATTATCTTTGGAATGAAGATGAATATTAAGGAAACAGAAAAAAATAAAAAGTCTCTAAAGAGGCTTTTTTTTTGCTTATTAAACAAAAAAATCAAATAGAATTTGAACTATTTATTTTAAATTCGCTTACAATAAAATTAACATATTAATTTACACTTTCGCAAAGTGTAAATACTAAAAATAGGACAACAAAATTATGAGTATCATAAATTCCATTCTAAAAGTATTTGTTGGAGACAAATACAAAAAAGATTTAAAATTATTACAGCCAATAGTTGAGCAAACAAATGCTTTTGAAAAAGAAATGACAGCGCTTAGTAATGATGAATTGAGGTTAAAAACAGTTGAATTTAAACAAAAAATAAAGGACGCTACAAGCACATTTACCTCACAAATTAATCTTTTAAAAGAAGAAGCACTTGAAGCAAATGTAGATAGAAAAGAAGAAATTTATGCTGAAATTGATACTTTAGAGAATAAAACATATGAAGCTTCTGAAGTAGTTTTGAAAGAAATTATGCCAGAAGCTTTTGCTGTAGTAAAAGAAACGGCAAAACGCTTTACATTAAATACTGAAATTGTTGTTACTGCAACTCCGTTTGATAGAGAACTTTCAGCAACAAAATCAAATATTACTTTAGATAATGAAAAAGCTATTTGGGCAAATACTTGGGATGCTCAAGGTAAAGAAGTAACCTGGGATATGATTCACTATGATGTGCAGTTAATTGGTGGATCTGTATTACACCAAGGTAAAATTGCTGAGATGATGACTGGTGAAGGTAAAACATTGGTTTCAACATTGCCAGTTTATTTAAATGCTTTAACAGGAAAAGGTGTACACGTTGTAACAGTGAACGACTATTTAGCAAAACGTGATGCAGCTTGGATGGGGCCAATCTTTGAATTCCACGGATTAAGTGTAGACTGCGTAGACCATCACCAACCAAACTCTGACGCTAGAAGAAAAGCGTACAACTCTGATATTACTTACGGAACAAACAATGAATTTGGATTTGATTACTTGCGTGATAATATGGCGCATTCACCAAATGATTTGGTACAACGCCCACACAATTACGCAATTGTAGATGAGGTAGATTCTGTGCTTATTGATGATGCTCGTACTCCTTTAATTATTTCTGGAGCAACAGCAAATGCAGGACGTCATGAATTTAATGAATTAAAACCTAGTGTAGATAAAATTGTTTCAACTCAACGTAATTACTTAACAGGTGTATTGGTTGAAGCTAAAAAATTAATAAACGAAGGTGATACCAAAGAAGGTGGATTTTTATTACTACGCGTATTTAGAGGATTACCAAAAAGTAAAGCTTTAATTAAGTTTTTAAGTCAAGAAGGAATAAAACAACTTCTACAAAAAACAGAAAATTACTATATGCAAGATAACAATCGCGAAATGCCAAAAATTGATGAGGCTTTGTATTTTGTGATTGATGAAAAAAACAATTCAATTGAATTAACTGATAAAGGAATTTCATTTTTATCAGGAAGTGATGGTGACGAGCAATTCTTTATTTTACCAGATTTAAGTACTGCACTTGGTAAAATTGAAAACGACAATTTAAGTGTTGAAGAAGCAACTGCTAAAAAAGAAGAATTATACAAAGATTTTAGCATAAAAAGTGAACGTATTCACACAATGAATCAACTATTAAAAGCATACACCCTATTTGAAAAGGATGTTGAGTATGTAATAATGGAAGATAAAATTAAAATTGTTGATGAACAAACGGGTCGTATTATGGATGGCCGTAGATATTCTGATGGTTTACACCAAGCAATTGAAGCAAAAGAAAATGTAAAAATTGAAGATGCTACCCAAACTTATGCTACTGTAACACTTCAAAATTACTTTAGAATGTACCGTAAACTTTCAGGTATGACGGGTACTGCGATTACTGAAGCTGGAGAATTTTGGGACATCTACAAATTAGATGTTATTGAAATTCCAACAAATGTTCCTTTAAAAAGAAAAGATAAAGACGATTTAGTTTTTAAAACAAAACGTGAAAAATACAATTCGGTTATTGATGAAGTTGAAAAACTTGTAAATGCAGGTAGACCAGTATTAGTTGGTACTACATCTGTAGAAATTTCTGAATTATTAGGAAGAATGCTTTCTATTAGAAAAATAAGCCACAACGTTTTAAATGCAAAACTACATAAAAAAGAAGCTGATATTGTAGCGCAAGCAGGGCAACCAGGTGTTGTAACTATTGCAACAAATATGGCTGGTCGTGGTACAGATATTAAATTATCTGACGAAGTAAAAGCAGCAGGTGGTTTAGCAATTATTGGTACTGAACGTCATGACTCTAGACGTGTAGACCGCCAATTACGTGGTCGTGCTGGACGTCAAGGAGATCCAGGTTCATCTCAATTCTATGTTTCTTTAGAAGACAACTTAATGCGCTTATTTGGTTCAGAACGAATTGCCAAAATGATGGATAGAATGGGCTTAGAAGAAGGTGAAGTTATTCAACATTCTATGATTTCTAAATCTATTGAACGTGCACAACGTAAAGTTGAAGAAAATAACTTTGGAGTTCGTAAACGATTATTAGAGTATGATGATGTTATGAATTCTCAGCGTGAAGTTGTTTACAAACGTCGTAGACACGCCTTGTACGGTGAACGCTTACAAGTTGATATTGTAAACATGGTATATGACACTTGTAATTTATTAGTTCGTGAAAACAAAGGAACTAGCGATTATCAAAATTTTGAATTCGAATTAATTTTATTCTCTGGAACTAGTTCTCCTTTTTCTGAAGAAGAATTTAAATCAAAATCTGAACAAGAATTAACCGATGAGCTTTTTGATATTGTTTACAAACATTATAAAGAAAAGTTAGAGCGAAGTGCTAAAATGGCATATCCGGTTATTAAAGATGTTTATGAAAATCAAGGTGATAAATATGAACGTATTGTTGTTCCATTTACAGATGGAACTAAAGAACTAAAAGTAGTTACAAATCTTAAAGAAGCATACGAATCTGAAGGTAAAGAATTGGTAAAAGACTTTGAGAAAAATATTACTTTAGCTATTATTGACGATACATGGAAAGATCATTTACGTCAAATGGATGAATTGAAACAATCAGTTCAAAATGCAACCTACGAACAAAAAGATCCACTATTAATTTACAAATTTGAATCTTTTGAATTGTTTAATGGTATGCTTGACAAAGTAAATAAAGATGTATTATCATTTTTATTTAAAGGTGAATTACCATCGCAAGATGCAAATCAAGTATCACAAGCTAGAGAGCAAAAAAGAGAAAAAGTACAACTTAGTAAAGCTGATTTTAAAAGCCCAACTGAAGAAACTCAAACAAATCAAACACAAGAACAGCAAGTGGTTGAAACTATTGTTAGAACAGAACGTAAAATTGGTAGAAACGAAAAAGTGACTATTAAAAACGTTATGAGTGGTGAAAATAAATCTCTTAAATACAAACAAGCCATACCATTAATTCAAAAAGGTGAATGGGTATTGGTTGAAGATTAATATCAAAAAAAATAACTAAAAGCTGTCTGAAAAAATTGTATTTCAGACAGCTTTTTTTTGAAGAATCAATTCTATAATTACTACTTTTATAACTTCATAAAAAATACAATTAAACTTAACCAAATACTTTAATAAAATGAAAATATTAGCCATTGGTAAAAACTATGTAACTAGTCAAGATCAAATTAAAGACCTAAAAACAGGGAAACAACTTATTTTTTCAAAACCAACTTCAAGTTTAGTGTTCAACAACGAGAATGTTGAATACCCTTCGTTTACAACAAACTTATTATATGAAGTTGAATTGGTTATTAAAATTGGAAAAAAAGGAAAAAATATTGATGAAAACAATGCAGCATCATATATTTCAGAAATTGGAGTTGGAATTGATTATACCGCAAAAGATGTTTTAAATGACGTACGAGCTACCAAAGGACCTTGGGAACTAGCTAAAGGTTTTGATGGAGCAGCACCAATTTCATCTTTTAAACCAGTAACTAATTTTACCGATTTAAATGATATTAATTTTGATTTATCAATTAATAATGAAAATAAACAAACGGGGAATACTAGTTTAATGATTTATAACTTTGCTGA
This sequence comes from Lutibacter holmesii, assembly GCF_042679665.1. Classification (NCBI taxonomy): domain Bacteria; kingdom Pseudomonadati; phylum Bacteroidota; class Flavobacteriia; order Flavobacteriales; family Flavobacteriaceae; genus Lutibacter; species Lutibacter holmesii. The sequence continues at coordinate 39,607 of NZ_JBHTMV010000002.1, forward strand.
AATAATTGCATTTGTATCAAAATATATGACATTAGAGCCAAATGATTTAATTTTCACAGGAACGCCTGCAGTTGGCGCAGGTCAAATTTTTAAAGGCGATCATTTACAAGCTTCTATTGAAGGTGAATTATTGTTAGATTTTAAAATGATTTAAACATTTACAACCTATAAAAACAAAAAAACCAGCTACAATTTAGCTGGTTTTTTGTTTTATATTTTTTTGTTTTTATCGTAAGGAATACTTTTTAGAATATGACTAATAGAAGCTATTCTAGCATACGTTTTTCTATTTGCTCTAATTATTTTCCAAGGTAGTAAAGTTCCTTTTTTTGTATTTTGAAACATTTTCTTTTTATACTCTGTATACACATCCCACAACTCCTGAGCTCTTTCATCAACCTCAGTCATTTTCCATTGTTTTAGTGGGTTATTTTTAATATCTTCAAAACGTTTGGCTTGTTCCTTTTTTGAAATAGACATGTAAATTTTTACCAAGCGAATACCTGATGCGGTAATCATTCGCTCAAAATCATTTACTTGTTCCATAAAAATCTCATATTCTTCAGGTGTACAAAACCCATTAACAGGTTCAACTACCGCCCTATTATACCAACTTCTATCAAAAAAAACAATTTCACCTGCTTTAGGAAATTGATTAACATACCTTTGAAAATACCATTGTGTTTTTTCATCTTGTGATGGTTTAGGTAAGGCCACAATTCGCAAATGACGTGGATTCATTCTTTCAGTAGCACGACGAATTGCACCACCTTTTCCGGCTGCATCTCTACCTTCAAAAATAATTATTATTCGCTCATTCTTTTCAATTGCCCAAGATTGAAGCCTTATTAATTCTATTTGAAGTTTTTTTAATTTCTTTTCATACTTTACATACCTTAAAGCTCTTTCTAAATTGTAAGGTTCTTTAGATAGAATTGCTTTTATTCCTTTATTGGTATTTAAAATATCAACGTCCTCTTGTGTTAATTTAAATTGCTCTTCCATAATTAATCAATTTGTTTAGATGAACGAAAATATCTTGTAATTATATTAGGATCTGGCAATACCGTAGTTAAGGCTTTTTCTTTACCTTCATAATTAAATTGCGATAAAACGTAACGAATACTTTCTAAACGCGCAATTTTTTTGTCGTTGGCCTGTACGGTTACCCAAGGACTGTAACTTGTATGGGTTTTACTAAACATTTGCTCTTTATAATGGTGGTATTTATCCCATAGCTCCTGCCCTTTTCTATCAACCGGACTAAATTTCCAACGTTTTAAAGGTGTTGCAATTCTTGAGTTGAATCTTTCTAATTGTTCTTCTTTTGAAATTGAAAACCAAAACTTAATTAACACCAAGCCGTCTTCATACAGCATATGTTCAAATTCTGAAACCTGTACCATAAATTTTTGATACTGGTCTTCATTACAAAATCCCATTACAGGTTCAACAACAGCTCTGTTATACCAACTTCTATCAAAAAAAACAATTTCTCCTGCATTTGGTAATTCTTTTACATAACGTCTAAAATACCATTGACCACGCTCAATTTCAGTTGGCTTAGTTAGCGCAACTACTCGCATTGCTCTTGGGTTTAAATGTTCTGTAAATCGTCTTATGTTTCCTCCTTTACCGGCAGCATCACGACCTTCAAAAATAATGGCAACACGTTTATTATTTTTTACAACCCAACGCTGCAATTTTACCAATTCTATTTGAAGTTTTTGTAATTGATCTTCGTAAAACAATTTCTTTTCAACCTTATCTATAGAAATGTTTTTTTTAGCAATAATATCTAATAACTCTTTATTTGTAGTTGCTGTTTGAAAATCTTCAAGTGTTAATTTTGGCGTATCTGGCATTATTCATTCTTTTCAATAGTTACACAATCTGCTGGATTATTAGAAATTTGCAATTTTGCATCTGAAGGGGAAATGTAAGGAATTCCTAATCCTAGTCCACGCAAAATAAACAATAATCCAATAATAACCACAAAAACAGGAATTACTTTCTGAATTTTTGTTCGAATAGATAAATTTACAAAATTCCCTAATAAAACTGCTGCTGTCATTAAAGGAATTGTACCTAAACCAAATAAAAACATATACAACGCACCTTCGGGTGCATTTCCTGTTGATATAGAACCTATTAGCGCCATATACACTAAACCGCAAGGTAAAAAGCCATTGAAAAAACCAATTGAAAAAATTGCTTTGTTAGATTTTTTATTTAAATAAAGTCCTAACTTTTGCTTCACCTTACCAATTAATTGGTACAAAGGTTTTGAAAAATTGAACTTATTAAATATGGAAACTGGAATAATTACCAAAGCAATCATAATTATCCCCATTAAAATAGATAAACGTTGCTGAAAACCAGCGAAGTATAGTCCTTTACCTATAAAACCAAATAATAAACCAATAATTGAATAACTCAACAACCGGCCAAAATGGTATAAAAATATTTGAAAAAACAGTTTAGATTTTGTTGTTCTATCTACCGGTAAAACAAACGCAATTGGACCACACATACCAATGCAGTGGAAACTCCCTGCTAAACCTAATAGCAATGCTGTCCAAAGCATATTAGTAGTTAATTTTTTCTTTTAACAAATAAGTAACATCATTTACTGTCCATTCTATTTTAACATCCCATCTTCCTTCCACTAAATTTTTATCTTCAATTAACAAATCATTTGATGATAATTTAATTGGTGTTGAAAAATCTATTTTATCATTAGACAAGCGTAAAAAATCAATATTTCCAGAAATTTTAGAATAATCAAATTCTGAAGGAAAAGAAATTAATAAACCTTTATCTACTTTTGTAAGTGTTACATTTTCTTCTAAATCAATTCCTTTATTTTGTTTATCAATTTCTTGTTGATAGTTTAACTCTTCCATATAATAATCATCAGAAACTAAATGATGATCATATTCTGGTAAAAAAGTTACTTTATACACAAAAGAAAGAATAAAAATAACAAATGAAGCAATTGCAATAATAATACCTGTTGGCCAACTTATTTTGAATTTCATATGTTTTATTTTATTAACGTTAATACGAATGTAAAAAGTATCACTTTTTACAAATTATTTTATAATTAAAGGACCCATAAAATTGGTAGATGTAGTTTCTATTAACTTATCTCCTGAATAAATCCCAATTTTTAATTTTTCTTTTGACGAATTTAAATCTTTTTTATCAATATCTATAAATAAAGTTCCTTCTTTTAAACCTTGTTTTTCTATACTAACCTGGCCTCCAACCATTTGAACTTCTCCTTCGTGAGAAATTAACTTGATTGAAACATTGTTAATATCTTCAGTAGTTTTATTAATAAACTTTACAGTATACACATTTCTAATAGCGTTTTCAGTTGATTGAAAAGTTTGTCCTGGTAATCTAAGTATGGTTGCCTCAACATCAGTACGTAAAAATAACATTGTAACTAACACACCTATTAAAATGGTTAAAATTGCAGAGTAAGCAATTAAACGTGCATTTAATTTTATTTTTTCTTTTTTCTCAATATCATCTTCTGAAGCATAACGAATCAAGCCTCTTTCAAAACCTGATTTATCCATAATTTCATTACAAGCATCAATACAAGCTGTACAATTAATACACTCTAATTGAGTTCCATTTCTAATGTCAATTCCTGTAGGACACACTTGTATACATTGCTTACAATCAATACAATCACCTATACCAAGATTATCTCTGTCTTCATCTTTTCGTAATTTTTTACGACCATTCTCTCCTTCTCCTCTTACAAAATCATAAGCTACATTTATAGATTTATTGTCTAACAACACACCTTGAAGTCTTCCGTAAGGACAAACTATAATACAAACTTGCTCTCTAAACCAAGCAAATACAAAATAGAAAACGGCAGTAAAAATTAATAATTTTAAAAGTGTACCAATATTAGCCATTGGACCTTGTGTAATGTAAGAAAGTACTTCGTCAGAACCAATTATATAAGCTAAAAACACATTTGAAATAACAAATGAGATGATAAAAAACACAAACCATTTTAACACGCGTTTTCTAATTTTTTCAGCATTCCATTCTTGTTTTTCTAATTTAATTTGTTTTGATCTGTCTCCTTCAATTAAGTATTCTACTTTTCTAAAAACCATTTCCATAAAAATGGTTTGTGGACACATCCAACCACAAAAAATCCTTCCAAAAACAACTGTAAATAATATTACAAAAACAACACTTACAAGCATTGAAATTACCAATAAATGAAAATCTTGTGGCCAAAAAGGAAAACCAAAAATATGAAATTTACGCTCTATCACGTTAAACAATAGAAACTGGTTCCCTTTTACTTTAATAAAAGGGGCAGCTAATAAAAAAGCCAATAAAACCCAACTTACGTAAGTTCTATATTTATATAAATCTCCTTTTGGTTTTTTAGGGAAAATAAAATTTCTTTTTCCAGATTCATCAATTGTTGCGATAGAATCTCTAAATACTTCTTTTTGATCTTTTTCCATATTTAATTTCAAACTCTTAAAATTATGATTGCCAAATTTATCATGATTATTTGACTACTTTAGATACTTATGTCACAAAAAAAAGGAATACCGAGAATTAATTTAATAAAACTAACTCGCCATTCCTTTTTTTACTAATTATAAAATTAGCTCACTTTTGTGAATCAATTTTTTACTCTTCAGGCCAAATAATATCACCTTCAGGAGCTTTTGGAGTTGCAGGAGTTGTTCCTTGCATAGAAATAATATAACTCGCTAATTGAATACGTTCTTCTCTAGAAATTGTAGATTCCCAAGCAATCATACCTTTACCTGGTCTACCTCCTTTAGAAATTGTATTGAATAAGCTTTTTACATCTCCTCCTAAAATCCATTTGTTATCAGTTAAATTTGGTCCAATGCTTCCTCCTAAATCATTTAAATGACACGCAAAACAAGTTTTTGAAGTAAACAATTCTTTCCCTTTTGCAATACTTTCAGCATCAGTTAACGCAACAATATTTGAATCGTCAAATAATTGAGGGTTTGCAGCTTTATACGCTTCAACATCGGCTTTTCCTTGTGCAACCTCAGCAGCATATTCTTCAGACTGACTATATTTTTCTGAATTATAAAAAACTTGCGTATAATAAAAAATACTAATTGCAATTGTAATGTAAAATCCATACAACCACCAAGGTGGCAATACATTATCTAATTCTTTTATACCATCATAATCATGGTCTAACATTATATCTTCTTCTGTTCCTAACTCGTGGGCTTTTGTCATGGATTTCATGAACTTTTTCCAACCCGATAAATTTTCTGAACTTTTACTCATGGTTAATTTCTTTAATATTAGTTTCGTTATCTAAAGGTATTTGGCTCACTTCATCAATACTTCTTTTTGGTAGTTTATAAACAAATACAATCATTGTTATAAATACCGTAAAGAATAATACTAGTGAAATTATTGGGTAAATTTCAACTCCATCAATACCTTCAAGATTATGTTTAATAAATTTTAGCATCCTAAATTATTTTAGTGCTGTTCTACCAGCCTTAATATCAGTTCCCAATCGTTGTAAATATGATATTAATGCAACAATTTCTTTATTTTGAATATTACTAGAACCGTAATTTTTCACAAATTCAGGATCTTGTCTTAAATTGCTTTCAATTTCTTTAGCCTGAACTAATAATTGTTGTTTTGCTCCAGCAATATCTTCATCTGAATAAGGAACACCTAAAGTTACTAAACCACTCATTTTATCTTCAATATTTGAAGCATTTAAGTCGTTTTTAATTAACCAAGAATAACGAGGCATAATTGAACCTGGAGATGTAGATCTTGGATCCATCATATGATTAAAGTGCCAGTTATCATTATATTTTCCACCAACTCTATGCACATCTGGACCTGTTCTACGAGATCCCCAAAGGAATGGGAAATCATACACAAATTCACCTGCTTTTGAGTATTCACCGTAACGCTCAACCTCTGAACGGAAAGGACGAATCATTTGAGAGTGACAGTTGTTACAACCTTCTCTAATGTAAATATCTCTACCTTCTAATTCTAAAGGAGTGTATGGTTTTACACTCTCAATTGTAGGTATATTTGATTTTACTAAAATTAATGGTACAATTTCAACCAAACCACCAATTAAAATAGCTACTGTAGTTAAAATAGTAAACAATACCGTTTTTCTCTCTAACCAAGTATGGAATCCTTCACCAGCAATTCTTTTTCCACTAATTTTTTTCAATGGTGCTGCTTCAGCTAACTCGTCTTCAACAACTGAACCTGCTTTAGCAGTTTTAATAATGTTAATTGCTAATAACACAAAACCTGTTAAATATAAAGTTCCTCCAATTGCACGCATTGCATACATTGGAATTACCTGTGTAACAGTTTCTAAAAAGTTACCATACACCAATGTTCCATCTGGATTAAATTGTTTCCATAAAAAGGCTTGAGTAAAACCAGCAACATATAATGGAATTGCATAAAATAAGATACCTAAAGTTCCCAACCAAAAATGTGTATTGGCTAATTTTTTAGAATATAAAGGTGTTTTCCATAATTTTTCAGCTAACCAGTAAACAATACCTGCAATCATAAATCCGTTCCAAGCTAATGCTCCAATATGAACGTGACCAACAATCCAGTCAGTGTAGTGACCAATTGCATTTAAATTTTTAAATGATAACATTGGACCTTCAAAAGTTGCCATACCATAACCTGTAATTGCAACTACAAAGAATTTTAATACTGGGTTTTCACGAACTTTATCCCACGCTCCACGAAGCGTTAATAATCCGTTGATCATACCACCCCAAGATGGGAAAATTAACATAACAGAGAAAACTGTTCCTAAGTTTTGAGCCCATTCTGGTAATGCCGTATATAATAAATGGTGAGGACCAGCCCAAATGTATAAGAAAATTAATGTCCAGAAGTGAATAATAGAAAGTCTATAAGAATATACAGGTCTATTCGCTACTTTAGGAACAAAATAATACATTAAACCTAATACTGGAGTTGTTAAGAAAAACGCTACCGCATTATGACCATACCACCACTGAACTAAAGCATCTTGTACTCCGGAGTATACAGAATAACTTTTAAAAGCTGTAATTGGCATTTCAAGGTTATTGAAGATATATAACACTGCAATGGTTATTAAAGTTGCTATATAAAACCAAATTGCAACGTAAATATGTCTTTGTCTTCTTTTTAAAATAGTACCAATAAGATTGATTCCGAATATAACCCAAATAAATACAACAGCTAAATCAATAGGCCATTCTAATTCAGCATATTCTTTTGATGAACTTAACCCTAACGGCAATGTAATAGCTGCAGCTACAATAATAGCTTGCCATCCCCAAAAATGAATTCTACTTAAAACATCATTAAACATTCTAGCTTTTAATAATCTTTGGGTTGAATAATAAATTCCTAGGAAAATTCCATTACCTACAAAGGCAAAAATTACCGCATTGGTATGTAATGGACGTAAACGCCCGAAACTTAACCATGAAATAGCGTTATCTGCTCCTGCAAATTCTAATAATCCTGGGAAAACAAAAAGTAGCGCTACTAATAGCCCTACTAACATACCTACAACTCCCCATAGAATTGTAGCCCAAAGAAACATTTTTACGATTTTATTATCATAATAAAACTGTTCTTTTTCCATACTTGTTTGATTAATTAATTGTTAATTATTATTTAATTGATTGTTGTTTGTTCTCTGTTTTGCTATCTGTAGTAACTAATTCATCATCAAAAAGCATACGAACAGATGGCGTATATGTATCATCATACTGCCCGGCCTTTACGGATTTGATAAATGCAATGAAAAAAAATACGGCAACAATAATACTTACGCCTATTGTTATGTAGACTACTTCCATATTTAATTAATAGTTCTATAGTTAGTTAAGACAAATATAATTTTTATTTGTTAAAAAAATATGATAATTATCACATTTAAAAAACAACAAAAATTACACTCATTTATCAACTAATTTAGAGCTTTTTAGTAATCCAATTTGTTAGTACTGTTACAAATATTACAATAGATATTGAACTTAACGGCATTAAAATAGCAGCTACAACTGGAGTTAATTGACCAGTTAAAGCAAAATACATTCCAATAATATTATAACAAAAAGAAACCACAAAGCTTGCTTTTATAACACCTATTGTTTGAATTGAAAGACGCAAAAACTCAGGTAATTTACTAAATAAATTGGCGTCTAAAATAGCATCACAAGCAGGTGAAAATACATTTACATCTTCAGAAATAGCAATACCTACGTTACTTTGCGCAAGTGCACCAGCATCATTTAAACCATCACCAATCATCATTACCTTTTCTCCTATTTCTTGTTTCTTTTTAATAAATTCTAATTTATCATTAGGTTTTTGATTGAATTCAAATTGAGTATTCTTTGGTAATATTTTTTCTAAATGAATTTTTTCACCGTCATTATCACCAGATAAAATTACCAGTTTATATGTTTTAGCTAATGATTCAAACACATTTTTCATGCCTTCTCTATAACTATTTTTGAATATAAAACTTCCTTTTAAATAGTTATTTATACGTATATTAATACTTGTTTCATTAAATCTCTCAGCATTTAAACCTATAAAACTGGCTGAACCTAATTTAACTGAATATCCGTTTATTGTTGCCTGAATTCCTTTTCCTAAAACTTCTTCAAAAGCTTCAGGTTTTTCATCAAAAGGATCTTCTGATATAAAATTATATAATGATCTGCTTAAAGGGTGGTTAGATGCTCTTAGTACAGTTTTAATAATTCTTAACTCTTCAATACTTAATTCATTATCTCCTAAAAACGTAATTTGTGTTTTATCACTAGACGTAATTGTACCTGTTTTATCAAAAATAATAGTACTAATTTTAGAAATATTCTCAATTGTTTCCGCATTCTTTAAGTAGAATTTTTTATACCCAAAAATTCGCAACATATTTCCAATAGCAAATGGAGCAGACAAAGCTAACGCGCATGGACAAGCGATTATTAACACAGCTGTAACCACATTAAAAGCCATAGAAGCATCATAAACATACCAAAATATACCTGCAAAAAAAGCAATGGTTAAAATTGCAATGGTAAAATATTTACTTATCGTATCTGTTATGTTTTTTAAAGTAATTTCATTGGTTTTACTAAATACATCATTACTCCAAAGCTGAGTTAAATAACTCTGAGACATCGTATTAATTACTTCCATCTCAATAGCTCCTGCAGTTTGTTTTCCACCTGCAAACAACTTATCACCAGATTGTTTTGTAACGGGAACAGATTCACCAGTTACAAAACTATAATCAATTTCAGCAGTTCCATTTATTAAAATTCCATCAACAGGGATCAACTCTTCATTTCTAATTAATAAACGATCTCCTTTTTCAATATCCTTTACCGGAATGCTTTTTTCTAAACCTTCAATAATTTTTGTAACTGCAATTGGAAAATACGATTTATAATCTCTTTCAAACGATAAAAAATTATATGTTTTCTGTTGAAAAAACTTTCCTAATAGTAAAAAGAAAACCAACCCAGTTAAACTGTCAAAAAAACCACTTCCAATATCTAAAAATATTTCAATTGAGCTTCTTACAAAAAGTACGGTAATTCCTATTGCAATTGGCACATCAATATTCAAAACTTGGTGCTTTATACCTTTATAAGCCGATATAAAATAACTTTTTGCCGAATATAAAACCACTGGAACAGACATTGTAAACATTAAATACCTAAATAAGTATTTGTATTTTTCTAACCAAAACCCATCCACTTGAAAATATTCAGGGAAAGAGAGTAACATAATGTTTCCAAAACAAAATGCCGCAATAGAGACTTCGTAAATTAATGTTTTATCAACCTTTTTACTTTTTGAATCAGCGTCTTCTAAACTAATATAAGGTTCATAACCTATTGAAGTAATAAGTTCAACTATTTGTTTTATAGTTGTTCTTTTATTTTTAAAGGTAACACGTAAAATTTTCTTTGGAAAATTTACCATTGATGTGGTTACACCATCATTTAATTTACTTAAATTTTCGAGCACCCAAATACAGGAACTACAATGAATACTTGGAATATAAAACTCAACAACTGATGTTTCTCCATCATTAAATTCCAATAATTTCTCAACAATCTCTTCATTTTCTAAATAATTATATTTTCCTTTAATTTCTGAAGGAATTGTTCCTGGCGTTGCCTCAAAATCATAATAACAACTTAATTCACTTGCATTCAGTATTTCATAAACTGTTTTACAACCATTGCAACAAAAATTTTTGTTGTCAAAAACAATTGGTTTATTCCCACAATCTAACCCGCAATGAAAACAATTTGTCTTACTCATTAAATCTAAAATTTCAACAACAAATCTATTCAATTAATCGGTTATAGGTATGATAAATATCATTATTTTTATTACATTTGTGCCATTGTTCTACTAAAACTACACAATTTATATGCCTTCAAAATGCAGACAATGCATCATTAAGCGATTTAACGCGCTAAAAACACTAACAAATGATGAGTTAGAGAAATTCTCTGGACATAAAACTTCACTGGTTATAAAAAAAGGTGAAAATTTAATGACCGAAGGAAACTCTATAAATGGATTGTATTGTATAAAAGATGGAAAAGGAAAATTAACCAAGCTTAACACAAATGGAAAAGAGCAAATTATAAAATTTGTTAAAGGTGGTGATATTTTAGGTCATCGTTCTATTTTAAGTGAAGAGCTAGTTGGTTTAAATGCTATTGCGTTGGAAGATATGCACGTATGCTTTATTCCTAAAGGAGATATACTTGATACAATTAAAGAAAATAATAATTTCTCGCTAAATTTAATGAGAAATATATCGCAACAATTAAATGAAGCAAATACATCTATCTCTCAAATGGCTCAAAAACCGGTAAAAGATAGATTAGCTGAAACTTTGATTCATTTAGATGAAATTTTTGGTGTTGACAGTGAAGGTTGCATTGATGTGGTATTAACAAGAGAAGAAATTGCCAATACTATTGGTACAGCTACAGAATCTGCCATTCGATTACTTTCAAATTTAAAGAAAGATGGAGTAATTGATTTAATTGGTAAAAAAATTAAAATTTTAAGCAAAAGCGCACTTAAAAATATTTCTGAAGGATATTAATCTTTCATAAAAATCATAAAAAAAAGCCTTTTAGAATTAAATTCTAAAAGGCTTTTTTAGTACTATTATTTTAAACAATTACACCATAGAAGCTGCAATACGTCTATAAATTCCTTTTTCTAATTTCTCGCGAATTGCTGAGAAAGATTCTATAGTAATTCTTACATCTTCTAAATTATGAGTAGCAGTAGGAATTAATCTTAAAATAATTAATCCTTTTGGAATTACTGGATACACAACAATTGAACAAAATATACCATAGTTTTCACGTAAATCATTCACCATAGCCATAGCTTCAGGAATATCACCTTCTAAAAATACAGGTGTTACGCAAGTATTTGTTTGACCAATATTAAATCCGTTTTCTTTTAATCCGTTTTGAAGTGCATTTACATTCTCCCAAAGTTTTTCTTTTAACTCTGGCATTGTTCTTAACATATCCAAACGTTTTAAAGCACCTTTCACCAATGTCATTGGTAAAGATTTTGCAAACATTTGAGAACGCATATTGTACTGTAAATATTGAATTATATCTTTATCAGCAGCAAAAAAGGCTCCAATACTAGCCATAGACTTTGCAAATGTAGCAAAGTACACATCAATACCATCTTGAACACCTTGTTCAAAACCTGCACCTCTACCACCTTCTCCTAAAGTACCAAAACCATGAGCATCATCAACTAATAATCTAAAGTTATATTTGTCTTTTAAACCAACAATTTCTTTTAATTTACCTTGTTGACCTCGCATTCCAAAAACACCTTCAGATATTACTAAAATACCTCCATTGTTATCTTCTGCAATTTTAGTTGCTCTTTGTAAATTCTTTTCAAGACTTTCAATATCATTATGTTGGTAAGTAAATCTTTTACCGTGATGTAATCTTACTCCATCAATAATACAAGCGTGTGAATCAATGTCATAAACAATCACGTCATTTTTACTAACTAAAGCATCAATAGCAGAAACCATACCTTGATAACCAAAATTCACTAAATACGCCGCCTCTTTATCTACAAACTCAGCACACTCTTTCTCTAATTGTTCATGATATTTTGTGTGACCAGACATCATTCTAGCACCCATTGGGTAAGCCATTCCATATTCAGCTGCAGCTTCAGCATCAGCTTTTCTAACATCTGGATGATTTGCTAAACCTAAATAATCGTTAATACTCCAAGTAATAACTTTTTTACCATTAAACGTCATTCTGTTAGATATTTCCCCTTCTAACTTAGGAAACACATAATATCCTTCCGCTTGTTTTGCCCATTTACCTAATGGACCTTTATCTTTTACTATTCTTTCAAATAAATCTTTCATTGATATAAATATTTAACATAAGTATCATAAAATACACATACTTACGAACATGCAAATTACGTGATTTTTTTTATGCTATCAAATGTTAAAGTGACAAAAAAAAAGGTTAAAAATTTAATTTTAACCTTTTTTTATACTTTTTTAAATAGTTACTTTACGTATTCCACAACTTCGTGGGCTTGCTTTTGTGAATCAAAAAAACCTTGTTCTTTCATCCAATCATCACAGTATATTTTTTCCATATATCTTGAACCGTGATCGGGTAATATTAGTACCACTTTTGAATTTTTATTAAAATACCCTTGATCAGCGTATTGTGTTGTTGCTTGAATAATAGCACCACTTGTGTATCCTGTAAATAAACCTTCGGTTACTGCTAATTCTCGTGCTCTGTGAGCTGAAGCCTCATCGGTTACCTTTTCAAACACATCAATAACTTCAAAATCTGTAGCAGATGGTATTAAATTTTTACCTAAACCTTCAATTCTATAAGGGTAAATTTCATTTTTATCAAATTCTCCTGTTTCGTGAAATTTCTTTAAAATAGATCCAAAAGCATCAACACCTAATATTTTTATATTCGGATTTTGTTCTTTTAAATACTTAGCTACTCCAGAAATAGTTCCTCCAGTTCCACTAGCAGCAACTACATGTGTAATTTCACCATTGGTTTGCTCCCAAATTTCAGGGCCTGTTGAACTATAATGTGCTTCGGCATTTAATTTATTAAAATACTGATTAATGTACACTGAATTTGCAGTTTCTGAATGCAACCTCTTCGCAACCTCATAATAAGATCTTGGGTCATCAGCTTTTACGTGTGCAGGGCAAACGTATACTTTAGCTCCCATAGCTTTTAGCATATTTATTTTTCCTGAAGCCGCTTTAGAACTTACAGCCAAAATACATTTATAACCTTTTAAAATACTAACTAAAGCTACACTAAAACCTGTATTTCCAGAAGTGGTTTCAATAATTGTACTTCCTTCTTTTAAAATCCCTTGTTTTTCAGCTGTTTCAATAATATGCAACGCAATTCTATCTTTCATAGAATGTCCAGGGTTAAACCCTTCGTACTTTGCATAAAAATTACCAGGAAGATCTTTTGTGATTTTATTAAGTTTAATAAGTGGAGTATTACCAATAAGTTCTAAAATATTGTTATGTATTCCAGTATTTCTTGTCATTTTTAATAATTTAATTATAACGTGTAAAATTCAAAAAGTCTTAAATTCCATCAAATTATTACAACGTGCAAATTTAACGTTTTTTTTTTAAAGCTTATTTCATCTCTAAATCAAGAATAAAACTATAATCTCTTGCTGTTTCTTTTAAAGCATCAAAACGACCTGAAGCACCACCATGCCCAGTTTCCATATCAATATGCATTAATAATGAATTGTTATTTGTTTTATACTCTCTTAATTTGGCTACCCATTTTGCAGGTTCAAAATATTGTACTTGAGAATCATGCAAACCTGTTGTTACCAACATATTTGGGTAATTTTGTTCACAAACATTGTCATAAGGCGAATACTCTTTCATGTATTGGTAGTATTCTTTATCATTTGGATTTCCCCATTCGTCATACTCACCTGTAGTTAATGGAATGCTATCATCTAACATAGTTGTAACTACATCAACAAAAGGAACAGCAGCTACAACACCATTAAACAATGTTGGTTTCATATTAATAACTGCTCCAATTAATAAACCTCCAGCTGAACCTCCATAACCATATAAATGTTTGCTTGAAGTATATTTTTTAGCAATTAAGTATTCTGCACAGTCTATAAAATCTGTGAAAGTATTTTTTTTGTTTAATAACTTTCCGGATTCGTACCAATTTCTACCTAAATATTCGCTACCTCTAACGTGGGCAATTGCATAAACAAAACCTCTGTCTAGCAAACTTAAACGTGTAGAACTAAAACCAGCATCAATTGTGTGACCATAAGATCCATAACCGTATAACAACACTGGCGTATTTTCTGAAAGTTGTGTGTTTTTATGGTGCACCAAAGAAATTGCTACTTTAGTTCCGTCTTTAGCAGTTGCCCACAAACGCTCACTTTTATAATTTCCTTTATCAAAGTTTCCTCCTAAAACTTGTTGTTCTTTTTTAATTTCTTTAGATCTATTATCTACATTAAAATCAATTACCGAACTAGGTGTTGTCATAGAATTATAACTATAACGAATAACATTTGTATCAAATTCAGGATTTGAATAAACTCCGGCAGAATATGTTTCTTCATCAAAAGGCAAATAAAAATCTTCTGTTTTATCCCATCGAATAATTCTAATTTTATTCAAACCATTTGAACGCTCTTCTAACACTAAAAAATCTTTGAATATAGAAATATCTTCTAACAACACATCATCTCTATGCGGAATAACATCAACCCAATTTTCTTTTAATGTAACAGTATCATCGGTTTTCATTAACTTAAAATTGATTGCTTTGTCTTTATTGGTCATAATGTAAAAATCATTCCCATAATGCGCAATGCTATATTCTAAATCTCGCTCTCTAGGTTGAAAAACTCTAAATTCTCCTGTAGGATTTTCAGCCTCTAAAATTTGATATTCTGTTGAAACAGTGCTGTATGAACCAATTACAATAAATTTTTCAGATTTAGAACGATACACATATACACTAAAAGCTTCGTCTTTTTCATCAAAAACAACAACATCTTCAGAAGGATTTGTACCTAAAATATGACGCACTATTTTTTCACTACGTAATGTTTCTGGATTTTTTAAAGTATAAAAAACTGTTTTATTATCACTTGCCCAAGAAGCGCTTCCTGTAGTGTTTTCAATCTTTTCAGGATAAATTTCACCTGTTTCTAAATTTTTAAATTGAAGGGTGTATTGTCTTCTACTAACCACATCGGTTCCAAAAGCAGCTAATTTGTTATTTGGACTCACTGAAAGTCCGCCTAACTGAAAATAATTATGCCCTTTTGCCAATTCATTTACATTAAATAAAACCTCTTCTTTAGCTTCTAAGTTTTGAAATTTACGTGAATAAACTGGGTATTGATCTCCTTTTTTAAAACGAGTTATATAGAAATAATTGTTTTTTTTATACGGAACAGACTCATCATCTTCCTTAATTCTCGCCTTCATTTCCTGAAATAAGTCTTCTTGAAAATTTTTAGTATGCTTTGTTTGCTCATCAAAATAAGCGTTTTCAGCATTTAAATAATCTATTACTTTAGGATTTTCCTTTTCATTCAACCAATAATAATTGTCAATTCTTTCTTCACCATGAATTTCTAACTTCTTTGCAATTTTTTCGGCCTTTGGCATTGCTAATTTATGTCCAGTCATTTTTAAATTTTGCTAAGCTGCAAAAATACTATATTTGTCAGCGTAACTTGTTAAAAATTTAATAAAATGTTTGGAGATTTATCTGGAATGATGAGCAAATTAAAAGATGCTCAAAAAAATATAGAAGAAACAAAAGCTAGATTAAATACTGTTTTAATTGATGGCGAAGCCGGTAATGGTTTGGTAAAAGTAACTGTAACTGCGAATAGAACAGTAAAAAATATTTCTATAGACGCTAGTTTAACTGATAACGAAGAAATTGAAGATTATTTGGTTATTGCTTTAAACAAAGCTTTGGACAAAGCAAATACGGTAAATGAAGCTGAGTTAGCTGCAGCTGCAAAGGATGGAATGCCAAATATTCCTGGAATGGATATGTTTAAATAACGTATTCTAAATTGCGCTTATTCCAACCAATTTTTAAAATCTTTTACACGCTCTCTACTTACAATGATATCACTTTCATTGTAAGTTTGAAGCTGTAATTTTAATCTACTATTTGAATATGCTATAATATCTTTTATAGCATTTACATTTACTACAAACTTTCTACTTACTCTAAAAAAAGTTTCTGGCTGTAACTTATTATCTAATTGATCTAAGGTAGCTTCAATTAAGTAACTTCTATTATCTATTGTATGAATATGAGTTGCCTTATTTTCACTGTAAAAACATTCTATTGCATCTACAGAAATCATTTTTAAATGTTGCCCTATTTTAACGGTAAACCTTTTCTTATAATTTTTTTGAGAAGGTGCCACTAATAATTTTAATTGCTCTAAATCAAAATTTTGTGGAGAATCATTGGTTTGTAATTTCTTAAATTTTGCTACAGCATTTTCCAATTCATCACTATCAATAGGTTTTAACAAATAATCAATACTATTTAATTTAAAAGCTTTTAACGCATACTCATCATAAGCAGTTGTAAAAATTATAGCACTTTTTACTTCAACCTCTTCAAATATTTCAAATGACAAACCATCAGATAACTGAATATCTAAAAACAATAAATCTGGATGCTCATTGGCGCTAAACCAATTTACAGCTTCTTCAACAGAATGCAACATAATTAAAGGTTCAATACCTAATTCATTTAACATTCTACCCAATCTGCGAGCTGCTGGCTTCTCATCTTCAATAATTACTACTTCCATTCCTATTGTGTTTTTTTGAATATTGTGTTTTAATGTAAAATTTAAACCCAAAAATCCTTTTTATCTCTATCCATTATTTCTTTTATTTTACGCTCTTCCCAATCTTTTCCTAATAAAAAGCGCATTCCAAAAACATTAAAAGCATGAAAAACTATACCTATTCCCCAAAAAACGGCTGTATTATAAGTTTGCCATTGCCAAAAAGTTTCCCATCCTCCACTTGAGAATGACTTTGTAACCACTAAAAATAGGTTCACTAATATATAAACCGTTAAGTGAACATAAAAACCTTTTATTGCTTTTACACGTTTTTTTGCACGTATATATTTTTGTTCTTCTAAATTTGAATTTTCCATCTTAATCAAGTTTTCTGTTTTTATCTTCATTCATTATCTCTTGAATTTTTCGCTCTTCCCAATCTTTTCCAAAGATTAAATTATTTCCAAACACACCAAATGCATGAAAACAAAGACCTATTCCCCAACCTGCCATTGGCCAATAAAACCAATAATAACCTGGTGATGTCATATAATTTATAAAAAATAAGAAAGGAATTACTAAACAATATGCTAATAAATTCGCATAAAATCCTTTAATGTTATCAACCTTTTTCTTTGCACGTATATATTTATCTTCTTCTGTATAATACTTTTTCATTTTTATATCTCTTTTTGCTTTAGGAAAATACCTTTAGCTTGTTAAATTTCTATATTTTGAATAACCTTTTATTTTATTTGGCTTTATGAATATATAATTGGTTTATTCCCAATATTGTTTTTTATCTTCATTCATATATTCTTGAATTTTACGCTCTTCCCAACCTTTTCCCAAAAAAGGATTGTATGCAAAGGCTTTAAAACCTTGAAATATTAAACCTATTCCCCATCCCATTGCTGGGAAATAAAACCAATGAAATTGTGGTACATACGTAAAATTAATATACATTAAAAAAGGTATTACAAGACAGTATGCAATTAAGCTTGAATAAAATCCTTTTATTTCTTCTACGCGTTCTACAGCTTTTAAATACTTAGAACTTTCTATATGTTGTGATGAATTCATGTTTTTTGTTTTTTGAGTTAGTAACGGTAATTTTACCGTAAATTCTTGTCCTATTTTATCAACAAATACTTTTTTAAGAGTAATTAAATCGTATCTATCAACAATATTTTTTAAACCTACTTTGGTTCCTTTTTCAACAATTGTTTTAGGATTGTAATTGTTTGTGATCATTAAATATCCATTTTCTTCATAAATTTTAACTGTTAATGGATGTTCTTCTGAAACTACATTGTGTTTTATTGTATTCTCTAATAATAATTGAAGTGATAAAGGAATTATTTTTAATTCTGGATTGCTTGCTTTTTCAGGAATTTCAAAAGTTACTGCGTCTTCAAAACGCATTTTTAACAATTCCATATACGTTTTAGCAAACAACAACTCTTCATCCAAATCAATTAAATCTTTATTTTTTTGTTCTAACACATACCTATAAACTTTTGATAGTTTTGTGGTAAACTTTTCTGCCTGCTTTGGGTTTTCACCTATTAAAGATGTTAACACATTTAAACTATTAAATAAAAAATGAGGATCTATTTGACTTTTTAACGATTCATATTTAGCTGTTTCAGTTTTTGCAACAATTTGTTGTTCTGTAACTTTTTTCTCGGTTAAAGCTTTGTAAAAGAAAATTGCGTGAAAAACCAAACTTGCAATTAATGTTAAGCTTAAGCCAAATACATAATAATTTATCGCATTTTCATCATTTAAAAAAGCATCAAATGGTTTTCCTAATATAAATACCAAGGTTACTAACCTTAAAAGTACCAACCCAACCATAGATAAAATTACAGATCCAAATGCACCAATTATCAATCTCTTTTTTGAATGCTCTTCCCAAGAGAATTTTGAATTTAAGTAATAATAGAAATATCCATTTATTGTTGACAATACAAAGGCATACATAAAATGAATGCTAAACACTTTAAACAACTCATTTATAGGTAAATTAAAACCGCCACCAAAAACCAATCGCTCAATTAAAAAAATTACAAAAGCAATTATAAGTGATATTTTAAGCAGGTATTTTAAATCTTTTCTCATATTAAATAAATTCAATGTACGTTGCAATTTAAAACTTAATTTCTAAAGTTACATTTTCATTTTTCACTTCAAATTTAGAATCTTCAAACTGAGGCGGACCAAAATTCATTACATTATTAGAAGCTCCATAAGATTCCTTTGGCATTCCGTTTAATTCAAAATCCATTTTACCATTGCTATTTTCATCGTGAAAACAAACAACTGAATAATTTCCTGCAGGAATATTTTCAAATTCAACAGAACTTTGTCTATTTGAAATAACTGCTGAAGCTCTAAATAAAGGAGCTTTTAAAAATCCTTCTTCGTTATAAAGTGCAAAAGAAATGGTTCCGTTGTCACTTAACGCATTTGTTACTGACACTTTAATTGTTGCATTGCTTTTAAATGCTTTTTTTTGTGATGTTTGCCCAAATACTGCTGTTGTAATTAAAAAGGCTACTGTTAAAATTAAATGTTGCATAGTTTTTGTTTTTTAGTTCATAATTAAATTTCACACTACAAAATTGTGGTATAAATGTGTTTTCTAAAATTTAATAATGCTGAATTGTAATATTTTTAGGATGAATTGTAGTTTTAATCAAAATTTTAAAATATTTCCTCAAATAAAAACCTTCAAAAACAACAAAAACTCGTGTAAAAACCCTATTTTAAACGTTTTACACAAACAAAACTCACCAAATTGAAAACCTAACATATGTCACCTTTTTATATTAAAAAGTTCGTAACTTTATGAAACTTTTTAATATAAACCGCAAATATTATGAAAATATACGATGACAAACACATTAAAAATGTTGCTTTTGTAGGTGCAAATAAAAGTGGTAAAACCACGCTTGCAGAAACAATGCTCTTTGAAGCTGGATTAGTCAAACGCCGTGGTAGTGTTGAAAACAAAAATACTGTTTCAGACTATCACGAAATTGAACAAGAAAGAGAAACTTCCATTTTTGCCACTCCTCTTCATACCGAATGGCGCAATTACAAAATTAACATTATTGACACTCCTGGCTTAGATGATTTTATTGGTGAAATAGCCTCAACTATGCGTGTTGCAGATTCTATTGTAACAGTTGTAAACGCACAACACGGTGTTGAAGTTGGAACTGAAATTATTTGGAATTATGTTGATCGTTTTTCAAAACCAACGTTATTTGTAATTAACCAAATAGACAATCCGAATGCCGATTTTGATGAAAGCTTTAAAAGTATTGTAGATTTAGTTGGAAACAACGCTATAAAAATTCAATATCCTTTAGTTATTGATGGTGCACAATGTATTATTGATGTACTTAAAATGAAATTATACAAATTTGGTCCAGAAGGTGGAAAACCTGAAAAATTAGAAATTCCTGCAGACCAGCTAGACTTGGCCAATAAATTACACAATGAATTAGTTGAAAAAGCGGCTGAAAATGATGAGGATTTAATGGAACTTTATTTTGATAAAGGTGAATTAAATGAAGATGAAATGCGTGAAGGAATTAAAAAAGGAATGTTAAATCATGAATTATTCCCTGTTTTTTGTATTTCTGCTTTGAATGATATGGGAAGTGGGCGTTTAATGGGATTCATAGACAACGTTGCACCTTCAGCTGCTGATTTAAAACCAGAACAAAGTGTTGAAGGAGCTTCTATTGAATGTAAAGTAGATGCGCCAACTTCATTATTCATATTTAAAACGTTATACGAACCAAACTTAGGTCAAATTAGTTTCTTTAAAGTAAAATCAGGTGAAGTAAAACAAAATGACAAATTAGAAAACTCAAGAAACGAAGAAATTGAAATTTTAAATCAGTTGTATATCATGGACGGTAAAAACCGTGAACCTGTTGAAAAATTAAGTGCAGGTGATATTGGAGCTACTTTAAAATTAAAATACACCGAAACAAATGATACTTTAAGGACCAAAGATTCTAATATAACTATAAAACCAATTCAATATCCTGATCCAAGAATACGTAAATGCGTTAATGCGGTTGATAAAAACGATGAAGAAAAATTAAACGAAGCATTGAAAAGAATCCACAGCCAAGATCCTACGGTAACTATTCAATATTCAACAGAATTAAAACAACAAATTTTATCTTGTCAAGGAGAGCTACACTTAGCAACTATTAATTGGATGCTTCAAAAAATATACGGCATAAAAGCCGAATTTGAACAACCAAGAATTGCTTATAGAGAAACTATTCAAAGATCAGCAACAACAAGTTACAAACATAAAAAACAATCTGGAGGATCTGGTCAATTTGGTGAAGTTCACTTAAAAATTGAACCTTGGTTTGAAGGAATGCCAGAGCCTGAAGGATTTAATATTAGAGGTAAAGAAGAAATTGATTTAGAATGGGGTGGAAAATTGGTGTTTTACAACTGTATAGTAGGAGGTGTAATTGATACACGCTATTTACCTTCGGTTTTAAAAGGCTGCCTAGAAGTAATGGAAGAAGGACCTTTAACTGGTTCGTACGCAAGAGATATTAGAGTTATGGTATTTGATGGTAAAATGCACTCCGTAGATTCCAATGATATTTCATTTAAAATTGCAGCAGCACACGCTTTTAAAGCTGCTTTTTTACAAGCAAAACCTAAATTATTAGAACCTATAAATGAACTTACAGTAAAAGTACCTGAAGAATTAATGGGAAATGTAATGACTGATTTACAATCTAGAAGATCAATTATTTTAGGAATGGACAGTGATGGAAGATATCAAACAATAAAAGCTAAAACACCTTTGGCTGAAATGTATAGATATTCAACAACATTACGCTCTATAACACAAGGTCGCGGTAGCTTTAGCACCAAATTTTCTAATTTTGAATTGGTACCAAATAACGTGCAAGATGAATTGATAAAAAAAGAAAAATAACCAAACATTTTTAAATTAAAGACTCGCCTTTTTCAAATGAAATTAGCGAGTCTTTTTTAGGTAAAATAATTAACATTTATTATTAATTCAATTTAATTTTATAATGCATATTGCTTTAGCTGGTTCTATAGTTGACGCAATTCTTATAAAGATATAAATGTTAATACAAGCAATTTAATAATAATTATCTACATAATAAAATAATTCCGCTAATTTTTAACACTTTAATTAGTTTTTACGCATTATTTAACACGTTTCAATACTTAATTTACAATAGCTCTATTTTATTAAATATATGCTATCATCCTTCAGAATTAATTATATTTGCATCTTAAAATTAGTATTTATGAAATTATTACTTTTAACACTGGCACTTTTAGGAATTGGAGTTGCTGGAATCGCAATTAAAATTTGGGCAAAAAAAAATGGAAAGTTTGCTGGAACTTGCGCTAGTCAGAACCCTCACTTAAATAAAGATGGTGAACCTTGTGGGTTTTGCGGAAAAACTGCAGATGAATGTGAAAATAGATAATTTATGCTTGAATATATTTTTATTGCTTTTATAGCAATTCTGGGTATTCAATTTATTTACTATATATTTATTTTTGGAGCTTTTTCATTTGCTTCTAAAGCACCAAAACAAGCTACATTCAACATACCTGTTTCGGTTATTATTTGCGCAAAAAACGAAGCACAAAATTTAACTACAAACATTCCTCTATTTATCAATCAAAATTATAGCAATTTTGAATTGGTTTTAATTAATGATGGTTCAAATGACCACTCTTTAGAGGTTATGGAACAATTTCAACAAACGCACCCAGAACAAATAAAAATTGTGAATGTTGCACCTAATGAACAATTTTGGGGAAGTAAAAAATATGCGTTAACACTAGGTATAAAAGCTGCCACAAACGAACATTTGCTATTCACTGATGCTGACTGTAAACCAGTTTCTAATAATTGGATTACAGAAATGACGCAGCATTTTAGCGAAGACAAAGAGTTAATTTTAGGCTATGGTGGTTATAAAAAAATACGAAATTCATTTTTAAATAAAATTATTCGTTTTGAAACGCTTATCACTGCAATTCAATATTTTTCGTTTGCTAAAATAGGAATGCCATATATGGGCGTAGGACGAAATTTAGCGTATACAAAAAACCTTTTTTTTACAAACAAAGGTTTTGTAAATCATATTAAAATAAAATCTGGTGATGATGATTTATTTGTAAATCAAGTAGCAAATAAAAAAAATACCACTTTTTGTTTTTCAAATAACAGTAGTACAATTTCAAACCCTAAAACAACATTTAAAAGCTGGATTCAACAAAAAAGAAGACACATTTCAACAGCATCACATTATAAAAAAACACATAAATTACTACTGGGATTATTTTACACTTCTCAGTTATTATTTTGGGTTTTGGGTATTTTGCTGCTTTCTTTTTTATACAAATGGCAATTTGTTGTTGCACTCATTATTTTCAGAAGTTGTTTTCATTATATTTCTATTGGTTTTGCTGCAAAAAAATTAAATGAAAAAGATGTAATTCTGTTTTTACCTTTTTATGAATTATTTCTAATATTCGTACAATTGTTTATCTTTATAAAAAATATCAGATCAAAACCCTCACATTGGTAAAAAAAAATAGCGATATTTCTAATTTAATTGAAAAAGCACGTTTAAAAGATCAAAAAGCTTTTAATGCGCTCTTGAATACGTATTGGAGTGATGTTTTTCGATTTCAGCTTTCAAAAACAGAAAATGAAGATGAAGCTGAAGACATTACAATTAAAACTTTCTCAAAAGCATTTGATAGAATTAAATTGTATAACGAGCAATACAATTTTAAGACTTGGTTAATTTCAATTTCAAAAAATATTTTTATTGACCACGTACGGAAACAGCGTACTCACACCATTTCAATAAACAAAAAAGAATCTGAAGCCTATAAAATTTTTGATGAAACTCCAAGCGCTGAAGATCAGCTAATAATTGAACAAAATTTAGAGCAACTACTCAATTATATCAAACAGTTAAAACCTAACTATCAGGAAGTTATCAACCTTCGTTATTTTAGGGAAATGAGTTATAAAGAAATGGCTGATCACTTAAATGAACCAATGAGCAATATAAAAGTTAAATTATTGAGGGCAAAAAAATTACTTGCTGCAATTATTGAAAAATCTTAATTGTTGTTTAAACACTAAATATTTACAGTGTAATTTCTACCAGAATATTACTAAAATAAAAAAACTCTCTCAAAAATTGGTTTAGTTTAAAAATACAAGCTATTTTTATTTTATTAATTGTCTATTGCTATACAAGAAATCAAAAAATTTAATAATATGCCAAAAATAAAGCAGGTTTATTCTACTTTAAGAACTCATTATTACCTGTTGCTACTTACCTTTATTTTAATTTCGTTTTCAAATGTATATTCTCAGAAAAAAATTTCAGTAAAATATGTAGCATCTAATGAGTTTGTAATTGATGGTGTTTTAGATGAAGCTATGTGGGATACTGCTATTGTTTCAAGTGAATTTACTGAATACTTTCCAACAGACTCAAAACTTGTAGAATACCAAACTGAGATTAGAATGCTTTATAATGATGCCTTTTTATATATAGGTATTAAAGCACATTCACCAGGTATGGATTATCAAACACCATCGTATGAGAGAGATTTTAGTATTAGTGGAGCTGATGTTATAAATCTTATGTTCGATACTTTTAGCGATCGTACCAATGCCTTTTTATTTGGAATTAATCCTTATAGAGTGCAACGTGAAGGATTAATATCTAACGGTGGAACTTCTGGTAATCTTGATTTAAGCTGGGATACAAAATGGCTAGGAGAATCTACTATTGATGAATTTTTTACAACATCAGAGATTAGAATTCCCATGTCTGCATTTAAATATAAAGAAGGTGTAACACAATGGAAATTTAATGCAATGCGGTCAAATACGCAATCAAATACTAAAAGTTCTTGGGCTCCAGTACCGCTTAGTCAAAATCAACTAAACCTTGGTTATTTTGGAACTATGACTTTTGAAAAACCATTAGTAAAATCAAAAAGCCCTATTTCAATAATACCATACATAACTCCCTCTTACTCTAAAGATTACCTAAATGATGAAAGGTCATTTGATTTTAAAACTGGATTTGATGTTAAAATACCAATAAAAAGTAGCTATATGCTAGATTTAACTTTGAACCCTGATTTTTCAAGTGAAGATGTTGTTGCAGGACAAAATAATGTAACTCGCTTCGAAATTAAACAAGATGAAACTAGACAGTTTTTTATAGATAATGGAGATTTATTTAATGAATTTGGTCTTCCAGATGATGCGCTTGCTTTTTATTCACGTAGAGTTGGTGTTGGTTCAAATACTGATGGAAACGATATTAGTGTTCCAATTTCAGCAGGAATTAAATTTACTGGTAAAGTAAATAAAGGACTAAGAATTGGAGTGTTAGACGTACAAACTAGTGGTGACAAGGATGAATTTATACCAAAAAACAACAACCTTGTATTGGCTGCTCAGCAAAAAATATTTTCGAAGTCAAATATTAGTTTCTTTTTTATAAACAGAGAAGTTACCAATCCAAACGATAAATATTCAGGAACAAGATATAATCGTGTAGCAGGAACCGATTTAAAATTTTTCTCAAAAAATAATAGTTTCGACGCTCAAGTTTTTTTTCACAAATCATTTACTGAAAATATTGAAAGTAACTCTATTTCAACAGGAACCTATTTAAATCTTGAAAAACGAAAATACACTTTAAGATTCACTGGACAGTATATAGATAATGGATTTCAATCTGACTTAGGTTATATTCGACGAAAAGACATTGTGAGAGCAAATCCTTTCTTTGAATATAATATATATCCAAAAACCAATGCATTAAATACCATAATTTTAAAAATTAGTAATAACTTATTTTGGATGCCTTCTGATGATATGCGATTTGTAGGTTCAGATTTATTACTGGCAAGTACATTTAATTTTACAAGTGGTGCCTCAGTTGCATTAACCGGAGCAGAACGTTATGAATACCTTGATGAACCATTTAACCCTGGAAGTGGTGATGGAGAACCGTTACCAATTGGTGGTTACAATTATCGTGATCTAAAAGTAGATTTTAACACAAACAAACGTAATGCGTTTTGGCTAGAAGGAAATATAAAATATGGTTCTTTTTATACAGGTACTAAATCTACTACAGATATTACTTTTCAATACCGTGTACAGCCAATTTTCTTTGTTTCATTAAATGTACAATATGATGATATAAACCTTCCAGAACCTTATTCATCTAACAATTTATGGTACATTGGGCCTACGTTAAATTTTACATTTACTAAAACCCTTTTTTGGAATACAGACATACAGTATAGTACGCAAACAGATAGCTTTTTTGTTGTTTCAAGAGTACAATGGAGGTATGCTCCACTTTCAGATATTTACTTAACATATAGTGGTGTAAATACAACAAACCCACATATATTAGTTGAAAGAGGACTATTTTTAAAAGCCACATATTGGTTAGATATCAAACGTAAAAAAAATGGCACTTTTTTTTAAACCCAACTATTCACTAAATTAATTAACTAGTTAAAGTACTTCCGTTTTATATATTTGTAAGCAAACGGTTTTAATAATCGAATCTTATTTATAAAATTCTTTGTATTTTTGCAGTCAATTTTCATAAAAAATGTCAGAAACTACTACAACTACAGATAAAACTAAAAAACCTAAATGGCTACGTGTTAAACTTCCAGTAGGTAAAAAATATACAGAACTTAGAGGTGTTGTTGAAAAATACAAACTAAACACTATTTGCACAAGTGGAAGCTGCCCAAATATGGGTGAATGCTGGACTGAAGGAACTGCAACTTTTATGATTTTAGGAAATATTTGCACCCGTTCTTGCGGATTTTGTGGTGTAAAAACCGGAAGGCCTGAAAATGTAGACTGGGAAGAACCTGAAAAAGTGGCACGCTCTATAAAATTAATGAAAATTAAACACGCCGTTATTACATCTGTTGATAGAGACGATATAAAAGATGGAGGTTCAATTATTTGGGCAGAAACAATTAATGCCATTAGAAGAGCAAACCCCGAAACTACATTAGAAACTTTAATCCCAGATTTTCAAGGAAACACTGCAAACATTGACAGAATTTTAGCTGTAGCTCCTGAAGTTATTTCACACAATTTAGAAACAGTTAGACGCTTAACTCGTGAGGTGCGTATACAAGCAAAATACGATAGAAGTTTAGAAGTTTTAAAATATATGAAAGATCAAGGTCAACGTAGAACCAAATCTGGTATTATGCTTGGCTTAGGAGAAACAGAAGAGGAAGTTATTGAAACTATGCAAGATTTAGCAAATGCCAAAGTTGATATTTTAACTATAGGACAATATTTACAACCAAGTAAAAAACATTTACCAGTTCAAGCATTTATAACTCCTGAACAATTTGATAAATACAAGCAAATTGGACTTAAAATGGGATTCAGACATGTAGAAAGTAGTGCTTTAGTACGCTCTTCTTACAAAGCTCAAAAACATTTAGAATAAGTTTAAAAATCTGTATTTAACTTATTATTAACTTTTTAAACTCAATATTACTATAACTAGTACGTTAAAAGTATAAAACAGAGAAGTTGTTAGCTTTGTTTTTATTTTAAAAATGTTGAGTTAATTGATTAAAAAAAAGCGCCTTGTTAGCGCTTTTTTTTAGTTTATAACATTTCTTCAAAAAAACTCTAATTACGGTTTAACTTTTAATTAACAACTACTTAAAAATGAATGGCATAGCTATTGCTATTTTAAATACGAAACAAAGAAGTTGTTAGCTTTGTTTTCATTTTAAAAATGTTTGAGTTAATTGATTAAAAAAAGCGCCTTGTTAGCGCTTTTTTTAGTTTATAACATTTCCTTATAACGAACACTAAGTTTAGTTTAACTTATAATTAACATCTCTATAAATATGAACTCGATATAAACTGCGTTATAAAATAGAACAAAGGAGTCCTTAACTTTGTTTATAATAAAAAGGTTGATTGGTTGATTAAAAAAGCGTCTGAAAGGACGCTTTTTTTTGAATATTTTACATCTATTTTAAGAGTAAATTTTCTTTAACTTATAATTAACAATACATAAAATATGAAAGGCATACCATTTGCGTTATACTTTAAAAGAACAAAGAAGTCGTTAGCTTTGTTTTACAATAAATGTTTGATTAATTGATAAAAAAAGCGTCTTTGTAGGCGCTTTTTTTATTTTAAAACAGTTATAATTTATTGTACAATCTCTCCGTTTTCTAATAATAAACTATACACATAACCAGCACCAAAATCTTTATCTAAAACTACTGTACCACTAAAGGTAACAGTAGCTCCCAGTTTTACAAGTTGTGATGTTGTAATGGTTAAATCACTATTATTTTCAAAACTAGTACCATCTACAATATGAATCCAGTTTTTCCCTAATATATTCTTATTTACTTTTACCACTTTACCCCTAACAACTATTTCTTTTTCTTTGAAATTAGTTGGATTTGAATACAAATTTGAGATTGAAATTCCATTTTCTGGAATTTCAATATGAATTGCTTCTGTTTCAATATGTTTATGTCCAGTAGAATTTGTTGGCTGATGAAGATTAGAATTTATAGTTTCAACTTCCGAAGAACTAACTCCTTCAACAAAAGTGATAAAATCAAATGTTTTACCCAATTGTTTACTTTCAAAATTTTTCATTTCCATTCCTCCGGAATAAAAATACGTTGCTCCCTTTTCTATTTTGGTAGTTGGAATTGCCATCCAATATTCTTTAGCATCTTCATTTACTTGCAAGTACATATAAGTTCCAACATTAATAATGTCATTTACCACAATTTTATGAACTGAAGTTTTATTGCCAACCGGCTCTAAATTGTCAACTTTTGAATAAGTTGCCTTATCCTTACAACTAAATAATGTACTTATACAAAACACAACAATTACTAAATTTATTCTACTTTTCATTATATCTTAAATTTTACAATAAATACACCCAACGACATTAAACAATCACCAATTAATTTCTTTTAAACCTTTTTCAACCAAACAAGTATTCGTTTTACTAAAATGCTTGTTTCCAAACCAATACCCTCTATTAGCACTTAATGGTGAAGGATGCCCACAAGTTAAAATAGTATGTTTTGATGTATCTATTTTTGCACCTTTCTTTTTGGCGTAACCTCCCCAAAGTAAAAAAACAACATTCTTTTTTTGTGCTGAAATAGTTGCAATTACCGCATCCGTAAATTGCTCCCAACCTTTCTTTTGGTGTGAGCCTGCTTCGTGCGCTCGAACAGTTAATGTTGCATTTAACAAAAGTACACCTTGCTTTGCCCAACGCTCTAAATTCCCATTTTTTGGAAAAGGAATATTTAAATCGGCATCAATTTCTTTAAAAATATTTATTAACGAAGGTGGATTTGCAACTCCTTCATTCACCGAAAAACACAAACCATGTGCTTGTCCGTCACCGTGATATGGATCTTGACCAATTATAACAACTTTTACATCGTTAAACTTACATAAATTAAACGCTTCAAAAATTTGATTAGCTTCAGGAAAACACTTATAACTGCTATATTCTTTGTTCACAAATTGTGTAAGCTCCTCAAAATAAGGTTTTTCAAACTCTGTTTGTAACTGTTTTTTCCAACTAGCATCAATTTTAATATTCATCGCTTGTTTTCGTCTTAAATTTATACTTTTGTCTATCTTTCAAAAGTAGTATTTTTTATGAGTCGTATTTCAGAAAAGACATTAAATGATTTAGAATTTTTTACCATCTTACAATCGGTAAGTGAATTTTGTATTTCCGATTTAGGTAAAGAAGCCGTTTTACAAATACGGCCATTTTCTAATAAAGAATTACTGTTACCTGAATTATATCAAGTTAATGAATACTTATCATCATTTGTAAATGAAAACAGAATACCAAATCATTATTTTGATGATCTTCAAAAAGAAATTCATTTATTAAATATAGAAAACAGCTACTTAGAGCCTGCTTCATTCTTAAAAATTTTAAACAACACAAATACAGTTTTTGAGTTGTTAAAGTTCTTTAAGAAATTTAAAGAAATTTACCCTACGCTCTTCGCAACATCTAATGAAGTAGAATATATTAAGGCAATTACTGAAAATATAGAAAAAATAATTACACCTTTTGGTGAAGTTAATGAAAATGCATCTTCATTATTAAAACAAATTAGAAACGAAATAAATAACATTAGATCTAAAATTGGTGCAAGTTTTACAAGAGCTTTAAACCAATATAATAGCGCTGGTTATTTAGATGATATAAGAGAATCTGTAATTGACAATCAACGTGTTTTAGCTGTTTTAGCTATGCATAGAAGAAAAGTAAAAGGAAGTTTAGTTGGAAGCTCTAAAACAGGAAGTATTGTTTATATTGCTCCTGAAGCAACACTTCAATACAGCAGAGAGTTACAAAACTTATCTTATGAAGAACATCAAGAAATTATTAGAATTTTAAAAGAGTTAACCAATTCTTTACGTGAATTTACACCAAATATTGTTGCTTTTCAAAGCTATTTAACCACTTTAGATGTAATTGGTTCAAAAGCAAATTATGCTCATAAAATTAAGGCTTGTTTGCCAAAAATAACTTCAGAAAAAAAGATATTTTTACGTGATGCTTATCACCCAATTTTATTATTAAAAAACAACGAACAAGGGCTAAAAACAATTCCGCAAACACTTGAATTAAACAAAAAACAACAAATAATTGTTATTTCGGGACCAAATGCTGGTGGAAAAAGTATTACGCTAAAAACAATTGGTTTATTGCAAACAATGCTACAAAGTGGTTTGTTAATTCCTGTTCATGAACGTTCTGAAACTTATTTTTTCGAAAAAATACTTACAGATATTGGAGACAATCAATCTATTGAAAACCAATTAAGTACATACAGCTACCGATTGAAAAATATGCGTAAATTTTTACGCAACTGCAATAAAAACACCTTGTTTTTAATTGATGAATTTGGTACAGGAAGTGATCCTGAATTAGGAGGTGCTTTGGCTGAAATATTTTTAGAAGAATTTTATTACAAAAAAGCCTTTGGAATTATAACTACACACTATTCAAATTTAAAAGTTTTAGCCAGTGAATTGGATAATGTTGTAAATGCCAATATGCATTTTGACGAAAAAACATTAGAACCATTATTTAAGTTATTTATTGGACAAGCAGGTAGCTCTTTTACATTTGAAGTTGCTCAAAAAAACGGAATTCCGTTTAGCTTAATAAACAAAGCAAAAAAGAGAGTTGAAAGTGAAAAAGTTAGATTAGACAAAACTATTTCAAAACTTCAAAAAGAACGAAATAAATTACAACACACTTCTGAAACTTTAGAAAAAGAAAAATCTAAAGCCGTTGAAAAAACCGATAATTTAACTGAAAAACAACAAAAAATTCAAGAGAAGCTAGAAGGTTTTCAAGAATTGTATGACAAGAACCAAAAAATGCTGTTTTACGGTAGAAAATTTAATGAATTGGTAAATAAATATTTCCAAACCAATAACAAAAAAGAATTTACTACCGAGCTAAATAAATGGGTTACTATTGAAAAAACAAAACATTTAAAAAATAAACCTCCAAAACCAAAAACCAAAGCTCAAAAAAAGAAAGTAAAAATTGAGAAAAAAAAGGTTGAAGAAAAGCTAAAAACCATTGAAAAAGAAGTGGTTGTTGCCGTTGAAAAAGTGAGAGAGGTAAAAGAAATAGAAGCAAAAAAAGTAGCCAAACAAAAAGCTGACTACGTTTTTAAAGTAAATGATAAGGTAAAAATAGTTGGTAGCAATTCTACTGGAGTTCTTGAAAAAATTGAAAAGAAAAACGCTTTTATCAATTACGGTGTATTTACTACCAAAACTACCTTAGCCAAATTAGAATTGGTACAAGCTGCTAAAAAATAATTAGTCGTTTTGATAACGCTCCATTTCACGGTCGTAAAACTCACTTGCTTGTTCAATTAGCACGGCTACTTGAGTTTCTAACTCTTGTTGATCTTCACCTTGAAAATCTTCCCACCACTCTATTTCATCATCAACTAAATTGATTAAAAATCGAGGGAATTCAGTATGAATTACAAAAATATCATCCTGACAATCTGTATTATCTCCAAGTAAAAATTTAGGTAGTTCCATTATTCTTATGTATTAATTTATTGGTTAAATAGTTAAATCTAAAAAACAGCATAACTGCTGAACTTGTTAAGGCGGTTAATAAACCAATCCAAATGCCTAAAGATTCCATTTTTAAAATGGTTCCTAAATAATAGCAAACAGGAAATCCAATAACCCAGTACGCCATAAAAGTTAACAATGACGGTATATTTACATCTTGTAAGCCTCGTAATCCTCCTAAAACAACAGCTTGTATTCCATCAGACAATTGAAAAAGCGCTGCAACAATTAACAAACTTGAAGCTATTTGAATTACTTCTAAGTTATCTGTAAACGCCAAAGGTAAAATATCTTTTAATAGTAAAAAACCTACAGAGAACATAGACATCATAAAAAACACTAAAATAAAATTTGAAAAGGCAATTCTTCTTAATTCTACATAGTTTTTTAATCCTTTTTGATTTCCAACTCTTACCGTTGCTGCCACACCAATTCCTACCGCAATCATAAACGTTGTAGAAGCTAATTTTAAAGCAATTTGATTTGCTGCTTGTGAAAAAGCACCATACGTTCCTGCTAATAAAACAGAAGCCGCAAATAAACCAACTTCAAACAACATTTGTAATGCTGTTGGAAACCCTAAGTTTACTATTTTTTTTAGCACTTCTTTTTTTATTTCATTAAATTTTAATCTTATTAAATAAGGTTTAAATTTTTCTTTATTAGCTAAAACAATGTATATAAAAAATACCATTGCAACTCTTGAAATTAAGGTTCCAATAGCTGCACCAACCAATTCTAATCTTGGAAAAATCCACAAACCATAAATTAAAGCAAAATTTAAAACAACATTAATAATGTTTGCTACAATGGTGGCATACATTGCGTATTTAGTTTGAGATAAACCATCTGTAAATTGTTTAAAGCCTTGAAATATCATTAAAGGTATCATTGAAAAAGCAATAATTTCATAATACGGAATAGCCAAAACAACCACTTCTTCTGGTTGATTTAAATGATATAAAATAGGCTTCAAAAAAAACAAAAACACAAACATTACAACACCCATTATTGTTGTTAATAACAATCCGTGTTGAAAAATTAATCGTCCTTTATTTTCATCACCTTCACTATCAGATTCAGCCAATAAAGGAGTTATAGCAAATGAAAAACCAATACCAATAGAAAGTGCAATAAAAACAATACTATTACCTAATGATGTAGCCGCCAATTCTACAGGTCCTAAACGCCCCACCATAATATCATCAATTAAACCTACCAATAAATGCCCTAAAGAGCCTATCATTACAGGTGTAGCTAATTTTAAGTTATTTTTAAACTCTGATGTGTATTTTTCTAAATTCAATGTATGCACAATTTTGCTGCGAATATACAAGATTTTAATCACCTACATTTTATATTTAACTTTACCATAAATAAAATCTATTTCGGGATAAAATATTAAAATTAACATCTTTCAAAAAAACTGTTTTTATATGTACTTTTGTAACACAAAAAAATTAATAATCATTTAAAAAAAATATAAGAATGGCTGTATTAGTAGGAAAAAAAGCACCAAAATTTAATGCGCAAGCAGTAGTAAACGGAATGGAGTTTGTTGAAAACTACTCATTAGAACAATTTGAAGGAAACAAATATGTTGTATTATTCTTTTACCCAAAAGATTTTACTTTTGTTTGCCCAACTGAATTATTTGCTTTTCAAGATAAATTAGCAGAATTCGAAAAAAGAAATGTACAAGTTGTAGCTGTATCAACAGATACTGAACAATCTCACTGGGGATGGTTACAAATGGCAAAAAATGCTGGAGGAATTCAAGGTGTAACTTACCCGTTAGTTGCTGATACTAATAAAACAATTTCTAAAAACTACGATGTTTTAGCTGGAGATTACTTTTATGATGACAACGACCAATTACAAGCTAGCGGAGAATTAATTGCTTACCGTGGGTTATTTTTAATTGACAAAGACGGAATTGTGCGTCACCAAGTTGTGAACGATTTACCATTAGGTAGAAATGTTGATGAAGCTTTAAGAATGGTTGATGCATTACAATTTAACGAAGAGCACGGTGAAGCTTGTCCTGCAAACTGGACTTCAGAAAAAGAAGGATTAACAACAACTCACGAAGGTGTTGCTGATTATTTATCAAAAAATTAAATGACTACTAATTACTAACTAAAATTAAATTGCTAAAAAACTCTCGATTTTTTCGGGAGTTTTTACTTTTTAAACTAAATTTGATTATCTAATAAATAAAAATAATATTATGGCAAAAATAACATTGAAAGGAAACCCTTTTAAAACAGTTGGAAAATTACCTAAAGTTGGAAAAAAAGCACCTAAATTTTCTTTAATTGGTGCAGATTTATCAAAATCTAAATTAAAAGATTTTGCAGGTTCAAAAGTTGTATTAAACGTATTTCCAAGTTTAGATACAGATACTTGTGCAGCATCAGTACGTAAATTTAACGAAGAAGCAGGAAAATTAGAAAATACAAAAGTATTATGTATTTCAAGAGATTTACCATTTGCACAAGCTCGTTTTTGTGGTGCCGAAGGATTGGAAAATGTAATTACATTATCTGATTTTGCTAAAGGTAAATTTGGAAAAGCATACGGTTTAACTATTGAAAATGGACCATTAGCAAATTTACACTCAAGAGCAATTATAATTATTGACGAAAAAGGAGATGTAATTTACACTGAACAAGTTCCTGAAATTGTTGACGAACCTAACTATGAAGCTGCATTAAAAGCACTTTAATATATGAATACAGAACGTAATTTTATTTTAAACAGACTAAAGGCTTTTACTTATGCCGCCAAAGGATTCTGGATTTTAATTACTTCTGAAAAAAGTATTATAGCCCAAACAATTATTGGTGTTTTTATGACCATAATTGGGTTTATAATGAATATTTCTGCTACCGAATGGATGTTTCAAATTTTTGCAATTGGCTTAATTTTGGTAGCAGAATCTTTAAATACAGGGATTGAAAAATTGGCCGATTTTGTGCATCCCGAATTTCATAAAGAAATAGGTCGAATCAAAGATATTTCTGCAGGCGCAGCTTTTTTTGCTGCAATTTTTGCCGTAATTATTGGTTTAATAATTTACATCCCTAAATTTATTTTGTAAATTAACCACAATCACTTTAATTTTATATTTTTGTGACATAATTACTTTCATGGCGAAACAAAAAAAGAAAACTACAAAAACACCAAGAAAACCAAGGTTTCAAAAAATTAAATTATTTTTTGAAAATAGACAAACTCAAACTATTTTGGGCTTGTTTATCATGCTCTTTGCTATATTTTTATTGGTTTCTTTTATTTCATACTTATTTAATTGGCAAGATGACCAAAGTCAACTACAAGAATTCACCAATAAAAAAGTAACCGTTAAAAATTTATTAGGAAAAATAGGCGCAAGCATTAGTGAGCTTTTTATTTATGATGGTTTTGGCGTAATTTCACTTTACATTCCAATATTAGTTTTCTTTTCAGGCCTTCTTATTTTTATGAAAGGTAGCTTAGTTAAAATTAGAAAATCTTGGGGATGGGGAATTCTTGGAATCCTTTGGTTTTCAATTTTATTTGGATTTTTATCGCATAAAAACACATTATTAGCAGGTGTTGTAGGCTACGAATTAAACAATTATTTATTGCAATTTTTAGGTAAAACAGGATTGTTCTTGTCGCTCCTATTTTTATTTATATCATATTTAGTTATTCGCTTTAAATTAACACCAGAGCGTGTAAAAGAAAGTTTTCCTAAAAAAGAAAAAGTAACTTCAGAAACTAGTACTACTATTGTTGAAGACACTATTTCTACAAAACCAGAAAAACCTTCACCAATTATTGAAGAAACAAAAAAGGAAGAACTTGAACTATCTTTAGAACCTGTTATTTCTGCAACTAAAGAAAATGTGGCAACGCAAACAGTTACATTAGATAGTACTATTGAAACTACTTCAAAAAATAAAATAGACAATTCAACAAGTGAAGATGTTTCAATTGAAGTTGAACAAAGTGTTGAAGAAAATCACGTAGTTGAGAATTTATCAGATCAATTAGTTAAAGATTTTGGCGAGTTTGACCCTACTTTAGAATTAGGAAATTATAAATTCCCAGCGTTAAACTTACTGAAAGAGTACAACGAAACAATTTCTGTTAACCAAGAAGAACTAGAAGCCAATAAAAATAGAATTGTTGAAACCTTAAACAATTACAAAATTGGAATTGCTAAAATTAAAGCAACCGTTGGACCAACAGTAACCTTATATGAAATTGTTCCTGATGCTGGAGTTCGTATTTCAAAAATTAAAAACTTAGAAGACGATATTGCGCTTTCTCTATCGGCTTTAGGAATTAGAATTATTGCTCCTATTCCTGGAAAAGGAACTATTGGTATTGAAGTGCCAAATAAAAAACCAACCATGGTTTCTATGAAATCGGTTATTTCTTCAACAAAATTCCAAAACTCAGAAATGGAATTACCAATTGCTTTAGGTAAAACTATTTCAAATGAAACATTTGTTGTTGACTTGGCTAAAATGCCACACTTATTAATGGCAGGTGCTACAGGACAAGGAAAATCTGTAGGTTTAAATGCTGTGCTAACTTCATTGTTATACAAAAAACATCCGGCTGAAGTAAAATTTGTATTGGTTGATCCTAAAAAAGTGGAGCTAACCTTATTCAACCATATAGAACGACATTTTTTAGCAAAATTACCTGACACAGAAGACGCAATAATTACAGATACAACCAAGGTAATACACACATTAAATTCAATGTGTATTGAAATGGATGCACGTTACGATTTATTAAAAACAGCAATGGTTCGAAATATTAAAGAATACAATGCTAAATTTAAATCTCGTAAATTAAATCCAAACGACGGACATAAATTTTTACCATACATTGTTTTAGTAATTGATGAATTTGCCGATTTAATTATGACTGCAGGTAAAGAAGTTGAAACACCAATTGCACGTTTGGCACAACTTGCAAGAGCAATTGGTATTCATTTAATTGTTGCAACTCAGCGTCCATCAGTAAATGTAATTACAGGTATTATAAAAGCCAATTTCCCTGCAAGAGCAGCGTTTAGAGTTACTTCTAAAATAGATTCTAGAACAATTTTAGACACTTCAGGTGCAGATCAATTAATAGGAAAAGGAGATTTATTGTTTACAAACGGTAACGATGTTACACGTTTACAATGTGCATTTGTTGACACTCCAGAAGTAGAAAAAATTACAGATTTTATTGGAACACAAAGAGCCTATCCTGAAGCTTATTTACTACCTGAGTACACTGGAGAAGAAGTTGGCACAAGTCTTGATATTAACATAAGTGAGCGCGATGCATTATTTAGAGATGCAGCACTATTAATTGTACACGCACAACAAGGTTCTGCCTCTTTATTACAACGAAAGTTAAAATTAGGATACAACAGAGCTGGACGATTGATTGACCAATTAGAAGCTGCAGGAATTGTAGGTCCATTTGAAGGTAGTAAAGCACGTCAGGTTTTAGTTCCAGATGAATTAGCTTTAAATCAATTATTAGACGGAGAAAAAGATTTATTATAGTAAAAGAATTTTATTAAAAATGAAAAATATCATAACAGTATTAAGTATTGCATTATTAAGTTTTCCAATATTCGGTCAAAATTCAGCTGAAGCAAAAAAATTACTTGATGAAGTTGCTGCTAAAGTTGAATCATATGAAAATATGCAACTTGAGTTTATTCACAAACTAGATAATGATGACGCCGATGTACATCAAGAAACAAGAGGAAATGTAACTTTAGAAGGTGATTTGTACCATTTAAATTACATGGGAACTGAACAACTTTTTGATGGTTCAAAAACATATTTAATTATTCATGAAGATGAAGAAGTTATTATTCAAGATCCTTCAAACTCTGATGGTGAATCTTTAACACCATCAAAAATGTTTTCATTTTACAAAAGTGGTTTTGTATATGAAATGGATGAATTAAAAACTATAAAAGGTATAAAAATTCAATATGTAAAATTAACACCATTAGAAAGTGACTCTGAAATTGTTAAAATTTTGGTAGGAATTGATGTGAAAACTAAACATATTTTCAACATTATTGAAACTGGTGAAAATAGCACTGTAACAACCTTAGAAGTGAGAACCTTCAAAACCAACCAACCTATTTCAGAAAAACTATTCAAGTTTGATTTAGAAAAATTTAAAAATCAAAAGAATTACACCATCTCTGAACCAAACTAATAGCGTTGAAAATATTTGATAAATATATTTTAAAAAGCTTTTTACAACCTTTTTTAGCTACATTTTTTGTAGTTCTTTTTGTGTTGGTAATGCAAGCACTTTGGCTGGCTTTTGATGAAATTGCAGGAAAAGGAATTGATCTAATTTTTATTCTGAAATTTTTATGGTATTTAGCATTAATGCTAACTCCTACAGCTTTGCCAATTGGTATTTTATTATCATCAATTATGGCGCTTGGTAACTTGTCTGAAAACTATGAAATGGCTGCAATAAAATCTGCCGGAATTTCATTGAATAGAGTTATAAGACCATTAGTTATACTAACAATTTTATTGAGTGGTTTAAATTTCATTTTCTTAAACAATATTTATCCTTGGGCTACTTTAAAGCAAAAGAATTTATATTTAAATATGAAAAAGAAAAAACCAGCTCTTGCGTTGGTTCCTGGAACTTTTAACACAGACATACCAGGATTTAGCATAAAATTTGAAGAAAAATATGGCGAAGAAGAGAATTTACTTAAAAATGTTCAAATAGCTGATTTAAGTGGCGGACGTGGTAAATTAAAAGTTATTACAGCGAAAAAAGGAATTATTTCAAGTGAAGAAGGTAGTAAGTATATGACACTAACTTTGGAAGATGGAAATTATTACGAAGAACATGTAAAAAAAATAAACAAGAAAAAAGATCGCCAAAAAATGCCTGCTTCGCATGCAACTTTTGAAAAATATACGATCAACATAGATATTTCATCGTTTAATGATGACGACAATTTAAAAGATGAAAAATTAAAACATCATCACGGAATGTTAAGTGTAGTTCAACTTGATTCTATTTCAAAAATAAGAAAAATTGAATACGATGAATTCCTTGATAACAAAGCTAAAACGCTTTATTTAAGCATTCAGGCAAAAAAACTGTACAAATATCCAGATTCAACAATTAACAAAGAACTATCACCAGAAATATTGGATAACTTCGATCTTAAAAATAAAAATATTGTTTTAAGTGATGCCATTCAAGGTTTAAAAAGAATTACAGATAGAAATGCCAATAACTTAAAACGTTATAAAGATCAACGCAAAATGCTCAACTTATACGATTTTGAATTTTTCTATCGTATATCCTTTGCCTTAGCTTGTTTAGTACTGTTTTTTATTGGAGCACCTTTAGGCGCAATTATAAGAAAAGGAGGATTTGGATTGCCAATGATTTTGGCTATTATGATATTTGTTCTATACTTTTTTATATCACAATTTGGAAAAAACTTAGCTGAAGAAAGTGCAATTTCTGCCTTATTAGGAAGCTGGATTTCAACAATCATATTATTACCTTTTGGAATATTACTTACCAGAAGAGCAACTAAAGGAATGGGCATTTTTAATATTGATGCTATTTTTGATAATTTCAAGAAATTCTTCAGAAAATTTAAAAAACCAACA
Source organism: Lutibacter holmesii (assembly GCF_042679665.1). Lineage (NCBI taxonomy): Bacteria > Pseudomonadati > Bacteroidota > Flavobacteriia > Flavobacteriales > Flavobacteriaceae > Lutibacter > Lutibacter holmesii. The sequence goes on from NZ_JBHTMV010000002.1 coordinate 79,573, forward strand.
AAAATTTAACTCATGAATTCACCAAAAAAAACGACCAACTTAAATAGCATAGAAGAAGCTATTGAAGATATAAAAAACGGAAAAATTGTTATTGTTGTTGATGACGAAAACAGAGAAAATGAAGGTGATTTTGTAGCTGCTGCCGATATGGTAACTCCTGAAATGATTAATTTTATGGCTACCAAAGGTAGAGGTTTAATTTGCGCTCCTATTACTGAAAGTAGATGTGAAGAATTAGATTTAAATTTAATGGTTGGTTTAAATACCGATCCGTTAGGTACGGCTTTTACAGTATCAATAGATTTTCACGGAAAAGGTGTTACCACAGGAATTTCTGCAAGTGATAGAGCCATTACCGTAAAATCATTAACAGATAAATCTACCAAACCACACGACTTAAGTAGACCAGGACATATTTTTCCTTTAAAAGCAAGAGAAGGTGGTGTTTTAAGAAGAACCGGACATACTGAAGCTAGTATTGATTTAGCACGTTTGGCAGGCTTAAGCCCTGCAGGTGTTATTGTTGAAATTATGAATGAAGATGGAACAATGGCACGTCTTCCTCAACTATTAGAAATTGCAAAACAATTTGATTTAAAAATTGTATCAATTGAAGATTTAGTTGAATATAGAATGCTACATGATTCATTAATTGAATTAACTGAAGACTTTGAAATTAACACACGTTTTGGAGAATTTAGATTAAGAGCTTACAAACAAACTACTAACAATCAAGTACATTTAGTACTAACAAAAGGTACGTGGAGCGCTAATGAAGAAGTGTTGGTAAAAGTAAACTCTACTTTAGTGAACAATGATATTTTAGGTACACTAACAAAAAATCCTGACGATAAATTAAATGGTGTTTTTAATGCACTTAACAAAGAAGGAAAAGGAGCCATTGTTTTTATAAATCAAGAAAATCAATCTTTTAATTTATTAAGTCGCTTAGAAATTTTAAAAGAAAGTCAAGCTCAAAATAAACCATATCTTCCTAGTTTAAAAATGGATGAGAAAGATTTTGGAATTGGTGCTCAAATTTTGCACGAAATAGGAATTTCAAAATTACGCGTTTTATCAAATGCCACAAAATATAGAAAACGTGTTGGAATGACTGGTTACGGTCTTGAAATTATTGAATACGTAAATTATTAAAATTGTTGAGAATGAAAAATATAATAGGGTGTTACTTTAGTATCTTTTTCATTCTTTTCAGTTGTAATTCAACACAAAAAAAACCTATTCAAGCAAATGAAACAACAGCCGTTGCTAATTTTGCTTTAAACGGTACTTTAACCAGCTATTTAGCAGATAAAGTTTATTTAAATAAAATAGACGAAGATAGCTTCTACCCTATTGATTCTGCAGCAATTACAAACAATAAATTTATATTTGAAGGTGCAGTAGATTTCCCTGAAAGATTTGCGCTAACCTTTGAAAATTATTCAGCAATAATTGTTTTTATTTTAGAAAATACCAATTTTCAAATTGAAATTAATCCACAACTTATTCATGAACCAAGCATAAAAGGTTCTGCCTTAAATGTTCAATTGAATGAGTACAAAACACACTCAAAAAACATATTCAAAAAAATAGATTATTTATTTCCTCAATTTCAAAAAGCAAGATTAGAAAACAATGCAATTAAATTAGATGAAATTGGAAAAAAAATGAAACGTATTGAAGCTGAATTTAGAACTTTTAGTTTTACTTTTATAAAAAATAACCCAAATTCTTACGTGTCAGGAATGATTTTAAGAGACCAATTAAAAGCAACTACTTTAGATACCTTACAAATTATAAATACTTATAAATCACTTTCATCTAAAGTGAAAAAAGCTCCAGACGCTCAAATTATTGAACAAACGTTAGTAATTTCTCATTAAAAAACTTAAATCGGTCTCAGGTGGTAATTCTGTAGGAGCCTTTCCTTGTTGAAACAATCTTGCATTTAATGTTCCTTTAAGTTCTAATTTATCTCCTTTCATTTTTAACCAACTACCTTCTCTTAAACCTAAAACAGGGATTTTATTTATTGTATGAAACTCATTAATACGCGTTTCTCTTGTTTCTCCCATATGAGTTGATGAAGGGTCAGGATCTAAATAATGTGGATTTATATTGAAGTTTATAAACCCAAAAGCATTAAAACTTGGAGGGTAAATAATTGGCATATCATTGGTATTTTGAATTGTTAAACCGGTTATATTACTACCTGCACTTGTTCCAAAATAAGGCGTTCCATTTTCAACTACATTTTTTATAGATGCAATTAATTTCATTTCATAAAGCTTTTTCAATAAAAGAAACGTATTTCCTCCACCTGTAAAAATACCTCTAGCATTACTTACGGCTCCAAAATGATTTTTAAATTCGTGAATACCTCTAACTTTAATTCCTATTTTATCAAATCCTTTTTGGGCAATGGCAGTATACTCATCATATGTTATTCCACTAGGTCTAGCATACGGAATAAATAATATTTCATGAATTCCTTTAAAAAATTTAGCCAATTCTGGAATAATATATTCCAAATAATCTTTTCCGTGAACTGTTGAAGTACTTGCAATCAGTAATTTTTTCATAAAATTGAAATTTCATCAAATGTACAGTTTTACATCCTTTAACAAAAATTTACAATAGCATTAATACTATTTTAAGATATGTATTTCTTTATTTGTAACTGTGAATATAAAACTACCCTTCTTTTTTATTATATGCATTAGTATTTTAAAGTCCTATTCTCAAGAAAAGGATGCAATTACTATTCAGGGAGAAGTTGTAAACAATTCAAAAGGTATTGAGAACGTTCACGTGTATAACATTTCTAAAAGAAAAGGAACTATCACAAATAATGCAGGAAAATTTGAGTTAAATGTTGCTTTAAATGACACATTGTACATTTCTTCACTTCAGTATAAAAAATTAACAATAATTGTATCTCAAAACAATATAGCATCTAAACAATTAATTATTGAGTTAACAGCCAATGTAAACGAATTAGATGAAGTATTTTTAAAACATTTATCAGGAAATTTAAGAGCAGACATGGCTAGTAGACCAAAAGAAACAACTCCACAAGTTGGCTACGTTTACAGTAAAAAAGATTTATACAAACAACTACCTGATGACAGTTACCAAAAGTCTAAAAGACCTAACGCACATGCTATTACAGACCCAATAGGCCCGCTAAGTAATGGTATTTCATTACCAGCAAAAGGTTATGAAAAAATGCTAAAACAAAAACGTGAGCTTGCATTACGAAAAGATTTTTCAAAAAAAATACAAAATGAATTTGGAATTGAGTATTTTACAAAAGATTTAAAAATTGAAGCAGATCAAATTAATAATTTCTTATCTTACTGTGAATATTATGAAATTTTTGAAAAATATTACGATAACAAAGTTTTAGAAGTTCTAAATATATTAAAAAAAGAAAGTAAAACATACAATGAAATTAAACATTAAAATACTACTAATTACTGCCCTTATTTTTAACTTTGGTGTTAAATTATACGCTCAAGAAGATAGAACAATTTTACAAGGAAAAGTTAAATATAATGATACCTTTTTAGAAGGTATAAACATTGTAAACTTAGCAACTAAAATAGGAACTGCTAGTAATTCACATGGTATTTTTATTATCCCTGCTGCCAAAGGAGATTCTATTTTATTTTCTTCAATTTCATATCAAAATAGAACTATTGTAATTACAGATCATATCATTGAAGAAAAATCATTAACTGTTTATCTAGAACCTGGATTTAATGAATTAGATGAAGTTGAAATATTAAGAAAAGTGCGTCTTGAATTTAACAATGTTGCTATTGATAGAAGAACAATTCTTGATGAAGATGAAATAACCAGAAGCGCTGCACCAGACGTAAGTAGAACATTTGACTACAATACTCAATTAACCAATGGTGTTAGTTTTATTGGTATTTATAATGCAATAACAAAAAATGCAAAAGCAAAAAAACGAGCTGAAAACAATGAAAACATTCGTGTTACACGCCTTAAAGATGGTTTTGCATTTAAAATAAGAAATGATTACGGCGATAAGTTTTTTGTAGAATGGTTGTACATTCCTGTTGATGAAATAAATGTTTTCTTAGATTTTTGCGAAGCAAATGGTTTAAGAGAATTATATGACAGTAATGAGTTTCTTGTTAAAAATTTTCTAGTTTTACAGAGCAATGAGTATTTAGAATTAAAAAAATAATTACAGCTCTTTGTTAAATCTCCATTTTTAAAAAACATGAAACTTCCAAAGTATCTATCAATTGCACTACTTGTTCCCCTACTCGCTTTCACAATGCACAAATATTATATTAGTTTATGTGAAATTGAATATAACCAAGAGCAAGAATCCATTCAAATAATTTTAGGTTTATTTATTGATGATATTGAAGTTGTTTTAAACAAAGAACACAATGCAACATTAAATTTAGCCACAAAAACAGAATATAAAGACATTGATAAATATTACGAAGCCTATTTAAATAAACACTTTAAAGTTATTGCCAACGAAAACTTATGTACTTATAATTTTATTGGAAAAGAATATGATGATGATATTGTAAGGTTTTATTTAGAAATTGAAAATATTCAACAATTAAATTCAATTGAAATATTCAACTCTTGTTTATTCGAATATTTTGAAGATCAACAAAATATAATTAAATTAAAAGTAAACAAACTCCACAAATCTTTTTATTTAAACAACAATAATCCTAATTGTTTGTTAAAAATATAAGAAAAAACGCTAATACTTGTTAAAAATATTTATTTTAGGTGCTTATTTAAATTTAACCATCGCAAATGAAAAAATCATTATTAATAGTACTTGCAATACTATTTACTACAACCCCATTTTTCGCACAGGAAAATGAAAAAGAAACTAAAGCACATTACAACATTAGTAAATTTAAACAACTAAACGAAGAGTTACCAACACCCAACAACCAACACACAGCATCTGGAGCACCTGGTTACGAGTACACTCAACAACAAGTTGACTATAAAATTGATTTGGTTTTGAATGATGAAAACCAACAAATTAAAGGAGAAGAAACTATTACTTACCATAACAATTCAAAAGATTATTTAGAATATTTGTGGGTGCAATTAGATCAAAATATGCGTGCACCTGATTCAAAATCTCCTCTTGCTGAAGGAAACGGACCAAGACCTTTATACGCTCCTGAAAAATTTGCAAGTAGCTTTATGGGAAAACCTTTTCAAGGTGGTTTTAACATAGAACACGTAAATGATGCTAGTGGAAATCCTATTGATTATATGATTAATAGAACTATGATGCGAATTAATTTAAAGCAACCGCTTGCTCCTGGAGCAACTTATGTTTTTAACATAAAATGGTGGTATAATATTAACAATTACCAAACTGATAGAGGAAGATCTGGTTATGAATTTTTTGAAGATGGAAATGCAGCCTATGCAATTGCACAATTTTATCCAAGATTAGCAGTATATAACAATGTTGAAGGATGGCAAAATATGCAATTTTGGGGATCTAGTGAATTTGCTTTAGAATTTGGTAATTATGAAGTTTCAATTACCACTCCAAGTGATTTTGTTTTAAACGGTACAGGAACTTTAAAAAACCCAAAAGAAGTACTAACAAAAACTCAATATAAAGCTTATCAAAAAGCACAAACAACATATGACAAACCTATTTATATTGTTACACCTGAAGAAGCATTAGAAGCTTCAAAAGGAAAAAGTACAAAAACAAAAACTTGGAAGTTATACGCTGAAAATGTACGTGATTTTGCCTTTGCAACTTCAAAAAATTATATGTGGGATGGAATGGCTGTAAAGTTAAATGATAAAACAGCTATGGCCTATTCACTTTACCCAAAAGAAGGTGGAAAACTATGGGAAGAACATTCAACAAGAGCGGTTGCAAAAACGTTAGAAGTATATTCTAAACACACTTTTGATTATCCGTATCCGCATGCAACTTCTGTAAATGTTCAAATGGGAATGGAATACCCTATGATATGCTTTAATTTTGGTAGAGCTGATGAAAACGGAAACTTTAGTGAACGAACTAAAAAAGGAATGATTGGTGTAATTATTCATGAAGTTGGTCATAATTTTTTCCCTATGATAGTAAATTCTGATGAGCGTAGATGGACTTGGATGGATGAAGGTTTAGACTCATTTGTTGAAATTTTAGCTGAATACGAATACGATCCTGAATTATTTCCAATGGGTAAACAACCAAAAGATATTACACGCTATATGAAAGGAGACCAAGATCGTTTAGCACCAATAATGTCTCACGGAGATAACGTTTTTAATTTTGGTGCAAATGCTTACTCAAAACCAGCAGCAGGTTTATTTATTTTACGCCAAACCATTATGGGGCCAGAACTTTTTGACCATGCTTTTAAAACGTATGCCAACCGTTGGGCTTTTAAACATCCAACACCAGCAGACTTTTTTAGAACTATGGAAGATGCTTCAGCAATGGATTTAGACTGGTTTTGGAGAGGTTGGTTTTATACTACTGGAAACAACGATATTGGCATCAAAGAAGTAAAAAAATATTATGTTACTGATAAACCTACAAAACGTGCTGAAAATATGGCTAAACGTTACGGAATTACAGTAGATCAATTGCCACCATCATTGTATTTAGTATCTGAAGATAGTGAAGAATTCACAGATGATTTAAAAACAAAAACACCTGAAAATTATAGTGTTTTAAGTGATTATATTAATGATAATTTTTCAGAAGAAGAAAAAAGTAATTTAAAAACTCCAAAATACTTTTACGAAGTGGTATTTGAAAAACCTGGAGATTTAGTAATGCCAATTATAGTTGAATTTGAATATGAAGATGGTACTAAAGAACGTAAACAATACCCTGCACAAATTTGGAGAAAAAATGATGACCAAGTTACAAAAGTAGTACCTTCAAGTAAAGCTATAACAAAAATAACAGTAGATCCTGATGAGCAAACTGCTGATGTTGACACTACTAATAATAGTTGGCCAAAAACAACTGAAACTGAATTTGATAAATTTAAAAAAGATCAAATTAAAGGATAAAACATAGGAGCCACATTTTGTGGCTCTTACTATTTATAATATTTTATTACAATACCTAACTATGAAGAAAATATATTTTAACTCGTTACTTTTATTTTTTATTACAGCAATTGCTTTTTCTCAAGAAACAAAAAAACAAAAAGCACATTATAACATTAGTAAGTTTAAACAATTAAACGAAGAATTACCAACTCCAAATAATGTACATACTGCTTCTGGTGCACCAGGACACCAATACAATCAACAGCAAGTTGATTATAAAATGGATATAATTTTAGATGATGAAAATCAACGTATATTAGGAGAAGAAACTATTACTTATCACAACAATTCAAAAGATAATTTAGAGTATTTATGGGTGCAACTAGATCAAAATATGCGTGCTAAAGACTCTAAATCTCCATTAGTAAAAGGAGAAAGTACAAGTGCTCTTTACAATCCAACTAAATTTACAACTCAGTTTATAAATAACCCTTTTGATGGTGGATTTAAGATTGAATATGTTAAAAATATTGATGATAGCCCAATCTCTTACCTTATCAATCAAACAATGATGCGTATTAACCTTGACAAACCATTAGCTTCAGGTACAACGTTTTCATTTAAAATTAAATGGTGGTACAATATTAACAACCACGTAACTCAAGGAGGACGATCTGGGTTCGAACATTTTCCAGAAGATGATAATAACAGTTATGTAATTGCTCAATTTTTTCCACGCCTTTGTGTATATGATAATGTTGAAGGTTGGCAAAACGACCAATTTTGGGGACGAAGTGAATTTGCATTAGAGTTTGGAAACTATGAAGTAAACATAACTACACCTAGCGATCATATGTTAGGAGCAACAGGTGTTTTAAAAAACGAAAAAGAAGTTCTTACAAAAACACAACAAAAAAGATTAGCAGAAGCACGAAAATCTTATGAAAATCCAATTGTAATTGTAACGCAAGATGAAGCAACTGTTATTGAACAATCAAAATCTTCAACAACAAAAACATGGAAATTCTACGCTGAAAATGTAAGAGATTATGCGTTTGCTTCTTCAAGAAAATTTATTTGGGACGCTATGGCTGTTGATATTAACGGAAGAACCGTAATGGCTTATTCTTACTATTCAAAAGAAGCAAATCCTTTGTATGGTGATCATTCAACAAGAGCTGTTGCACAAACATTAAAAACGTATTCACGATATACTTTTGATTATCCTTACCATAAAGCAATTTCTGTAGACGGACAAATGGGAATGGAATATCCACAAATTTGTTTCAATCCAGGAAGACCAAATACTGACGGAACTTACAGCGATCGTACTAAATATAGAATGATTGGTGTAACAATTCATGAAGTAGGTCATAACTTTTTCCCAATGATTATAAACTCTGATGAACGTCGTTGGACTTGGATGGATGAAGGATTAAATTCTTTTGTACAAATGTTAGCACAAATGGATTATGAAGAAGGCTACCCGTTAAATAGAGGTTTACCAAAAAATATTGTGAGATATATGAAAGGAGATCAATCTAAAATAGCACCAATCATGTCAGTTGGAGATGATGTTTATGAATTTGGAAACAATGCATATGCAAAACCTGCTACCGCACTTTGGATTTTAAGAAATACAATTATGGGTCCAGAATTGTTTGATTACGCCTTTAAAACTTACTCACAACGTTGGATGTTTAAACACCCTACTCCTGCCGACTTTTTTAGAACTATGGAAGATGCTTCAGCAATGGATTTAGATTGGTTTTGGAGAGGATGGTTTTACACTACCGGAACAAATGACATTGGAATAAAAGAAGTTAAAAAATACTACGTAACAGATAAACCAACAGAACGTGCTCAAAATATGGCAAAAAGATACGGTATTACTGTTGATCAATTACCTCCATCACTGTATTTAGTTTCAGAAGATAGTAACGAATTTACAGAAGATTTAAAAGCAAAAAAACCTGAAGATTATTCGGTACTAAGTTCATATATTGATACTAATTTTTCTTCGGAAGAAAAAGCTGATTTAACAGTTCCAAAATACTTTTACGAAGTAGTTTTTGAAAAACCAGGAGAATTAGTTATGCCAATTATTGTGGAGTTTGAATATGAAGATGGAACAAAAGAAAGAAAGCAATATCCTGCTCAAATTTGGAGAAAAAATGATAGCCAAGTTACAAAAGTGGTGCCTTCAAGTAAAATTATTACTAAAATAACTATTGATCCTGACGAAGAAACTGCTGATGTTGATACCAGCAATAACAGTTGGCCAAAATCAACAGAAACCCAATTCGATAAATTCAAACAAAAAAATATAAAAGGATAAAAAAAAAGCCACTTTTAAAAGTGGCTTTTTTTTTGCTATTCTAAATTAGAATTAATGCTCTTTTTAAGATAACCAAGCATTTAACATCCAAATAGTTTTTTCTTGTTCAGCAATAAAATCGCTCATCATAGAATTTGTTCCTTCATCATTTGCATCATCAGATTCTTCTAAAATTGAACGTTCAATTTTTAATAATTCAGACAAAGAATTTACAACTAAAGTAACTCCTTCAACATCATTTGTCACATTTTTCCCTACAGGAACTTTTGCAAGTTCGCTATAATCTGAAAAAGTATGCAAAGGTGTACCTCCTAAAGTTAAAATACGCTCTGCTATTAAATCAATTTTTTCTTGAGAATCTGTATAAAACTCTTCAAACTTCACATGTAATTCAAAAAAAGATTTCCCTTTAATATTCCAATGTAAACCTCTCAAATTCTGGTAATAAACTTGAAAATTTGATAATAATTCATTTAAACTAACTGATAAATTTTCTGCTTGTTTTGTGTTTAATCCTATTATTGTAGTACTCATAATGTTATAATTTTATGTATATAATTTTGTTTTTATTTCTAATACAAATTTCCTTAAAAAAAAGAGTAAATAATTATAATTGTAATTGATAGTTTTAATATCTTTATCGGTAAAATTTATAGTTATGACTATCACACAATTGAAATATGTTTTAGCTGTTGCAGAATATAGAAATTTCACCACTGCATCAGAACATTGTTTTGTTACACAGCCCACATTAAGTATGCAAATTCAAAAATTAGAAGATGAATTGGATACCAAAATTTTTAATAGGAATAAAAAACCTATTCAGTTAACTGAAATTGGTTCAAAAATTATTGAACAAGCCAAAATTATTGTTGATGAAAGCAATAGAATAACTGACATTGTTGAACAACAAAAAGGATTTATTGGCGGCGATTTTAAATTAGGTATAATTCCTACCATTATGCCAACATTATTACCGTTATTTTTAAAAACATTCATTAAAAAATACCCTAAGGTAAATTTAAAAATTGAAGAATTAACCACTGAAGATTGTATTAAAAAATTATCTGACGGTCATATTGATGTTGCCATTGCTGCAACTCCTTTAGAAAATGAATCGATTAAAGAAAGAGTATTGTATTATGAGCCTTTTGTAGGTTTTGTACCTAAAGAGCATCGTTTATTTGAAAACAAAAATATAAATGTTAATGATTTAAATATTGAAGACATTTTATTATTAGAAGATGGGCATTGTTTTAAAGAAAGTGTTATTAATTTATGCACAACCGTTGGAAGAACAAATCAACACTTTCAATTACATAGCGGAAGTTTTGATACCTTAATAAAATTATCAAAAGAAGGTTTAGGAATGACATTACTTCCTTTTTTACAAACCTTAGATATAAATGAAAAAGATAATATGTACATACGTCAATTTCAAGAACCTGTTCCTGCAAGAGAAGTAAGTATTATTTACCATAAATCTCAATTAAAAATACATTTAATAGAAACTTTGAAAAATACTATTGATAGTATTGTACGTGGTATAATTGCATTTAATGATGTTAAAATAATTAGTCCTATACTACAAAAAAAAGGAGCTTAAAGCTCCTTTTTTTTATTTTTTATTAGATATTACTGCTAAACATGGATAAAGTTCAGGTTTGTTATACGTGAACTCTTGTAACCAAATGTATAATTCTTTAATTTCAAATGGTAATAACCTATTAACTGCTTTCTCTAATTCTTTTGTAAATAATTCAGTATTAAAACTAACTTTCTTGAGGACTGTTTTAGTATACTCAAACATTTCTCTTGCCATAGGGTATAAACTTTTTGTTATATAATATGAACGTAATTCATAGGGTTTTTAGTGTTTTAAAGATACAAAAAAAACATAACTTTAACATTCGTACACAAAAAATTCTATTATAACTTATTAACTCTTGAAATTAGTTCAACCGCTTTAGCTTCAAGTGAAGCTTCAATGTTTTTGAAATGTGCTTTTTTGTTTTCAACATTTTTCAAATGTATCATATCTATTAATGTATCAAAACCTTCAATAGCATCATCAATAATTTTTTCACACGCTGCAGTATCAGCTTTTGGGTTCAATAATTCCCAAGCATAACACTCTTCAATAATGTCTCCTAATACGTAATTAATATCTTTCTTTAAGTTTTTTATACTTGCCATAATTTATTGATTTTATAATAAGTGCAAAGGTACAAGAAATTGACCTATTAATTGTTTTATTTTTTTCTTTTCAACTTATCAATTTGTTAATATTTCAAAATACAATATCACTTATTTTATGATTAATTTAACAAAACAAGCATATCACATAAAAAAATATTAAAAAACATGCATTTTCTAAATAATATTATTATTTTTATACCAAATTATGAAAGTATTTATTACACATACAGCTATAAATCAAGTCAAATTGGCCATTCAGTCCATTTGTACACTTTATGCTATGCGTAATTTTAAACAACAATATGTATATGCTAAAAAAAGCACTTTCAATAATTTTAGGAAATAAACTAATAATTATAACAAATATAAAAGGTGCTTTTTAAACAAAAAGCACCTTTTTTTTATATCAATTTTTAATATTAATTTTTAAACAAAACAATTATGAAACATTTTATGCTATCACAACAAGTCTACCAATCCATTTGTAAATTATACAAACGTTTAGCCACATTAAACAGTACAAATACTAGCATACCCATACCCTTGAGAATAAACACTTAAATTAAAAAAATTATGAAAACTATACAATTCACAACCACAAACCCAGAAAAAAACTTCACAGTATCTAAAAATGATATAAATAATAGCAAAGCTTTACTTCCAAATGTACTCTACAAAAAAATGGAACGTTTTGTAACTGCTATTATTTTAAAAAATCCTGATATTACAACTCTTAATCCTAAGTTATATCAATTAGAGATTTTAGAAAATGCATTTTTAAACGATAAATTGCTTATTCAATCAAACATCAAAAAATTAAATCAATCAGAGCTTCAAATTGCGATTGTTGTTCTAAGAAAAGATGCTAAACTTACACCTGTTATTTGTAAAGCTGTTTTTAAATTTCAATTAAAAGAAACCATTAAAAAAGCATCATAATTAAATTTATTAGTAGGCTGTACTTTTAAATTAACAGCCTACTAATTTTTAAACAAATTTTTCATTTTTTTGCTCTTGAAAATGATGTTGTAGTTTTTCTATTCTTTTTTCTTGAATGCCATTTTTTGATTTTTTTTGACCTTCAATATGGTAAAAACGTTGGTTATGCTCTTTTTGACGGGATGAACTAAAATTAGAAACTCTTTTTAAATACCCAATTACTCTTGTACCATAATCAACATTTGTAGATCCACATTTGCTGCATTTTTGTAAGGTTTTTTTATCAATATGATTACAACCATTGCAAATAGTTACTTTAATATTAAAACAGAAATAATTACAACCTGCCAATGCTGCCGCATCTATTAACTTTAAAAAACCTTCTTTATTTGGAGCTTCGGCCAGATTTAAATGCAAGGCAGAACCTCCATCTAAATATTGTATAACTTCCTCACCGTGCAACATTATTTTATCTAAACTATTTATTGAATCGTCTTCAACTGCATAAAAATAAGAATTGTAACAATCTCTAGGTACAATAAATCCGTCTTCACTATCCCATTTTGCATTTTTTACACCTAAATTTTCTGCAGGAACAAACTCTGTATTAAACATATAACCATACTCTTTTTTTGCTTCTTTATTTGCATTATAAATAACCTTCAAATAATTGGTAACAAACGTTTTATATGCTTTGCTATTTTCAACTTTTATTCCCTGACTTTCAGCAGCTTCCACCATTCCATTAATTCCAATTGTTAAAAATTGTTTATCTAATGCAATAAAACCAGCCTTATACACAGGTAACATACCAGCATTTTCATATTGCTCAATTAATTTACGATACGCAACTTGATATTTTTGAATTTTAGTAATTTCAGTTTTTAAATCTTTCCCCTGCTGTACAAGTCGGTTCATATTTAATGTAATTACATTAATTGAGCCTGTTGCCACACCACCAGCTCCTAATGAATAACTAAATGTATTGTCACTAATTTCGTTTCTTAGCCTACAACAAGAAGCTAAACTATCAGCACTTTTAGATTGGTATATAAAAAAAGAATTGCCTTCGCTCAATTCTTCGGCACACATATTTGCAAAATTAGTATCTCTTGGTTTTCCATCTTTCACCAACATGGCAGCCGTAACAACAGGAAATGTTAACACAGCTTTTTCTCTTTCTGCATTGAACCATTTCATGAAAAATTGTTGAAATGTTTTTAAGCTTTCCCAATTTGGTTTTGTCAAATCAGGAAAAACAAAGTCACCAAACATACTGTTAAAATAAAATTCATCATATAAAGAAACATTCCAAAAAACCGATTGATATCCGCGCGCTGCCGCTGGTTGATTAATTGCATAAACTGCATGCTGTAAATGATTTGCAACAATTTTTTTATTGGTTTCTAAATAATTATCGCCGTAATCTTTTCGTGCGAAATAATCAAAATATAGCAAAAACTCAACTGTTGCTAACGCACCTGCAAATTGCGAACTCACGGCAAACACTAAATTAACAAACTCTCCACAAAAGCTTTCTAAATGCTGAGGCGCTCTACTTTCTCCACCTAATTTTGTTAAACCATCAAACAAAAAAGGATACATACTTATTGATACGCAATAAGGTTTTAATGAAGTTTCATCATGTACATAAATTTCATGAGCTTCTAATTGTCTAATATATTCTTCCGCCAACTCGGCGCCAAATAATTCATTTATTTTGTTTTTAACCAACTTTCTATTTACCTGAATATTAATATCTTTATTTAATTCAGCCTCCATAGTTGCTATATTTTTTGAAGAAACATTGGCATTAGCATCCATTACAGACCCATCTGCGGCATTGTTTGATGTAATATAGTTTTCAATAAAATTAATTTTTTTGGTAATTTGTTCTTCTGATAATCTTAACATAGTTTAGTTTTTTAAAAATAAATGATTCAATATTTGATTGGTTTGTACTTCTATAAATTTTTGATTGGTTTTTTTAGAATTTAAGCCTCCAAGACTTTCAACCCAAGGACCTGTTTTTAAATACGTTAATTCTACTTTTAATTTTTTAGGAATTTCTGTTTCACCAGTATATAAACACGTTTTAAAACCTAAATTTTTGGCTATTTTAAAATAGTTTGTTAACTCATTTAAACACCATTCACCTCCCATAAACAACACACAGCTTGCAAAACCATTGTATTTTGTTAAAATGCTTTTGTACACTTCTTCAGTTAATTTTGTACCATTATGTTTATTCCATAAAAATGAAGAATGGCAGCCTTTACATTGAACACCACAACCAGTTATGGAAAAACAAATACTTATTTCTCCTGGTACTTCTTGCAAAACAATTTCTATTTCTGAATAATTCATAATAACATATGAATAACACAAATTAATGATGGTAAAAACCAGCAAACTTTTTTAATTAATTACATGTAATTTCTTAAAGAAATATACCCTTAACTTTTTTCCCGAAAGTATTGTTATATCTAAAAAAGGCAGGTCTTCTGACTTACTCTAGTTTTACGCCTTCCCATCTAATAAATGTTGATAGTGGCAAAAGTTTGTAAAACAAAAAATGAGCTTACAGCTGCGGGAACAGTTTAAGTTTTTCACTTAATTCCCTTTTAATCTAACTAAATTTATATTTAGCGTAGAACCTATTTCTATTCAAATTTATAATTTAAAGAAACATCACAATAAAAGACTGTTTAGTATTTATTAACTAGTTATGAACAAGTATAATTTATTTGCGTTTTTATATTTTAATATATCAAATAAAATAACTGATTTATGTAATTTAGCGTTTTAAAGAAAATGGTATGAACAACACAAGTATTCATTTAGATATTATAGGAAAAATTAAAACTCCTTGGTTAACACCAGAGAATATGCCAATTCAACCAACGGGTGCAAAAAATATTAAAGGAACTATTGAATTAAATAGCAATTATACGGCTGGATTAAAAAATATAGATGGTTTTTCACATATTATTTTAATTTACCACCTGCATTTAATTAATGAACCAAAACTTGAAGTTGTTCCGTTTATGGATACTGAATCTAAAGGTATTTTTGCTACTAGATCACCTCAAAGACCAAATAAATTAGGGTTTTCTATAGTTGAAATTGAACGTGTAATTGATAATAAAATTCATGTATTACATGTTGATATGATTAACGATTCTCCTTTATTAGATATTAAACCATTTTTTGAAGATTTTGATAACCGATTTAACACAAAAAAAGGTTGGCTGGCAAACAAAACAAATTTAGATAAAACTAATTTTAAATCAGACGATAGATTTAAATAAACCCATACTATTTTGTACAATAACTAAAAGCAATCAACGTTAAACACCTAAACATAAAATAACCCCGCTACACATGAAAATTAAAAATATATTATTAGTTACGCTTCTATTAACTGTTTCATTAACATTTGGTCAAACCGTTAAAAAATTTACAGATACAGGTTCTGTAGATAACCAATTTGATAATTTAATTAAAAACTCTAATAAATATCAAGAATATAAAGTTGTTAAAAAAACGTGGTTACTAAAATTAAAATCAAATGTTACAGATTCTATTTCAAAATCTAAAACAGAAATAAGCAGTGCTAATAAATTAATAAGTGCACAAAAAAAATCTGTAGACAGTCTTAAATTGGCTATTCATACTTCAGAAGTTTCTATTAACAACTTAAATAATGAAATTCAAAGTATTTCTTTATTTGGAATGCAAATTAATAAAGGAACTTTTAAAACTATTATGTTTTCTATAATTGTAGTTTTAGCATTACTACTGTTACTATTTATTTCAAAGTTTAAACAAAGTAATAGCATAACAAAACAAGCTAAATTAGATTTAAAAGAGCTTGATGAAGAATTTGAAGCTCATAGAAAAAAAGCTTTAGAACGTGAACAAAAAGTAAGACGCCAATTACAAGACGAATTGAACAAACAGAAAAAGGAGTAGTAATTATGAGTTTAGAAGTAATTCGTAAAAAATTATCTTTTTTAAGTCCCAATTTACTAACTGAAATTGAAAACACTTCTACCATAGTTTCTATTGAAAAAAACACCGAGTTAGTTAGAGAAGGTCAGTTTATTAAAGTAATTCCAATTGTTTTAGAAGGACTTATTAAAGTTTTTTCGAGATATGAAGATAAAGAACTACTACTCTATTATATAAAACCTTCGGAAAGTTGTGTAATGTCTTTTTCTGCAAGTTTGAAAAACACACCAAGTGAAATTTTTGCCGTTACTGAAGAAGCTACAAAAGTATTGTTATTACCAGCCAATTTAATTCCTAATTGGTTAAAAAGTTACCCGGCATTCAATCAATTATTTTACAGTCAATACAATGTTCGCTATACTGAATTGCTAAAAACCATCAACCATTTATTATTTGATAAGTTAGATGTGCGTGTTTACAATTATTTGGTAGAGAAAAGAAAAATGACTCAAAAAAATCCTTTAAAAATTTCTCATCGTCAAATCGCTAATGAACTTGGAACTGCACGTGAAGTAATTAGCCGAATTGTAAAAAAGTTAGAAGCTGAAAATAAAGTAAAACAGCAAAGCAATCATATTGAAATAATTGACTAGTGGTGACTATAGTCACTGCACAACTCTTTTACGACTCATATATTTGCAATATTATTAACTTAAAAACTTTTTGATATGAACAAAAACATGGGAACTACAGATAAACTTATAAGAATAGTGGTAGCTATAATTATTTCAGTTTTATATTTTACAGGTATTATTTCTGGAACAATTGGTGTAATTGCTTTAGTAGCCGGAGGAATATTTTTATTAACAAGTGTAATTAGCATTTGCCCTCTTTACTCAATTTTTGGGCTGAATACTTGTAAAATACCAAAAAAATAAGATAAAAAAAACCTGCTAATAAATTAGCAGGTTTTTTTATTCACCAGTGTAGGTAACAAAATTTCTAGGTGTTTCATATAGCGTAATTGACAATTCTAACTTTTCATCAATTTTAGCGCGTAGTTTATTCCATATAACAACTGAAATATTTTCAGCAGTTGGGTTTAAATCTTTAAACTCTTCAACTTCTTCATTTAAATTTTTATGATCAAATTTTTCTTCAATTTCAACTTCAATCAATTGTTTTAAAATTTTCATATCCATTACAAAGCCAGTTTCAGGATTTATTTCACCTTTAACAGCTACAATTAAATCATAATTGTGCCCGTGATAATTAGGATTTGCACACTTACCAAAAACAGTTGCATTGCGTGCATCAGTCCAATCAGCATTATATAATCTATGCGCAGCATTAAAATGTGCTTTTCTATTCACAGTTACTTTCATTGCAATTACTTGTTTATAAATTCGTAATATTTATCAAAAATAATTTTGAACCAAGCTGTGTAAATTTCAGGTTGTTTTTCAATATCCTTTTTTACAGCATCTAAACTCATCCATTTAAAACTTTCAACTTCATCTTTATTTATAACCGGATCTTCATTATAAAAACCAACCATAATATGATCTAATTCGTGTTCTGTTAAACCATTGTCAAACGGTGCTTTATAAATAAATGATGTTTTTTCTTCTAACTCACAAACAAAACCCATTTCTTCTTGTAAACGCCTTTTACCTGCTGCTAAATTAGCTTCACCATCGCGTTGATGACTACAACACGTATTTGCCCATAACAAAGGAGAATGGTATTTTTCTGCTGCACGTTGTTGCAACATTAGTTCATTTTTATCATTAAAAACAAAAACTGAAAATGCTCTATGCAGCACCGCTTTTTCGTGCGCCTCCATTTTTGGCATTAAACCAATTTGCTCATCGTTTTCGTTTACTAGTATTACTTGTTCTTCTTTCATTTTTTTTTTGGAATTGTAACAAACTTACAAAATAATATTGTTGAATAGTTTAACAGTATTATTGTTTATGTATTTTTTCTATAATTAAGTAACTTTATTTTTTATTTTAGCATAAATTCCAAAATTATGAAAAACTTAAAAATCACTAAAATTGTTCCTTTTATCTTATTAGTACTTTTAATTTTTAGTACAAATAGTCAATTATTTGCCCAAGCAGATGGATCTAGAGCATATTGGCCCGTTCCTAAAGCAACAACAATTGCAACGCCTTTATATTTTAACATTAATTCTAACCAAGTATTATTAGCTAATAATTATATTAATGCTGATGCTGATTTTAACACAAACCTTTATGGAATCATGTTAACTCAATCTTTTGAATTAAAAGGTAGAACTGCTGCCGTTATTGGTTTTTTCTCAGGTGGAAATACTGAAGGTGGATATAATGATTTTCAAGGAAAAGCTTCTGGATTAGCAGATTTTTATGGAATGGGTATTTTAAATCTTGTAGGAGCACCGGCTGTTAATGTTGAGGAATATATGAAAACCAAATACGATTTTATTTTAGACTTACAACTAGCTTTTAGAGCTCCAATAGGGCAATATGATGCCGAAAAAGCTATTAACATAGGAACTAACCGATGGGAATTAAAATTAGGTGCTCCAATGATTAAATTTTTGAACTGGGGTACATCAAAAGTAACATCTTTTGAAGTATTACCTAGTGTTTCATTTTATACAAATAACAATGATATTACTGATGGTGATACATTAAAACGAAAACCAACATTTAATCTAGAAAGCCATATAACACAAGCAATTAATCAAATGCTATGGGTTTCACTTGACAGCTATTACGTTACGGGTGGAGCAACAGCTATTGATAATGCTAATTTTAATGAGAGACTTAGTACTTTTCAACTTGGAGGTACTTTAGGTGTATATCTTTCAACAAAATTAAATTTTAAATTTACTTATGGAGGTTCTGTAGCTCATAATAAGTATGGAATGGATGGAAATATGTTGCGTATTACAGGTAACTATATTTTTTAGTCTAAAAATATTTTTCAGCTCATAAATTCTAAAGCTTTAAATTGAAAATATTTTTAATTTAAAGCTTTTTTAAATTTAATTTTCAACTTCCAAACTTTATTAGTTTTAAACTAATAAACCTATATTTGCACCTCAAAATTTGACAGATGAGTTTTTTAGACGAAATACAACGTAGACGTACTTTTGGTATTATTTCACACCCTGATGCAGGTAAAACAACCTTAACCGAAAAATTATTACTTTTTGGTGGTGCTATTCAAGAAGCGGGTGCTGTAAAAAATAACAAAATTAAAAAAGGTGCTACTTCCGATTTTATGGAAATAGAACGCCAGCGTGGTATTTCTGTTGCTACATCTGTTTTGGCTTTTATTTATAAAGACAAAAAAATTAATATTCTTGATACTCCAGGGCATAAAGATTTTGCTGAAGACACCTTTAGAACCCTTACTGCTGTAGATAGCGTAATTGTTGTAATTGACGTTGCAAAAGGTGTTGAGGAACAAACAGAAAAGTTAGTTGAAGTTTGTAGAATGCGTAAAATCCCGATGATTGTATTTATCAATAAATTAGATCGCGAAGGTAAAGATGCATTTGATTTACTAGATGAAGTTGAACAAAAACTTGGATTACGTGTTACTCCTTTAAGTTTCCCAATTGGAATGGGTTACGATTTTAAAGGAATTTATAATATCTACGGAAAAAAATTAAATGTTTTTTCAGGAGATAATAAGCAAACCATTTCTGAAGGTGTTGAATTTAATGATATTTCAGTTCCTGAATTAGATGAAATTATTGGTGAAACTGCTGCAGATACTTTAAGAGAAGAAATTGAATTGGTAGAAGAAGTGTATCCTGCATTTAATAAAGAAGAATATTTAGCAGGAGATTTACAACCTGTATTTTTTGGATCGGCATTAAATAACTTTGGTGTTAAAGAATTATTAGATTGCTTTATTGAAATTGCTCCTTCTCCACAGCCAAAAAATTCAGAAGAACGTTTAGTAGATTCTAAAGAAGAAAATTTAACTGGGTTTGTATTTAAAATCCATGCAAATATGGATCCTAATCACAGAAACCGTTTGGCATTTATAAAAATTGTTTCAGGAACATTTAAACGAAATGCACCATACTTACACGTTCGTTTAAATAAAAAAATGAAGTTCTCTAGTCCAAATGCCTTTTTTGCAGAAAAGAAAGAAATTGTAGACGAATCATTCCCCGGAGATATTGTTGGAATCCAAGATACTGGAAACTTTAAAATTGGTGATACACTTACACAAGGAGAAAATTTAAACTTTAAAGGAATTCCTAGTTTTTCTCCAGAACATTTCCGTTATGTAAACAATGCTGATCCTTTAAAATCAAAACAATTATACAAAGGATTAGACCAATTAATGGATGAAGGTGTTGCACAATTATTTACTCTAGATTTAAATGGTAGAAAAGTTGTTGGTACAGTTGGTGCTTTACAATACGAAGTTATTCAGTACCGTTTAGAACACGAATATGGTGCTAAATGTAGCTACGAAAATTTACCTGTTCATAAAGCGTGTTGGGTACAACCTGAAGATCCTAAAAATGAAGAGTTTAAAGAGTTTAAACGAGTAAAACAACGCTTTTTAGCAAAGGATAAGCAAGGACAATTGGTGTTTTTAGCAGATTCTGCTTTTACCATTCAAATGACGCAAAGCAAATATCCTAGTGTTAAATTACACTTTACTAGTGAATTTTAACAAACCTATTCAAACTTTATAGATTTTACAGGATTTATTTTTGAAATAACTATTGATGGTAAAATAAGCATTACTAAACAAAGTACTAAAGTACCAATGTTTAGTAAAATTATATAGTTAAAATTTAAATATACAGGAACATTTGTTACGTAATAAGTTTCAGGATCTAATGTTATAATACCTGTATATTTTTGTATTAATAAAACCAATAAACCAATTAAATTACCCCAAAATAAACCTCTAATAATTAGGTAACCAGCATTGTATAAAAATACTTTTCTAATACTAACATTACTTGCCCCCATAGCTTTTAAAATACCAATCATTTGGGTACGCTCTAAAATTAGCACCAATAAAGCAGTTATCATATTAATACCTGCAACCAATACCATAATGGCAATTATTAAATAAATATTGTTATCAAATAAATTAATCCATTCAAAAATAGCTGGATATTTTTCAATAACACTTTGCGCATTTAACGTAGATCCGGTTTCAGTATAAACTTCACTACTTTTCAATTCTATTTCATCAAAATTTGAAATTAACACTTCAAAACCACCAACCTCTTGCACACTCCAACGGTTCATTTTTTGAATATGCCGAATATCAGCTATTACAAAATTCTCATCAAAATCCTGAAAACCTGTATTGTAAATACCAACTGCTTTTACAACTCTAAGCCAAGGAGCCTTTGAAGGATCTTCTTTCACAAAAAACACATTAAAAGAGTCGCCTAAATTTATTTGTAAACGATTTGAAATTTCTTGTGAAATTAAAACATCTGTAGAAACATCCTCTGAAAAATTAGGCAACTCACCTTGTACCAAATATTCTTTAAAGAAATCCCAATTATAATCTTCTGAAACTCCTTTAAAAATAATACCTTCAAAATCTGTTTCAGTTCTAATAATTCCTGCTTTAGTAGCAAAAACCTGTACATTATCAATGTTTTCTACAGATTTAAATTCAGGATAAAACTCTTGATTTTTTGAAACCGGTTCTAAGGTAATTTCAGAATAATTATTATCAAAATTTGTAATTTGGATATGACCGTTAAATCCTGATAGCTTTTCACGAATTTTTTGTTGTAAGCCAATTCCGGTTGCAATAGCAATCATCATAATAACAATCCCCAATGAAATAGCAATAATTGCAATTTTTATTATTGGAGATGATATACTACTTTTATGCTGTTTTGCAGCAATAATGCGCTTGGCAATAAATAACTCGTAATTCAATTTATAAATGATTTCTGAATTTTTCAAAAATACATATTTCTTCTTGGTTTTAACATTGTTTTTAAGCTTCATTTCTTGTGGTCAAAACAAAACTTCAAAATTAGAGAAACTAGTACAACAAAAACCAATAACAACTTCATTAAAAATAGAATCTGCAGCGCAACAAACTCAAGAATATGTTTCGCTTTTAAAAAACAAAAATATTGCTATTGTAGCCAATCAAACTTCAGTTATTTACAAAGAAGCTAATTCTTACACACACATAATTGACTCTTTATTACAATTAAATATTTCAATAAAAAAAGTTTTTTCTCCTGAGCACGGATTTCGAGGAAAAGCTGACGCGAGTGAAAAAGTTGCTGATGGAGTTGATGTAAAAACAGGATTGCCAATTGTTTCATTATATGGAAAAAACAAAAAGCCAACTTCCGAACAGCTAAAAAATATTGATATTGTTGTATTTGACATTCAAGATGTTGGTGTTCGTTTTTACACCTATATTTCTACCTTACACTGCGTAATGGAAGCTTGTGCTGAAAATAATATTCCTGTAATAGTTTTAGATAGACCTAATCCAAACGGACATTATATTGACGGACCCACACTACAAATAGAACATAAAAGTTTTGTTGGTATGCATCCTGTTCCGTTAGTTTACGGAATGACAATTGGTGAATATGCAACAATGATAAATGGTGAAAATTGGCTTAAAAACAACATAAAATGTGAGTTAACCGTTATTCCTTTAAAAAATTATACACACCAAAGTACATATCATTTAGCAATTCGCCCTTCACCAAATTTACCAAATGACAAAGCCATTAATTTGTACCCAAGTTTAGGCTTTTTTGAAGGAACAACTATAAATGCCGGACGAGGTACAGAATTTCAATTTCAACAATATGGCGCTCCATTTTTTCCAAAAAGTGATTTTTCATATACGCCTAAACCCAATTTTGGTTCAAAATACCCAAAACATTCTACCAAAATATGCTATGGAGTTGACTTAAAAGATGTGCAAAAATTAAATTCAATACATATAGAATGGCTAATTGATGCGTATACAAAAACGCCAAAAACCGAAAAATTCTTTGGTAGTACTTTTACCATTCATGCTGGAAACACAATTTTAGAACAGCAATTAAAAGATGGAATTTCAGCAAAAGAAATTAAAAATTCTTGGCAACCTGAAATTGAAGAATTCAAAAAGATTAGAAACAAATACTTGATTTATAACTAAACTATTCACTCTTTTTTATTAAATAATTTGCTTTTTTTAAGTAAGTATTAGAATTCAATTCGGCCAATTTTGAATAACTTTCGGTTGCTTTAGTTTCGTCCTTTTGAGTATGATAACAATAAAATTCAATATAATAATACAACGATTTATTTGATGCATCTATTTTTGGCAACGCTTTGTGTAAACCTTTTAAAACACTTTTACACGAACCACCATAAGCTTTGTTTAAAGCCATGAACAATTCTACCTTTTCTTTTAACGCTGGCTTATCTTTTGGCACAAATTTTAAACCTTCTTTAAAATAAGAATTACTGCTTCTCAAAAATGCCTTTTTTGATTCGCCTTTTAAAATAAAAGCACCATCTTGAAATTTTTGTGCAACTCTAACATTTGAGTAGGCATTTTCTTTATCTTTTTCTAAAATTGCCAAACCTTGATGCACAGCAGCCATATTAACTGAAAAACTTTCAAGCAAAGCTGTAATTTCTTTTTTATCCTTATACCCTACAGAAGTGTATAAAATATTTCCCCAACCGTCTAAAATTAAAATATGTGGAATTGCCCGTACATTATAAGTTCTAGCCAAACCAACATTTGCATCAATATCAATTTTAACAGGAACAAAATTATCCATAAGAGATTTAATATCTTCTTTACTCCAAACATTTTGATCCATTTCTTTACAAGGACCACACCAAAACGCCCAAAAATCGACTAAAATTGGTTTGTTAAGTGCTTGAGACATTTTTTTGGCATCATCAAAAGAGGTTAACCAATTGGTTGATGCTTTTAAGGAAGTTGAAAAACTACCAACAATAAGTAGAAGGCAAAGAATTTTTTTCATATTATTTTTTAATCAAAAATAATAAAACAGCTATTCTTTTGCTAATTTTTTCTTTAATTCTTCAACAATATTGTATACAGCAGGACAAATTTCTGTATTTTTTAAAGTTAAATCAGTTAATTGAATAAATTTTCGTCTATCAGTATGTGGGTATTCACTACAAGCTTTTGGACGTACATCATAAATAAAACAAGTATTATCAGTTTCATCAAAAAATGTACAAGGAGCAGTTTTTAATACATAAAAATCATCAGCATCTCTTTCTAAAAATTGCTCAATAAATTGTACAACTTTCATTTTCATAGATTTTGAAATGCGCTCAATATCTTTATTTGTAAAAATAGGACTCGTGGTTTTACAGCAATTTCCACACGTTAAGCAATCTGTTTTTTCAAACTCTTTAGCGTGTAAATCTTGCATTACAACATCTAAATTTTTAGGTGTTCTTTTCTTTAATTTAGAAAAATACTTTTTTGTTTCATTATATTTTTCTTTTGATAATTTTGGTAACTCTTTTAAAAACGCGTCCATCCCTTTAATTTTAAGCAAAAATACAATTTAAACTTTTAAAAAATGTGTACTTTTGCACTTCGAATTATTTAATTAAAATTATGCAACAAAATTTAGAACTAGCTGTAATAAAAGGCTTCCAAGAAATATACAACACAAACATTGATTCAGTTGAATTTCAAGCCACTAGAAAAGATTTTGAAGGTGACATTACAATTGTAGTTTTTGCTTTTTTACGTTATGTAAAAGGAAATCCGGTAGAAATTGGGACAAAAATTGGTGAATATTTAAAAGAAAATGTTGCTGAAGTAGCTAATTTTAACGTTGTAAAAGGTTTTTTAAATTTAGTTATTGATGATTCATACTTTATTTCTAGCTTCAACAGTATACTAAAAACAGAAAAATTTGGAATTGTTTCTCCTAATGAAGATGAAAAAGCTGTGATGGTAGAATACTCTTCTCCTAACACAAACAAGCCATTACATTTAGGTCACATTAGAAATAACTTATTAGGTTATTCTGTAGCAGAAATTATTGCTGCTTCTGGAAAAAAAGTATACAAAACGCAAATTATAAACGACCGTGGAATTCATATTTGTAAAAGTATGTTGGCTTGGCAACGCTTTGGAAACGGTGAAACGCCAGAAAGCACAGGATTAAAAGGTGATAAATTAGTAGGAAACTATTATGTGAAGTTTGACCAAGAATACAAGCAAGAAATTGCACAATTAATTGAACAAGGGAAAACAGAAGAAGAAGCAAAAAAACAAGCTCCTTTATTGTTAGAGGCACAAGCAATGTTACTAAAATGGGAAGCTGGTGATGAAGAAGTAGTTGCTTTATGGAAAACTATGAACCAATGGGTTTATGATGGTTTTGATAAAACTTACAGCGAATTAGGTGTAGATTTTGACAAAAATTATTTTGAAAGCAACACCTATTTATTAGGAAAAGATATTGTAGCAGAAGGATTAGAAAAAGGTGTATTCTTTAAAAAAGAAGATGGATCGGTTTGGATAGATTTAAGTGCTGAAGGCTTAGATGAAAAAATTGTATTGAGAGCAGACGGAACTGCTGTTTATATGACACAAGACATTGGAACTGCAATAGAACGTTTTAAAGATTTTGATTTAGATGAACTAGTTTATACCGTTGGAAATGAGCAAGATTACCATTTTAAAGTATTATTTTTAATTCTTAAAAAATTAGGTTTTGATTGGGCTGAAAATTTATACCACCTTTCTTACGGAATGGTAGATTTACCAAGTGGTAAAATGAAATCAAGAGAAGGAACAGTTGTTGATGCTGATGATTTGATGTTAGAAATGACAAATACAGCAAGAACTATTTCACAAGAATTAGGTAAACTAGAAGATTATTCAACTGAAGAAAAAGAAGAACTGTATAAAATGATTGGTTTAGGCGCACTAAAGTATTACATATTAAAAGTAGATCCTAAAAAAAGAATTTTGTTTGACCCTGAAGAATCTGTAGATTTTGCAGGAAACACGGGACCTTTTATTCAATATACTTACGCTAGAATTCAATCTATTTTAAGAAAAGCTACTTTTGATTACACAACTGAAATTACAACTATAAAATTGCACCAAAAAGAGCGTTCATTAATTAAGCAAGTGCAACTATTTCCAGAAATAATTCAAAGCGCAGCACAAAACCATAGTCCTGCTTTAATTGCAAACTATACCTATGAATTGGTAAAAGAATACAATTCATTTTACCAAACTGTTCCAATTTTAGGTTGCACCAATGAAGACGAAAAAATATTTAGAACTCAACTGTCTTCAAAAGTAAGTAAAGTTATAAAAGATGCATTTAAATTATTGGGAATTAGTGTTCCAAACAGAATGTAATTACTAACTTACAGCCTAAAAATTACGATATTATAAAAAAAGGAGTTAAAGAATTAACGAATTCTTAAATCAATTCCATTAAAAAATAATTAAATTTGCTGCGAAATTCAGCATTGAATATAAAAAATAAAAAGAAATGAAATACGACGTTATAATTATTGGTAGTGGTCCTGGAGGATATGTTACAGCTATTAGAGCATCGCAACTTGGTTTTAAAGTTGCCGTAATAGAAAAAGAAAATTTAGGTGGAATTTGCTTAAACTGGGGATGTATCCCTACAAAAGCATTGTTAAAAAGTGCTCAAGTTTATGATTACTTAAAACACGTAGATGAATATGGTTTAAAAGCCGAAGCTATTGATAAAGATTTTGAAGCCGTAGTTAAACGTAGTAGAAGTGTTGCTGAAGGAATGAGCAAAGGTGTTCAATTCTTAATGAAAAAGAACAAAATTGACGTTATTGACGGTTTTGGAAAAATAAAAACTGGTAAAAAAGTAGATGTTACTGCTGCTGATGGTACAGTAACTGAATATAGTGCAGATCATATTATTATTGCTACTGGGGCTCGCTCACGTGAGTTACCAAATTTACCACAAGATGGTAAAAAAGTAATTGGTTACCGCCAAGCAATGACTTTACCAAAACAACCTAAAAAAATGATTGTTGTTGGTTCTGGTGCTATTGGGGTTGAATTTGCACATTTTTACAACTCAATGGGAACTGATGTAACTATTGTTGAATTTATGCCAAATGTTGTTCCTGTAGAAGACATTGAAATTTCAAAACAATTTGAACGTGCCTTAAAAAAATCAGGAATTAAAGTAATGACAAATTCTTCTGTAGAATCTGTTGATACTTCTGGTAAAGGTGTAAAAGCAGTTGTAAAAACTAAAAAAGGAGAAGAAATTTTAGAAGCTGATATTGTATTATCTGCTGTTGGAATTAAATCAAACATTGAAAACATTGGATTAGAAGATGTTGGTATTGTGGTTGACCGAGATAAAATCTTAGTAAACGATTTTTACCAAACTAATATTCCTGGTTACTATGCAATTGGTGATGTTGTTCCTGGGCAAGCTTTAGCACACGTTGCTTCTGCTGAAGGAATTACTTGTGTTGAAAAAATTGCAGGTTTACATACTGAAAAAATTGACTACGGAAATGTTCCTGGTTGTACATACGCAACTCCAGAAATTGCAAGTGTTGGTTTAACTGAAGCCAAAGCAATTGAAGCTGGTTACGAAATAAAAGTTGGAAAATTCCCATTCTCAGCATCAGGTAAAGCAAAAGCTGCAGGAACTCCTGATGGTTTTGTAAAAGTAATTTTTGATGCTAAATACGGTGAATGGTTAGGTTGCCATATGATTGGAGCTGGTGTTACTGATATGATTGCTGAAGCTGTTTTAGGTAGAAAATTAGAAACTACAGGTCATGAAGTTTTAAAAGCAATTCACCCTCACCCAACTATGAGTGAAGCTGTAATGGAAGCTGTAGCAGCGGCTTATGATGAAGTAATTCACTTATAAAAAATAAGTTAAAAATAAAAAAAAGTCCAAACCTAACAGTTTGGACTTTTTTATTTTAAAACCTTTAATTCTTCAATGAAGATTTTAGTATATTTGAGCTTTTACAAATTAAATCAATACTATTATTTATGAAAATTTTAAAATTCACATTGTTGTTAATTGCCGTTTTAACAATTTCATGTAAAAATGATAAACCTAAAACTGTAAATTCTAAAAATACAGCTAATAAAGTACAACATTATATTTGTGAAAATAATTGTGAAAATAGCGGAGGCGATGTTGCCGGAAACTGTCCAGTTTGTAATAACCCGTATCTTCACAATACAGCATATCACGCTAATGATTTACTAAAAGCAGGTCCAATTAAAGTTGAAAGTAACGCTACAAATCCAAGTAAAGCAATTGTACCAGCACCAATAAATGCACCAAGCCCTGCACAAAATGCAAATGGAGTGTTCCACTACACTTGTTCAAATGGTTGCCCTGGAGGATCAGGAAGTGCAACAAACTGTAAATCTTGTGGTACTACTTTAGTTCACAATCAATTATATCATAATTAAAATATAGCAAAACATATATGGCATTTTCACTTTCAAAATTATTTAAACCAAAACCAACGGTTGACGCTTCAGAATTATTAAATCAAATTAATTATACTGAAGGTACTAAATTTGCTGAATGTGCTACACATGTTTTATATGCTGATGTTGAAGAATTAGGAGGTTTCCCATATTTAAAAACAACATTATTTGGAATTGATGAAATTAATATTAGAAGAGTTGGTTGTTCAATTTCATATATTTTTCAAAATGAAACACTCACATTTACTTCAGATAATACGACTATAGAATCACACCAAATACAACGTTCTGGGATTTATTTTACACCTGTAGATTTTGAATTAACTGATGAAGAAGCTTCAAAAATTAAAACAAATAAGCTTGTTGAAATTGAATTCAAATACAAAAAAAATACAATTCATTTAAAGCCTATTTAATATTCAATAATTGTAAATTCTAATTTTAAAGGATCTAAAGCATCTAATAACATAGGAATTAAAGTATTACCCAAATTCGCATAAACTTCTGAAAAATTGCGAGTTCTCTCTTCCAAACTTTGATTTGGAAATAGTTGATCTTGCAACATTTTAATACGTGTTACTTGATCTTTTAATTTACGTTTTTGAGCCTTTAACAACCGTTTTTCTAAATAAGCTAAGCCATTTAATTGTTTTTGCTCTTGTGCATTTACAGCCCCAATAAATGAAACATCTGTTTTAGCAGCAACCTCTTTTAAATGTTTAAATTGCTCTTGTAAAAAATTGTTTTGTTGGGTGAAATCAATTGAAACTTCTGAAAGTTCTTTAACTTTTTTAGTTATTAATTCTTCTTGTTTACAAAACACTTCAGAAAGAGTTATATTCAATTTATTTAGTTTTGATAATTGTTTATTTGAAGCTAACAATACCGAGTTACGTAACAATAAAATTGGAAAAGGAGTTTTAACAGCTTCAAAATAGGCTTTTAACTGAAACCAATAAGCAATCTCTCCACCTCCGCCAATATAACAAAGGTTAGGTAAAATTCTTTCTTGGTACAGCGGACGCATAATTACATTTGGACTAAACCTTTCTGGATGAGTTTGTAATTCACCTAAAATTTCGGTTTCTGAAAATGAAATAGTTGTATTATTAATTTTGAATTGATTGTTTTCAAACACAATACGTTCACGCAAATTGTCTTTCAAATAAAACAAATTCAATGCTCTTGGATTCACCTGAATTTTATAGTTTTTACTTAACTGTTCATTTGTTTCTGTTACTTTTTTAAAAGATGTATGTTGTAACAATTCATTTTTTACAATAGGTGAAAATTCTTTTTTTAAAGCAATATCATCACCATCAATAATAACTAAACCGTATTCACCAAAAAGTTCATTCACCAAATAACGTGTTGCATCAGTTAAATTTTCATGTGCAACATATGCATTCTTAAATAATTCTATTAACTTCTTTTCATTAGTTGAATTACCTAATTCTTCTTTAAAAACATCTAAAACTTTATCAAAATCAGTTGTTTTTAAACGCCCAACAGCTCCACTACTCTCTCTTTCCCAAGCTATTTTTTTGCCTTTAAAATTAAAATAATTGATTTCTTCAAAATCGTGATCTTCAGTTGCCATCCAATAAACGGGCACAAAGTTTTTATTTGGAAATTCCGCTGCTAACTGTTTTGTTAAATTAATAGTTGAAGCAATTTTGTATAAAAAATACAGCGGTCCTGTAAATATATTTAATTGGTGGCCAGTGATAACTGTAAACGTATTCTCTACTTCTAATTGTTCAATA
Source organism: Lutibacter holmesii (assembly GCF_042679665.1). Classification (NCBI taxonomy): domain Bacteria; kingdom Pseudomonadati; phylum Bacteroidota; class Flavobacteriia; order Flavobacteriales; family Flavobacteriaceae; genus Lutibacter; species Lutibacter holmesii. Next base: position 110,338 of record NZ_JBHTMV010000002.1, read on the forward strand.
TTAATTTGTGTTTTCTCAGAAATCTCAGTTGAGATATATTGATTTTTAAGAGATTCAACTAAAACTTTTCTAGTTTTTAAACTAAATTCATTTTTAAGATTTATTTGATTTTTAAACCCTTCTATGTTTGGAAAATTTCCATAAAAACTTGCTAATTCTTGATTTTCATCAAGATAATCATTCATTAATTTTGAAAAATAGCCTGTTTGTTGAAAAGGAATATGATGTAATTTCATAAATATTTATGCAATTCTTTTAAATAATGTGTACACAAATTCTCTTGTATTTCCTGAGGGTTGTGTATATGTATAATTGAACGATTTTAGTAAAGTAAAGTTCGGTCCTAAATAATTTTGTAACATTTCAGCATTATAATTATAAACCGGTAAGCCACAACATTTTTTGGCTCCTTCTAAATTAAACTCTGCCAAAATTACAAAACCTTCTACATTAACAACTTTTTTTAACAACTTAAAATAGGCCAATCGTTGCTCTTCTTGGGTAAAAAAATGTAAAACTGCACGGTCATGCCAAAGATCAACATTTTTTAACTCTAATAATGACGTTGGTTTTGTTAAATCATCAACAATAAAAGTGACATTTGAATGGTTGTGTGTAGATAAATTATTTTTTAATTCAAGTAATGCAGAAACAGAAATGTCATTTACAACAATATTAGAAAACCCATCATTCAATAAACACTCAATTAAGGTACTTGCTCCTGCTCCTGCATTAAAAATTAAAGCATCATCTGGCAAATAACAAGAACCTATGAGCTCTAATGAAGCTGTTGGACTTTCCTCATACCATCCTAAACTTTTTACAGGTATTTTTCGATATGTATCATTCCAATGACTTTCAAAATCATATGCTGATTCATTCTTACTATCCATTACTTTGAGTGTTAATTTTTATAAAAATAATAAATTTAAATAGTTTGTCGTATAACAATAAAATATCTAACATTATTTTAACTAAAATACGAATTTGCCATTAATTTGCTTATAAAACTCATTTTTTTTATCTAAAGTTTAATTATATTTGATGCTTAATAAAAATCATTCATGAAAAAATTTATCATCCTCACATTTGCAATTCTTTGCACAACACTTACACTAAAATCCCAAACTATTAAATCTCCATCTGAATTTTTAGGCTATGAATTGGGAACTCGTTTTACAAGACATCATCAAGTTGTAAATTACTTTAATTATGTAAGTGATTCTTCAAAATCTGTTGATTTAAAAAAATATGGTGAAACAAATGAAAATCGTCCTTTGTTACTTTCGTATATTTCTTCAGAAGAAAACATTAAAAACCTTGAAGCAATTAGACTTGACAATTTAAAAAGAACAGGAATAGTTGAAGGTACTCCGTCTACCAGTGTGCCAATTATTTGGTTAAGCTATAATGTTCACGGAAACGAAGCTTCTAGTTCTGAGGCCGCTATGTTAACATTGTACAAATTAATTACTAAAAAACAAGAATGGCTTAAAACAGCTGTAATTATAATTGACCCTTGTTTAAACCCAGATGGTAGAGATAGATATGTTAACTGGTACAATCAATATCAAAATACACCATACAATCCAAATCCTGTGGCTTATGAACATCATGAACCTTGGCCAGGAGGAAGACCAAACCACTATTTATTTGATTTAAATAGAGATTGGGCTTGGATTAGTCAAGTTGAAAGTGCACAACGTTTGGCACAATACAATAAATGGATGCCACAAATACATGTTGATTTCCATGAACAAGGTTACGAAAGTCCTTATTATTTTGCACCGGCTGCTGAACCTTTTCACGAGGTAATTACAGATTGGCAAAGAGATTTTCAAACGGAGATTGGTAAAAATCACGCAAAATACTTTGACAAAGAAGGTTGGAGATATTTTTCTAAAGAGCGTTTTGATTTATTATACCCTAGTTATGGAGATACCTACCCAACATATATGGGTGCCATTGGTATGACCTATGAACAAGCCGGACACGGAATGGCCGGATTAGGGATTTCTCTTGAAAATGGTCAAGAATTAACCTTACTTGACAGACTTACACACCATACTGTTACAGGTTTATCTACTATTGAAATTACCATTAAAAATGCTGATAAATTAATTGATGAGTATGAAAAGTTCTTTAAAGTTCAAGATACCTATAAAACGAAAAGCTATATTCTAAAAAATAACTCTAAGAATATTAAAAGTTTATTGGCTCTTTTAGATGCGCATGAAATTAACTATTACGCAGCTAATAATACAACAGTAAAAGGGTTTGACTACAATTCAATGGAATCTAAATCTGTAAAGATTACTGAAGATGACATTGTTATTCCTGTGAACCAACCAAAAGGAACTATGGTTAAAGTGTTATTTGAACAAAATGCCGCTTTAGAAAACCCATTAACTTATGATATTACCGCGTGGAGTTTACCTTATGCTTATGGTATAAACTGTATTGCAAGTACAACCAATCCAAGTTCTAATACAGCATATAAATTAGAAGATTTTACTGCAAATACGAGTGATATAAATGCGTATGCTTACATTACTAAATGGAACGAAGTTGCTGATGCAACTTTTTTAGCGGAATTATTAAAAAATAAGTTTAATGTTAGATTTAGTGAGGTAGATTTTGAAGTTGCTGGTAACAAATACAGCAAAGGTTCACTAATTGTAATGAGAGGTGAAAATACACACCTAACAGATTTTGATACAACAATTGTTGAAATTGCTAATAAAAACAACCAACTTTTAAACTCAGCTTCAACTGGTTTTGTAAATAGTGGTTCAGATTTTGGTTCATCTAATGTTGCTTTAATTAAAGCTAAAAAGGTTGCATTAATTGGTGGTGAAGGAACTTCTTCACTTAATTTTGGTGAAATATGGCACTTTTTTGAAACACAATTAAAGTATCCTGTTAATGTTTTAAACACTGCTGGATTAAACAGAATTAATTTAAGTGATTTTGACGTTTTAATTTTACCTATTGATTATAGAGCTTCTAAAGGACAACTTGCTAAAATAACTGAGTATGTTACCAAAGGTGGTACTGTAATTTCACTTGGAAATGCAGCAAATAATTTTGCTGATAAAGAAGGATTTTCGTTAACTTCAAAATCTAAAGAGGATAAAGAAGAGGAAAAGTCACCAAATTTAACTCCGTACAATAAAAGAGAAGCAGAATATATTAAAGAAGCTATTACAGGAAGTATTTTTAAAAGTAATGTTGATGAATCACACCCGTTGGCTTTTGGATATACTGACACCTATTTTTCATTAAAATTAGGTGCTAAAAATTACAACTTATTAGAAAATGGAGCTAATATTGCTTATTTACCTGAAAACACAAAACCTATTTCTGGTTATGCGGGTGAATACGCCTTAGAAAACGTTCCTAATTCGTTACTATTTGGAATTGAAAGAAAAGGTAGAGGAAAAATTGTTTATATGGTAGACAATCCTTTATTTAGAAGTTTTTGGCAAAACGGAAAATTATTCTTTGCCAATGCTGTATTTTTAAACTAGGTATTGACATTCATAAAAAAAGCGAGCATTTAGCTCGCTTTTTTTGTTTAATATAATTTCGTCTTAAGTAGGTTCTCCGTATAAATCAAATTCTGTAGCCGAAGTAATTTTTATGTTTGCAAATTTACCAACTTGCACATAATGCTTAGTAGCATCAATTAACACTTCATTATCCACATCAGCAGAGTCAAATTCAGTTCTTCCAACAAACTCATTTCCGTCTTTTCTATCAATTAGAACTTTATATGTTTTTCCTACTTTCTCTTGATTCAAATCAAAAGATATTTGACTTTGAATCTCCATAATATCATTCACACGCTGTTGTTTTACATCTTCAGGAACATCATCAACTAAAGTAGCTGCGTGTGTATTTTCTTCGTGCGAATACGCAAAAGCACCTAATCTTTCAAACTTCATTTCTTGAACCCAATCTTTTAGCTCTTGAAAAGCAGCTTCTGTTTCACCAGGATATCCAACAATTAAAGTGGTTCTAATAGCCATATCTGGAACAGATTTTCTAAACTCCTTAATTAAATTGGTTGTTTTTTCATGTGAAGTACCACGACGCATAGATTTTAAAACCTCATCATTAATATGCTGTAAAGGAATGTCTAAATAATTACAAACTTTTTCTTCATTTTTAATGACTTCTAAAACGTCTAATGGAAATCCTGTTGGAAATGCATAATGCAAACGAATCCATTCAATTCCATCAATTTTTACTAATTCTTTTAATAAATCAGCCAAAGCACGTTTCTTATAAATATCTAATCCGTAATATGTTAAATCTTGCGCAATTAAAATTAGTTCTTTAATTCCTTTTTTTGCCAACTTAGTAGCTTCAACAACTAAATCTTCTATAGGAGTAGAAATGTGTTTTCCTCTCATTAAAGGGATGGCACAAAACGAACAAGGACGATCACAGCCTTCGGCAATTTTTAAATATGCATAATGTGTAGGTGTTGTGGTTAAACGCTCTCCTACTAGCTCATGCTTATAATCAGCATCTAAAACCTTTAGCAAATTTGGTAAATCATGTGTTCCAAAATACTCATCTACATCTGGAATTTCTTTTTGCAAATCTGGCTTGTAACGTTCACTTAAACAACCAGATACGTAAACTCTATCAACTTCACCTAATTCTTTTTTATTTACATAATGTAAAATTGTATTGATAGATTCTTCTTTAGCATCACCAATAAAACCACAAGTATTGATAACTACAATGTTTCCATCATCGTTCTCATCTTCGTGCACTACATTTTTATCATTTGCTTTCAGTTGTCCCATTAAAACTTCACTATCGTAAACGTTTTTAGAACATCCTAAAGTCACTACATTTATTTTATTTTCTTTCTTAGTTTTAGTACGCACAAATTTTGTATTTTGAATTTTATTTTTTGCAAAAGTAATCAAACCTTTTTAATAAATTTTAGTCTTATTCATATATCGTTTTTTTATGAAAATGTTTCCTTCAATAATATTACTGTTATTACTCATAATTTCTTGTTCAAAAAGTGAAGAACCGCAGAAAATTGATACTGAATTGTATTTTCCATCAACAACAAGCAATACTTGGGAAACTGTTTCTGCAGAATCACTTGGTTGGAATACCACTGAAATTGACCCGTTATTAAGCTTTTTAGAAGAAAAAAATACCAAAGGATTTATTGTTTTATATAACGGACGCATAGTACTAGAAAACTACTTCAACAATCACTCTGAAAATTCAACTTGGTATTGGGCAAGTGCAGGTAAAACATTAACATCTATAATGACCGGAATTGCTGAAGAGCAAGGCTTTTTAGACATCAATAAACCTGTTTCTACCTATTTAGGTACTAGCTGGACAAGTATTAATTTAGATAAAGAAATACTTATTACTCCAAAACATTTACTTACAATGACTTCAGGTTTAGATGATAGTTTGGGTGATAATGTAGCTCCTGAAAATTTAAAATATGCTGCAGATGCTGGTTTTCGGTGGGCCTATCACAATGTGTATGTAAAACTTCAACAGATAATTGAAGTAACCACTTCTCAAACATTTTCTAATTATTTTTCCGAACAATTGAAAAATAAAATTGGAATGACAGGAACATGGATTCAATTAAATGATTTAAGCGTGTATTGGAGCAATACAAGAAGTATGGCTAAATTTGGATTACTTGCGCTGAATAATGGTGTTTGGGATTCAACACGTATCATTAATTCTAATTACTTTAACCGATCAATACAAACATCTCAAACTATTAATAATGCTTACGGTTACCTATGGTGGTTAAACGGAAAAGAAAATTACCACTTGCCGCAATCACAATATGAATTTCAAGGTAGTTTAATTCCAAATACACCTACAGATATGTACGCAGCTTTGGGTAAAAATGATCAAAAAATATATGTTGTTCCAAGTAAAAAATTAGTAATTATACGAATGGGAGAAAGTGCTGCTAACAGCAATTTTGCAGTTTCAACATTTGATTATGATTTATGGGAGAAAATTAATTTAGTCATAAATTAAGCTAAATATCTTAAAGATTCTGAATAAAAAAAGGCTGTTTTAAAAATTTAAAACAGCCTTTTTTTTTTGCAATATTTATTTATTGTTATTTGAAGAATGAATCTACAAACTCAATTTTATTAAAAACTTGTAAATCATCAATTCCTTCACCAACACCAATATATTTTACTGGAATTTGAAATTGATCAGAAATTCCAATAACAACACCACCTTTTGCAGTACCATCTAATTTAGTAACGGCTAATGAAGTTACTTCTGTAGCTTTAGTAAATTGTTTAGCTTGCTCAAATGCATTTTGACCAGTAGAACCATCTAACACTAACAAAACATCATGCGGAGCATCATCAACTACTTTCTGCATAACACGTTTAATCTTTGTCAACTCATTCATTAAGTTAACTTTGTTGTGTAACCTACCAGCTGTGTCAATAATAATAACATCTGCATCTTGAGAAACACCTGATTTGATAGTATCATACGCAACTGAAGCCGGATCACTTCCCATTTCTTGCCTAACAATAGGAACACCTACTCTATCTGCCCAAACTTGTAATTGGTCAATTGCTGCAGCTCTAAACGTATCAGCAGCACCTAAAACAACTTTGTAACCACCTTTTTTAAATTGTGATGCCAGTTTACCAATAGTTGTAGTTTTTCCTACACCATTTACACCAACCACCATAATTACGTGAGGTTTTTTACCTGAAGGAATTTTAAACTCAGTTTCGTTACCAATATTGGTTTCTGCTAATAAGCCTGCTATTTCTTCTCTAAGTATTGAATTTAACTCGTCTGTACCTAAATATTTATCTTTGGCAACGCGTTCTTCAATTCTTTCAATAACTTTTAACGTAGTTTCAACACCAACATCTGATGATACCAAAACTTCTTCTAAATTATCTAATACGTCATCATCAACCTTTGTTTTACCTGCGACAGCTTTAGATAATTTTGAAAAAAAAGATGTTTTAGATTTTTCTAAACCTTTATCTAAAGTTTCTTTTTTTTCCTTTGAAAATATTCTTTTAAATAAACTCATTTCTTTAGTATTAATATGGTAAATATAAAAAAGAAAAGCTACTCTCTATAAAGAAAGTAGCTTGAATATGTTTTTATGAACAAAAATTTATTTTTTGTTTAAAAAGTCTTTTACATTTGCTGGATCCATAATAGCTTCAACAAAAGTATAAGCTCCTGTTTTTGGAGACTTTACCATTTTGATAGCTTTACTTAATCTTTTAGATCCTGTTTGTAACGATGCTACTGATTTCTTTGCCATGGTCCTATATTATTTAATTTCTTTATGAACAGTCATTTTCTTCAAGATAGGATTGAATTTTTTAATTTCCATTCTATCAGGTGTATTCTTTTTATTCTTCGTAGTAATATATCTAGAAGTTCCTGCTTTACCAGAAGCTTTGTGCTCTGTACACTCTAAAATTACTTGGATTCTATTTCCTTTAGCCTTTGCCATTTCCTAATATAATTATTTTTTTAAAAAACCTTTTTCTCTTGCCTCTTTAATAACAGCAGAAATTCCTTTCTTGTTGATATTCTTTAAAGCTGATGTAGCAACTCTTAAAGTTACCCACTTATCTTCTTCAGGAATATAAAAACGCTTCTTTACTAAGTTAGCGTCAAATTTTCTTTTTGTTCTATTCAATGCGTGAGAAACATTGTTTCCAACCATTGCTTTTTTTCCAGTAAGTTCACAAACTCTTGACATAATTCTTTACCTTATTTAATGTATTCTCAAAACGAGATGCAAAATTAAATTTTTAAAACGTAATACACAAACTTATTTCACTAGTTTTTTAAAATTTCTTTTCGAAGGATTTCCAACGCCTTATTTGAAGTCCGTTCAATTACCTTTTCTCTTGGTTTTCCAAAGTTAAATTCTTGCGAAAAAATGCCATTTGGCGTAGCTATCGCAATATAAACTACACCTACTGTTTTATCGGTTAAATCTGTTGTAGGCCCAGCATTACCAGTAGTTGCAATCGCATAGTCTGTTTTAAATTTTTGCTGAATTCCTTTCGCCATAGCTTCAGCCACTTCTGCACTTACTACCGTATGCTTTGCTATTAAATTTTCATTAACTTGTAATTCATTAATTTTAATAGAAGCGTGATATGCAACCACAGAACCTACAAAATACTTTGAAGATCCCGGAATTGAGGTAATCATTTTGGCAATATTTCCTCCTGTACAACTTTCTGCCGTCGCTAAAGTCTTCTTTTTTTCAGTAAGTAATTTCCCAATTACAGTTTCTAAATTCTCACTTTCTTCAAAACCAACAATAATATCACCAATAATTTTAACTAAAGCATCTACTTCTTTAGAAATTGCGTTCTCCAAAACTTCTTTATTTGATCCTTTTGCTGTTAAACGTAATTTAACTTTCCCAAATGAAGGTAAATAAGCTAAACTTATGCATTTAGGCAGGTTTATTTCCCAATTTTCAATTTTCTCAGCTAGCATACTTTCTCCCATTCCATAGGTTAAAATATTTTGATGTACTATATAAGGTAATTCAAATGTTGTAGATAATTTAGGTAATACACTATTCAACATTAAACCTTTCATTTCATGAGGCACACCAGCTAAAGAAACTAAAACTTTATTATTGGTGTGAAACCACATACCAGGAGCAGTACCTAACTCATTTTTAAGAGCAATACATTTTGAAGGTACTAGCGCTTGATTTTTATTCATTTCTGTAAATGGATAATTCATTTTTTTAAACATTGCTTCAATATGGGCTGCAATGTCTTCATTAAAAATAAATTCATCATTAAAATATTCTGCTAACGATACTTTGGTAATATCGTCTTTAGTTGGCCCTAAGCCACCCGTAACAATAACTATTTCACAATTAGATTGCGCTTCTTTTAAAGCTTTTAAAATATGTTCTTTCTCATCTTGAATAGATGTAATTTGGTATACTGAAATTCCAATAGTGTTTAATTGTTCAGCTATCCATTTAGAATTTGAATCTAATATTTGACCAATTAAAATTTCATCTCCAATTGTAATTATTTCTGCTTGCATTTATCTTTAATAATTTGTGCTAAATGTACAACTTCAACGCAACCTTTTCAACTTATTCACATCTTATATACATACCTACTAAATTAACTACGAAAAGCTATGACAACTAAAACCCAGTTAACAGACAACCAACTTCTTGAAAGAATTGAAGAATGTACGTTAGATCCATCAGATTTCACGCATGAAACTTTACTACGATTAACTTGGATATTAATTAACAAGTACGGATTAAACGAAGCCATTTTAAAAAATACTGAAATCAAACAAAATTATTACAAAACAGCATTAAGTAGTGATAAGTTTAATATTACGTTAACAAAAGCGTATACTGAAATTTTACATCATTTTATGGAGCGTTCTTCAACAAATGATTTTGAAAAACTATTACGCGAATTTCCTAGATTAAAGTATAATTTTAAAAATCTAGTAAAAACTCATTACGGTTACAATATTTTAAAAGAACATAGAAAAGAGGAACCTAAAATAAATGGGAAACCTATTTTATTTACCTTTTAAGTACCTCTTTAATTTTTCTATTTTATTTTCACTGAAAACAATTCTTCTCCTTGAATTGCACCTATTAGAACATCGTTTTCAGATATTTTTCCTACACCTGCAGGAGTTCCTGTAAAAATTACATCTCCTTTTTTTAAGGTGAAAAATTGAGACACGTAAGCAATTAATGCGTCAATTCCCCAAAGCATTGCTTTGGTATTTCCATGTTGAACTAAAGTATCATTTTTGTGCAATGTGAATTCTAAATTCTTCAAATCGCCTAAATCTTCTTTTGGTAAAAAACGTCCAATTAAAGCACTACCATCAAAACCTTTAGATTTTTCCCAAGGCAACCCTTTTGCTTTTAATTTAGCTTGTAAATCACGCGCAGTAAAATCAACTCCTAATCCAATTTCATCATAATATTTATGCGCAAATTTTTCTTGAATGAATTTCCCTACTTTATTAATTTTTACTAAAACTTCAACTTCATAATGAATATCATTAGAAAAAGATGGTATAAAAAAAGGTTGCTTTTTTGCCAATACCGCAGAATCTGGTTTTAAAAAAATTACAGGATCTTCAGGCTTTTCATTCTCTAATTCTTCAATATGTTTGGCATAATTACGGCCAATGCAAATAATTTTCATGTGCTTATTTTTAGTTTCCTTATTTGAAAAATTAATCTAACTCAATACTATTATGAAACAATTGATTAAGGGATCCATTTTTTCTCAAAGTTTGGCTTTCTTTTTTCTAAAAAGGCATTTCTACCTTCAACAGCTTCATCTGTCATATAAGCTAATCTTGTTGCTTCACCCGCAAAAACCTGTTGACCAACCATTCCATCATCTGTTAAATTCATAGCAAATTTCAACATTTTTATAGATGTTGGTGATTTTGCTAAAATTTCTTGCGCCCATTCAAAAGCAGTATCTTCAAGTTCTTCGTGAGGAATTACCGCATTCACCATTCCCATTTCATAAGCCTCTTGTGCTGAATAATTTCTTCCTAAGAAAAATATTTCTCTGGCTTTTTTTTGTCCAACCATTTTAGCTAAATAAGCAGAACCATATCCTCCATCAAAACTTGTAACATCAGCATCAGTTTGCTTAAAAATAGCGTGCTCTTTACTTGCCAATGTTAAATCACAAACTACATGTAAACTGTGACCTCCACCAACAGCCCAACCCGGAACTACTGCAATAACCGCTTTTGGCATAAAACGAATTAAACGTTGAACCTCTAAAATATTTAAACGGTGATAACCGTCTTCACCCACATAACCTTGATGTCCACGTGCTTTTTGATCGCCGCCACTACAAAATGAATAAACACCATCTTTAGTTGACGGTCCTTCTGCAGATAATAACACTACACCAATTGAAGTATCTTCACCAGCATCATAAAAAGCTTCATACAACTCTTTTGTTGTTTTAGGTCTAAATGCATTTCTTACATTTGGCCTGTTAAAAGCAATTCTGGCAACTCCATTACATTTTTTATAGGTAATATCTTCAAACTCTTTTACAGTTTTCCAATTAATTTTTTCCATATTCTATTGTTATTTAACGCTAAAATAATTGTTTTTTATGGTATAAAAAATTAATACTGAAAAGTTCTAATTGTTACTTTAGTAACTAATAAAACTAATTTCCAATTCTAATTCGTAATTTTGCAATATTCAAATCGACAAAGTAATTAAAACAAGTATCTATTGAGAAAAACTACTTCAATGAAAATTATTCCTTCAAAATATAACAACGCAGGCGATTTACCTTTAAAATTACAAATTAGTTTTGAAGCTATTTTTGAATATTTAGAACAAATAGTTGAAAATAAAAATCACTTATTATATGAAACGGCATTAAAAATTCTTGAAGAATACAAAGCATACCCTGAATTAAGAACTGGATTTGAAGACCCAACAAAACTAGAAAAATACAACCACCAAATTGACAAATTACTTGATATTTTATTTCCTGAGATGTTACAGTCTAATGAAATAAAAGCAGCAAGTATACCTTTTGAATTTACTACTTTTAAACTATCAAAACGATTTGAAAAGTTATTACAAGATGCCGGTGAAGATTACCAATTAAAACTTCGAAATTTTGATGAAGATAATATGTACATTTTATCTTGTACTTTTATTTTAGGATTTTGGTACAATGTAAACTTAGATTTTAGAAGACCTTTTTATTACGATATTCCAACAAGTACTGGGTTTATAAAAAATTACAAAACACTTTTTAATGGCGACTTTTTTAAAGTTACACCTTTAGAAAACGCACCTAAACTTACAGAGGAAGACATTCATTTATTACTGGATAATTTTGATAATATTGATATTTGGAAAGAGAAATTTCCTCCAAATAGTTATCAGTTTAGAGGTTTTGGAATGATGAATTTGGTAGATGCTACTACAGATCAATCTTTGACTAATTTAAAAGAAAATTTACTTAAAAAAGATCAAGACACATCTAACCGTATTAGCGAAAGTATTGCCAAACTATACCATTCATCAACCATAGAATTTGGAGTTTCAACCTTTGAATTAGTTGGAGACAATTTTGAATTCAACAAAATTATAGAAAAAAATAGCTTTATTAACGACCAAGTTAAAAGCCAAAAAAACAAACTTAAAAACTTCTTTTGTAAAGGAATAACTTCAAAGGTTTTTGAAAACAAAGAATTGTTGGCTATTTCTAATGTTGAAAAGTACGGAGAACAAACAAATTTTAATGCTTTTTACAAAGCGTTAAAAGCCAATAATATTCAAAGTATAATTTTAGTTCCGTTACAATTAAACAACAATTTATTGAGTGTTTTAGAATTAGTTTCATCTAAAAAATATGAATTAAATTCTATAAACGCCTACAAACTAAAAGATGTGATTCCTGTTTTTAAAATTGCCATAAAACGATTTATGGAAGAATTTGATAATAAATTAGAATCTATCATTCAAGAAAATTACACTTCTATACATCCGTCAGTAAAATGGAAATTTTATGAAGAAGCGCAAAAGCATTTATTTAGTTTAGAGCACCATGAAAAAACATACAATTTAAATAGTATTGTTTTTAAACAAGTTACTCCTCTTTATGGGCAAAGCGATATTAAAGGTTCTTCAACAGCTAGAAATAAAGCTATTCAAGAAGATTTAATTAAACAATTAAAACTTGCTTCAAATATTATAGATAAAGCATTCAATAAGTATAAATTACCTATTTATAGCGACCTAATTTATAGAATTGAAGAGTGTTTAATTAATATTAAAAATGGATTGAATTCTGGAGACGAAAACAGTTTAACTGACTTTTTAAAAAAAGATATTTACCCAGTATTTAATCACTTAAAAAGTTTAGACAAAACATTAGAAAGTGACATTTCTAATTATATGAGCTTAATTGATGATAATTTACATGTTATTTATTACAAAAGAAAAATGTACGATGACAGTGTAAATACATTAAATGAAACATTGGCAAGTTATATAGACTCAAAACAAGAAGAAGCCCAACAAATGTTTCCTCATTATTTTGAACGGTATAAAACAGATGGTATAGACCATAATATGTATATTGGTCAATCGTTAGTTAAAAATAGAACCTACGCTCCTATTTACTTAAATAACTTACGTTTATGGCAGTTACAAATGATGTGCGAAGTAGAAAAAATTGCACATAGTTTAAAAAATAAATTATCTCACAAGCTAGAAATAGCATCTTTAATATTGGTACATAGCAGTCCGTTAGCTATTAAATTTAGAATGGATGAGAAAAAATTTGATGTTGATGGTGCCTACAACATTAGATTTGAAATTATTAAAAAACGAATTGATAAAATTCACATTAAAAACACCAATGAGCGCTTGACTCAAGTTGGTAAAATTGCAATTGTGTATAGCCAAGCAACAGATGTGCGCGAATACATGAAGCATATAAAATATTTACAATCTAATAATTATTTATTAGAAACTATTGAAGAATTAGACTTGGAAAATCTTCAAGGAATTTCAGGCTTAAAAGCTTTAAGAGTTGCCGTTAATTATGAAAATTCAAATCCGTTAAATGAAGTTTTTAAAATTATAAATCAAGAAAATTAATTTAAAGAACTCCTGTTTCTGCTCGCATTAATCTAAAAGAAATTACAAAAGCAATTACTGAAATTACAATACCAATCATAAAAACGGTATAAGCAATTCTTAATAGTTTATATTTTCTTTGAAGTACAATTCCTAAAAAATATAAATCTTTCATCAAAGATTTATACAAGTATTTGTAATCTCCCATCACATCAAACATTCCATCTTGAAACTCTTCTAAAGTCATTTTATAAAAATTACCAAAAAACAACAAATTCACTTTTCTGTTGGCAACATCTTCTTTTGTAAAGTTTCCTGAAGTTACTTTTGGCCTGGTTGCTAAAATTGAAAAAATAATGGTTAAAACGGTAATAAATAAAAATATTGCTGTTGGGTAAATTAAGTAATAATTATCTGGTTTGTCTAACTTAGGTACTAACGTTGTTAGTACAATAGACATCATAATAGCACTTACTGAAAGTAAAATATTTGATTTAGTATCTGCAATTGCACTTAAATTTATATGATTTCTAAGCGTAACCCTAAACATTGTTTCAATTCCTTTTTCAGGATTTGGTTCTTTTTTAGCAGGCTTCTTTTTTGTTTTTGGTTTACTTTTATCTGTCATTTTATCAGCTTCTTTTTTAAGCTTCAAAATGTTTTTTATTTTTTGTTTATTAAAGTTTTCATAAGCATAATTTGTAAAAAACGAATGCTTGTTTAAAAAGCTTTCATTTTCGCAACACCAATCAAAATCTGATATATTTTTATGCCCTAAAAGTTCCCACTCTAATTTTAGCAATTCAGATTTTTCTTTAAAATCCTTTTTTCCTAAATGCACTAAATCAGAATCACAAATAATTTCTTCAAGTATATTTTGTGGTTTTTGAGGCATTTTAGTTGCATCAATCAATTCTAAAACTAAAGAAACTTCTTCATTTTTTAAATTTTTATCTTTTAAAAAATCTAAAACTATTTTTTTACTTTCTTCTTCATGGTTTAAATAACCATTTATATTTCCGGTGTCATGAAACCAAGCAGCAATTAATAATGGTTTCATTTCTTCATTTGAAATATTTTCAGCAGAACCAATTTCAAACGCTGCATTCACTACTTCAACTGTATGATCAAAATTATGATAAACTACCTCATTTGGAAGTTTATTTTTAAACAAGTTAAACACATAATCTCGTACCTCCTTAAAAAAATCATTATCTACCATTTCTTCAATTTAAAAACAGATGATAAAAGTACATAATTTTATGTATTTTTAAACCTTCAATTTAATGTCTATTAATGAGTCGCAATCGTATTTATAAACTTTTATTTTTTATTCTTAGTTTTCTTTTAGTTAGCTGTGCCAATTACAAAAAACAATATAGTGATGTTGTTAGCTTAAAAAATACAGAGAATCATGAATACAACGAAGAAATTGACCATACTTTTTATTTAATTGGTGATGCTGGAAATGCTAAAATGGGCGAACCTTTGCAGCATTTCAATCTTCTAAAAAAAGAGCTTTCAAATGCAGCTTCAAATGCTACTGTTTTATTTTTAGGAGATAACTTATATGAAAAAGGCATGCCTAAAAAGTCGCATCCTGAAAGAGCGTTGGCTGAGCATAGATTAAACGTACAAATTGAATTGGTAAAAGATTTTAAGGGACAACCTATTTTTATCCCTGGAAATCATGATTATTATACAAATGGAATTACTGGTCTAAAACGAGAAGAAAACTATATTGAAAAACATTTAGGAAAAAATTCTTTTCTTCCTAAAAATGGATGTCCAATTACAAAAGTTGATGTTTCTGAAAATGTAGTATTAATTGTAATAGATTCACAATGGTATCTTGAAAATTGGGATAAAAACCCAACAATGAATAATGATTGTGACATAAAAACTAGAGATCAGTTTTTTTACGAATACGAACGTTTAATTAAAAAAAATACTTTAAAAACAACACTTGTAGCCATACATCATCCTATGTTTAGTTATGGATCTCACGGCGGTCAATTTTCTTTAAAGGCACAATTATACCCAACAGGTGGTACTTTTCCATTACCTATTATTGGAAGTTTTTTAAATGTGTTGCGAAAAACGAGTGGAATTTCAACACAAGATATGATAAACCCGTATTATCAACATCTTAGAAAACGATTATTAACCATTTCTCAAAAACAAGAAAATATTATTTTTGTTTCGGGTCACGAACATAATTTACAATATATTTTACAAGATCAAATTCCACAAATAATTAGTGGTTCAGGCTCAAAAACAGCTCCTGCAAGAGTTATAGAAGATAGTCAATTTTCTTATGGAGGTTTAGGATATGCCAAATTTGTAACTTATAAAAATGGCGCATCGTGGGTATATTATTATACCGAAAATAACGGCAAAAAAGAACTTCTTTTTAAAACCGAAATTCAAACCAAAAAAGAAACACTAATAGCTGAAAACTATAATTCAAACTTCCCAAACAGTATTTCTGCATCAGTATATTCAACTAAACACACAAATAAAAGTAAAGCCTTTGTTAATTTTTGGGGCGATCATTATAGAAAATATTACAGTACAAATATAAATGCAGCTACAGCAAGTTTAGACACCTTATTTGGAGGTTTATATCCTGTTAGAAAAGGTGGTGGAAATCAATCAAGATCGTTACGTCTTGAAACATCAACAGGGCAAGAATATGTTATGAGAGCGCTTCATAAAAGCGCTACACAATACTTGCAAGCAGTCGCTTTTAAAGACCATTATATTAAAGGAGAATATAACAACACATTTACTGAAAGTTTATTGTTAGATATTTATACAACCGCGCACCCGTACGCTCCACTCACAATAGCCAAATTAGCAAAAGCCGCAAATATACTTTATACCAATTCACAATTATTTTACATTCCAAAACAGCCTTCACTAGAACAATTTAATTTAAATTTTGGAAATGAATTATATTACATTGAAGAACGTGCTGCCTCTGGACACGGTGATAAAGAAAATTTTGAATATGCAAATACTATAATTAGTACCGATGAATTTTATGAAAATTTACGAAAATCTGACGATTATTATTTAGATGAAGCTACTTATATTAGAGCACGGTTATTTGATATGCTAATTGGAGATTGGGATAGACATCAAGATCAATGGCGTTGGGCAGAGTTTAAAACTGGTCACAAAAAAATGTACAAACCTGTTCCTAGAGATAGAGATCAAGCTTTTTCAATATATGACGGCTTTGCATTGGGCGCAATTACACGGTTAATTCCTGGGTTAAAATTACTTCAAATTTATGATGATGATATTCGAAATGTAAAATGGTTTAACCACGAACCTTTCCCTATAGATTTATCTTTAATACAAAATGCGAGCTATGATGACTGGAAAAAACAAGTTACCTTTCTTCAAAATAATATTACCAACGAAATAATTGAAGAAGCTTTGGCTCAAATGCCATCAGAAGTGCAAGATGAAACAGTTGAAGAAATTAAAAGAAAATTAAAAGGCCGCTTAAGCAATCTAAATAAAATTGCGAAAGAGTATTATAAGCATTTGGCAAAATATCCAATTATAAGAGGAAATGATAAAGACAATTACTTTGAAATTACTCGCTTAAAAAATGGCGAAACAGAAATTAGCATTTACAACATAAAAAAGAAAAAGAAAGGTACTCTTTTTTTTAAAAAAACCTACTCAAACAAAGAAACAAAAGAAATATGGATTTACGGATTGGATGAAAGTGACACATTTGTTGTAACAGGTGAAAATAGAAATAGCATTCCTTTAAAAATTGTTGGAGGTCAAAATAATGACATTTATAATATTCAAAGTGGAAAAAAAGTAACCATTTACGATTTCAAATCAAAAAAGAACACATTTAAAACCGAAGAAGGTAAAAAACGACTTTTTGATGATTACAGTATGAACTTGTACAGTTACAAAAAATACAAGCATCATTTAAACAAAGTAAAACCAAACTTAGGCGTAAACCCTGATGACGGCTTAAAACTTGGTGTTATTAATGAATTAACCGTATATGGTTTTGAGAGAAACCCTTTTTCACAACAGCATATTATAGGTTTAGGATATTACTTTGCTACCAATGGTTACAATTTAAGTTATAGCGGAGAGTTTGCACATATTTTTAATAAATGGAACGTTTTAGTTGAAGCACTTATTACAAGTCCTAATTTTACTCGAAATTTTTATGGTTATGGAAATGAATCTGTAAATTTCGATGAGTTTTTTGGAAAAGATTACCATCGTGTTAGAATTAGTAATTACTCTGTTGCTCCGTCTTTAAAATGGGTTGGAAGAATGGGAAGCCAATTTAAATTAGGAGCTACTTTTGAAAGTATTGAAATTGAAAAAACAAACAATCGATTTATAAATACTTTACCTGTTTTTAATGAAAAAAGACACAACTATTTAGGAATTAGAGCCTCTTATTTTTACGAAAATTTCAATAAAACTACGTTTCCAACGTTAGGTATGGCAGTTGGTCTTGAAATTGGTTGGAAAAGAAATATGAATACAAATACTGCTGAAAACAATGCGTACATTACTCCTGCAATTGGGTTTAATTACAATATTACTTCAAACGAAAAACTAGTATTAGCTACAAAGTTTAAAGGAAATATTATAATTGGTGATGAATTTAAATTTTACAATGCAGCAAGTATTGGTGGCGTTGACGGATTAAGAGGTTACAATAACAATAGGTTCACAGGAAATATATCTTACTACAACAACACCGATATTCGATATAAATTAACAAAAATAAAAACTAAAATTGTTCCTTTTCAAATAGGTTTATTTGGTGGGTTTGATTATGGTAGAGTTTGGTACAAAGGCGAAGATTCATCAGATTGGAAAACCTCTTACGGAGGTGGAATTTGGGGAGATACAGCCCAATTAATTAACTTTAACTTAGCTGTTTTTGGAGCTAAAGAAGGTGCAAACGTAAGATTTGGAATTGGTTTTGAATTTTAAAAATTGAAAAATATGAAAAATATGAAAAAAATAATTTTATTACTTGTATGTTGTTTTTTAGTGCAACAAGCTAACTCTCAAAACATAAAACTTAAAAATTTTGATTCAGAAGAATTAGGAATAGAGCGTACTTTAAAAATTTATATTCCACCAAGCTACTACACAGATTCTACAAAATTCTATCCGCTTACTATTGTATTAGATGCTGAATATTTATTTGATGTATATGTTGGAAATGCTATTTTATTTGCCAATAAAGATGAAGCGCCAGAGCAAATAATTGTTGGAATTAATCAAAATAAATACGACGAACGGTACCAAGATTGTTCATATTTAAAAGAAAATAGTTTCCCAACCCAAGACGGCGAACAGTTTTATAGGTTTATTAGAGCTGAACTTTTTGATTATTTTGAAGGAAATTACCGTGTTTCACCTTTTAAAACAATTGTTGGAAACACTTTAACAGCAAACTTTACCAATTATTTTTTAATTGAAAATTATCCAGGCTTCAACGCCTATATAAATATAAGTCCGTATTACGCCATGGATATTCCAATGATGATTCAAGACAAAGTAAAACAAATAGAAAATGAAAACATTTATTATTACCTTTCTACAAACAAACAAAACTCTCTAAAAAGACAAGGACCAATTACCAGCACAAATAGTTTATTAACTGCTATAGATAATGAAAAGTTTAAATACAAATTTGACTCATTTGAAAGCAGCTCTAAAACAGCTGCCATAGGTCAATCTATTTCTAGCGCCTTATCATTTATTTTTAATATTTATTCAGCTATTTCAAAAGAAGAATTTGATAATAATATTAAAGATTTATCTCCTTCAGATGCCATTGAATATTTAGAAAACAAATATGTTGAAATTGAATACTTATTTGGAAGCAATATTAAAATTCGTGAAAAAGATATTTTTGCCATAGAATCAATTATTATGGATAAAGAGAATGGTGATTATTTAAAGAATTTTGGAGAAATGATTAACAAACTTTACAATGAATCTCCTATTGGAGATTATTATATTGGACGTTATTATGAAACCGGCCAAAAATATAAAAAAGCACTAAACTATTATAAAAGCGGCTATATGAAATTACCTGAAGGCGATCCAAACGCTGATGCTTATTATGAAAATGTAGAACGTGTTCTTGCCAAAAGAGACGGAATTTATACGGAACCTAAAAATTAAAATTATATTATGAGACAAACCCTATTTACAATTGCTTTTTTATGTATTTCAACAATCTTCTATGCGCAAGAAGACACTGTTGTTAAAGTTCATATTCCAACTGAACAAAAATATGAATTTACAACTGTTATTGATATTGAAGCATCAGCAGTAAAAAGCCAAGGAAATACAGGAACTTGTTGGAGTTTTTCTACTTCATCATTTTTAGAATCTGAAATTTTTAGAAATTCAGGAAAAATGATTGACATTTCAGAAATGTACAATGTAAGAAATGTGTACCTAGACAAATCATGGAATTATGTAATGAGACAAGGTAAAATTCAATTTAGCGAAGGTGGACTAGCACACGATGTTATGAATTCTGCTCAAAAAAATGGTTTACAACCAGAAACTGCCTATTCAGGATTAATAGGAAAAGCTAAAACTCATGACCACTCTAAAATTGTACCTGACCTTAAAAAAGTTTTAGATGCGTATATTAAAAACGACAAAAATTCTAAACACAGCGATTGGAAAAAAGCAGTTGATTCAATTTTAACAGTACATTTAGGATCTCCTGCAGCTACATTTAATTATGAAGGAATTGAATACGATGCAATGAGCTTTTTAAAAATGACCAATATAAAACCTAACAATTATATTACGTTAACTTCATTTTTACATCAGCCATTTCAAACTAAATTTGTATTAAATATTCCTGATAATTTTTCAAACGGAAGTTTTTACAATATTACACTTGATGCATTAGTTAATGAAGTTGATTATGCTTTAGAAAAAGGTTACACATTAGCTTTAGATTGCGATGTTTCAGAAAAAACCTTTTCTTCAAAATATGGTGTTGCAACACTACCAAATAGCCCAAATGAGTCTGAAAAATCTTTAACCTATATTGTAAAAGAAAAAAATATAACACCTGAGTTTAGACAAGAAGAATTTGAAAACTTTAACACAACAGATGATCATTTAATGCATATTGTTGGTTTGGTAAAAGACCAAAATGGAACAGAATACTACAAAGTAAAAAATTCTTGGGGAGCAAGTAGTGACAGAATTGGAAACAACGGTTACGTGTATATGAGCAAAGCGTATTTTAGACTTAAAACCATTTCGGTTATGGTTCATAAAGATGCTGTAAGCGATGCCATTAAACTGTAAAATTAAAGAAGTATAAAAAAAGGCTGAACTTAATATTAAGTTCAGCCTTTTTTTATGTTTAATTATTTTTTAAATAATCTTTGTTATTCCTTCATCTGAAATTGTTATTAATTTCTGGCGAAACAAACCTCCAACAGCGTTTTTAAAAGACTTTTTACTCATTCCTAATTGATATTTTATATCATCAGGATTACTTTTATCATTCAATGCTAAAAATCCGTCATTGCTCTTTAATGCGTTTAAAATTTTAATTTCATTAGACACAATGGTTCTTTTAAATCCAATAGGTGTTAGGCTAACATCTAACTTTTCATCTTCTCTAATTTTTTTAATATAACCTACTAATTTTTCTCCCTCGGCAATTTTTTGGTACAATTCATTTTTATAAAGCATACCTTCATATTCTTCATCTACTAAAACTGTGAAACCAATTTTTGTTTTTCTAATAACAATTAAATCAACCTTATCTCCTATCTTTAAATCCATTCTTTTATTCTTTTAAGTTATTGAAATATGCTTTCAACACAATATCGTTTATTTCTCTTGGTGTAGTTACTTCTAATAATTTTGGTACATCTGATTCCGCATAAAAATTAGAAAGTTCATTTTCTAAATCTTGAATAGTTGCAACATTAATGTAGGCAAATTTATGCATTTTACACAAATGCTTTGCAGTTAATTCATGCGGAGTTTCAAAATAATCTAATGCATTGGAGTTTTGTGGCCCCGGAATAAATCTAAAAATACCTCCTCCTCCATTATTCACTAAAATAATTCTAAAAGTTGACGGAATATAGTTATTCCAAAGTGCATTACTATCGTAAAAGAAACTAATATCACCTGTAATAAAAACGGTGTTTTTTGAAGAAGTTACTGCCGCACCAATAGCAGTACTAGTACTTCCATCAATACCACTTGTACCTCTATTACAAAATACCTGAATACTAGAATCTAAATCAAATAATTGCGAATAACGAATTACTGCACTATTACTTAACTGCAATTGCACATTATTAGGCAACGTTTTTAAAACCATAGCAAACGTTTTTAAATCTGAAAACTCACAATTTTCAATAAATTGAGTGTGTTTTTGTAAACGTATTGCTTTTTTACGCAACCAAAAATCTTGAAAACTACTTTTAATTGGCTTTGTTAAAAAGAAAAACTGACTAAAAAATAATTGAGGCGAAAGTTTAAAGTGATGTTTTAAGCAATGAAATGTATCAAAAGCCCTTTTACCATCAACATGCCAATGCAATTTTGGTTGAAATTTACGCAAATGTTGTTTTATTTTTTTTGAAACAATTAAACCTCCTAAACTCAATAAAATATCTGGCTGAAACGCTTCTAATTCATTGTCATTTAACGGAAAAATAAGTTTATCTATACTATTTATAAACTTTGAATGTGTAACATTTGCAGTATTTTCTATTAAAACCAATACGGAAGGATCTTTGGTTAAATGTGTTAATTGAATTTGCAACAACTCATCAGGAAAATGTTCTCCAACCAATACAATTTTTTTAGTTGATGCATTCCAAACATTTGCATACTTTTGAAGCTCTTCAACATCTAACGGCACTTCTTCAAAAGTTGTATCAACCTTGTTTAAGCTAATTAAATTTGGTGTAGTTTCATACAAAGGCTCATCAAAAGGCACATTTATATGAACAGGTCCTTTATCTACAATTGCAATTTCTAATGTTTCTTGTAACATTTCCAAAACCACATTATTTACATTCAAATCCTCAACCAAACTAATAGCATTTAAAATATGATTTTCAAACACATTTGGTTGTCTTATTGTTTGCCCATCTCCAATATCAATTAAATGTGCTGGTCTATCTGCAGAAATAATAACTAGCGGAATATTGCTATAAAAAGCCTCAGCAATTGCAGGATAATAATTTAACAATGCTGAACCTGATGTACAAACAATTGCAACAGGTTTTTGCAATTGCTGCGCCATACCTAAAGCAAAAAAAGCTGCACAACGCTCATCAACAACGCTATACGTTTTAATGGCTGCGTGGTTAGAAAAACCAATGGTTAAAGGTGCATTTCTTGAACCTGGAGAAATGACAACATTTTCTATACCATTTGCAACACAAGAAGCGATTACTAGTTGCGCTAATTCATTTTTTGGAAACTGCATTATTTATTCAATTATTGAAATGCAAAATTACATAAACTTATCCTAACTATGTCATTCAAAAAATGAATATCAATTTGTGCATTTAAATAGTAACTTTTCTCTTATTTTTAAATATAAACCATTAAAAATCAGTATATTTGAGAATACAAAAGAGAAATTACTAGGTTTATCTTAATCAAAAATGTTGGGATGAATTGCTAAAGTTTTAAATTGCTTACGAAAATAATAAACCGAAGTATTTAAACTTAGTGTTTCTTTTTTATAAAATTTCTTTCATAATTTCGGCTTTAAAAACGGTTTCGCGCCATTCATTTTCAGCCAAGCTATCTTTTGTAATTCCACCACCAACAAATAAAGAAATTTGATTTTTTTCAATCTCCATACAACGCAAGTTTACATACAAATTTGTTTCATTTTTCACATTTAATTCTCCCAAATAACCTGTATAAAAACTTCTGTCATACATTTCATTTTCAAGAATAAAATTAGTTGCAATATGTTTAGGCAAACCACAAACCGCAGGCGTTGGATGCAAAGAGTCAATCAAATTTCCTAATCCATCTTCGCATTTTAATTCACCCGAAATATCTGTACGCAAATGCAATAAGCTACCAGCTTTCACCGTATAAGGCTTAGAAATTTTAATATTCTTAATGGCATCTTTTACAGTATCTAAAATATAGTCGGTTACAAACTGCTGCTCTTCTTTTTCTTTTGTTTTCCACACCACTTCTGTTGTATTTTCAAAAGATTGCGTTCCTGCCAACGCCATTGTTTTAAATTCATTTTTATGCATATGAATTAATCGCTCTGGCGAGGCACCCATCCAACAACCAACTTTAGGGTGAAACCATAAATATACCATTGCATTTTTATAGTTTTTCAGCATTTTTTTATAACTATTTAACACCTCAAAATTATTGCGTTCTAAAACTTCTTTTCTAGAAATTACAATTTTCTCGGCATTTTTATGCTGTATAAAATCAATAGCCTTTTTAGTTAATAAAATATGGTTGTTTTTAACCTCATTATCACACATATTCAACTCAGCATCAACACCTTGAACACCAACACCTAAATCTTCAAAATCACTTAATTCAGCTTCAAACATTTTTGATTTAGATGCTGGAAATATAATTTTATGTGCAGTTTTAGAATAAGGAGAAAACACAAAACCTTTTTCTAAAAACGTATTTAAATGGTATAATTTAGTAGTATTTTGAACAACCACAGTTACCAAATTTTCATTTGGTTTTCTGTAAACAACAAAAGGCACATTTGCTGCAATTGTTTGGGCTAACTTTTTAAAAAAAATAGCGGTTTCTTCTTTCAATTGTTATGAATTTAATTTTTGAAGTACTTATTTTTTATTTGCTAAAATATAATTTGTGATTTTGCATAAAGAAATTACTCTGTTTCTATCATCAACAATTTTAATTTCTACCAAATGAATAGTTTTTCCTTTATGAATTATTGTTGCGGTAGCTGTTACCATACCACTTTTTACACTTCGTAAATGATTTGCTGAAAATTCAATTCCACGCACTGAATATTTTTCCCTATCAATTGCTAAAATTGATGCAGGACTACCAACACTTTCAGCCAATGCCATTGTAGCTCCGCCGTTTAAAATTCCATCAGGTTGATGAACACGTGAATCTACAGGCATAGTTGCTACTAAAAAATCTTCACCTAAATCTGTATATTTTATATTTAATGTTTCATTTAACGTGTTTTCACACATTTTATTCAACATATTTAAGGTTGCATTTTTATCCATATAATTTAAAACTTGGATGGTAAAAATAAGAATTTAAAATAGTAACTTTGCAAGAATTTAAAAAACTATTATGGCCTATAAATTTCGTGTAATATTAGATGTTGAAGAAGATGTGTTTAGAGATATAATTGTAGCAGATACTATTAACTTAGAAGAACTACATTTTACTATTGCTAAAGCTTTTGGATTTAAAGGTCAAGAGATGGCTTCTTTTTACAAAACTGATGCTAATTGGGAACAAGGTGATGAAATTCCGCTGTTTGACATGTCTGATGATGGCACTGCTTTAACAATGGAAAAACACAGTATTTCTGAAGCTTTTAAACGTAAAAATGACAAGTTAATTTACGTGTATGATTTTATGTCTATGTGGACATTTTTTGTTGAAGTTACCGATTTAAAAGATGCTGCTAATGAAAATTTACCTTTAATTGCACTTTCTTTTGGAGATATTCCTGATGAGGCTCCTGAAAAAGAATTTACAGGTGAAATTGTTTTAGATGATGAAGACGAACATGATATTTTTAATGATAAAAATAATTTTGACAGTATTGACGATATTGATTTAGACAATTATTAATTGTTACATCTAATTTTTACAATTCATAATAAAAAAAGCTTCATACTAAGTATGAAGCTTTTTTTATGACTTATCGTATAATATAAGTATTTACATTTTCGTAGTTCCTAATTACAAATTTAAAAGCTACTTTAAGAATTTCTCCCATTGTTTTAGGTTCTTTAAAATTTAAATCACCAGTATAACGTTTCAATTCCATTTTAAGTTTTTCTACTTTTTCAGGAGTAGAAATATGGTCTGTGCTCATACAATCTACCAACCTGTGAATACGAATATGAGAACCTTTTAAACGTCTTGCAATAGCAGAGCGTTCCTCTTTTCTATATTGTTCAACAGATTCTGGTCCTAAATTATCTTCTACCATTTTTACAAATGGAAAGTTTTCTTTAAAAAACTGTGGAAAATAAACTTTTAAATTCCCTTCGTAACTTTGCTGATCAAAATCCATCGCTCTAATTCTATATTCAACCTGATCAAAATCATACGAAGCCACAATTACATAATTATAAGAACGCATATCTCCTAATAAACGAATCATACAACGTTCATTAAACTTTACAAATTCTTTAGACAAACGTTTCAATCCGCTTGGTGAAACATTATCCATATTTTCAACTAAGAATTGATCTCCAGGAATACCCAATACATGCTCTTCAATTAACGTGTCTTTATAAACCAAAAAATTGATATTATTAGGTGATAAAATATGCTCTAACTCTAATCCGTATACACGAGAAGCATCGGCTTTTTTCACATAAATATAGGTATGATTGTCATTTAAAACATTTCTAATTTTTATTCTAAATGGTTTTGAATTACCAAACGTACAATAGTCAATACCATCAATTCCTAAAAAAGATAACGAATCTTCACCACCATCACCATGCAAAATCATATACATTCTTTTTAAGCTTAACTCAATTTCTTGACGTTCATGCTCAGGATAATAAACTCTTACCCATAATGTATCTACATCATTTTTATCATACACAGGAATAGCTCCAGAGAAACGTAATAAATCATCATAAAAAATAGGAATTTTAATACTCCTGCTGTATTTTTTTAAATATGAATGTAACTCATCATTTATGGGAAATGCTGGTTTTTTTTTTGAAATTAAATTCTCTTCTTCCATACTTCTTAAAATTATAATTGTCAAATTTACTATATTGTTGTAACAATTCTTACCTTTCTGCGTCTTAATTTTATACTAAACATAAAAATTTTGGAAACAATATTATCTCTTCACAAGCTCAACAAAAAATTTGGAGCCATTCACGCCGTAAATAATTTGTCATTTGACATTGAAAAAGGAAATGTTTATGGAATTTTAGGTCCAAATGGTAGTGGTAAATCAACTACCCTAGGAATTATTTTAAACGTAGTGAATAAAACTTCGGGAAGTTTTAGCTGGTTTGATGGCACTTTGTCTACACACCAAGCACTTAAAAAAGTAGGAGCTATAATTGAGCGCCCAAACTTTTATCCGTATATGACTGCCAGTCAAAACCTTGAATTGGTTTGTAAAATAAAAGAGGTTGACACATCAAATATAGATGAAAAATTAAAAATTGTTAATTTATACGATCGAAAAAATAGCAAGTTTAAAACATTTTCTTTGGGAATGAAACAGCGTTTAGCTATTGCTTCGGCACTTTTAAATAATCCTGAAATTTTAATTTTAGACGAACCAACAAATGGTTTAGATCCTCAGGGAATTCACGAAATTAGAAAAATAATTAAAGATATTGCTGCAACGGGAACTACTATTTTATTAGCTTCACATTTACTGGATGAAGTTGAAAAAGTTTGTTCGCACGTGGTTGTAATAAGAGAAGGTGTAAAATTGTATGCTGGAAGAGTTGATGAGTTAACTGCTTCACACGGTTTGTTTGAGTTAAAAGTAGAAGAAAATTCAGAAAAATTAATTGAAATACTTTCTAATTTTGAAGGAATTTCATCTAGCACTATTGAAAAGGGTATTGTAATTTCAACATTAAGTAAACCGGTAACTGCTGCTGAAATGAATAGTTATCTTTTTAAAAATGGTGTGATATTATCGCATTTGGTAAAAAGAAAACCAAGCCTTGAACAACAATTCCTTTCATTAACCAACAAAAAGAAATAACATGCTACGTTTATTAAATATTGAAATTCATAAATTAAAATACAACAGAGCTAGCAAAATTTTAATTGTTATTTATTTTGCGCTATTAACTTCAATAGCATTAATTGCTGCTATTAAATTTGATATTGGACCTGTAAAATTTCATCTTGCAGAACAAGGAATTTTTAATTTCCCATACATTTGGCACTTTAACACCTTTATGGCGTCTATTTTTAAGTTTTTTTTATTGTTAGTTATTGTCTCTATGATGGCTAATGAATATAGCAACAAAACATTAAAGCAAAATTTAATTGACGGTTTAAGTAAAAAAGAATTTATCTTATCTAAATTTTATACGGTTATATTATTAGCTACTATCTCAACAATATTTGTATTTATAACTTCGTTGGTTTTAGGTTTTGCATATTCTGATTTTACAGAATTCTCAATTATAACATCTGATTTGGAATACTTAGTAGCATTTTTTGTAAAATTAGTTGCATTCTTTTCTTTTGGGTTATTCTTAGGAATTTTAGTAAAAAGATCAGCATTTGCTGTTGGAGCAATGCTAGTTTGGGCAATGGCTGAAGGTTTTTTAAAAGGAATGGCATATTGGAAAATGGAAGAACACGTTGATATGCTTATGCGGTTTTTACCGCTTGAAGCTATGAGCAATTTAATAAAAGAACCTTTTACAAGGTTAAGCGCTGTAAAAACAGTTGCCAAACAAGTTGGTGAAGATCTTTCAAAAGACTTTACAGTACAGCCTTTAGATGTACTAATTGTACTTGTTTGGACATTTATTTTTATATATTTTTCATATGCTTTATTAAAAAAGAGAGACTTATAAGTATTTAATCATTTATTTTGACCATTTTTTTTACTAAATATTAAACTTTTACGCTTAAATTTGGTCAAAATCAAAATGATTAATTTGTGAATACATTCCGCTTACAGAATTTTCTTTTTTTAGTTTTTGTATTGATTATTATTCAATCAAGCTTTGGTCAATTAAGTAAAGTACATTACATACCACCTTTAACAGCGGCTGAAAATGGAAATGCGAACCCTGAAGACCAATATTTTTATATTTCAACACCAAGTATTTCAGATGTAGCTTATACAATTAAACCCGTAGGGCTCTCATCAAATTTTTATATTGAAGGTGTTGTTTCAAACACATCTCCTAAAGTAATTGAATTGGGCACTGGTTATGGAGCGTTATTTATTCCATCTATTTCAACTAGTCAAATTGTAAATCAAAGAGGATATATTATTGAAGCTACCGATCAAATTTACGTATCAGTAAGAATGAATGCTGGTGGTGGAGCACAGGCTGGAGCACTAGTTAGTAAAGGACAATCTGCTTTAGGAACCGAGTTTAGAATTGGAGCTTTTACAAATCAAAACCCTACTGAAAACTATTTAAGTTTTTTATCTGTAATGGCAACAGAAGATAATACTACAGTTACATTTTCAGATATTTCAAATAATACAGAAATTCTAAATAGTTCAAAAACATTTCCATATTCTGAAACTTTTGATAGAGGAGAATCGTATACTATTGCCATGAATAGTTATTCAACTGTTCACCCAACAAACAACAAAGACGGTTTGATAGGAGCTTTAGTAACTTCAGATAAACCTGTTGTTGTTAATTGCGGATCTACAAATGGGAGCTTTCATAATGGAAATGGACGAGATTATGGTATAGATCAAATTGTGGGAGCTGATAAAATTGGTGACGAATATATTTTTGTAAGAGGTTTTGGCTCTGATGATTGGGAAGATATTTTAATAGTAGCACATGAAGATAATACTAGTATTTATATAAGAGGAAACACAACTACGCCCTATGCAACTATAAATGCAGGTGAATATTCTATTGTTGAAGGGAATGAATACAGTGCAACAGGAAACATCTATGTACAAACTTCAAAACCTGTTTTTGCGTATCAAGGAGTTGGTGGCTTAGGTAATAACGGCAGCCCAAATGAAGCCAATCAAGGTATGTTTTTTGTACCTCCAATTAGCTGTGAAACAAAAGGAAATGTAGATAATATTGCAAATATTGATAACATTGGTGATAAAGCTTATTCTGGAGGGGTTTCAATTGTAACAAAAAAAGGCGCAACTATAACCATTAATGATTTACCATTAAGTTCTTATTCAACAACAGGACCATTTGATGTATTAGGAAGTCCAAACCATATTACTTATAAAGTCTTAGGATTATCTGGTTCTATTACTGTTAAAAGTGACGACGAATTGTATTGTGCTTATTTTAACTACAATGGTTCAGCAACATCAGGTAGTTTTTATTCGGGGTTCCCTACTCCTCCTGAAATTAGTTTTGATGCAGAATTTACAACACTTGGAAATTGTATTGATAATATTATTCTTGAAGTAGCCAACATAAACAGTTTTGATAGTATTGAATGGTATTATGATGATGGTTCAGGTAACGGATTTATAGCAACAGGTAATACTTCAAAAACACTCACACCAACCTTTCCTGGGGAAAGCCCATTTTCTACAGGAACCTATAAAATTATAGGTGTAACTTGTACAGGTGAATCTATTGAATCTATTGAAGTTCCTGTAAGTATTTGCCCTGATGATACTGATAATGATGGAATTATAGACAATTTTGACATTGACAATGATAACGATGGTATTTTAAATTGTACAGAATCTTATGGAGATGCTCCTATTCCTTTAGAAAATCCTTTAAGTGGAACCCTATCTAAAGGATCTTATTCTTTTAATGGTGCTATTACTCCTGTTGGAAGCACATCAAATTCAATTTTTGGAGACGCAGATGGAAATTTTCAAAGTGAAGTTATTTCTAAAAATGGATTGGCTGCATCTAATGTTACTTATTCATTAGATTTTAATAATAATTTAAATTTACTATTCAAATTACCTTCAGGAGGTTCACTCGGTACAACAACATTAAATTCCGATCAAGAATTTATAATTAAAGTTAGCAATGACAAAACAATTACACTGTTAGATCCTGATGACCAATTATTGATTGACACTAATTATGATGGCGATTACGAATCTGGTGTTACACAATTTTCTTCTTTTGAAATTAGATTTAAAATAAAAGGCACTGCGCTCTCACCTGGTGATAGTACATTTGAATTTGCGGCAAGTATGGTAAACCATTTTAGTTTTACGCATATCAATCTTTCTGAAACTTCAACCAATACGGCTGTTTTTAAAATAAAAGCAACTTGCGTACCTCTGGATTCAGATTTAGACGGAGTTACCAATGAATTTGACAACGATAGCGAAAATGATGGTATTCCTGATATTGTTGAAGGAAGTGGTATTTTAAACGTTCTATCTGCAAATGATAGTAATAATGATGGTTTAGATGACATTTTTGGAATAGGTATCACTCCTATTGACACCGATAATGATACCGTTTTTGATTATTTAGATTTAGATAGTGACAATGATGGAATTTACGATTTATTTGAAACTGGTCAATTAGGATTATTATCTGACACAGATTTCAACGGTGTTATAGATTGGCTTGATCCAAGCGATACAAATGGTTGGGATGACAATGCAGAAACAAGTCCAAACAGTGGAGTAATGAGCTACATTCTTAACGATGAAGACAATGATGGCTTGTATAGTTATATTGATTTAGATAGTGATGGTGATGCCTGTAGCGATGTTATTGAAGCTGGTTTTTCTGATGGAAATAACAATAATATGCTTGGAGATTCTACACCAATTGTAAACTCTTTTGGTGTAATTACAAACGCAAATGACGGGTATTCTACGCCAAATTCTGATTATTTAATAGCAGGAATAATTACCATAAACACACAACCTGTTGACACTATTATTTGCGAATTAGATACTACCAAGTTAACTATTGAAACCAACACAGTTGATAGTTACCAATGGGAAGTTAGTACAAATGGAATTAATTGGAACACTGTTGTTAATGACCTTATTTACAGCAATGCAACAACAAATGAATTAACTATTACCAACACTCCTCTTTCTTACAACAACAATATTTACAGAGTGTATCTAAAAAAATCAGGCAATAGTTGCGATTTAATTTCAAATGAAATTGTTTTAAGTGTAAATGCGTTGCCTATTGCAAACACAGTTTCAAACCTTGAAAATTGTGACGACTTAACAGATGGAGACGATACTAACGAAATAGTTCAAAACTTTGATTTAGAAAGTCAAACAAGTACTATTTTAGGCGCACAACTTCCTTCTAACTATTTGGTAACTTATCACCTTTCACAAGCTGATGCTGATACTGGTACAAGTGCTTTAACAAGTCCGTTTGAAAACTCTTCAAACCCACAAACTATTTTTGTAAGAGTTGAAAACATTCAAGCTGGTTGCTCCATATCTAATTCAAACTTCCAGTTAATAGTTAACTCACCTCCAATTGCAAATCCTGTAACCAATTTAATTGAATGTGATAATTTAGACGACGGGATTGACACAAATGGAATTGTACAAAACTTTGATTTGGAAAGTCAAACTACCACAATTTTAGGCTCACAACTAGCTTCAGAATTTACGGTAACCTATCACTTAAGTCAAAATGAAGCCATTGCAGGTATGAATGCGCTTACAAGTCCGCACGAAAACAGATTAAACCCATATATTCAACCAATTTTTGTTAGAGTTGAAAATAATATCACCGGATGTATAAACACACAACAGTCATTTAACTTAATTGTGAACCCTTTACCAACCGCTGAAACACTTCAAAATATGGAGTTATGTGATACAAATGATGACGGAGACGACACCAATGGAAAGGTGCAAACATTTGATTTAGAAAGCCAAACTAGCATAATTTTAGGAACACAATCACCAACAGAATATGCAGTTACCTATCACTTAACTGAAGCCGATGCTGTTTCAGGAAATAATCCACAAAACTCACCATTTACAAATACTTCAACACCACAAACAATTTACACTCGTGTTTTAAATAAAAACACAAACTGTATCAATACACATATAACTTTTGATGTAATTGTGCATCCGTTACCAACAACTTCATCTTCCGAAGAATTAAAACAATGTGATAATGATACTGATGGTTTTAGCCTTTTTAATTTAACTGAAGTTAACGAGAAAATTTCAACAAATGCGGCAAACGAAACGTTTACATATTATGAAACCCAAGCTGATGCTATTTCGCAATCAAATGCAATTACAAACCCAACTGCATTTGAAAACAGAACAGTAAATTCAGATATTGTTTGGGCAAGCGTAGAATCTAAATTTGGATGTAGAAGAGAAGCCGAAATTAAGCTGTTTGTTTCTACAACCGGAATTCCTGCCACCTATCAAAGAGAGTTTTACCAATGTGATGATTTCTTAGATGAAAATGGAAACGACAACGCTAATAATGATAATAGAGATGGCATTACAACTTTTGATTTTAGCGAAGTAGATGCCGAAATTAGAGCCATTTTTCCTGCTGGACAACAAATATTTATTACTTATTACAAAAATGAAGCTGATGCATTAGCAGAAGAAAATGCAATTGCTGACATTTCAAACTATAGAAATATTGGATATCCAAACTCACAAGAAATTTATGTAAGAGTAGATAGTGAAATCAATAACGATTGTTTAGGATTTGGTGCTCATATAACTTTAACTGTTGAAGAATTACCAGTTGCAAACCCTGTAACTATTGATAGACAGTGTGATGATGACGATGACGGAATGTTTCCATTTGACACATCGCTTATTGAAACTACAGTAATCAACGGACAATCAAATGTTACGGTTAGTTACTTTGACCAAAATGGAAACGTACTTCCAAGTCCTTTACCAAATCCGTTTTTATCAACATCACAAATAATTACCATTCAAGTGGCTAATAGCAATACTTTAGCTCCTGATGGTCCTTGTTTTGATGAAACCACTTTAGAATTTATTGTAGATAAATCTCCCGTAGCCTATCCAGTAACAATGGCTCCTGTTTGTGATGATGAATCAAATGATGGTGTGTATGATTTTGATACCTCAACTATACAATCAACTATTTTAGGTGCTCAAACCGGAATGGAGGTTCATTATTACAATGCCAATGGAAATGAATTATCAAGTCCATTACCAAATCCTTTTACAACCCAAACTCAAACCATAACCGTAGAAGTTATCAATCCTTTAAATAGCATTTGTACAGCAAGTACAACAATTGATTTCATAGTAAATCCACTTCCAGATTTTGAAGTAGTTACACCACAAATTATTTGTATAACAGAACCTGAATCAACAATAACTTTAGCTGTTTTTCCCGATGACACTTCTGAAGTTTTTACATACGAATGGAAAGATAGCAGCAACAATATAATATCAACACAAAGTACAGCCAATGTTTCAAACCCAGGAAACTACACTGCTTCCTTAACTAAAACTGATGGAACTTTATGTACACGCACAAAATCTATAGATGTTAACGCTTCAAGTATAGCTACCATAACACAAAACGATATTATTATTGAAGATGATTCTGACAATAATACAATTACTATTCTAACTGATAATTTAGGAATTGGTGATTACGAATTTGCGCTAGATGATGATTATGGATATCAAGATGAGCCTTATTTTGATTATGTGGAAGCCGGAATTCATACTGTATTTGTAAGAGACAAAAACAATTGTGGAACAACTCAAATAGAAGTTTCAATTATTGGTTTCCCTAAATTCTTTACACCCAACAATGATGGTTATAATGACACCTGGAATGTTTTAGGCTTAGATCCAAATTATTACCCATCTTCAATTATCTATATTTTTGATAGGTTTGGAAAATTAATTCAAACTATAAAACCAAATGGAAATGGTTGGGATGGTTATTACAACGGAGAAATAGTTCCTTCTACAGATTATTGGTTTTCAATAGAATTAACAAACATACATGGAGAAACCCAAGTAAGAAAAGGACATTTTAGCTTAATAAGAAGACAATAATTTGAAGGAATGTTGACTATTTTAAACATTAATCTTTCAGTTATTTATATATTTGAATTTCTTTAAAAAACACCACTTAAATGAAGCAGGTTTTAATTGCGCTATTCTTACTAAATTCCATGATTGTTTTTGGGCAAGGAGAAGCTAACAATTGGTTTTTTGGACAAGGTGCCGGAATAGATTTTAATACTGAAACTCCAACCTCAATAGCAGGAAATTTAAATACTTTAGAAGGTTGTGCTTCATTCTCTGATAGTGATGGTGCATTACTTTTTTATACGGACGGAATTACAGTATATGATAAAAACCATGATGTAATGACTAATGGTACAAACCTTTTAGGAGACCCGTCTAGTACACAGTCTGCTATAATTGTACCTCACCCAGGAAACAGTGATCAGTTTTATATTTTTACTGTAGGTGCAAATAAACATTTTAATGGTACATTAACAGAAGCCACAGAAGGTTTAAACTGCTATACTGTTGATATGACTGAAAGAGGTGGATTAGGTGATATTATTGGAACTCCCATTAATTTATCTGGAATAAACAGTGCTAACTGGACTGAAAAGATAACATCTGTAAAAGGTTCTGAATGCAACACGTACTGGGTAATTTCTTTATACAACAATACATTTGTCTCTTACAAAATTGACAATACTGGCTTACATACTGTTCCAGTTTCATCGGTAGTTAGTTATACTTCTCAAGATGAAAGAGGATATTTAAAAGTATCTCCAAGTGGTGAAAAATTAGCTAGTGCAACTTATGGTTATGGATTATTGCATTTGTATAGTTTTAATGACACAACAGGGAAAGTTTCAAATGATGGAATTTCATTAATTAGCAATGCAACTGTTGATGGTTATGCATATGGAATAGAATTCTCACCTAATTCTTCAAAGTTGTACACTTCAACATTATTACCTGATTCAGATCCTAATACATCAAATGGAATTAATTATCTTTTTCAATTTGATTTAGAGGCAACAAATATAGAAGCTTCTAAAACACTTCTTAATTCACAAATAGGTTATAGAGGTGCTTTGCAATTAGCACCAAACGGTAAAATATACGCTACTGTACCTGCTGATTGGGATCAAGGTAATCGCTATTTAAATGCTATTAATTTACCTGATGAAGATCCTGATAATTGTGAATTTGAACCACAAGCCTTGTATTTAGGTTTTACTATGGCAACACAAGGTTTACCACCTTTTATAGCTTCATTATTATTGCCTATTGAAATTACCGATGGATCAACAACTCAAAACTTAAACAATTCAATAGCAAAAAGATGTATTGGTGAAAATTACCAACTTACAGCTCAAAATTTGGAAGGAAATCCTACGTATACTTGGACTTTTAACAACACAGTTATAGAAACAACTGCAACACTTAACTTACCTAATTTAAGTAGTGCTGATGAAGGAATTTATTATTTTGAGGCAGAAACTATTGATGATTGTGGTTTTAAAGTTACGTACAAAGGTCATGTTGAAATAGAAGTGTACCAACCTCCAACAATTACAAAACCAAACAACATTATTGCTTGTGATGATGATAATGATGGGTTTAGTTCTTTTGATTTTTCTACTACAAATGTAGAAGTATTAAATGGCCAAGATGCCACATTATTTGAGATTCTTTATTTTGAAAATCAAATAGATGCAGACAATAATGAAAATGCCTTAACAATTCCATATACCAATAAAGGTAGTTTCACTACTGAAACTTTATTTGTAAGAATTCATAATATTCATAACCCTATTTGTTATGAAACAGAAAGCTTTACAATTCAAATTTCAGAAACTCCTACGCCACCCGCAACCATAACAAATCTATCTCAGTGCGATTCAAGTAACACTGGTACAGATAGCGATGGTTTTGAAGTTTTTGATTTAACCAGTAAAGAAAGTGAGATATTAAATGGACAATCTGCAACTGATTTTACAATCACATATTTTGAAGATGCGTTGTATACATTACCAATTACTTCTATTACTAATTACCAAAACAATCAAAAAAACACACAACAAATATATTTTCAAGAAGTAAACAATACGAATGTAACTTGTATTGCCACTGGTTCATTTATAATAGAAGTATTTTCTAATCCTGAAATTCACACAAATTTCACGTTTAAACAATGTGATGAAGATGGCAATCCTGATGGTTTTACAGATTTTAATTTAACCGAAGCTAATGATTATTTAACTTTAGGAGATACCGCCTTAACAGTAACATATTATTTAAGTACAAGTGATGCCGAAAATAATTTAAACCCTATAAATCCTTCACCATTTTCAAATAGTACAGCAACAGTAGTTTATGCTAGAATTGAAAACTCTAACGGCTGCTACAGTATTGCCCAAATAGATTTATTGGTTTCTTCAACATCATTTCCTTTAAATTATTTGAAAACGAACAGTACCTGTGATGATGACAATACCACTGATGGATTACATTTGTTTGATTTAGCATTAAATGATGCTGAAATAATGGCTCTTTTTCCTAGTGGTCAAAACTTACAAGTAAATTATTACAAAACTTTAGAAAACGCCCAATTAGAAGAGAATGAAATAGACAAATCAACGCCGTATTTTAGCGAAACACCTTTTAGTCAAATACTTTATGTCAGAGTTGAAAGTGAAGATAATGGCGAATGTTTTGGTTTAGGACCTTATTTAGAACTTAATGTACAAGCTAGACCTGAATTTGATTTAGAGGCAACAGCTATCTATTGTCAAAATTTACCGCCTATAACTGTCTCATTAGATGGCTCTTATGGAAATTACACGTATAGCTGGACAAACGAAAATGGAGATGAAATAAGTGATCAACCATATGCAACTATAGATTCTGAAGGAGTGTATACAGTAATTGCAACTTCAAGTGCAGGTTGCGAATCATTTCCGCAACAAATTACTATAGAACCTTCAATAATTGCTACTGTTACACAAAATGATATTACTGTTGTTGATGATTCGGTAAACAATTCAATCACTATTTCAACTGAAAATTTAGGTATAGGAGATTATGAGTTTGCATTAGATTCTAACTTCAATCTTTTTCAAGACGAACCATATTTTGAGAATGTTTCTGCCGGAGTTCATACCGTTTTTATACAAGACAAAAACAACTGTGGAATTGCCTCAATAAATGTTTCCATAATAGGCTATCCAAAATTCTTTACCCCAAATAATGATGGTTACAATGATACTTGGAATATTATTGGAGTAAACAGTAGTTTTTATAAAAGTGCAACTATTAAGATTTTTGATAGATTTGGTAAATATATTGCTGAAATAGATTTAGGATCTAACGGCTGGGACGGTTTATACAACGGGCAATCTTTACCTTCTTCAGATTATTGGTTTAGTGCTGAATTAGTAGATTTTGAAGGAGTTGTTAAAAATAGAAAAGGACATTTTAGCTTAATAAGACAGTAAGCTATTTGTTTTTAGTTAATTTCACCAATTAAACTCGCTATTTGATTTTTTTGAATTCAATTATACATTTGTGAAATTAAAATTTTTATTCATCCTCTTTATTTTTCTTAATTTGTCTGTAAGTTATGGACAAAGAGAAGCTGGTATTTGGTATTTTGGACACGAAGCTGGATTAGATTTTAATAGCGGCAGCCCTGTGGCACTTACCAATGGAAAAATGAAAACTGATGAAGGTTGCGCTTCAATTTCAGATAGAGAAGGAAATTTACTATTTTATACTGATGGCAAAACAGTTTGGAACGCTAAACACCAAATAATGGATGGTGGAACTGGTTTAAAAGGCCATTTTTCAAGTACACAAAGTGCAATTATTGTTCCCAATCCTATAAACCCAAACATCTATTATATTTTTACGGTTGATGAACCCAATTCAAATCCTAAAGTTTTTGCTGAAGATGGTACAAATGACGGACTAAATTACACCGAAGTTAATATGAGCCTAAATGGCGGCTTGGGAGCTATAAACGCTACCAAAAAAAACATTCACTTAGTAACTTACAATAAAAACAATAGCGAAGCATCTTTTTATAAATGTTCAGAAAAAATTACCGCAATACAACACGCCGACGGTAACTCATTTTGGGTAATTACACATTTTATTAATAATTTTTATGCCTTTAAAGTAACAGGTGCCGGAGTTGAAGAAACACCTCAAATTTCAAATACTGCAACCGAAGCTCCTCTTGGAGGTTATAAACTAAATGCTTTAGGTTATTTAAAATCGTCACCTAACGGAAAGAAAATTGCAATAGTTCATAACGCAACGCGAAAAATTAATGAAGATCCTAAAGAAAACCGTCCAATATTAAATACAGGAAAAGTACTATTGTATGATTTTAATAGTGCAACTGGCGCAATTTCAAATCCAACAAGCGTACTTAGTGGTGCAAACCCTTACGGATTAGCTTTTTCTGCAAGATCAAAAAGAATGTACGTTTCTTCAAACATTTACAATAGCAACGATATTATTGAAGGTAGTAATTTATATCAATTTGATTTAGAAAGTAGTTCAATTGCCAAATCAAAAACGTTAATTAAACAAAATAATTATATTGCTGGTGCATTACAACTTGCTATTGATGAAAAAATTTATAGAGCTGGTTATCCTGCAGTTTTTGGAGGTGGCGAAAGTGAATCTTTATCTGTAATCAATTCACCCGAAAAACTAGGTACAGCGTGTAATTTTAAAGAAAATGTTTTTGATTTAGCAGGTAAAAAAGCAGTAAAAGGATTACCTCCATTTATTCAATCATTGTTTTTATTTAGTTTTAAATATGAGTTTACGTGCCTTGGTGATGCAACGCATTTTTATATAAGTTCTTTTGAAACTATTGATAGTGTTCTTTGGGATTTTGGAGATGGTACAACTTCAACAGAAATTGATACTTACCACACCTATAAAAATATTGGCACACACACGGTTACCCTTACAAAAACCGTAAATGGTGAAGTAAAAGAACCTATAACAAAAGAAATAATTATATCTAACAAACCAACTGTTTTAGCTTCAACTTATCAAATAATGCAATGCGATTCTTATGACAGTAATCCAAATGATGAATTAGGAACCTTTAACCTTGAAACCTCAATAAATGCATTAACATTAAACAAGCCCAATGATTTTAATGTTTTTTTCTATGAAAATGATACAGCTGCTGAAGCTGATATTTATAATGAAAACCCATTACCAATTGTTTACACAAACACCACTCCAAACCAACTAATAACAGCTAAAATTAGTTATAAAAATGCCAGTTGTTATAGCTTAGCTAAAGTTGAATTAATTGCCAATCCTAGTTTATTACTTCCTGCTAACAATTTAATTGGCTGCGATATAGGTGAAGGTTTTGCTGAATTTAATTTTACAACAAAAAAAGATGACATCATCAGCAATTTAAATTTACCTACAACAATTGACATCTTTTTTTATGCTTCAGAAGAAGATGTATTTACAGATAATAAACTTCCAAACACATATATTTCTGAAGAAAAAACAATTTACTTTAGAGCTGTTAACAATGGTGTTTGTTATGGTTCAGGAAATTTTAATTTAAACATCAATTATTTTCCTCCTTTAGAATTAAATGAAGAACTATTAATTTGTGAAAACCATTTCCCTGTAGAAATTTCAGCTACAATTCCTTTAAACCTTCAAAGTAAGTATTCATATGTATGGAGCAACGGAGAAACAACACCTTCAATTAGCATAGTAAATGAACAAAATATTTCAGTAACAATTACCGATAAAATATCACATTGTGAAAAAACGAAACAATATAAAATTGTAAAAGTAACACCTCCAAATATTGAGTCGGTAGAAATTTTAAATGATGATGTTAGCGCAACTATTCGCACAAGAAATAATTTTGAAAATGAATATTCATTGGATAACGAAGGTTTGTTTCAACCCGAACCAATTTTCAACAGCTTAACACCAGGAATTCATACTGTTTTTGCGAGAAACATGTTTAATTGCGGAATTAGTAGTCACGAATTTTATGTGTTAGGATTTCCAAAATTCTTTACACCAAACAACGATGGTTTTAACGATACTTGGAATATATTAGGTGTAAATAGTAACTTTTACCAAAGTGGAATTACTACCATTTTTGATAGATTTGGTAAATTTATTACCCAAATTAGCTTAAATGAAAAAGGATGGAATGGTAATTTTAACGGAGAAATGTTACCTGCATCAGACTATTGGTTTAAAGCTGAATTAGTTGATAATACTGGAAAAACTACCACTAAAAAAGGTCATTTCAGCTTAATCAGGTAAATTACCAAACGCATATTTTTAAAATTTTTCAACCCTCAAATTATTAAAAACCAGACTTTTATAGTAACTTTAATACATAATAGTTTTTTGTAATGAACAAATTATTGATTTTGTTGCTGTTTTTATTGCCAACATTATCATTTTCACAAAAAGAAGCTGCGATATGGTATTTTGGGCAATATGCGGGGTTAGATTTTAACTCTGGTGTACCCGTTGTTTTAACTGATGGGCAAATTGACACATATGAAGGTTGCGCTACCATTTGTGACTTTACAGGAAATTTATTGTTTTATACTGATGGTGTAACGGTATGGGCAAAAAATCATTCCATTATGCCAAACGGAACTCGCTTATTAGGAAATACTTCTAGCACACAATCGGCTATTATTATTCCACGACCTAACAACCCAAATATATATTA
This sequence comes from Lutibacter holmesii, assembly GCF_042679665.1. Lineage (NCBI taxonomy): Bacteria > Pseudomonadati > Bacteroidota > Flavobacteriia > Flavobacteriales > Flavobacteriaceae > Lutibacter > Lutibacter holmesii. The sequence goes on from NZ_JBHTMV010000002.1 coordinate 151,708, forward strand.
TATTTTTACTGTTGATGATAATCCAACCGGTTTATCATCTAACGGAATTAATTATTCTACCATAGATTTAACTTTAAATGGAGGCTTAGGAGATGTTATTGCTTCCGAAAAAAATATACCTGTGATAGCTCCTGCTTTTGAAAAAATTACAGCTACCAAACACGCAAACGGAAATTCGTATTGGGTAACAACCTTTATTAAAGATCGGTTTTACTCTTGGTTAGTAGATGCATCAGGTGTAAATTTAACTCCTGTAATATCAAATGCATCCAATTCTAGTAGTTCAATTGGTTATATAAAAACAACACCTGATGGTTCTAAAATTGCCTGTGCAAATTATGGTATTTCAAAAAGTTTACGCTTATATGATTTTAATACAGCTACAGGAATTGTATCTAATGAATTACAATTGACACTAGACGATTCTGATGACATTCCTTACGGAATAGAATTCTCACCAAAAAGCACAAAATTATACGTAGAAACAGATCAAAACAATGCATTAGGAAGAATACCTCCTAGCAAAATTATTCAATACGATTTATTGAGCGCCAATATTTCAAATTCTAGAGTTCTTATACATACATCAACCCAAAACACCAGAGGAGCATTACAATTAGCCATAGATGGTAAAATATACAGAGCACGCTCTGTATCAATTGGAAGAGATCAAATAGGAACACCTTACTTAGGCGTTATTAATGATCCTGAAGCAAATGGTACAGCTTGTAATTATGTACACGATGCTATAGATGTTAGCAATGGAGATTCTTTTAGAAATGTTGTGGAAGGCTTACCTCCTTTTATATCTTCTTTTTTTGTTGAACCAACCATAACAGCTAACGAGGTTTGTTTTGGAACATCTACAGCATTTATGTTAAATTCTTCCATTACACCTTCAAGCATCTCTTGGAATTTTGGAGATCCTGCTTCAGGTGTAAATAATACCTCAACAGATTTAAATCCAACACATCTATTTTCTACTGCAGGTATCTTTACCATAACCGCTGCAGTTACTATTGGAAGTAATACCACTAACTTATCTATTGATGTAACTATTTATGATGCTCCTGTTGTTAATTCCCCAGTAAGTTTAGTGCAATGTGATGATGATATAGATGGCTTTGTAGCGTTTAATTTAGAAGAAGCCAATAGTTTAATTTCAGCAAACTATTTAACGGAAACCATAAATTATTATACCGATTCTTTGGCTGCGGTAAACTCAGATACTGCTTTTTTAATAACGAACCCTACAGCATTTTCAAACGCAACAGCTTCAACTGTTTGGGCTAGTGTTGAAAACACAACACTCTGTAAATCAATTGCAGAAGTAAATTTAGAAGTAGCTACAACTAATATTCCAGACGATTTAATGCTTAATTTCTATGAATGTGACACCTTAAACGGAACTGCTACTTTTGATTTTAGTACTGCAACCAATCAAGTGTTAAATGCACTCCTTCCTCAAACAGGATTTGTAATCACTTATTACGAAAACATTACCGATGCTTTGGCAGAACAAAACGCTATAAACCCAACAAACTATACGAACACCACACCAAACACACAGCAAATAGTTGTGCGTGCAGACGATATTAACAATGGCTGTTTTGGTTTAGGATATCACGTAACTTTAAACATTGAAACGCTTCCTCAATTTGATTTAGCTGCAACAATTAGTTTTTGCGAAAATGAAACAATAAAAACTATTTCAGTTGAAAATCCTTTAGAAACGTATACATATTTGTGGCAAGATGCAATGGGAAATTCTGTAGGAACAACACAAAGCATCAATATAAATACAGAAGGATTATACACCGTTACCGCAACTAGTTCAAGCGGAAACTCTTGTGCAACTAGTAAAACAATTCAACTACTATTTAATCCTGCTCCTGCGGTTAATTCCCCAATAAATTTAGTGCAATGTGATGATGATACCGATGGCTTTGTAACGTTTAATTTAGAAGAAGCCAATAGTTTAATTTCAGCAAACTATTTAACGGAAACCATAAATTATTATACCGATTCTTTGGCTGCGGTAAACTCAGATACTGCTTTTTTAATAACAAATCCTACAGCATTTTCAAACGCAACTGCTTCAACTGTTTGGGTAAGTGTTGAAAACACAACTTTCTGTAAATCAATTGCAGAAGTAAATTTAGAAGTCGCTACAACTGATATTCCAGACGACTTAATGCTTAATTTCTATGAATGTGACACCTTAAATGGAACTGCTACTTTTGATTTTAGTACTGCAACCAATCAAGTGTTAATTGCACTGTTACCTCAAACAGGATTTGTAATCACTTATTACGAAAACATTACCGATGCTTTGGCCGAACAAAACGCTATAAACCCAACAAACTATACGAACACCACACCAAACGCACAGCAAATAGTTGTGCGTGCAGACGATATTAACAATGGTTGTTTTGGTTTAGGATATCACGTAACTTTAAACGTTGATACGCTTCCTCAATTTGATTTAGCTGCAACAATTAGTTTTTGCGAAAACGAAACAATAAAAACTATTTCAGTTGAAAATCCTTTAGAAACGTATACATATGTGTGGCAAAATGCAATGGGAAATTCTGTAGGAACAACACAAAGCATCAACATAAATACAGAAGGATTATACACCGTTACAGTAACTAATTCAAGTGGAAACTCTTGTGCAATTAGTAAAACAATTCAAGTACTATTTAATCCTGCTCCTGCGGTTAATTCCCCAATAAATTTAGTGCAATGTGATGATGATACCGATGGCTTTGTAACGTTTAATTTAGAAGAAGCCAATAGTTTAATTTCAGCAAACTATTTAACGGAAACCATAAATTATTATACCGATTCTTTGGCTGCAGTAAACTCAGATACTGCTTTTTTAATAACAAATCCTACAGCATTTTCAAACGCAACAGCTTCAACTGTTTGGGCAAGTGTTGAAAATACAACTTTGTGTAAATCAATTGCAGAAGTAAATTTAGAAGTAGCTACAACTGATATTCCAGACGATTTAATGCTTAACTTCTATGAATGTGACACCTTAAACGGAACTGCTACTTTTGATTTTAGTACTGCAACCAATCAAGTGTTAAATGCACTGTTACCTCAAACAGGATTTGTAATCACTTATTACGAAAACATTACCGATGCTTTGGCTGAACAAAACGCTATAAACCCAACAAACTACACGAACACTACACCAAATATTCAGCAAATAGTTGTGCGTGCAGACGATATTAACAATGGCTGTTTTGGTTTAGGATATCACGTAACTTTAAACGTTGAAACGCTTCCTCAATTTGATTTAGCAACAAACGTAGCACTTTGCTTTTCTTCTAGCAATACAACAATAAGTATTGAAAATCCACAAGGAAACTATTCATATAACTGGATAAATGAATTAGGAACATTTTTAGGTGATACTCCTGAAATTAATGTTTCAGAAGAAGGAAACTATTTTGTAACAGCCACAGCAATTAATAACGCTATTTGCACCCAAACAAAATCTATACAAGTTACTGCACAGCCTTATACAATTTTACCCGATTTTAATGAGGATAATATTCAGATAAACGATAATTCAACAAACAATACCATAACGGTTTCAACACTAAATTTACCAGTAAGCAATTACCAATATGCTTTAGATGATGGCGATTTTCAAACAAATAATGTTTTTGAAAATGTAGCATCAGGAAAACATGTTGTTAAAATTAGAGATTTAGAAAATTGCTTAGAAGCAGCAGTTGAAATTTCAGTAATTAGTATTCCTAATTTCTTTACGCCAAATAATGATGGTTATAACGATACTTGGCACGTAACCGGAATTGAATTTCAACCAACTTCAAACGTTTATATTTTTGATCGATTTGGTAAGTTAATTGTTATTTTAGATCCTTTAGGTCCTGGTTGGAACGGTGTTTATAAAGGAAACCCATTACCTTCAACAGATTATTGGTACAGAGTAGAATTAGAAGACGGACGTGTTTTAAAAGGTCATTTTAGCTTGGTTCGCCAATAAAATTATAGAAAATTTAATCAAACTACTTTTGTTCACATTATTAATAAATCCCGAGGCTTTGCCTCGGGATTTATTGCTCTTAAAGATTTAGTTTTTCTTCAATTTTTTTCCAATTTACAATCTTAAAGTTTTGATTTAAAGTATCTTTCCCTTTAGTATTTGCTCCGTCTTGAGCAACAAAAAAGCCTTTTGAATAATTCCCTCCAAAATTCACACTTGAAACATCTATTCCGTCAGTATCATAAGTTCCATCAATAGAATCTCCATTAATTAATGAAAAACTACCTTTGTAACTGTTAGATTTTCTATCAAAAACGGCGTAAGAATTATTTCCTTGAGAAGATAAAATAACATATCCTTTTCCTCTTCCTGCATCATAAATTGTTACTCCTTCAAAATCTTCTTTCATATTTAAATCTGTAGTTGAAATAATTTTGATTCTACTATTACCGTTATTAGGTTCTGCATTGTACCTCCAAAGTGCATTTTCTTCTTCTCCAATATAAAGTCTTCCATAATAATCATCACAAACCACACCTTCTGTTTGACCACCAACATTAAATTCTCTAACCATTTTAGCGTCTACATATCCGTCATCTTCAAATAATTCCCATTGTTCTACTTCACCATCTTTACTATTTACAATAACATAAAACTTATTGGTTTTATTACTTTTATACATTCCTAATCCGTACACTTCATTTACTGAAGATTTTATAGGTCTTTTAGCAATATCTATTAGTTCTCCTGTACTTGAATTTACCATATGTAGTGTAATGGTATTATTTGTTCTATTAGAAGCTGAAACTACAGTAATCTTGTTTCCTTTAAATAAAAAACCATCTCGTAAATCAACATTATTAACACGACCAACAGGGTAATTAAATAGCTCTTTTCCTTGCAAATTATAAACAATTAAACCTTCTTGTTTGTTAGTTCCTATAATTGTTGATTTGGTAACGTCATCTTTATTAACCCAAATACAAGCATCATCAGCCGCGTCATCAGTTTTACTTACAGGGTCGGTTTCAAAATCTGCTATTATACTAACAACAGGCTTCGTTTCCATATTATTTTTCTGTACTTTTTCTTCTTTACAATTAATTACAGTTAATGAAATTAATGCGATATAAAAATATTTTTTCATAAATATAAAATTTAAAGCATCTTGATTTACAAGACACTTTATTAAATAAATTAACTTTTAAAAATTATAACTAAATCCAACATTCCAGTTAAGACCATACCACTCTGCTTGCATTGTTTGTGCCTTTGTACCTTGATAATATCTTAATTCTTGATTTGTTAAATTCTTAAATTCTGTAAAAACATTTAATCCTTCAAAAATAGTATAGGATGCGTTTACATCTAAAAATAATTGTGAATCGTAATATCTATCTTCAAAATCTTCATCACCATATTCATCTATATAATCACCTGCATAGTTTAATGAAGCTCTAGCTTGAAACTTGTTTGCCTCATACCCTAATGATATATTAAACATATTTTTAATAGCTCCTGCCAATTTTACATCTTTTCTACCTTCAATTCCATCAGTTTCAGAACCAGTATACGTATAATTTAAATATAAATTTAAGTTGCTTAAAAAACCTGGTAAGAAATTTAAATTACGCTGTAAAGAAGCCTCAAAACCATAAATACTAGCTGTTTTACCATTTCTAGGCTGAGAATATTCAAAAACATCGTCTGGAAAAGAAGGGTCTACATAATCATCAGTTCTATACGTATAAATCCACTTGTCAATACCTTTGTAGAAAACACCTGCAGAGAAAACACCAACACTTGTAAAATATTTTTCGAACATTAAATCTAAATTCATAGATTCAGTTGCTTCTAAATCTGGGTTTCCTTCTTCAAATTCTAAATCTTCTGAATTAAAATTTTGGTAAGGAACCAAATCATAATAATTTGGACGTGCAATAGAATTAGAATACGCAAAACGAAGAATGTTGTTATCGTTAATACTATACTTTACTTGCATACTTGGCAACACATTTGAATAGTCTTTTGAAGCACTTAAAGCTACAATATCATCAATATCTTCATCTGTTTCAATATCAATTCTGTACCCTGTATAATCAATTTTTGTTCCTTCAAAACGCACCCCAGCAATTGCTTCAAACTTAGCTCCTATTTTTTGTGTAAACATTGCGTACACAGCATTTACTTCTTCTTTAGCATCATAATTTTTAGGTACAAATTCTTCTAAAATTGCTTCGCCTTCAAACTCATTTGTATTATTAAAGTTTAAACTCCCTAAAAACTTGGCATCAACAAAATTCCCTGATTGGTATTGGCTTCCGGCAGAATAATCAGCACTTGATTGATCAGAATAAGGTACATCACTCATAAATTCAAAACCTGAAGTTGGTTCGTATTCAACAAAATAATTGTCTCTATTCTTTTTCTTCGATTTATATTTATAACCAACTTTTAATAAGTTTTGGTTATCACCTGTTTTTACTAAAGGTATTTCTAAATTTACGTTTGCACCTTTATTAATTTCTTTGGTTGTTTTATTTTCTTCAGAAATTTCTTTAAGCTCAAAATCTGAAGGGTCATTGTAACTTGAACTTATAGGAACAATTTCAGGGAAATTTAAATCAGTTAAATTTTGTGTTACAACCACACCTTTATTTTTATAATTAATATAGCGTTCATTTGGTCGGTCTTCACTAGCTTCAGAGTAGTTTACTTTCCAGTCTAATACGGCTGAACTAAATAAAATATGATCTCCTCTAAAAGATAATTTTTTAATTTTTTGTTCTTCTAATCTCGCATCATTCTCTGTACCTCCCTTTGTTTGTCTTCTAACTTCAGTTTCATAAATACCATCCGAAACTTCTTCAATATCTTTAAAACGCAATCTATATCTGTTTTCCCAATCTTTGCGAACATTGAATAGTGATTTAAAATATATGGTGTTTTTTGTATTAAACTTATAATCTAAATTCAAAGAAACACTTTGTCTGTTTCTCTTTACATTGTATTTTCTAATTTGTTGATCTGAAAGCACTGGATTTTCAAAATCTCCATCCCATTCAAATTCTATATTATCTGATCCATATTCGTTAGAGTTGTTAGAAATACTAATTACAGCACCTAATTTATCATTAGAAGTTCTTCCTGAAACCAACCCAGAAATATTATACAACGGTTTGTTTCTAATAGGATTTTGACCGAATGAAGCCGTTACCGATGCTCTAAAATCTGAAGATGCTGAACGGGTTACTAAATTTACAGAACCTCCAATAGCATCTGCTTCCATATCAGAAGTAAGTGATTTATTTACTTCTATAACCTGAATCATATCAGCAGGAATTAAATCTAACTGAATATTACGGTTATCTCCTTCGGCAGAAGGAATTCTGTCTCCATTTAAAGTAACAGAATTTAATTGTGGTGCAATACCACGTAATACAATATTACGTGCTTCACCTTGGTCATTTTGCATTGAAATACCAGGAATACGTTTTAATGATTCACCAATATTTGAATCTGGAAATTTTCCAAATTGATTTGCCGAAACAATATTTGTAATATTTAAATTTGATTTTTGCTGATTTAAATCTCTTGCTTGACCTTGAGATGTACTACCTTTCAACAACACTTCATTTAATGCATTGGTAGCTAATAATAATTTAAAATTAATAATTTTAGAATCATTATTTACAGTAATATCTTTAATTAAAGTAGTATATCCTAAATATGTAACTGCAACCCTGTGAGCTCCTTCTGGAATATTTAAAATTGTATACTTTCCGTTAAAATCTGAGATATTCCCTGTTTTTAAATCAGCAATCATTACAGATGCTCCTGGTAATGGAAGGCCATTTTCATCAGATACCGTTCCACTAATAATACCTTTTGATTGTGAGAATGCTGTTAACGTAAATACGAAACAACATAATAATGTAATTTTTTTCATTTTTTATAAGTTAAATTAATTATGTAAATGTAACTGCGCATTGTTACTATAATCTTAACTGTAATTAATGAAACCGCTAAGGCAATGTTATCCATTTGCTAACTATTTAAATAAACGTTAACAATGCTATATGCTTAAAAAGTTTAGTTTTGCAAAATGCAGTTCAAATTAGAATCAAAATTTAAACCTACTGGAGATCAACCTGAAGCAATTAAACAATTAGTTGAAGGTGTTAATTCAGGTGAAAAATATCAAACGTTGTTGGGTGTTACAGGATCTGGAAAAACATTTACGGTAGCAAATTTGATTCAAGAAGTTGAAAAACCAACATTGGTTTTAGCGCATAACAAAACCCTAGCAGCACAATTATATTCAGAGTTCAAACAATTTTTCCCTAACAATGCGGTAGAATATTTTGTTTCGTACTATGATTATTACCAACCTGAAGCCTTTTTACCAACTACAGGAACCTATATTGAAAAAGATTTATCTATTAACGAAGAGATTGAAAAACTAAGAATTAGTGCTTCTTCTGCCTTACTTTCAGGAAGAAGAGACATAATTATTATTGCTTCGGTTTCGTGTATTTATGGTATTGGAAATCCGGTTGAATTCAAAAAAAATATCATTTCAATTGAAGTAGACCAAACAATTGCAAGAACACAATTTTTGCAGCAATTGGTTACTAGTTTATATTCTAGAACTGAAACTGAAGTAAGCAGCGGAACGTTTAAAGTAAAAGGCGACACCATTACAATTTACCCTTCGTACGGAGAACACGCTTATAGAGTTCATTTCTTTGGAGATGAAATTGAAGAAATTGAAAGTTTTGATGTAACCAATAATATGGTTGTTGAAAAATTTGAGCAACTCAATATTTATCCTGCAAATTTATTTGTAACCTCACCAGATGTTTTACAAAATGCCATTCACGCCATTCAGGAAGATTTAATGAAACAGTATGAATATTTCAAAGAAATTGGAAAGCATTTAGAAGCAAAACGACTAAAAGAGCGTACAGAATTTGATTTAGAAATGATTCGTGAATTAGGATACTGTAGCGGTATTGAAAACTATTCAAGATATTTAGACGGAAGAGAACCTGGCTCAAGACCTTTCTGCTTATTAGATTATTTCCCTGATGATTATTTAATGATTATTGATGAAAGTCACGTTACCGTTTCACAAGTACACGCAATGTATGGTGGAGATAGATCTAGAAAAATAAATTTGGTTGATTACGGATTTAGATTAACCGCAGCGATGGATAACAGACCATTAAAATTTGATGAATTTGAAATGATTCAAAATCAAGTGGTTTATGTTAGTGCTACACCTGCAGATTATGAATTGGAAAAAACAGAAGGTGTGGTAGTTGAACAAGTAATCAGACCAACCGGTTTGTTAGATCCAATTATTGAAGTACGTCCAAGCTTAAACCAAATTGATGATTTAATTGAAGAAATTCAAGTTAGAGTAGAAAAAGACGAACGTACTTTAGTAACTACTTTAACTAAAAGAATGGCAGAAGAATTGACAAAATATTTAACTAGAATTCAAATTCGCTGTCGCTATATCCACTCTGATGTTGATACTTTAGAACGTGTTGAAATTTTAGAAGACTTACGTAAAGGATTATTTGATGTACTTATTGGAGTTAACTTATTACGTGAAGGATTAGATTTACCAGAAGTTTCATTAGTAGCTATTTTAGATGCCGATAAAGAAGGTTTTTTACGCTCACACCGCTCTTTAACTCAAACAATTGGTAGAGCAGCAAGAAATGTTGAAGGAAAAGCAATTATGTATGCTGATAAAATAACCAGTAGTATGCAACAAACTATTGATGAAACAGAACGCAGAAGACAAAAGCAAATAGCATATAACACTGCTAATAACATTACACCTACCCAAATTAAAAAGAGCATTGAAAGTACTTTGGCAAATAATACAGGTGCTAGTTACCAATATGATGCCACTGCAAATATGGCTGCTGAAGAAGAATTAGGTTATTTATCTAAATCTGAAATTGAGCAAAAAATTAGAGACAAAAGAAAAATGATGGAAACTGCTGCAAAAGCATTAGACTTTTTGGTTGCAGCAAAATTAAGAGATGAAATTAAAGTATTGAAAGAGAAATTATAAAACCGCACTGCTGTTTAATATTTCAACAATCATTGCTGCGTAAGAATCTTTTCCTTTTTCAAGTATTTCAATAGGAACGCGTTCATTTTCATTATGAATTTTCTCTAAATATGCTCTACTTAAAATAACAGGTGTAATTGCATAACCTGGTACATTAAACAATCTAAAAGCACCAACATCATTAAAATTAGGTAACAAGGTTGAAATAATATCACTTTTAGGATACATAGTTAACAAGGCTTTTTCTATACTTTTATAATAAATACTTTCAGTATCTGAAGGTGTAACACCAGGCATATTTTCTTTAATTGAAATTTGTATGGCATCATTTTTTAATTTTTTTCGTAAATCACTTAAAAATTGTTCACTTGATTCATAAGGCAATAATCTACAATCTAAAGTTGCGGTTACTTTACTTGGAATAACATTAATTGCATCACCTTCACTATGCACACCTGTACAAGTTATGGTATTTGAGAATAAGGCAAATAATTCTTCTTTTTCTCTTAATTTAGATGTTAATGCCCATTTAAACAATTTTGGATGTTTTAGTACCCAACCGGTAAATCCTTTTTCAATAGCACCTAATTGTTTTAAAAACTCAACATTTAAATCGTTAAATACAACTTTCGATTTTTTCTTTAAAACACGATGCAAAGCTTCATTCATATCTTTAGTCACATAACTTTTAGGACTAACAGAACCGTGACCAAATGTTTTTATAGAAAGCTCTAGTTCAATCCACAAAGCACGTTTATGAGCTACCGAAATTCCAAACAAAGGCGTGGTACTTTCCGGATCTAAAATTCCTATTAATCCAGGTGCTCCTTCACCAATAACCATTGCAGGATTTAGTTCTTCCAAATAATTTTTCACTACAAATTTTGCGCCACCATCACCTTGCGTTTCTTCAACAGAAACTGCTAAAAAAGTAATATTATATGGCAATTGTGTATCTTTATACTTCGCCTTTAAATCTAATATTGAAAATAGCTGCATAATGCCATTTCCTTTATTATCAAAAGCGCCTCTTCCCCACACTTCTGTATCTGTAATAGTTCCTGAATATGGTGGAAATTCCCACTTTTCTAAATCTCCTTCAGGAACCACATCAATATGATTTAATAAAATAATATTGGGTAATTTTTTAGACAATGGATATAATGAAGCTGAAAAATTATAATTCCCATTTTCTTGTCCCATTTCTGTAACAAACAAGCCTTTTTCTTTACAAAGTGCTTTTAGCCATTCACCTGCTTCTTTTTCTTGCCCGCTAGTAGAATTAAATTGAAGGTAACGACTTAATGTTTCCTCAATTTTTAACGTAGGAGTATCAATGTTGTTTTGAGTATGCGCAACTTGGTTTTGTGAAAAAACTTTTGTTCCTACAAAAAGAACCAGAAAACAAAAGAAAAGAGAATATGCCTTTTTCATAAAAAATATAGATAACACTCAAAAATATACTTATTTATTGTTAATTTCAAGATTCTGAAGAAAAATCCTTTGGAAAAATAAACACTGCAAGCAAATCTTTAATAAGTATATTTGCGTTTTAGATAAATTATGAGTTTTACACTACTTTCTTCGCCTTTACAGGGTTTTACTGATTTTAGATTTAGAAATGCATTTAATGAGCATTTTGGAGGCATTGACACTTTTTACGCTCCATATATAAAACTAAACGGAAAACTTCATATAAAACCAGCTTATGAACGTGACATTCTTCCTGAAAATAATACAAATATTACGGTAATTCCGCAGGTTATGACCAATAGTGCTGAAGAATTTTTATTTGTAGCCAACTATGTAAAACAACTAGGATACAATGAATTAAATTGGAATTTAGGCTGTCCTTACCCAATGGTTACAAAACGAGGAATGGGTTCAGGATTAATTTGTGATTTTGTAAAAATTGAAAATATTCTGAAAGAAGTTTATGAAAAATCAGACATAACGGTTTCTATGAAAATGCGAATGGGTTATGAAAACAGTCAGGAAATTTTAGAAACGCTTCCGGTGCTAGATCAATTTCCTTTAAAAAACATTGCCATTCACGCACGCATAGGGAAACAATTGTACAAAGGTGGTGTTGATTTAAATGCGTTTGAAAAATGTATAGCTTATACAAAGCACAAATTGTATTACAACGGTGATATTACTTCTATTGCCGGATTTAAAAAAATGCAAGAACGCTTTCCAACTATAGATCATTGGATGATTGGAAGAGGACTAATTGCAGATCCTTTTTTACCAAGTATGATTAAAAATAATACAGAAATACACCCTTCAAACAACATTGAACTTTTTAGAAATTTTCACGATACTATTTACAATGCTTATGGTGAAGCACTTTCAGGACAACATCATTTACTGCTAAAAATGACTAGCTTTTGGGAATATTTTGCAACTCAATTTTCAGATCCTCGCAAAACATTTAAAAGAATTAAAAAAGCTAAAAGCATCAAAAATTATAATTTAGCTGTTTCAGAAAATTTAAAAAATCTGTAAAATACTAAGCACTATCATTCTTTAAACTGATTACTGTCATAGTTCACATTTACTTTTGGTATTACATTTAAATAGAGGTCTCCCTGCCTATATATTAATTTAAATTAAAAGTCATGAAAAAAGTAATTTTAAGTTTATTTATTCTTGGATTAATGTTTCAAGGGTATTCTCAAAAGATTAAAACTGAAGAACTCTCAGAGGTTGTAATTGCCGCAACAAATTATAAGTATTTAAGTGCTACCGGACTAGAAAATGCTTCAATTCCAATTGCATTATTAGAACAAAAAGTTGCCAGTTATGATTTAAAAGATTCTGATGTTTATAACGATGAATATGATTCTTATGTGGTTTCATTTTATATTCCTGAAGGAAAAATATTAGCTGCTTATAATAAAGATGGTAATATTATAAGAACAGTTGAAAAATTTGAAAATATAAAGCTTCCTAAAGCAGTATATTCAAAAATTTTAGAACAATATCCAAATTGGATTATTGTAAAAGATGTTTATTTAGTGAACTATCACGATCAAGGTGGAATTCATAAAAAATATAAACTAACCTTAGAAAATGGAGATAAACGCATTAAAGTTAAGTGTGATCCTGAAGGAAATTTTCTATAAATAAACAAGAAGCTGTTTTAATTGTCTCATTAAATTAAAACAGCTTCTTTAAAAAAATAAACTTATAAACTTCACTTAATAAAAAAGTTTTATAAGACACTTTTTACTACTCGTTATTTTCAATTCCTATATTTTAAATTGATATATATCATTTTTTTTGAAGTCTTTCAGCTTTAACTTTAATAAGCGAAACTTGACAAAAATGATATTTCATGGCAATTTCAATTAAAATAGCACAAAATTTTAAATCATTTTTAATCGAAATTGGAGAACTTTCATATTTCGCAGGTAGATACTTTAAAGAAGCTTTTTCAAAACCTTTTGAATTTAAAGAATTAGTAAGGCAATGCTATAATATGGGAAACAGATCCTTGCTGCTAGTTGGCGTTACAGGATTTATTTTAGGCTTGGTATTTACCTTACAATCTAGACCAACTTTAATGGAATTTGGCGCAGAATCTTGGATGCCATCAATGGTAAGTATTTCAATTGTTAGAGAAATTGGACCTGTAATTATTGCGCTAATTTGTGCCGGACGTATAAGTTCAGGAATTGGTGCCGAATTAGGTTCCATGAAAGTTACTGAACAAATTGATGCCATGGAAGTATCTGGAACAAATCCCTTTAAATACCTTGTTGTTACACGGATTACAGCTGCAATGCTTATGCTTCCGTTACTCATAATTTTTGGAGACGCTATTGCACTAGTTGGATCTGCAATTATTGAATATTTAAAAGGCGATGTTTCCTTTTTACTCTATTTTAATAAAGTAAGTAATGCTTTAAAATTCTCAGATATTATACCTGCTACATCCAAATCATTTTTCTTTGGATTTGCCATTGGCTTGGTAGGCTGTTTTAAAGGTTATAATTGCAAAAAAGGAACTATGGGTGTTGGTGAAGCCTCAAATTCGGCTGTTGTATATGCATCTATGCTATTGTTTATTATTGATTTTATTGCCGTATTTATTACAGATATTTTCTTTCATTTTTAAGTATGAAAACAAAAAATAACATAGCGCCCGTTTTAAAAATTGAAGCTCTCACAAAAAGCTTTGAAAATAACCACGTTTTAAAAGGTTTCTCTATGGAAATGTACCAAGGTGAAAACTTGGTAATTATGGGAAAATCAGGTTCAGGTAAATCGGTAATGATTAAATGCTTGGTAGGATTAATACAACCCGACAGTGGAATTATTGAAATTATGGGGAAACAAATTTCAACCCTTTCAAATCAAGAACTAAATCATTTAAGAACTGAAATAGGTTTTCTTTTTCAAGGAAGTGCTTTATACGATTCTATGACCGTACGCGAAAATTTAGAGTTTCCACTAAGAAAGCATAAACGAAATCAAAAAGACATTCAATTTCTTGTCGAAGAAACACTAGATAGTGTTGGGCTTTTAAATGCTATTAATTTAATGCCTGAAGAACTTTCTGGCGGAATGAAAAGACGTGTAGCACTGGCAAGAGCTTTAATTTTAAAACCAAAAATTATTATTTATGATGAACCTACTACAGGACTTGATCCTATTACAGCTAAAGAAATAATACAATTAATGAGAGAAATTCAGCAACACTATAAAACTTCATCACTCATTATCACACACGATATTGATTGCGCTAGAGTTATTTCAAATAGAATGATTTTATTAATTGACGGAATGAATTATGCAGAAGGCACATTTCAAGAATTACTAAATTCAAAAGACAAAAAAATTCAAGCTTTCTTTAAATAAGCAACGCCATGGAAAAATCAAATACACAAAAAATAAAATTAGGCTTATTTGTAATTACAGCTACACTCCTACTAATTACACTGCTGTATTTTGTTGGAGATCGTCAAAATCTTTTTGGTAAAAATTTTAAAATTAGTGCCATTTTCAACAATGTAAACGGTTTACAATTAGGAAACAATGTACGTTATGCAGGTATAAATGTTGGAACTGTAAAAAATATTGTAATGATAAATGACACTACTATTTGTGTAGATATGGTGCTTGAAAATAACATTTTAAAACATATAAAAAAGAATGCACTTGCCAACATTGGCTCAGATGGTTTGGTTGGAAGTATGGTAATTAATATTATTCCAAATACTGCTACTGCTCTTCATTTAAAACCAGGTGACACTATTAAATCTTACACCAATATTTCAACTGCTAGTATGTTAAACACGCTAAATACAACCAATAAAAATGCTGCTATTCTTACATCAGATTTATTAAAAATCACCAATTCTATAAATGAAGGAAAAGGAACAGTTGGTTTACTATTAAATGATACAGAAATGGCTTTAAACCTAAAAAAAACAAGTGAAAATTTAAGAGTAGCAAGTGAACAAACCTCCACTACAATTTCCCAAATAAATACAATAATTTCAGCCATAAATTATAATGAAAGTGTTGCTGCTGTACTATTAAGTGATACTATTGCGGCTAAGCAATTAAAAACTACTATTTTAAATTTAGAAAAATCAAGCACTGAAATTAATGAAGTAGTCTCAAATTTAAATACCGTTATGTTTAAAATAAATAATGGAAACGGCACCTTAAGCCTCCTGTTAAATGACACTTTATTAGTTAAAAACATAGACACTACTATGTTAAATATTAAAGAAAGTAGTGTATTACTTAATGATAATTTAGAAGCCTTAAAACATAGTTTTTTATTAAAAGGTTATTTTAAAAAACAAGAAAAGAAACTTCAAAAAGAAGAAAAAAAATAGTGTAAACTATAAAAGTTAAAAAAATGAAAATAGAACATTTAGAAGAACGAATTAACGACTACAAAGTATCTATTCAAACTGTAGTTGAAAAAAAAATATATTGGGAAACAACTACCAAAAAATTATTGCTTAAAACTTTAAATAATGTAGTGCAACAATATAAAATTGGTTGGCGCGTACAGGAGCTAAGTTGGATCAACACTAACGAAGCTGTAAATATTACATTCGACTCATTTCCGCCAGATTTAATTACGAAAACCAATCAATTACCAACTTACCAATTTATACAAGGTGGTGCTTTGGTATTTTCACAAACATATAGCGGAGATGTTAACGTTTTTATTTTGCTTCCGCTACCAGATATCATAAATGAACATGAAAGTGATGCTGATTTGGCTACATATCCTCCACATAAATTAACAGAGAAAATTATTCTTGAAAAAATTGATGAGTTTTTAAAAAAAATGATTGCTTGGGAAGTACCAACAATAAAAAACAAAGTAGGATATCTTCAATAAACATCAAACTACAAAATCCCACAAACAAACTAATTCAAAAAAAACAACACTTTAAACAAAATTAAACACTTAAAAATTAAGATTTTAACTTTATTTTTCCGAAATTTATAGTAAGTATGAATATTAACTTATTTTACTATGTTTCATCAAAATCCAAATATTTTCAATATCCTTTTCGAAGCTATTCCTGAAGGTGTAATTATTGTAAATGATAAACAAACTATAATTGCGGCTAACACTTCTGCCGAAAAAATGTTTGGCTATTCAAAAGATGAGTTAATGCAACAATCTTTAACCATTTTACTTCCTAAAAAATATAAAAATCACCATTCGCGTTATTTCAATTCTTTTCTCGAAAAAAAAATTACACGTAAAATTAAGCACGGCTCAAACTTACACGGAGTTACTAAAGAAAAAAAACAATTTCCCGTTGAAATAGGATTAAGTCCTTTTAATTTAAATAATGAAACCTTTGTAATTGCGTTAATTATTGATATTTCTATTAGAAAAGAAAACGAAAAGAAAATTGAAAGTCTGAATTTAAATTTAGAAAAGAAAATTAAGCAACGTACGGCACAATTAAACAATACAATTAAACAATTAAAAGAGCTTAATTTTAATTATAAAGAAGAAATAAATAAGCGAATAGAAGCTGAAAATAAAATTAAAGCAGCACTTCAAAAAGAAAAAGAGTTAAATGAACTAAAAACAAAATTTCTCTCTTTGGTATCACATGAATTTAAAACACCGCTTAGTGGTATTTTAACATCAACAATGCTTTTAAATAAATACCAACTTACCGAGCAGCAACCAAAAAGAGACAAGCATATTACAACCATTGCAAACAAGGTAAACTACCTAAATAATATTTTAAATGATTTTTTATCTATTGAACGGTTAGAAACCAATAAAATAACCTACACATTTACAACATTTAATTTAAGTAAAATTGTGAATGAAGTTGTTTACAACGCTAATTTAATGTTGAAAAATGGCCAAAAAATTAGTACTCCACAAAATATTGATGAGTTTACATTGCACCAAGATGAGAAAATTTTACAACTTTCTTTATCAAATATTATTTACAATGCTATTAAATATTCACCCAATAATACAACCATAAATTTAAATGTTTTTAAGCAGCACAAAAACATTGTATTTGAAATTAGTGATGAAGGAATTGGCATTCCTGAAAATGATCAAAAATTTATATTTAACCGCTATTTTAGAGCTGAAAACGTATTAAATGAACAAGGCACCGGAATTGGTTTAAATATTGTAAAATCCCATTTAGAAAACATAGGAGGATCCATTACTTTTAAAAGTAAAGAACACCAAGGATCTGTATTTACTTTTAAAATACCAATAACAAGTAAATTATGAAAAAGGTTTTATTTATAGAAGATGATGTAACAGTAAGAGAAAATACTGCCGAACTTATAGCTTTAGCCGGTTACCAAGTTTTTACTGCCGAAAATGGTAAAACAGGAATTTATGAAGCCAAAAAAAATCTTCCTGATATTATTATTTGTGACATTATGATGCCTGAATTAAACGGTTATGGAGTTCTTCAAATTTTATCTAAAGACAATGCTACTAAACATATTCCTTTTATTTTTCTTTCAGCAAAAACAGAATATTCAGATATTAGAAAAGGTATGAATTTAGGTGCTGATGATTATTTAACAAAACCCTATGACGAGTCTGAACTATTTAGTGCCATAGAAAGCAGATTGGCGAAAGTTGTTATACACCAAGAAAACTTAGCTGTAAAACGCACTAAAAACACCGAAATTCAACTAAAATCATTAGAACATTTAAAACATTTTTTTATAAAAAATGGAACTCAACAAAAATTCAATGCAGGCGAAATTATTTATCATGAAGGAGGCAATTCAAACTTTGTGTATTTAATAGTTCAAGGGATTATAAAAACGTATAAAATTGATGAACAAGGAAAAGAATTAATTACTGTACTTCATAAAGAAGATGATTTTTTTGGCTTTACATCTTTTAATAACAACATACCTTATCAAGAATCTGCCACTGCAATTGAAAATAGTACTATTTGCCGATTTACAAAGCCAGAACTACAAGAGGTTTTAAAAAACAATCACCACGTAACTTTGGAATTGATAGATTATTTAACCGGAAATGTAGCAGAAATTAAAGAACATTTGTTAGAAATGGCGTATAGTTCGGTACGCAAAAAAACAGCAAGCACCATTTTACAATTCAACCAAAAAATGGCAAAACATTCTAATGAAAGTATTAAAATTTCTAGAAGTGATTTAGCAAGTATTGCTGGTATTGCAACAGAAACATTTATTAGAACACTTTCTGATTTTAAAAAAGAAGGCATTATTGAAATTGAAGCCCGAAATATTAAAATTTTAGATTTAGACAAATTAAAAAAAGTGAATTGATATATATCATTTTAAATCAACTTATTAGACTTTAACTTAGATATTAATTTATAAAACCTTGCATCATGAAAAATATACTAATACCTACCGATTTTTCTGAAAACTCTTGGAACGCTATTTCATACGCTCTAAATTACTTTAAAAACACTTCTTGTAATTTTTACTTATTACACGTAACATTAATTTCAAATTATATAGCTGCCGGTGATCCGCCAGTATATCAATCAAACGAAAGTTTTATTAAACCTATTTTAGAACAAGCCAAAGAGTCCTTACAAACTCAATTAAAAAAAATTGAAGAGTTACACCCAAATCCAAAACATACCTTTTTTCCAATTAGCAATTACGACTTTTTTGTAAATGCCATAAAAAGCCAAATAAAAGATAAAAACATTGATCTTATTGTAATGGGTACAAAAGGCGCTTCAGGTTTAAATGAAGTAATTGTTGGTAGTAATACCGGAGATTTAATTACACAAGTAAAATATCCTGTATTAATTGTTCCTGAAAATGCAAAGTTTACTATCCCAAAAGAAATTGCATTTCCTACAGATTATAATATTTCTTACCAAGCTAAAATTTTAAATACTATTGAAGAATTTTCAACTATGTACAACTCTTCAATACGAGTGCTTCATATTGCTCCAAAAAATAAAGAATTAACAAACTTTCAATTAGAAAACAAAGGGTACTTACAAGCATTCTTTACAGGAGAACAACACGGTTTTCATAGAATAACAAATAATAAAATTGAAGCCGGAGTACAATGTTTTATAGAAAGTAGAAATACAAATTTAATTGTAATGGTAGCAAAAAACATTAATCTATTTCAACGAATTTTATTTAAACCAACTATAGAAGAAATTAGTTACCATATTGAAATCCCATTTTTAGTATTACATGAATAGTTTTAAACTTAATTATTATGGAAAATATTTCATTTTTTTTAGCCAAATTTTGGGGTTGGTACTTAATTATTTTCTTTACTATTTTAAGTTTTAATCCTAAAAGAATTGTTCAAACTATTAAAGATTTACAAGATCAAAAATTTGTAATTTTAATATCTTTTATTGCTATTATAATTGGACTATTAAATATTTTGTCACATAATTTATGGGAAAATGATTGGAGAATATTAATCACAATTATTGGCTGGACAGCATTATTTATTGGACTTTCACTTTTTATTATACCTAAAAAAACGGCTGTATTTATAGATTTTGTAAATGTAAAATTTGTACAAGTTTTGTATGTTCTATTGTTTTTTATTGGACTTTATTTATTGAATAAAGGGTACGGAATTATAATTTCATAGTTTGACAACAATCATTCACTAGATTGATTCAAATCATTTAACTGAGCATTTAAAATATTTTATAGAGACACCTTAAAGTAAAAACTCTTCAAATATTAAAGGTTTCAATTCTTTTGGAAGCTCTGTTCTTATGTCTTCTAACTCGCCAAAAGAAATGTATTTACGCAATGCTAAAAACGTTGTTTTAATATATTTGGTAGTTTCATCATCAGATCCAAAATCATGGACAGATGTAACACCGTCAAACCTATTTACTAAATCTATAAATTCAACCAAACTTCTAATTCTTTCTTTTTTATGACCAGACCATCCGTTTACATATACAGCTTTTAAAAACATTGGTAGCTGAGCCATTAGTTGTAATGATTCTTCGGTTGAAATAACTTCTCTCAATCCGTGCAATACAGCAGATAAAATACGCCCTGCTTTATTAACGTCATCAACCTTTATTTTTTCTGCATACTCTTTCATAAAAGTATTTGCTTCTACTGCGTATTGATTAAAATTTAGTGCCATGATTTTATGTATTTAAAATTCGTAAATATCCCATTTCATATCTTTTTTTAAAACTGCAACCCTGTGAGGAGCTATAAATTTAGAACGAAGCTTAGGTGGATTTTCGTGACTATTTTTCGGCAATGTGTAATTTATTGGGTTCTCTAAGTATTTAATTATTTCGCCAGATGTATCAATAATATATTCTTCAATTTTAGAATTTCTCAAAGCTTTTTTTAATACTTTATTATACCCAATTGAATCTTGTAAGTGCACTACAACTAATGCATATCCATTCTCAAAATTTGAGGCATTTAAATAGGTTGCAGGAATTATTTCATTTCCCTGTTCGTTTATAAAACCATAAAAATAAACACCATTCTTTAATCGTTTAATTAGGCATCTTTTATCATTAAATTCAGGAGAAAACCCTTTTTCGCCTTTTGTTAAAACAAAATCATTTCTAAAATCTATAACTAAATCTCCTTTTTTAGAAATAAATCCCCATTGATGGTCCTTTTTCACTGCTGCTAAATCATCGTTAAAAGGTAAAATCTCGTCAAAATCTGTTGCTAGTTGACAAAAACCAAAATAACTAACACACATACACACTATTAAACACACGCTATTTTTCATAATACACATTCTTTAATTACTTAAATTTATGTATAACATTAAAAATGTAAAATGATATTCCTCAATTTTAAAAAATGGTTTGGTCTAAAATTGTAATCATATGCTTTATTTCAGAAAACAATAAGAAAGTAGTTGATTGATATCATTTCATAAAATGTAATAAAGGCTTTATTTAGAGTAACAGTTAAGTTGAACCTTTAAAACTTGAACAAAATGAGAGCCAAACAAAAAAAAGACTGGTACGGTCGAGAAAAAAGCATTGAAGAATTACATGATGATGCACGAAACTGGATTTCTGAAATAGATTTTATAACCGATGAAATTCGTTTTTTAGAACGTTTATTAAGCTATAACTATATAAATTGTAAAGAAGCTGGTTTATTAGAAGAAATACAAAAGGTAATTAAAAAAATTACTGCTGAAAAAAAGGTTGGAATTACAGCTAAAGAAGTGATTCAAGAGCAAGAAAGAATATTATCAAATTTAATTAAAACAAACGCAGCTTCCCAAAACGAAAACTATTTTGACACACACCAAAAACTTGAAGCCGAAATTCGTTTTTATATTCATAAATATAAAAATATTAAAAAAGAAATTTTTACAATTATTGAAACCATTTTAAAGAAAAAAGATCAAAAAAAACTAGTTTAAATTTTTTAATAAAACGGAAAAAACTATTCAAAAATTTAAAAACATAAGCAAAACATGCAACCAATAGTTAATATAGCACATTTTTAAGGTAAATTTATTTTCTAAAAACAATTAATTTTAATGAAAAACTAATTTTAAAATTATCAATTTATCAAAAAAAGCACACTAAATTTTTAAACTCATATTTTAGTATTACATATATTTTTGAAGTAATAATTAACACAACATAAACCACAAAACACTTTCAAATTTTTTATAAAAATGTATCTTTAGTAGATACTAATTTTATTTTAAAAATATGCGAATAGGTATTATAATTGGAAGAATTGGAGGAGTTGATGGTGTTGCGCTAGAAACAGAAAAATGGATTGAAGTTTTAAAAAAAATAGGCCACGAAGTTTATATCATGTCTGGAGAGTTTGAATCTTGGACAATAGATTACGAACACGACTATTTATACCCTGCATTGTCGTTTTTTTCTCCGGAAGCTGAATGGGAACAACGCAAAGCCTTTTTTGAACCAGACGAAAATCCTGAACCTTTATTAAACCATGTAGAAAGCTGGTCTGATACTATTGAAAAAGATATGCGTCAATGGGTACAAGATAAAAAAATTGAAGTACTTCTTTCTGAAAACGCATCGGCACTACCTTGTCAGCTATCAATGGGAATTGCCATTAAAAAACTAATAAAAAACACTGGTTTACCAATTGTAACACACGATCACGATTTTCATTGGGAACGTGGTGAACGTTACGTATCTGTTCATCCTGAAATTAACAAATATGTTGACGATAACTTTCCACTATTGCTTCCAAATGTAAAGCATGCAGTAATCAATACTTTTGGTGTAGAAACCTTCAAAAACAGATTTAACATTGACGCAACTTTAGTTCCCAATGTTATGGATTTTGACAGAATTTATGGCGTTCCAACGCCAGAAAATCAATTTTTCCTTAGAGATGTTGGCGTTACTGAAGATGAAATAGCATTATTACAAGTTACAAGAATTGTAAGGCGTAAAGGTATTGAAACCGCTATTTCACTAATTGACAAGCTAGATGACAAGAAGCTAAAATTGGTAATTACAGGAAATAATAACGATGATGAAAATAAAGAATATTACAATGAGTTGATTGATCAAATTCACGAATTAAACCTTTCAAATCAAATTATTTTTGCAGCACATAAAGTGCTAGATCACAAAGATTTATCTGATGTTTATGCACACGGAAGAGCTGCAACTTATTTTAGCACTTATGAAGGTTTTGGAAATGCCTTTGTAGAAACAGTGCTTGCAAAAAAACCAATTTTTGTAAATAATTACAAACCTGTTTACATGCAAGATATTGGCAACAAAGGGTTTGAAACAGTAATGATTGAAGATAGCAATTTAACACCAGAAAGTGTACAACAAATGTCTGATATTATTTACAACCCAAAACGATGTATAGAAATTGGCGAATACAACTTCAACCTTGGTAAAAAATACTTCTCATTTCAGGTCCTTGAAGAAAAATTAAGTAATCTATTTAAATTTTAAAATAAAGAATGATTAAAAAAAAGACAGCGAAAATTAGTAACATATTAAAAGAATTAAAAAAAGAAAAGATTAACACTTGGTTTGATTTAGGTTTATTTATAGATAAATTCAAAGATCAAAATTCAAAATCAGCCTTTAAAGGCTCCGCACAATCCTTTAATGCCGCCCTTGAAAAAGGAGGTATTGCTTTCCTCACATTTTATTATACCATTGATGGTATTACTGTTGAAACTGAAAAGTATGCAAAAACCTTTAAAAATATTTACCCCAATATTCCCATTCACTTTGTAGCCGGAGATATTAAACCTGAAGCTGATGAACTAATTCCAAAACACGCTTATAAAAAAGTAATTCCTGAAATGGAAGCATTTGACGCTTGGCCGTTGTACAATGATTTCTTTCATATTAAAATGGAACGTGGTAGCGAAGCCTATAACAAACTAATAGGCAAATTTTGGAAAGAAGTGTTGGTATTGGTAGAAAAATTAGGTACTTATATTGAAGAGAATAATATTTCGCTGCTCTATTTAATCAACGTTTGTTCAAACCCAGGAAATGTTTCGTTGGCCTTTGCAACCGTTTTACTTTCAGAATATTTAGGACTTCCGGTAATTAACAATAATCACGATTTTTATTGGGAAGGCGGAAATAAAGAAGTTGACATTAAAAATAAAGGTCTTAAAAAAGGACCACGAGATTTCTTTTTTCACAATGCACACGTTGGTGAACTTTTTTCTGTTATTGAAATGCTATATCCGTGGGAAAGTCGTTCTTGGATGAATGTAAACATCAATAAAATTCAACAAAATCATTTAATTGATATTAATGGCCACAACCCTGCAAATGTTGCATTATTAGGAACCGCAGTTGACACTAAAATGCATCAAATGAGTAAACGTGATATTATAAAAGCGTTTATGCAAGTATCAACAATTTTTGCCAATAAAAAAGATACCATTACCGTACACAAAGCTGCCAACCATACAAAAAGTGAACGCTCTTTAAAACCTATTTTATTAGGATATAAAACTATTAAAGAATTTGATTTTGTTAACAATAATATTGTTTTTTTACAGCCAACACGAGTAATTAGTAGAAAATCTATTGAGTTAAATTTTAAACTCATTCATCGTTTATTTTCACACGAAAACTTTACAGAAAAATTTATAACCAATCCACATTTAAAACTTTCATTAATTGTTTCAGGACCAATTCCACACGGTCAGCAACATTATTATGAAGATTTAAAAAAAGACTTTAATAAATTTTTAAACAAGCTACCAACCGAATTTAAATCTAGAGTACTTTTAGGTTTTTTATTTAGTGAATTCGACAAAAATGATTTCAAGAAAAAATATAAAAAACCATTAGACATTGAGCAATTATATGACGTTGCATCTTTAATTTTATTACCAAGTCAAACTGAAGGAAGAGGATTGCCAATTATTGAAGCTGCAGCTTGTGGTACTCCAATTTTTTGTAGACAATACGAACCAAGAGAAGTGTACGACGAGGTAATTGGCTATCATTTAGATGAATCATTACGTTTAAAAGTTCTTGAATTTAAAGGCTCTAAAGTACCAAAACAGTTGGCAGAAAAAATATGCGACCACGTATTTTATCCGCAAAACAGAATGGTAGATGTTACACACAACAGAAATGTAATTAACAAACGCTATAGCTTAGAATCATTAGAAAAAAGTATGAAATATATTCTGAAACGAATGTATTATCAATTAAACGCTATTTCTTCTGAAGTAAATCCACAAGTCATTCATTTATTAGAGCAGTACAAAAAATCTGTAAATTTTGAAAATGAAGATTTGCAAACCATTTTAAACAAAAAAACAAGACACTATTTACCTGGTTATGGTCGCTTGTCATTTATGCTCTATTTAAAATCTTTAATTGACCCTAGTTTTTTTAGAGTGGAACAGCAGCTTGTTAAAGGAAAAGTAATGAGTTATGCTAGAATGATGGAAAATGATATTCCAGATTTAGTAAATACAGATTTAGAACTTATTCACGAATATTACAATGCCATTGATGATATTTTTAGTTATGTAGATGGTGAATTTGCCATTCGTCACGATCACGCATTGGCTTATAGACATAGAAATAAAAAGTCATATGCATACCAAGCTTTTACCTATCAAGAAATTACAGGTTTGGTAAATATGATTTACAATGATGTTTTTAAACCTCAAAATTTAGCCGACTTAACATTAGCACCTCAGTTTTTTGCAGATTGGGAATTAGCGTTATTTCAACTAACAAATAGTAAATTTCTTGGCATTGACGACAGAAAAATATTAACTAAAAAGTTAAAAAATAACGTTCCAAAAGGATATTTCCCAGGACGATATATAAAGCACGAATTAGAATATTTTGTGTTACAACCTATAAGAGCTCAACTAAAATTAACCATTCAACAAGAACTTACACAAGAAGTACTTAACGCTAAAGGCACAACTTTAGAAAAAGTATACATTTTTATACACGAGCCAAGAATAACAAAATGGTTTTCAAGCGCCAATATTAAAGAATATTTAGAAAGTGGTAAAGAACCTGAACTAACTTTATTGTACAACGCTGGTATTGTTCAAATTATTGAAACCAAACAATGGTGTGAAGGTGTACATTTTCCTCAAATGGGTGCAAAAGCAATTCAAATTTTGCGTAAAATAAAAGAAGCAAACGGCTTCATTATTACCAATGGAGAACATGCTGCTATGATGACTGATATTGTTGAAATAGATCATTTCCACATTGGTAAAGTATTGTATGAAATGACTGCCAAAATTATGGGAATACCAAAAGACAGCGGTTTTATACAGTTTGTTCCTGCGGGAGTTCGTACTACTTTAGCATACCCTACTCCTATTCAAACAGCAAAAGACTTTGAACTTGTTCTAAAAAGCGAGCTTTTTAATGAACTTAAAAATACAATTGGTGAAGAAACCTTATTGCAACTTATTTCTAAAGATGCAATTGAAAATGGAACGCCAATTGCAAAACTTTTAGAGGAGATTAAAGACAGTTTAAGTGAAAACAATGCTATTGAAAAAGTAAAATCATCTTTTGCGGGTGGCGTTTATGAAGACGGTTTACCTTGGAGTGGTGTTTTAGCTGAAATTGACACCAAAAAACATAATTGGAAATTTGCAGCGCATATTGCCAATAAAGAGCCTAAAAATGTTCCAGCGCTTATAAAAGAATACCAAAAGAAAAATAAAAAGTCAGATAAAATTGAATTAGCCTGGAATGGTGGTTATATTTTAAACCCTGAATTGGTAGGAAAATTAGGGTTACCAGAAACCTATATTGGTTCGCCGTTAGGTTTATTAATTATGAATAACAAAGTATTTTGTCCGCCATTATTTAATAAACCTGCCTTTATTATTTATAAAAATGGAACAGTAGATATTAGAAAAGTAAACACCAAAGCTGGGTTTGTGGTAAAAGGCAAACAAAAAAGTATTGTTTTTGAAGCTAGTAATTACAACAAACATAGTTCTACAGCACCTTGCTTTTACGATTTATCATACAGTAACGAAACAATTGAAGGTAATGGCAATGTAATTGTAACAGTTGCAGGAAATACCGTTAAACAAATTCTTAAAACAAAGGCTAAAGAAACTTCATCTATAATTCCTGTTGGAATTACGTTATCAATCCCTTCAGAAATATTCTCAGAAACCCTTTTTGAAGTTGGTAAAACAATAGATATTCAATTATTAGAGCCAACTACAAACCCTTATAATTGGAGCGAAATTTTATATGCTATTGAAGCCGGACCCTTATTATTAGACGAAGGAAAGCAAGTACTAAATATGGAAGAAGAAGGTTGGAAAACAACCAATTCTATAAAAACACAAGCGGCACGATTAGACTTTACAGATATGCGTGGACCAAAAATTGCTGTAGGAATTACAAAAGAAGGTAAACTTATGGTGTTAATGGTTAACGGTAGAATTAGAGAATCTGTTGGTGCAACACATTTTGATATGGCCGATATTTTACAAAAATACGGTATGTACAAAGCGATGGGATTTGATCCTGGCGGAAGCAGCACATTGGTTGTTGACGATAAAATAATGAATATTTCACCTTATAATAAAAATTATGAAAAAGATATTTATTCTTTACCTCCAGAACCTAGATTTGTAGCAAATACAATAATGGCTTGGACTGAAGATTAAGTTTTAAATTTAAAACTATAAAAAAGCTCCTTTATAGGAGCTTTTTTATGTTGTTATCCTAAATATTCTAATTTAGAATAGCATTTATTAAATTACTATTTTAAGCCACAGCACTTTTTAAATTTAAGACCACTATTGCAAGGGCAAGGACTATTTCTGCCAATTGTTGCTTTGTTTTTAGTTAAGTTTCTTGAAGACATATCTTGCTTAAAAACACTTTCTAAATGTTTATACAATTCTGGATGTTTACGTTCTAGTAACTTAGGTCTTTCAAAAAAATACTCACTCGCAACAGAAAAAAACTCGGCGCTGTTAGTTCCTCCATACGGATTTATGTCAGATTCTTTATTATAAATTTCTTCAACCTTTTTATTAATAAGATCAATCCAAGGAATGGCATATTGCTTTTCCATTAATACAGATGGTATTCCGTCAATTGGTCCACCTGTTTTATCAATTAAATGTACAAATTCATGAATGGCTGTATTTTTTTTATCCGATTCATTTTGAAAACCATGTTTTAATGCTTGCTTAGACAATATCATAATCCCTTCCATAGGACCGTTGCCAACCATTCCTAAAATACGTCTATCAGATCCTTCCAATTCAAAATTCTCATTAAACATTGATGGATAAATTAATACCTCATAAAGACTTATATATTTCCAATCATTAAATCCAAATATTGGAATTACAGCACTTGCAGCCACTAAAATTTTATCGGTTGCATCAATATTAGTTTTAATTGGAGTAATTCTACAATTCAACAAAAATTCTTGAACTTTATACTCAAACCTTTTCTTTTCTTCATTTGACAATGAATTATAAAAAGTTACTTCTTTTATTAAAATAAGTTTCCATTCTTTTGGAAAAGGCTCTTTTGGAACAACCCATTTTGAATTATTTTTACGAAACCAACCAAATAAAATAACACCTACAGGAGCAATTATAAGTACAAATAGTATAAAATTCATTAAAAAATTAAATTCAGTTTTTTTGAATATTAGCAGTAAAAATTAGCGTTTATTAAAACCAATTAAGGTTAATTTATACAACTACTAATGTAAAGCAAATGTATTTAATATAAATGGATAGCTGCTAAAAAACGTGAATTTCTATTGTTTTAATACTCTTAATGTTACAATCAAAGAAAGCCTTATTTTTAACTATGTAATGCTTAAAATTTCATTGGCACTACTCTTTTAAAAAACATTAAAAAAAAGTTTAATATGATATAAATCATTTACATACAGTTTCTTAATTCATAAATTAGCAATGTTATTTGGTATCAATACAGTATTTTAATCCTCCAAAGGCATTATTTTCTTAATCCTCCTTTGGCATTAAAACTCTGTATTTATAGTGAATTTAGCCACTTCCTATTTGGAGGTGGCTTTTATTTTAAGTGTGTATTCCTTTCAATAAAAATTTTACACATTGAAGTTTTCAGATACAATTTTCTTAACTTTTTTATTTAATGTTGTAATTGCATTATAACTTGTATGTTCTAAAATAATCACCACTAAATCATCAACTGGGTATTGCGTAAGTCCTGTACTAAATCCATTCCATTTTCCATGATGATAAATTGTATTTTCACCTTTTGTTTTAATTCGAAAACCAAAACCATACGGAATTTTTTTACCTGAAATTGTTTCTCCTTTAGAGTACATTAAATTTAAAGACTCTTTTGAAAGTAAATTTCCATTATTTAAACCAACTATCCATTTAAACAAATCTTCACTTGTGGTGTACACATTTTTATCGCCAACAATAGCATCATTTACAGTACTGTTAATTTTTTGATGCCTCCAACCTCTATACAATCTATAGCCAACTAATTGATTACTTTTAATAGTATCATTTTCATAGCTGTAAACAAATGAATCTTTCATTTCTAAAGGATCAAAAATATTTTCTTTAACAAAATCGCTAAAACTTATACCTGATACTTTTTCAACAATAGAAGCTAACACAAAATAACCTGTGTTAGAATAATCAAAATTACGACCTGGCTTAAAAAATCTTTGCACATTGCTTACAGCTAACAAATCCATCATTTCACTATTTGTAGGTGCTTTATCCTGATTCCATTTATGTTCAGCAAGCCAAAAATACTTTGGTAAACCTGCTGTATGATTTAACAAGTTTTTTATAGTTACATTTTCATAAGGAAAGTCTGGAAAATAATTATTTACCGTATCTGTAAGTTGAATTTGATTTCTTTCAACCAATAGCATTATTGCTGCTGCTGTAAACTGCTTACTAACAGAAGCTAATTGAAATAATGAAGTTTCTTTTAATGGTTCTTTTTTTCTAAAATCGGCATAACCAACTTGGTTGTTGTACAAAATTTTTCCATTTTTAGCTACTAACAAAGCTCCATGAAAATCATGTCTTTTATTAATTCTTTTTAATAAAGAATCTAACTTATGACTTACCTTTTGAGTTTGATTTTCGGGAAAATGTTCTACTAAAATTGGCGAACGTTCTTCTTTTATTATTGTTTCTGAAATTGTTTCAGGTTCATTTTCTGTTCTAGAGCTCAACAAATAACTTAACAACGGAATACATAGAGCTAGGGCAATAAATTTAATGTATTTTTTCAAGGAATAATAGGGTTTAAAACTGCAAAATAACAATGAATCTTTTATTTACAAAACGATTATTTTTTTTTAACGCAAATTTTAAGATTTTATTGATTTTTGAGGATTCTTTTTATTTATAATCCCAAAAGAATATAGGTTTCAATTTAGAATTTTCAACAACAAATTATATTGCTACTTAACAAAATTCACTTTTATCACACCTACTCTTTTTCTCTTTTACGCACTATTTTTACAACTCTACTATATATAATTTCTGCGAGGTTCCACTCTACTCCAGTAAAATTTGTTGTATTGTTAAATTGAATAATAACTGCATCTATATCTTTATGATATTTAGCAATACTTTGATAACCTACAAGTAATCCTGTGTGTTCATATTCATAAACAGAAGAATAAATTTCTTGTTCACCCTCTTTAAAAACAGAACCGTCATTTAATGCTCTTAAAAAAATGCCTACATCCTCAGCTGTAGCAATCATTAAGCCCGAAAAATCAGTTTTAAAATCCTTTTCAATACCTACATAATAACCACTCATTACATCATCAATATTCACTTCATGAAGTGTTCCAAAGGTGTTTTCAAGTTTTAAAGGTTCCAAAATTTCTTCTTTAATATATTGCAAATGACTATAGCCTAAAACTTCATCAATTAAATCTGAAATCAACATATAATTTGTATTTGAATAACCATAATCTTCATTTGGTTCAAAATCAGCTGGTAAATCTAGTGCATACTCAAGGGTTTCAAGTTTACTTTGTGGTGGTTTAATCCAATAATCTGGGTGATCAACAAAATTTGGAATACCGCTTCTATGCTGTAACATTAATTTCAAGGTAATTTTATCAGAATTTTCAATTCTACCGGCAAGTTCAGGAAAATATTCAGCAAGTGTTTTATCTAAAGATAAACGACCTTCTTTTACTAATTTGGTGGTAGCAACAGCAACATATAGTTTGGTAATACTTGCAATTTTAAACAAGGCTTTTGGATTTGCAGGTATTTTATTTTTTCTATCATGCCAGCCTGAAGCATAAAACTCAGCTGGTTTACCTGCCTGTTCTACATACACAATCATTCCATCAAAACCAAGACCAACTCCTTCATCTAATTGTTCTTGTACAGAAGATGGTAGCGGTAAAATCCACGCTTTTACCAATATCCAAGGCACAAAATATAGAGAAGAAATACTTGCCAAAATAAATACGATTCGAAATATGTTTTTTAGCTGTTTTTTTTTCATTGACATTTTCTATTTTCTCAAATTGGTTTGTATTTGTTTTAAAATTCAAAGGCAATTTACAACTTTAAATACATCTATTTATAAATTAATAATAGTACTTTTGAAGCATTAATTTTTAGTTTATGACATATCAAGAAGTGTTTGTTCTTTTTTGGAATCAAGTAGAAGAAAGTATTCAAGAAGGAAACTTTGCCAAATTAACAATGGCCAAAACAATTGGTAAGCCTAATTTACGAAATATTTTTGTGAGGCCTATTTATGCTGATGATGGCTTTAAGGTTTTATTAAAGTTACGATACAGGTCTAAAGAAACAGAAGATGAGGAAAATGAACTTACAATTCATGAAGCGTTTGATGTAATAAATTCTCACCTAAAAACTTCTTTTTCATCTGTGCTATTATTTACCACTACAAAAGATGTTACCTTTAAAATTAATAAAAAAGGAGCCGGTAGAATTACAGAGCATCCACCAACGTTTCATGATATTACACAAGCAAAAATAGATTAAGTTTGCCCATTACCAATTCATTTTTTTTGACTGTTTGAAATGACAGTTTTACTTTTTAAACACAAAAGAAATTAATCTTGGTAGTTCTTTTTTTACAGCATCATCAAACCATTCTTCAATTTCAATTAACTTAAATCCGTTACTTTTTGCGGCATCTAAATATTCCGAAATATGGTGAACGTACACTTCTAATTCTTGCGTTCCGTTCTCGGTTTCATATCTTGCTTTGGATCCTGCATATTGTTTAAATGAATGTAACTCACTAATAAAAAACAGTCCATTTTTCTTTAATTTTAAATGAGCTTGATTAAAAATATGGTGTAAATCTTTAATATGTTCAAGCGTTAAACTTGCCGTAATTAAATCAACATAATTATTTTTAACATCCCAATTTTCAGTTAAATCAGCTCTTTTAAAAATAACTCTTTTATCATTTATTTTTGCTTTTGCTTTAAGTAACATTTCTTCAGAAAAATCTAAACCAATTATTTCATCAGCTTTTTCAAGTAACCAACTAGTGTTTTTTCCTGTTCCACAGCCAAGCTCCAAAACTCTTGTAAAATCATATTTAGTTAATGTTTCAATTGTTGATATTTTATCTAAATCTCTTGTTCTATTTTTATTTGTATCGTATTGATTTGCCCAAATATTGTACGCTGCTGCAATGCTCATTTTCTTTTTTTCAAAATTAATAACTAAAGCCCTATTAAAATTCAATTCACTTGTTAAATAAATAGACTACTATAAGTTCAAATTTAAGCATAAATTTTATGCAATAATTCAATTAAAATAACAATATAAATGTAGCATTCATTTTTTTTACTTAATGAAAAAGCCTAGCTAAAATTAGCTAGGCTTTTAAGAATTTGAACTACATATTTTATTATTCTGCTTTTCTACATTTAGAATAATCTGCATCAATATTGAATTTTTTAGTACTCACCTTTTGTATACTAGAATTTCCTTTATGATCTGGTTTATAAGCTGCTCCAGTTCCTAAATCAATTCCAAGACCAATTATTCCCCAAGACAAAACACTTAAAACAAAATTTCCTGTTCTAAAAGAATTATTGTACGTTAAAGTTTGCGATTCGCAACCTTCTTCTTCTAAAGTAACTACTAACGGTTTATTTCTAGGAAATAATTTTGTGGTAGTACCTGTTCCTATTTTTTGCCCATCAACATAAATTTCTGCATTTGGATGATCTTTAGCTACAATCGTTCCTTGGTACTTACTACCACCAAACATGACTCCACAACTTGTTAAAGTTGTAGAAAATAAAACTGCTACGGCAATAAACAAAATACTCTTTCTCATAATTTTTAAATTAATTGTTTGATTTAATTTTTTCATACTAGTTATTATAAATTATAGGAATGTTAATTACTCTAATTTACTTTTTTGAAATTTAGTTTAAAACCAACTATTCCCTTTTTAAAAAAATACAGCATTTAAATTCAAAATGTAGAACGCAGTGTTATAACTTAAAAACTTATTTGCTGATTTTTTGGCAAACGAATGTAAATGAATTTTAATATTTATAATATGATTTATGTCACTTAGGTAACTTTTAAAAAGAAGATTATAAAAATGTACAGCTAATTTTAGGTATTTGTTTTACTGAAGGTATAAATTTATTTCACTTTTAAAAAGGTATTAAAAGATTGAATAAATTCTATGCGACACCAATAAACTACAACCCAAACCATTAACAATCAATTATTTACTTAAATACTTTTTTGTTTTTTCTGGAAATTCAATAGTCTCAAATTCAAAATTAGAAATCCAGTTAAATCCAATAATTGAAAACCCATTGAAACACGCTGTTGGTGTTAAATTAAAAGCTTTTAAAACCATTAAAAATCTATCTAAACCTCCAAAAGGAAAATTACCCGTAGAAAATTTCACTACGCCTAAATTTTCATCTGATTTTTCAAGTTGATCCATTTCAACCTCAAAATCATATTCCAAATAATTCATTATTGAAACAGCTTCAGACTCTTTAATAGGTGTTGTTGTTTTATTTACATATTGTAAATGACTTTCAATAAAACTATTTGCATAACTTGGTATAAACTCTAAGTATCTTTTAAAAGTAAATTTATCTGGATTATCATAATTGTCTAATTCTTTAAAAACAGCATCAAATTCATCTTCTTTTAAATTTCCCCAATCAATTTCTGGAGGCACCTGGTTTTCAAACATAAAATTTGGTTGCCTAACGGTAACCATATGCTGATATAACTTTTCAAAATGTGCATACTTTAAAGTACTGTTTATATTGAATTTAATAAATAACATAATTTTATTTTTGTGGCATAAAACAAACTGCAATAGGTATGTGATAAACGGTATAAACATTTCCGTTATGATTTCTGCTTAATATATAAAATACACCAAACTGTCTGCTTCCTTTTTTAAAATTATTATTGTAAATAATTACCTTTTCTTGCCCTGTACCTTCTAAAAGATTTGATGGTGACCATGTACTATATGGTATTGCATAAGCTTTATCTTTTGTGGGAAAAATTCTAAGTGTATTTTTTCCAAACCCCTGAGGCACATTATAATCTACCTCAATTGTTAAACTATTTGAGTTATATAATTTTCGTGAATTAAAATCGTCAAAATTAGTTATTGATAACGTAAAATTTTCGTATTCCGCTTCCAATTCTGTTTCAAATTCAGGAATATAATTTACTGTTTCTAACCTTACAAAGGCTTCATTATCACCATTAATTTTCCCTTTTTCAAAATAATCTGTAGCTAATGATGTATTTTTAGTAAAACCTCCAACTCCAAAATAAGCCATTTCTCCAAGCATTGTATAAGCTTTAGGATTATAATTTGTAGACATTTTATAATATTTGGCTGCTTTTACCCAATCTACATCAATATCTTTTAAACTTCCATCATAAATTTGTGCAATACTATATGCTGCTTCTTCTTTTAAAGAAGGAAAACTTAACGCTTTTTCAAAAGTATGAATTGCTTTATTTCCAGATGGAAATACACCTTTTCCTAATTTGTAGCAATACGCTAAAGGAAGTAGTCCTCTATTATCATTAAATGAAACCATTGCTTTATAAACTTGAAACTGCTGTTTTTCACTTAACGAAGAATCTTCTCCTTCTAACGCCTCTAAATATAAATTTTCTCGTTCACTATCGGGTAAATATTTCCATTGAGGATAACTTTCTGGTTCTTTTAATTTTGAGTTATTAATAACTTCCCATTTTTCGTCAATAGTACTATAAGAAGGATACGCTGTATCAATAATTTCTTTCAAAGAAGGACTCATCATTTTATAT
Organism: Lutibacter holmesii; assembly: GCF_042679665.1. Classification (NCBI taxonomy): domain Bacteria; kingdom Pseudomonadati; phylum Bacteroidota; class Flavobacteriia; order Flavobacteriales; family Flavobacteriaceae; genus Lutibacter; species Lutibacter holmesii. Next base: position 187,138 of record NZ_JBHTMV010000002.1, read on the forward strand.
GATTCTTGAAACGATACTTTTGTAGCAACTTTGCTAATATTAGCTTGGTATATAGTATTTGAATAAGGATCAATTGAACTTACATTATACCAACCTTTAGCTTGAACAGCACCAATAAAAGCAAGGCCAGCCGGATTTAAAAAATCACTATTATACTCATTCTCTTTTAAAATTTTTCTAACCCAAGAATTTAAATATGTTCTATCTACTTTTTTTGCAAAACTTAATCCTTTAGAATAATCTATAGGTGTTTCTAATTGACCTTCCAAATACAAAAAACACCAAATTTTGTTATAGTCATTTTTTATATATTTAAATGAGTTTTTATCATCATCTTTTACTTCAGGAACTACTGCTAATTGTAATAAACCTAATGCTGCTTTGGCCAATTCAGGACTAGATCCAAAGTCTTTTCTCCATTTTTCATTTCTTAAATAATTGTGCAAATATATAGTAGGAATAACATATCCGAATTCGTTATATAAACTTAAATCAGAAAGAAAAGTATCGTATGCTAATTTTATATTAAATAATGAATTTTCAAAAGATAAATATCTATCTGTTGGGTAATCGTAAAGTCCGTAATATGATGTCATCACTAATCTTGCAGCACACCTAATACTTCCATTATTTGCTCCTTTTACAAATAAATTAAATAAAGAATTTCTAATATCTTTATTCATACAAGTATTACCTTTTGCTACTTGTGAACCAATAAATGCAGCATAGTCATAATATGTTTTTGGATTATCAGGGCTAATTGCAGATTCTAATTGCATTGCTTTTTCACGAATACTTTCACAATCTTGTGCATTAACGTAAAATGTAATAGCACTAAAAAAAAATAGGGCAAGTTTAATTCTATAATTCATATTATTTTATTTAGTTAGATTTTCAAATATGCTTTAAACAGCTATTTTCATTAGTTTAAAAGTTACTAAAAAAACAATATTTTCTTTTGCACTTTATAGTAATACTTACCTAATTTCTTTTTCAACAATAAAATAAATGCTAAAACCTTTTACAGTATTTTTAATAATTGTTCTAAAAGTGAAAGTTTTTTTATGAAAAAGAATGAATAATAAACTGTTTGGTTAAAAATATCATTATTTTTAAAACAGCACAAATATTATGTAACATTTATCACGTATTTTATTTAACACCTAAAACAAAACGCTTTAAACAAAGGTTTTTAAAATTAAAAGGGAGAATAACTATATAAATTTATTTGGTGAAATTTGTAAAAAAAATACCTTCGTGATTCATAAAGGTTCCATCTTTTCTATTTAAATCTAAATGCGCTCCTTCAAAATTAGTAGCTGGAAGTCCTAATTCATTAAAGATACAAGCTGTAGCAGCAAAGTCCCAAATACTTCCTCCACCATTTTCCTTTTTTGGAAACTTTAGCATACAAGCCGGACCATTTTCTAATACTTGAATTGCATTTAATACAGATCCTGCACCAGCAATTTCCTTAAAACCGTTTAAATTTAGATCTTCAATTCTTTCATATAGAAGTTTTTCAATTGCCGCATAACCTAGAGTATCCTTTAGCTTTTTATCTGTTACGTAAGTTAAATAATTATTTGTACACTTAACTTGCCACGGTTTACCATTTTTAAACACGCCGTATCCTTTTATAGCATAATACAAGATATTTGTGCTGGGGTCAAACACAACACCAATTTGTGGAGTTCCATTTTTGGATACTAAAGCAATTGCAACTGAAAATCCTGGTTGTTTATTTATGAAAGCTAATGTACCATCCATAGGGTCAACACACCAAAAAAAATCTTTTTCAAATCTACTTCCATCATCTTCAGTTTCTTCTGATAAGAGCGCTAAATCAAACTGCTTACAAGTAGGAATTAAATGAGATAAAATTACTTTTTCACATGCTAAATCTACAGCAGTTACAACTTGTGAAGCATAACTAGATCCGCCTTTTTTATTCTCTACTAAAACGTCATTATTCATATATTCCTGAATAACCTTTCCTGCTGAAAGTGCTGCCTTTATTGCAATATTACTTAGATATACTAAATCCATTTTTAAAGATTCTTAATTACTTCAGCCGTAATACGTTCACTATAACTATTAATTTTCCAATGTCCAGGACTCCAACCTTTTAAAAACCTATGAAAATCTGCCCAAGCAACTCTGTATAATGATCTCCATTCCATTTCCAACGCTTCATTTTTTTCTTTCAATTCACTTTGTAAATGCTCAAAATAAGTATCTAAAATTTGTTCTTCCAAACGTTCACATTCCTTTTCATTTAAACAACTACCTATAAAATACGCCACATCTTTCATACCACAACCACCACCAACATATTGAAAATCTACACCAGCTACTTTTCCGTCTTTTGCAAAGCAAAAATTTGCAAGTTTAGCATCTCCGTGTACAAAGGTTTTATATTCACAACTATTCAGTTTTTCATTAATTGCAGTAGCAGCCTTTTTTAATCTTTGATCTTCTAATACTTCTAATTCCTGAGGTCTGGTTTCTAAATGCCAATAAGTTCCTGATTTCCAAAGCCCTTTTGGTTCTTCCCCAAGATAACTTGCGTGAAATTTAGCCAACCACGCTAAACACTCAACAATATCTTTCCATGTAACACTGCTCTTACGCAAAGGATATCCTGCTTCATCTAAATCTTCTAACACTATTAAAACTTCTTCATTTTGCTCAACAAGCGCCAAACATTTTGGCAAGCGTGCAATACTATTTTTACTATATGTATTGTACCAAGTTGTCTCTACAGTGTATGATTTTACCTTTCGTTGATGCCCTAAATCTGTGTTCCACCCACGTGGATGGTTTTTAGTTATTGGCAACTGAACATGTTTTACAATAACACTTTTTACAGAAGCGCCCTCTAATTCAACTCTTATTATTTTACCGTATCCACTCCAAAGTTCTTGAATCACCTCTTTTTCAAATAGTGAAGAAGCTCCTGTACTTTTTAAAATAATCGATTTAAAAAATTCATTCATAAGACCTCAAATATAACAAAGTATTTACAGGTTGAATGATTTTAATTTTTTGACAAATTGTACATTCTAGAAAACCGTAAATCATCATTTTTTTAAATAATTAGTTTCATAAGATTAAAAAACGTGCATAATTGCATAAAAAAATCAATAAATGGTTAAATAACCTGAATTTGTTTATAATTTTTTGTTAATTTATCATCTAAATTATAAACCCCAAATAACCCCTTTTTCTAATAAGAATTGCTACTTATTAGATGAACAACTTTTAAAGAAAAGATTTTATGAATAAGAAAAATTCTTTTAATATAAAACCTAAAAAAAATAGTCGCTTCTTTATTGCATTTTTATTTCTAGCAACATTCGTTTCAAATTCTCAATTTTTAGTAACCTCTAGTCCGTTAAAAACTTATTTTGAGGACTTATCTATTTCCTTAGAAGAATTAACAGATATATCTACTAATGAAGAAGAAATTGAATACAAATTACTTGGAACAACTGCTTTAAATGAAACTTCATCAATTACAAAAGCTGATCCTCCAACTGTAGATTTTACCTTTACAAATAACAATACGTGTTCAGGTACTTTAATACATTTTACTGCTGAAGTTACTGGTGGTGATGGAAATTTAACTTATGAATGGGATTTTGGTGACTCATCTAGTCTTTCATATGACACAAACCCAATACATGTATATAATGTTAATGGATGTTCTAGTAGAGATTTCCAAGTTACTTTAAAAGTAACAGATGATAATGGAGAAGAAATTAAAACTGATATAGTTACCGTTTTTCCAATACCTGAAATCAATTTTCATGACCCGGCTGTTTCAGATCAAAATAATGCATTTAACAACTGTGGTTCTACAGATGCAATTTATGCTATTGAATTAGAAAATCAATCTTTATCTAATGATTGTATTACTGAATATAGAATTGATTGGGGTGATGGTTCTGCTGAAGAAGTAATTACTTCATTTCCTATAGGATCAAGTATTCCGCATGAATACAATGGTATAGATGTTTTTGATATGACAATTGTTGCTTATTCAGATCAGGGATGTACAAATGAAATTACCTACGCTGTTAAAAATTATACAAATCCATCTGCCGGATTTGTGAATCCCGGTAGTACAACAAATCTTTGTATTCCAATGGACCCAATAGAATTTTTAATTACAAATTGGGGAGGAAACTCAAATGATACAAGTTATACCGTTGATTACGGAGATGGAAGTACCCCAGTAGTATATACCCAATCTGATCTTCTAGCTTTTGATCCATCTGGAACAAAAGATTTTCCTGTTCCTCATGTTTATTCAACTTCAAGTTGTCCAAATGATACAGTTTTTAGACCTTCTTTAATTGCAGAAAACCAATGTGATAGTTCTACAATAAACCTTAATGATATTTCTGTAATTGTAAACCCAACTTTGAATTTTAATAATCCAAGTGTTGGCTGTCTTAATGAATCAATTACTTTTGAAAATAATTCCATTGCTGGATATGATTCTGATTGTGGCCGAGGAGCTGTATATTTTTGGGATTTTGGAGATGGCACACCTATTTTAAAAACTCCTTTCGGATTACCCGAAAATGTAAATCATACCTATACTAAAACAGGTTCATTTACAGTTACTCTTTATAGTGACAATGATTTTTGTGATCCAACAGAACCAATTACAAGGCAAATTTGTATTGAAGAACCTCCAACTCCTGTTTTTAGCTTAAATACAAATGAAGGTTGCATACCATTGACTAGCACTGCTACTAATACAACAATTGTAACAACTATATGTACATCTGTTACATATTTATGGCAAGTAAATTATACCGCTGAAAATTGTGATACCACTGAAGATTGGGAATTTATAAACGGTACAAGTGAAACCTCTGAAAACCCTCAATTTCAATTTAACAATGCTGGAATTTACAGTATTACTTTAACTGCTATCAATGGCTGTGGTGCAATTACTACTGCAGCACAAAATGTTGAAGTAAAAAAACCGCCAACAGCAACTATAGAAAGTATAGATGATATTTGTGGACCAACCTCTATTTCTCCTGTTGCCATAATTGAAAATTGTACAACTGACAATAGTAATTTAACTTATAATTGGACTTTTACTGGAGGAACTCCACAAACATCAAATCAAGAAAACCCAGGAGTTATTGATTATACAACTCCCGGTAATTATTCTATTAGTCTAGAAGTTACAAATGAATGTGGCGTTTCTAACATAGCTACAGAAAGTTTTGAAATATTTCCTGTACCAACAATTACAAATACTGAATTAGATCAAACGGTTTGTTCAGGTATACCTACTTCTGAAGTCATACTTACTTCAGACTACCCAAATACAACCTATTCTTGGACAGCAACTGCGTCTGCAGGAATTACAGGTTTCAATACAACAGGAACAAATACTATTCCGGTTCAAACAATTTTTAATAATACTACTAACTCAGGAATTGTAACCTACACAATTACACCTACAATTGGCTCTTGTGTTGGAGCAGTTGTAGATTATGTAATAACCGTAGATCCTGCACCAACTATAACAAGTCAACCAGATTCTAGTATCGTTTGTGTTGGTGGTATTGCAAATCAATTACAGGTCACTTATACCGGATTGGGTACACCAACTTATCAATGGTATCAAAATACTGTTGACTCAACTTCTGGTGGTTCAATTATTGCAAGTGCTAATTCAGCCAATTTTGATCCACCTACAAATACTGTGGGAACTACGTACTATTATGTAGTTATTGAATTTCCATCTGGTGGATGTTCTCAAATAATTTCAAATACTGCTGAAGTTATTGTTGAAACAGGCATTACAGTTGATCCTCCAAGCGCTGCAGAAACTATTTGTAACGGAGGAACAGCAACTCCATTGGAAGTTACTTATACTGGTGGAACAGGTACTGCTTCTTATCAGTGGTATTCAAATAACACAAATTCTAATACAGGCGGAACTGCAATTTCTGGAGCAACAAATGCAAGCTATACGCCTCCAACATTTACTGCTACAGGAGATTACTTTTACTATGCTGAAGTGCAATTATCTGGAAACGGATGTGGTGCTGTTAACAGTGCTGTTTACCAAGTTACTGTGGTAGCTGATCCAACTATTGACACGCAGCCTTTAGTTTCTCAAGAATTATGTCAAAACGTTGCACCTACTGTTTTAGAAGTTACTGCTTCTGGAGGTGCAGGGATTTCTTTTCAATATCAATGGTATTCAAACACTACAAATTCTAATACTGGCGGAACTGCAATTTCTGGTGCAACAAATGCAACTTATACACCTGAAACAACAACAGTTGGAACCACTTTTTATTATGTTGAAGTAACTCAAACTGCTTCAGGTTGTAGCACACTTAGCACTACTGCTGAAGTAATTGTAAATGCAGCACCAATTATTACTTCGCAACCAATTTCAAGTACTATTTGCGAAGGTGGAACTGCAACAACATTATCTGTAAGTTATGATTACGGTGTTGGTACACCAACTTATCAATGGTATCAAAATACTGTTGACTCAACTTCTGGTGGTTCAATTATTGCAAGTGCTAATTCAGCTAGTTTTGATCCACCTACAAATACTGTGGGAACTATGTACTATTATGTGGTTATTGAATTTCCATCTGGTGGGTGTTCTCAAATAATTTCAAATACTGCTGAAGTTATTGTTGAAACAGGCATTACTGTTGATCCTCCAAGCGCTGCAGAAACTATTTGTAACGGAGGAACAGCAACTCCATTGGAAGTTACTTATACTGGTGGAACAGGTACTGCTTCTTATCAGTGGTATTCAAATAACACAAATTCTAATACAGGTGGAACTGCAATTTCTGGTGCAACAAATGCGAGCTATACGCCTCCAACATTTACTGCTACAGGAGATTACTTTTACTATGCTGAAGTACAATTATCTGGAAACGGATGTGGTGCTGTTAACAGTGCTGTTTACCAAGTTACTGTGGTAGCTGATCCAACTATTGACACGCAGCCTTTAGTTTCTCAAGAATTATGTCAAAACGTTGCACCTACTGTTTTAGAAGTTACTGCTTCTGGAGGTGCAGGGATTTCTTTTCAATATCAATGGTATTCAAACACTACAAATTCTAATACTGGCGGAACTGCAATTTCTGGTGCAACAAATGCAACTTATACACCTGAAACAACAACAGTTGGAACCACTTTTTATTATGTTGAAGTAACTCAAACTGCTTCAGGATGTAGCACACTTAGTACTACCGCTGAAGTAATTGTAAATGCAGCACCAATTATTACTTCGCAACCAATTTCAAGTACTATTTGCGAAGGTGGAACTGCAACAACATTAACTGTAAGTTATGATTATGGGGTTGGTACACCAACTTATCAATGGTATCAAAATACTGTTGACTCAACTTCTGGTGGTTCAATTATTGCAAGTGCTAATTCAGCTAGTTTTGATCCACCTACAAATACTGTGGGAACTACGTACTATTATGTGGTTATTGAATTTCCTTCTGGTGGGTGTTCTCAAATAATTTCAAATACTGCTGAAGTTATTGTTGAAACAGGTATTACTGTTGATCCTCCAAGCGCTGCAGAAACTATTTGTAACGGAGGAACAGCAACTCCATTGGAAGTTACTTATACTGGTGGAACAGGTGCTGCTTCTTATCAGTGGTATTCGAATAACACAAATTCTAATACTGGTGGAACAGCTATTTCTGGAGCAACAAATGCGAGCTATACGCCTCCATCATATACTGCTACAGGCGATTACTTTTACTATGCTGAAGTGCAATTATCTGGAAACGGATGTGGTGCTGTTAACAGTGCTGTTTACCAAGTTACTGTGGTAGCTGATCCAACTATTGACACGCAGCCTTTAGTTTCTCAAGAATTATGTCAAAACGTTGCACCTACTGTTTTAGAAGTTACTGCTTCTGGAGGTGCAGGGATTTCTTTTCAATATCAATGGTATTCAAACACTACAAATTCTAATATTGGCGGAATTGCAATTTCTGGTGCAACAAATGCAACTTATACACCTGAAACAACTACAGTTGGAACCACTTATTATTATGTTGAAGTAACTCAAACTGCTTCAGGATGTAGCACACTTAGTACTACTGCTGAAGTGATTGTAAATGCAGCACCAATTATTACTTCGCAACCAATTTCAAGTACTATTTGCGAAGGTGGAACTGCAACAACATTATCTGTAAGTTATGATTACGGTGTTGGTACACCAACTTATCAATGGTATCAAAATACTGTTGACTCAACTTCTGGTGGTTCAATTATTGCAAGTGCTAATTCAGCTAGTTTTGATCCACCTACAAATACTGTGGGAACTATGTACTATTATGTGGTTATTGAATTTCCATCTGGTGGGTGTTCTCAAATAATTTCAAATACTGCTGAAGTTATTGTTGAAACAGGCATTACTGTTGATCCTCCAAGCGCTGCAGAAACTATTTGTAACGGAGGAACAGCAACTCCATTGGAAGTTACTTATACTGGTGGAACAGGTACTGCTTCTTATCAGTGGTATTCAAATAACACAAATTCTAATACTGGTGGAACAGCTATTTCTGGAGCAACAAATGCGAGCTATACGCCTCCATCATATACTGCTACAGGAGATTACTTTTACTATGCTGAGGTGCAGTTATCTGGAAACGGATGTGGTGCTGTTAACAGTGCTGTTTACCAAGTTACTGTGGTAGCTGATCCAACTATTGACACGCAGCCTTTAGTTTCTCAAGAATTATGTCAAAACGTTGCGCCTACTATTTTAGAAGTTACTGCTTCTAGAGGTGCAGGGATTTCTTTTCAATATCAATGGTATTCAAATACTACAAATTCTAATACTGGCGGAACTGCAATTTCTGGTGCAACAAATGCAACTTATACACCTGAAACAACTACAGTTGGAACCACTTTTTATTATGTTGAAGTAACTCAAACCGCTTCAGGATGTAGCACACTAAGTACTACTGCTGAAGTGATTGTAAATGCAGCACCAATTATTACTTCGCAACCAATTTCAAGTACTATTTGCGAAGGTGGAACTGCAACAACTTTGTCTGTAAGTTATGATTACGGTGTGGGTACACCAACTTATCAATGGTATCAAAATACTGTTGACTCAACTTCTAGTGGTTCAATTATTGCAAGTGCTAATTCAGCTAGTTTTGATCCACCTACAAATACTGTGGGAACTATGTACTATTATGTGGTTANGGGTACACCAACTTATCAATGGTATCAAAATTCTGTTGACTCAACTTCTGGTGGTTCAATTATTGCAAGTGCCAATTCAGCCAATTTTGATCCACCAACAAATACTGTTGGAACTATGTATTATTATGTGGTTATTGAATTTCCTTCTGGTGGGTGTTCTAATTTAGTTTCATCAAGTGCACGCTTTGAAGTTAGTCCAATACCAATTATTTCTTCAGGAAGTGAAACCATTTGTAGTGGTAATTCCTTTACCTACGATCCTTCTTTAGTTACTGGAAATCAAGTTCCTTCAGGTACAACATATATTTGGTCAACACCTGTAATTTCAACACCAGGTGCTATTTCAGGAGCTAGTGAAGAAACAACTCCACAAAATACTATAAGTCAAACTCTTTTAAATAACACCGAAACACCTGTAAATGTTACCTATACAGTAACACCAAATTCAGGAAATTGTTTAGGAGCAAACTTTGATATAATTGTAACTGTTAATCCTGCAACTATTGCAAATGTAGTGGTTGAAAATAATTCTTGCTTTGGAACTGATAACGCTTCACTTGAAGCAACAATAAGTGGTGGTATTCCTTTTAGTTCAGGAGCACCATATCAAACTACTTGGACAGGACCAAATAATTTTTCTTCATCAAACTTAAATATTTATAATTTAGAACCTGGAACATATAATTTAATGGTCGAAGATGCTGGAGGGTGTCCTTTTTCTCAAGATTATATAATTTCAGAGCCAGAGGAATTAAGTATTATTTCAGATGACATAAAAAATATTAATTGTTTTGGAAACTTGGATGGAATTATTGATATTAGTATTCAAGGTGGAACGTCACCTTTTAATTATAATTGGACTACCATAAATGGAACGGGAATTGTTCAAGGGAATGAAGACCAAATTACTTTAGGAGCTGGAACTTATAATGTTGCCATTACAGATGCTAATGGATGCCAAACTTCAGAAACATTTACACTAACAGAACCAAATCCGTTAGCAACAACTGTTGTTTCATCAACATCAATACTTTGTTTTGGAGAAAATACCGGATCAATTTCCATAGAAGCTTCTGGCGGTACACCGTTTGAAAACTCACCAGGGATTTATACATATCAATACAATTGGACGGGTCCAAATGGGTTTACAAGTAGTTCACAAAATATTTCAACTTTAATTGCAGGAACTTATGTAGTTACCGTTACTGACAGTTTAAATTGTACTCAAGAAACCAGCGTTACATTAACACAACCAGCTGAAATACTTATTGATGTTACTAAAACTGATGTTACTTGTTACGGCGCAAATGATGGTAGTATTCAAATAGGAGTTCAAGGAGGTAATGCACCGTATGCAATTAGTTGGAGTAATTTAGGAAATGGCTTAGTTCAAAATAATCTTTCAGCAGGAACGTACACTGTTACAGTTGAAGATCAAAACGGTTGTCAAAAAATTGAAAACATTGAAATTACACAGCCTATTTTTTACATAAATCCGGTAATTACTCAAATTTCTTGTTTTGGTAAAAATGATGGATCTATTGATTTAAACATTGTTGGAGGTGTTGCTCCATTAATGGTTCAATGGGATGATGACAGCAGTGCAGGTACACAAAGAAATAATCTTTCCGCAGGAACTTATACAGTTTTAATAACTGATAGTGATACATATCAATGTCCAATAAAATCTACCTTTACAATTATTGAACCGCTACAAATTTCATTAAACGGAATTGTAGAAGATGCCACAGATTGTACAATTATAACAAGTGGAAGTATAGACTTGCAAGTTGTTGGAGGAACTTTACCTTATACGTATAATTGGAGTCATGGAGCTACAACTGAAGATTTAACGGCAATTCCTCCTGGTAATTATTTTGTTACAGTAACAGATGCCCACAATTGCTCAGAAAGTATGGAATTTCAAGTTACACGACAAGATCCATTGGCAATTTCACTTACAGAAAAAGTTATTGCCGCTTGTGACATTAAAGAAATTCAAAAAGAAATTACCACAAATGCTACTGGAGGTTTTCCTCCGTATACATACAACTGGTCAGGTGGCGTTACTTCAGGTATAAACAATGAAATAATGACAACAAACCAAAGCGGAACCTATAGTGTTGAAATAGTTGATTCCCAAGGCTGTAGTTATAAAGAAAACTTTACTATTGAAGTACCTTATATTGGCGATCAATCTTTTGAATATAATTCTTTTGGTATTGAAAACTACCATACGTTATCCATTGAAGATCCTATTGAATTTACAAACAATTCTACAGGAGATTACATTTCAATTAGTTGGGATTTTGGAGATGGTTCATTAATTGTATATGAAGAAAACCCAACCCATACTTATACGTATGAAGACACTTTTGTTGTAACCCAAACTGTAGAATATGAGGCTGGCTGTTTCTTTACATATAGTAGAACATTAGCAATTTCAAAAGGTTATGAATTAATTAACCCAACAGGTTTTACACCAAATAATGATGGAATAAATGATGTAATTAAACCAAAATACAAAGGGTTAACAGCAATTAAAATGAGTATTTATGATACTTGGGGATCTTTAATATATTCAGAAGAAGGTTTAAAATTAACCGGCTGGGATGGACTGCTTAAAGGTACAGATGCCGAAAACGGAAATTACATAATGGTTGTTCAAGCAACATCATTTTACGGGAAAGAAATTAAAGAAACAACACCAATTACATTGATTAAATAAGGTTATTTATGAGGTTTATATTAATACTAGCTCTTTTTATCTGTGGAAAAATTTATTCACAAGACCCAATTTTCACACAAACCTTTTTGGTACCTGAAACCATTAACACTTCATTTACAGGTGCCATTAGAAGTACGAAATTAGGAGTACTTCATCGTTCGCAATGGACTCATTTAGGTGTTGAAATTAACACTAATTTTATGTATGCTGATACTTGGTTTGAAGGATTTAAAAGTGGTTTAGGTGTTACCTTTTTAAACCATACCGAAAGTGAATCTAAATATAGTTTTAACCAAATTAATTTAAACTATGCATTGGCCATTCAATTGAATGATGAATGGTTTGTTAGGCCCAGTATTTCTGTAGGATTTGGGTTAAAAGATTTTGGGTTTCAAAATATTTTATTAGGCGATCAAATTAATATAAATTCAGGAGTTATAAATCCAATTACCAATGATCCTGTTTTATTAAATGAAACAAGAACATTTTTTGATTTTAGTTCTTCTATTTTATTCAATAATGAAAATTCTTGGGTAGGTTTAACTGTAAGACACCTAAATCAGCCTAATATTTCTATGACAGAAGATGGCGAAACACCTTTAGATATTTTTATTTCTGCACACGCCAATTTAGAGTTTCCTTTATATCGTTTTTCTAACAATCGATTCTCAGATAAAAATAGCCTGTACTTTTTAACAAACTTTATGATGCAGTCTAAATTTAGCAGACTTGACTTAGGAACACAATATGTATTTGACAATAAATTTTCAGTAGGTTTTTTATTTGCTACAAACCCTTTAAAAACAGGCTTAAGCAATGATTTTTTAAGTTCGTTTGATGTTTTTGGAGGTATAAAATGGGAAGGATTTAAGTTTGGATATTCATACGATTTTAATACAAGTAGAATTGGAGTTACTGGAGGTACACATGAATTTTCTATTTCATATGATTTTAGCTACAATATTCGATTTTTAAACCGTTATAAATGTGTGAGTTACTTCTAAAAAATGCAGTTTCTGTAATTTTAGTCAAAGGCGGTTACTTTGATTTAATTAATGATTCTTGCAAAGGCTCTAATAGGTGAACCATCTGAATTTTCAATTTTTAAAGGAATACAATTTAATTCAAACTTTTTAGCAATTAACTTATCTAAATTCGTCATATTTTCAATTATTAAAATTTCTTTTTTTAGAAGTACGTGGTGATTAGGCAGTAATTCATCTGTCATTTTATCAACAGAAATTGCATCAAAACCAACAGCCTTTAAATTCAATTTTGCCAACCATTTAACAGCGTCAATTGTTAACGTAGGAAATTCATCAAAGTATTTTTCTGAATTCCATTTGTTTTGCCATCCCGAATAAAAAAGCACAAAATCAACCAGTTTTAGTTCGTCTTCTTTAACTTTAAGAAGGTCTAAACTAATTTCTTTTTGTTTAGAACAATCAATTACAATAGCTGGTCCAATAAATTTTTCAACAGAAAATTGGTCAAGAGATTTTGCATTAGGAATTAAATGTGCAGGTGCATCAATATGTGTTCCTGTATGCGTGCTCATTGTGATGTTAATTTCTGCAAAGCCATCTTTTTCAATTGTGCTTCCCTTCTCAAAATTTGGCGCAATTGAACCCGGATAAACTGTTATTTTATTTTTAAGTTTATGTGTTAAATCTATTATCATCTCAATTAATTTTCTTCTAAATTAGTTTACGGTAAAAATTTTTAAGAATACAACATTACAAGTTTGTATTTTTTTAAAAATCAGCATCAAATTCTTTATCTACAGCTTCTAAAACAGCCAATTTTGTTTTTTGAATAATTTCATTTGTTAACAATGTTAATGTTTTCATTGTTTTTTCTTTATACAAAAAATACTCTTCACTTAATTGTTCAAAAATATCCTCAATTCTATGCTCTCCTAATAAAGAATACTTTCCGTTGTCATTGTATACTTGAATTTGAAAATATTCTTTTAATAATTTATCCGTTTTCCAATGTTTACTACTTTTCCAGTTCACACACCAATACATATTTTCTTCATAAATACGAATGCTGAATTCTTTTGTAGGGTTCTCTTTTTGCAAACCACTTACCATTTTTTTAATGTTATTGGTCAAATTTTTAATGAATTCTATTCTTTCATTTTGCATACTAACTTCCCTAAAATTACTTTCAGTTTATTATAATTCAATTTTTAAAGTTACTATTTTTTTCGCTTGTAATAATTTTGAGTTATTTGATTGAGATAGGATTTTGATGTCACCAATTCAAAAGATAATTCAGTAGGAAGTTGAGAAAATAATGGAGAACCACCACCTAATAAAATAGGAATAGTAGTTAACACAAGTTCATCAATTAAATCTTCTTTTAAAAAACTTCTAATAGTTGTTCCACCATCAATATATAATTTTTCAAATCCTTTTTTGTGAATTTCACTTAAAACTTCTGTTAATGATCCGTTTACCAAAAAAGCTTTGTTTTTATAAGATGCAGGGATTTCTTTTAATTTGTTACTCAACACAAAAACGGGTTTATTATAAGGCCAATCAACATCAAATCCAAGTACAGTTTCAAAGGTGTTTCTTCCCATTATTAAGGCATCAATATTGTTAGTAAATTCAGCGTATCCCATATCATCATTAGTAGGATTAGGTATAGAATGAAGCCACTCAATTCCTCCATTTTTGTCGGCAATATAACCGTCTAAACTTGTTGCTATAAAAACGCTATTCTTTTTACTCATATATTTCGTGCTATTTATTCATTAAACTCTTTTGGATAAGCAACACATCCGCTAACTCCATTTAATCCATTTTCAACTAGTTCTTTTACCATACAGTTTTCTTTAGGAGCTTCAAACGGAAATACAATTCCAAATTTATCTGCTTGCTTATAACCAAATTTTGGGTAATAATCTGTATGACCAAGAAGAACAATTGACTTGTACCCTAACTCTGAAGCTTTTTTATGTGCCGCAACTATTAGTTTTTCACCAATACCTTTTCTTTGAAATTTTGGTAAAACAGAAACGGGTGCGAGTGCTAAGGATTCAAATACACTCACTTTATTTTTAATTTTTAGTTTTGTTAGTAAAATATGCCCAATAATTTCTTCATTAATTTCTGCAACTATTGATAATTCAGAAATAAATGCATTTGATTTTCTTAATCTTTCTACTAAAAACTGTTCTTTGTGATCACTCAGTTTTTCAGATTCAAAAGCCTTTTTTATTAAATTGAATACATTTTCAAAATCTATTTCTGTCTCTTTTCGTATTGTTATTTCCATTTTTAACTATTCACATTGCACATAATTAAACAAAACCATATGTTTTTAATGCATTGAAATTTGCGTTTATGAAACGTAATTTTCAAATGTTCAAATTAGTATTTTTATTTGGAATACCTTTTCTATTTGTTCAGAAATAAGCTTTTTTTTCTGTATAATAGCTGAAATATTTACAAATCAATTTATCAGCTAACCTAATAAATTGTGCTGGTTTTTCAGTGCTATATTTTATTAATTAAAGCTAAAATGTACTTGCTACCAATACTCTTTACACTTATTATACTCAGCCTCTTTTAATATTTCAAACCCTAAATCAATAGATTTTTGAAAGTCATCACATCCTTTTTGCTTTTCATTTAATCCATAATAAGCAAGACCTCTTAAAAAATATGCGTGTTTTTCAGTTGAATCTAATTCAATAGCTTTAGTACAATCATATACAATTCCTTTTAAGCCGTTTGGAAATCTTGTTGCCGCTCTATTTATAAACACTTTAGCATCTAAGGAATCTTTTTTTATGTAAGCGTCAAAGTCATTTTTAGCCAATTTAGTTTTTGCTAAAGCTAAATACATTCTTCCTCTATTTAAAATAAGGTCAATGTCATTTGATTTTTCAATTATGGCATTCAACTCACTTATTTGCTCCATATGATTTGGTCTCACCCAAAAACCTATTGTAGATTTAATTCTTCCATTACAAAGGTCATCTATTACATCAAAAGCAACTGTATATCCTCTATTGTAAACTTTATAAACTCCTTGATTAGGACAAGATTTTCCTTCTTTATCAAAAAATGTTATGGTATCAAATTTAACCACATAACTAGAGACTATGTCAATTGAGTTGTTGTCTCCTAAATCAGTTTCCACAAACCCATCTTCTCTAAAATTAATTTTTACAGGCCCATTGGAACTCATATGTTTCCATGCACCAATAATAGTACTATCGTTTGGTTTATTAATGCTTTCAACACTTTCCAATGAAGGTTTTTGTACTGTTTCTTTACAATTATAAAGCGATACTATTGTAAAGGCTATAAATAAAAATTTTATTGTTTTCATGACATTACTATTTAATAAATTAGTTAAAACTTGGCTTAAATTGTAGCTTGTTATTTCTAATGGAAAGAAAATTTAAACTAATTCAAATGAATAAAATTATTTGTAAGAGCTGCAATTTTTTGAATTACTAATTTAAATCAAATTCACTTTTGAAAATATGATTAATATCACTTTGGAAAGGTATGCGCATTAATCAGCACAAAAATACCTAGCTGTTTTTGGCTAGGCATTTGAGTTTTATAAAACTTGTAAACCACAATTGTATTTTGATTATGCTAAACTTCATTAAAAACTGAAGAAAAAAATCAGTTTATAAATTTTAATATTTCCCTATCAAGAAAAATTAGGTATAACTTTTTCTCCTATTTCTTCAATCAATTCACTTGCTGATCTTGAGCCATATTTTAAATTCAATATTACATGATTTACACCATGCGATTCTAACAATTTTAAATGCGTATTTAAATATTCTGTTCCCGACTTAAACCCTAAATGAATTGGAGTTGGATGTACTTCAGCATTTTTAGTTATATCTACATACAAGGATTGCATAAAAGGTTTCCAATCTTTTTCGGCTTTCAACAAGGCTTCTTTCCATTGATGCATTACTATTTGTAATGTTTCAAAATCTCTTGGGTAATATAACCAACCATCTGAATTTTCTGCAATCCAGTCCAAAGATTGTCCTGAATGCCCAGTAACTATCATTGGTGTTTTTTGCTTGTATTTTGGCAATAAATCTATTGTACCATTTGTGCTCCCATAAAATTTTGAGTTATAATTTGGAAAATCTTTCAACAAGGCTTTGATATAAAAGAAGCTATCTCTAAACAATTCAGATTTGCTCTCTAACTGCTTATTGAATGCAGGGTATTCAATAGGTCGGTCTCCAGATGCCACACCCAAAACCAATCGTTCGTTAGAAAGAATTTGTAGACTATTAATTGATTTTGCAATATGCACTGGATGACGCAAAGGTAAAATGATGCTTGCAGAACCTAACGCAATTTTTGACGTTTGGTTCATTATGTGAGTCATATAAATCCAAGGATCATACAACTGTCCTGCATCTCCAAAATTTGGATCATTAAAAGGAACATCTCTAAACCAAAGCGCTTTGAAACCCAATTCTTCGGCTCTTTTGGCAAGCTTTTCTTGATTTTCCATTTTTGGAACAGAACCATTATAAGCTTCTAACGGAAACACTAGCCCCAATGTTAATTTACCCCTGGATGCTATTTTAGAATAAATATTCATTTAAAATTTTATCTGTTTCAGTAATTAATTGATTTATTTTTTCTTCATTGTAAGCGTCATTATGAGCTTTAGAAAATATTCCATTATCATTATCAAAATATTTCCCTGTACTTTCTTTATACATTCCTGAAAGTGCTAATTCATATAGAATAGCTACTCCTTTATCTGCCGATGACCAATATTGGCCATAAGCTTCTTTAACCATATTTGTGTTTAATAAAGAACCAGGATTTACGGCAATGGTTGTAATACTAGGATTGACTTTTGCAAAAACAAAACTCCACATTGTTAAAGCTAATTTGCTTTGAGCATATGCTATATTACTTGAAATAATTTCATTTCCTTTTAATGCTTCTATTGAAACCGTTGATTGCGCTGCCGTACTTAAATTTAGTATTCTTGACGAATTACTATTTTTTAGAATTTTCAACAATCCGTTTGTAAGTATGTATGGTGCAAAATAATTTACAGTAAATCTCATATCTAAATTATCACTATTTTGAGTTACAGGACTTTTAAAAACTCCTGCATTATTTATCAAAACATCTATCGAAGAAAATTTATTTGAGATGTCAACAATCATTTGTTTTATACTATTAAAATCTGATAAATCTGATACAAAACCATAAACTTTATCATTGTTGGTTTTCTCTTTAATTTCTGATATCGTATTTTGTAACTTCTCGAAATTTCTTCCGTGTAAAAGAATTTGATGTCCACTTTCAGCCAGTTTTATTGCTGTTAACTTACCAACTCCATCTGTACTTCCTGTTATTAAAATTGTTTTCATTCTTTTTGGTTCTATTAGTTTTCTACAACAACTTTACCAATTGCGTTTTTACTTTCTAATCTTGTGTAAGCTTCTCCAACATTATTTAATGTAAATTGATGTGCATCAAGTAACGGTTTTAAATTTCCTGCTTCAACAATTTTGGTAATGTTACTCAAAATTTCACCGTGTTGTTCTCTCTTAAAATTATGTAGCATTGGTATAAGCATAAACACAACGTGTAAAGATAAACCTTTAAAATGCACTGTGCTTAAATCCAGTTCGCATAAAGAAACTGTAGATGCAACTTGCCCATTTAAAGTAGCAGCTTCAAAAGATTTAAGCATATTTTCTCCTCCTACAGAATCAAACACAATATCAAAACCAACTCCATTTGTATGTTTATTTACATAATCTACAACTTGTTCTGTTTTGTAATTTATTGGTTCAGCACCATAATTTTTAATAATATCCATCTGATTCTCTCCACCACAAGTTGCATAAACATTCGCTCCAAAATGTTTTGCCAATTGTACTGCAACATGACCTACTCCACCAGTTCCACCGTGTACTAAAACTTTTTGTCCACTTTTAATATTTGCACGCTTTAACCCTTCATAAGCTGTTATTCCAACTAATGGAAGCGCAGCTGCTTCTTTCATTGTTAAATTTTTAGGTTTATGTGCAATTAGTTTGCTGTCTGCTGCAACATATTCTGCAAGAGTTCCCTGTAAATCTGCCAAACCACCAACACAACCATAAATTTCATCTCCTACACAAAATTCAGTAACATTATTGCCAACTTCTTCTATTGTTCCAGCAACATCCATTCCTAATATGGCAGGATTTTCAGGAGAAAATGGCAAGTCTTTTCCCATACTGCGAATCATAGTATCTACCGTATTAACACTTGATGCATGAACTTTAATTAGTACTTGACCGCTTTTTAAAACTGGATTTTCAATTTCCATAGGTTCAAACTTTGCGTTTTCACCGTATTTATTAATTGTCATTGCTTTCATTATGTATTGTTTTTTGTTACTATAAAAATTATAGTTGCAAAAGTAAGTATAGTATTCTACCTTTGCAATAACGGTCAAAAATGATAGTATCAATTTTATGGAATCAACAAAACAAAAAACGCTCAAGTTTAGAGAAAACGAGTACCCTTGCTGTGCGAGCTTAACTATGGGAATTATTGGTGGAAAATGGAAAACTGTTATTCTGTACCATTTGATGACAAATAAATTAAGATATAATGAATTGAGAAAATCTATGCCTACTGTTACAGAAAGAACGTTGAGTTTACAACTGAAAGCATTAGAAGAAGATGGTTTAATTAAAAGGAAAGTTTACACCTCAAAACCACCATTAAAAGTTGAGTATTCATTAACTGAATTTGGTAAAACTTTAATACCATTAATTCAAGCTATTGCTGATTGGGGAGATTCGGTAGTAGAAAAATTTTCAAAATAAACATTTATACTTCGGTTAAAATGAAAAGAACTAAACTCTAAAACTATTATTTTTCAAAACAAAATGAATTTAATTTAATTCACTAAGTTTTATTCTTCTTGTTTATAATCAGCTAAAACACCTTAGTTGTTCTATGTAATTTTACTCAAATTTCCCCTTACTTCACTCCTTTATTTTCAACCAATTCACTTGCTGATCTTAAGCCATATTTTAAATTGAATATTACAAAGTTTTGAAGTGTTTTTAAGACCTCAAAAGTAATGAAAAACACTCAAATTTTCCCGTCTGCTTAGAAAGCAGACGGGGTAATTTATCAAAACTTACGAATTGTTATGTAAAGCCTTTGTTTATAAGGCTTTCAAAGCTTTTTTAAAAATTATATTTATCAACATATATTTATTTTTTGGGCTAATTTAATGCTTTTTTTGTGATTTTTGTGCATTTTGTGTGCAAGTAACACACCTTTTTTGTGCAAGTATTTTGAACTAATTTAAGTACTTTAGACCTGCAAGCCTTTATTTAAAAGGTAAACATATATTTACATTAAAAAAAAAGGCAGACTGTTTTGTGCTTTTTTTCGTTTTTTTGACGTTTTTTACGTAAAATCGTACTATTTTTGTATAAAATTACTGTAAAAATGGATTTTAATATTTCGATTTATTTAGATAAAAGAACCCTCATAAAACACTCAAAAAATTTATACCGTGTTAAGCTGAGAGTTTATTCAAATATTACTAAAAAGGCAAAGCTATATTCAACCAAAATAGATCTGTCTATAGAAGATTTTGAGAAAATTTTTAATTCTA
The DNA here is from genome assembly GCF_042679665.1 of Lutibacter holmesii. Classification (NCBI taxonomy): domain Bacteria; kingdom Pseudomonadati; phylum Bacteroidota; class Flavobacteriia; order Flavobacteriales; family Flavobacteriaceae; genus Lutibacter; species Lutibacter holmesii. The sequence continues at coordinate 207,770 of NZ_JBHTMV010000002.1, forward strand.
CTATAAAAGTTAAAAAGAAACTTAGCGAAACAAAATCATACCTATTAAAATTTGAACAAGAAGCTATTGATGTTTGTAAAGAACTAGATCCATTTACATTTGAGAAATTTGAGCGGAAATTTTTTAGAAATAAAAATGCTGCTATCAATGTTGCTCATCACTACTTGGAAAAAATTAATGCCTTATTAAATAATGACCAAATTGCAACTGCCAATAATTACGAGTTAAGTTTAAAGTCTTTTGGAATGTTCATTCTTAAAAAAACAAAATTCAATTCTTTAGAAGAAAAAGAAATTGAAATTTCAAAAGCAATTAAAAATTTCACATTTTATGATGTTACGGCTGATTGGTTGGAAAAATATGAATATTGGATGGTTAAAAAAGAATTGAAATCTTTTACTACAGTTTCCATGTATGTAAGATGTTTAAGAACAATATTTAACGACGCTATTTCAGAAAATGATATCAAAGAAGATATTTATCCGTTTGGAAGAGGAAAAACAAAATACCAAATTCCATCTTCTCAAAAAACTAAAAAGGCATTAAAGTCTTCTCAGCTGACTATTTTATTTCAAGCAACACCTGAAACATTAAAACAAGAAAAAGCAAAAGATTTTTGGTTTTTAAGTTATGCTCTGTACGGAATCAACTTCAAAGATATTTGCCTCCTCACCTATTCAGACTTAAATGAAGATTCTATTAAATATTTTAGAGAAAAAACTGTCACTACTAAAAAATCAAACCTCAAGGAAATTAGTATTCCTTTAAACGATTATGCGAAACAAATTATTGAAAAATATTCTAATCCTTCAAAAAAGAAAACGGACTATGTATTTACAGTAGTTGATAAAAAAGATAATGCATTTGAACAAAAAAGGAAAATCAAAAACTTTATTAGTTTCATCAACCTTCATATTAACAAAATAGCTAAAAAAAATGGTGTTAATTTTAAAATTTCTACCTATTGGGCTAGACATTCCTTTGCATCTGTTTCTATTCAAAATGGAGCAACCATGGAGTTCATAAGTGAAGCCCTAAACCATAGTAATATGAATGTTACAAAAGGTTATTTCTCTGGATTTGATGATAAAACAAAAAAACAATTCTCTAAAAACTTAATGAATTTTTAAAAAATGAAGGAATACCTCAACATATACAAGCATAACCGAACTGAAACTATTCGTAATTACGAAGACATCCTAAAAAATACATTACAATCTCATCAATCCAATGATAGATCTTTTAATTATAGTTTTAAATCTATCCAAACTATGTTAGATCAAGAGATAACCAAAATCAACACACCTCTGTATGATAATTTCCCTTTAAGTTGGCATTTATTTAGATCCAGAGCGGACAATTATGCGAAAAATAGTGAGTTGCTTATTTTATCAAACGAAGTAAAAGATCAATTCAATAAAGAAGTGACTCCAAAATTAAGAAAAGAATATTCCTATGAACAATTTATAAAAGGCATCACAATTTGGGAAACCTTACTTTATGTTACTGATACTTTTAAAGAAAATAGTGATTTAATAGAGATGATGTTCAAATTAAACCAGTTTAAAGGCTTTAAACTGGTTCCCTATACAAATGATACCAGACTATTAAAACTATATAACCAATACTCTGAAAAGTTAAAGGAGAGTTCCTTAAAAACGGATCCTTGTAAACCTATAAATACATTTGATATCATAAAGAATAAAAAACTTGAGATTCAATCAAGAGGTAAAATTAAACAAGAGGATCCGGTAGATTACACGTCCCTAAATATTGAAGAATTAATTGAAACATTAACAGAAAGTGTTCTTCAAAATATTGAACAATCCTTGCCTCATACTACTGATGATGGTTTTTTAAGTACGAAACAATTATCCGAATTTCTACAATTGAAAGAACAAACAATTTATGGACTGGTGAACCAAGACAAAATTCCATATGAAAAGAGAGGTCAGAAATTATATTTTATAAAAGAGGAAATTGTAGAATGGGTAAAATCAGGCAGAAAAATAAAAGATACTGGAGACGAGAAAATTGAAAATTTCTTTACTTCTAAACTTAAATACAATAAAAAATAAGAATTTCATGTCCTATTAGACGCTAATCGGACACCAAACCCCAAAAATTGAATGAAAGCTGGAAATTACATCTGTGAACTTTGTGGAAAGGAATATGAACCTACTAAAAGAGGAATACAACGATTCTGTAGCAGAAAATGTGGCAAAAAACATAACTACCATAAAAATAAAAGTATTAAAGAACTAAGTAAAAAGACCTATAAAGGATTTTCCAAAACACCTGAAGAAAAAAAGGAAAATGGGAAAATTGAAGAAGTAACTTTACCTGGTGTACTTCAAGTTACTGCAGGTGTATTATTAGCAGATGGGGTGAAAGGAATTACTAAAGCATTTTCAAATCCAAAAAAACAACCTGTGACAGTTGAAAATATTCAAGAACTTAAAAGTTACACTGGAAGTCGTTATAGACCAATTAAAAATTATAAACTAGGTCCTAATGGAGAACAATATTATTTTGATTTAGAAACAAATCAAATTGTATATATCCCAAAAAGGAAGGAAAATAACACTGTTATAAATCAAATTAATACTGCTAATAATGTTGTTTGATATTTTAAAGAAGTTAATAGTTATAATCAATTAGATCATTGTTAATAACAAAACATAAAACACCGTTTCAAAGTAGGAATTGATTATATACTTTCTCACAACTTTCTCTATTGACTTCTTATTTTTTTGGCGATAAGTCATTTATAACTAAAATAATTACTTCAATAAAATATTCCTCTTACAATGTTAATATTTATTGTACAGTATTAAGAACATTCCTTTGCCTATTTTATCATTTTACCTTAAATTTCGGGAAATTTCACTAGTATTTTATGATTAAAATTAAAAGTAAAAAAGTTGAAGGGATTATCTCTGAAATTATTGACCAGTATGCATATGCCGATAAGTCTGATAGACCGTGGATTATAGGTTTTAGTGGTGGGAAAGATTCAACTGTATTGCTTACTTTGGTTTGGATTGCACTTCAGAGAATTAGAGAAGAAATGCCTTTTCCTTTTCAATTAAAAAGGAAAGTATATGTTGTTTGTAATGATACCATGGTTGAAAATCCAATTATTGCAAATTATGTTGAAGATGTACTTTCAATTATAAGTGAATCTGCCAGAAATCAAGATTTACCAATCCTTGTTCAAAAAACAACACCGAAACTTGAAGAAAGTTTTTGGGTGAATGTAATTGGTAAAGGTTACCCAGTTCCAAATAATGCTTTTAGATGGTGTACCGATAAATTAAAAATAAGACCTACTTCTAGTTTTTTATTAGAACAAATTGATGAAAAAGGTGAAGCTATCGTATTGCTAGGAACCAGATATGAAGAGAGTGCTACAAGAGAACGCTCTATGAAAAAACATGAGGTAACAGGAAGTCGATTATCTAGGCATCAAAGCACTGCTAATACATATGTTTATTCTCCAATAAAAGATTTATTTTTAGAAGAAGTTTGGTATATTATTAATACTGTAAAGTCTCCTTGGGGATTTGATAATTCCATTTTATTCAAAATTTACTCTGATGCCAGTGCCGATGATTATGAATGCCCAACTGTTGTTGTAAATAAAGAGCATAGCTCTTGTGGCCAAAGTCGTTTTGGTTGCTGGACTTGTACCGTTGTGAAAGTAGATAAATCAATGACTGCGCTTGTAGAAAAAGGTCAAGATTGGATGCAACCATTATTAGGATTTCGTAATAGATTGATAGAACATCGAAATTTAACCGAAAACAGATCTAATACTCGTAGAAATGGTCAAGATGCTATTAGAGAGGATGGAACTTTTAATGGGAATTACAATGCCCAATACAGGTATCAAATCTTAAAAGATTTGTTAACTGTTCAGAAAGAGATTCAAAAAGAAAGACCCTATGTTACTTTAATTAATAATCAAGAATTAATTGCTATTCAAGTCATTTGGAACCGTGATGGTATTTTTGACTTCACAGTAGGAAAACTTTATAAAGAAATATTCGATAAAGATATCAATACGAATAATATAAAATCTCTTGATGATACCGAAAGAAGGATATTAAGAGACGTGTGTAAAGAGGATAAGGAGTATTACAATTTAATTGACAACTTAATTTCGCTGCAGGAAACAAAAACCTTAATGATCTCAAAATATGGATTGCACAATGATGTGGAAAAAAGAATTGAAGATTTTGTAAATGAAAATGAAATATGAAAATAGATAGAATAAAATTTCAAAATTTCAGGATCTATAAAGGTGTCAATGAAATAATTTTCTCGCCTAAGCCCAATAAGAATATTAGCATCATCGCTGGTAAAAATGGTTTTGGGAAAACTACTTTTTTAACTTCATTAATTTGGGTTTTTTATGGAAAGATGATGAGTGAGGTGGAGGATAAATATAAAAAGGACATTAAAAATGCTGGTGGGTATGATAAGTTTCTTAAAACATTATTAAACCGTGATGTAAAATCCAATCACGACACCAATGTTTCTTCTAAGTTTTCAGTGGAAGTTGAATTAACAGACATTCTAATACCTTCAATACCTTGTAAGTCAGTTTTATTGAAAAGATCGTATGATTTAAAAACTGAAACAGAAGAGTTAAAAATATTTATTGATGGTCTTGAAAATGAATTAACCAAGGATGTTGGTTATGAGGTCTTTATCAATGATTTTATTTTACCCCGAGAGATTGCAAAATTTTTCTTTTTTGATGCTGAAAAAATAGTTTCGCTAGCAGAAGCAAAATCAAAAGCAGAGTTAAGAAATTTAAGTAAAGCATATTCTGAAGTTTTAGGAATCAAAAAATATGAAGATTTAAAAAAGAATCTTGAAATACTTTTAACAAAACTTAGACGAAGTGGAGCCTCTCCTTTACAGCAAACAAAATTAATTTCTTTAGTTGATAATGAGAAAGAATTAAATGGTTTTATAGAGATCAATGAGGGCAAACAATTAAATATTGATAAGGAAATATTAAACCATAAAATAAACAGTGACAATCTTCAGGAAAAATTAATTCGAGAAGGAAATGCTATTACGTTAGAGGAACTTCAGGAAATGAAGAAGGAACGTGATGATTTGAAGGAAAATGCCATTGAAATTAAAAGTAATCTTAAAAAGTTATTGGATATAGCTCCATTAGTGATTTCAGGCAATAAATTAGCGACTTTAAATAAACAATTGATTTATGAACATAAATTGCATTCAAACTCAATTGACCGTGATTTATTAATTGAGGAATTGGCAATTTTTTCAACATCAATCTTATCTAAATTAGAGCTGCTAAAATTTGATTCAGATACTAAATCTATAGTTGAAGAGGTTTTAAATAACACTTTAGCCGAAAAAGAAAGCTTGGTTGAAAGCATAAGTGAAGGTAAAATATTACTTGATTTTACCAATGAACAATTTAGAGGTTTTGAAGCTGTTTATAGTAATATAAAAGGAGCCTTTTCAAGTCAGTTTAATGTGGTAATTCAAGAAGTAAAAAATAATCGTATTTTATTATCTCGTGTTCAACAAAGCATCAGACAAGCAGAAGCGAGAAAAGACAATCATTTAGCATCAAAAATACGAGAGGAGAAAACAGCAATAGATGATAAAATAGCTACTTTAATTGAAGGTAAAAGTAAATTGATAGAAGAGCTAGGTGGCCTTAAAACAAACTTAGCATCTAACAATAAAGTTTTATCAGAATATGAGAAAAATTTCAAGCTGATCAAAACCGACCAGAAAAAATATAGAGTAACTCTTAAATTATTAGAGAAAATTAGCGCTATCATTCAAAAGATAAAAGAGGATAAAAAATATTCCTTACAAAAATCAATTTTACTAGGCTTGAATAAAATCATGCATAAAGAAGATTTTATTTATGATGTACGTGTAAATGTATTGGATGATGTCATGGATATTGATTTGTTAGATAAAAATGGTGATGTTATGGATAAAAATTCATTATCTAAAGGAGAGCAACAGTTATATGCAACAGCCTTGTTAAAAGCCTTGGTTGATGAATCTGGGATTAAATTCCCTGTGTTTATTGATAGCCCATTGCAAAAGTTTGACAAGTACCATTCAAAAAACATTATTAAAGAATTTTATCCTGCAATTTCAGATCAGGTCGTATTATTTCCATTGCTGGAAAAAGAATTATCTGAATTGGAATATGAGTATTTAAAACCCAACGTCAATAAAGCTTTTGTTATAGAAAACAGAAACGATGGTTCCAGTTTTAAATCCTTTCCTGTAAATAAATTATTTCATCATTTAAAACAAGAAGTAGATGTTTACTCAAATTAGAACCAGTAAAGAAAATAAAGAAATTGTTACGCAGTTAACAAGAACTTTAGGCTTAGGAGCTGAAAATGTAATTGCAAGAATTGCTTTAACTTATTCTTTATCTAAAGACCATAAACTTGATTTGAAGAATATTGGTAATTCAAGTGGGAAGGAGTATTCAAAATCTGTATTATTTGGCGAGTATTCTGATTATTATATGGGTTTGATCTGTATTCACTACGATTTATACAAAACTGATAAAGACCTTTCTAAATATATTAAAATGCATATTGATGATGGACTTCAATTATTAAATGAAGAAATTAACCAACGTTCCAATATAGATGGTTTTGATTTTTTGGTTGAGAAGATTGAAAATGGATTACTAGAATTAGTCTAAGACCCAATTATTATTAAACCCCATATTTGTAGCTATTTCAAATTTAGGTAAAAACGTTTCATTCATTTTTTTTATAAATAATTTCTTCTGAATATTATCTAATTCTTCTTTAGAACAATTAAATAAGGCGTAATAACTTTCAATTAGTTTATTGTTTTCATTTAATAGAAACTTGCAAAAGCTATATTGTAACAAAGAAAAAGAATTCAAGTAATTCAAACTTGGTAAGAAATTGTTCTTCGAGCTGTTTATATTTTTATCTATTGGGTGAAGATTCCATATTAAGTCATTAGAAACAAAACTCCATGGCAAGAAATGATCTATACTTAAACTTTCAATATCTAACAACGGTCTTTTCTCAAATACATCAACTTCCATTGGATTCTTCTCTATAAATTTCTTCCACAATTTAGTAGGTTGTGAAAGACTCCTAACAACTGGTTTTACCAATTTTAAACTAAGACTTGTAACATTAGGGTTCTGTTTTTCTAAATATTTAAGAAGCTCGAAATATGTGAAAGATTCTATTAACTTAAAATTTGTTTTTATCCAATAAAACCAATCTTGATTAATTTCAATACTCTTTAAATTTAAATCAATTGTATATGGTGCTGACTCATTTTGTAAATTTAGGATTTTAGAATTTACTTCACCATCTTTTACCCCTCTTAGAAACTCACTATACCAAGGCCTAATAAATCTAAATGGCACATACCTTGTTAGTTCTTTAGATATTATTTTTAATAAGTTCTGAGTCTTTATTATTAAGTAGAACAAAGTATAAATCTGATTCTTTTATGTTATCAGCTAGATTATATTCTTTCTTAATTTTTCTAATGTATACAGAACATTTATCTTGACTTCCAAACGAAAGCTTAAAGTAATTTACAGGGTACCAAAGTTTGCTAATGACTTTTAGAGTTATTTCATAAAAAGAAATGCTTTTTTTATCTTTTTCTAAACAAATTTCAACTATTGAAAGCCACCAATAATATTTATAGCTATTTGTAGTATTACTAAAAACTTTATTAAAATGACCTAATTTCATAAACTAGAAAACGTTTTACTAAAATTATTTTATCTTTTTAATCAACTCCCAAAAAGCTTTATCCTTTATTAATATAGGTTCTGAACCAGCTAGGTTCACAATACTCTGGTGCTTTTCTAATCCTTTAATTGTTTTAATTAAATTATCTCTTTGCTCTCTAGATTCTATAGAAAAAAGAGATTCTACTTCTTTTGTTTTAATTTCACTTACTCTATGTATTACCCAAGTTAAAATATAATTGGAATAATCGTTTTCACTTGTAGAGAAGTGATTTAAAAACTGTGTAGACAATACGGTTCCAACTCCAAACTCTCTACCTTCTTTTAAGATCTTCTTTATAGAATTAAAGTTTTTACTTAAAAAGTTATCCGCTTCATCTACTAAAATCATCTTTTTAATTTGCCTTTTACCATCTTCTATGATACTATGCCCATGCGTTTGCATTTGCGTGTAAAAAGCATCTAAGGTAATGGCTACAATTAAATTCTGTATCGACTCATCATAACCAGATAGGTTAATTACAGTAACGCCTTCTACTAAATCATACAACGATTTCGTTTTTGATACATCTGGTTCAAATATTTCAAAATCTTGTAGGTTCGAGATTGCTGCATACAAGCTATCCTGTGCTACTTTTTCGTCTTGCATATAAATATCACACACATCACCAATAGTAGGCGGTGGTAGTTTCCAAGAATTCCTCCTAGCCTTATGGATTCCTTTAGCTTCATAAGCTTCTATAATAGCATCTCTTAATTTTTGTTTTTGTACGTTTCCTAAATTAAATGCATTAGAAATTGTTTCCTTGATATCATTAGCTGTATGTAGAGGCAGCATTGGTTTAGATTGCTCTGTAGCATCTAATGCAAGTGGGTTATACGGTAAATGGAAAGGATCATAGACTTTAGCTGAAGTTGCATTCACAAAATCATCTTTAATATAATCTCCTTTATAATCAAATATTAAAACCCCTAGTTTATCTGTACCAATATTTTCATCTTGATTGGTAACTAATTGAGCTATTAGTGACTTTGTAAATTGTGTTTTACCAGTACCCATAGTACCAATAATACCTGTATTGGTATGCATTACTTTATCGGTATTATTAGGCTCCCAAATAACTTGCTTAGAATCATCCTTTAACTCTAAACCAAATAAAACTTTAATACCTTCTTTTGTTTTTATTGGAAGATCTTCTAAACTTTTAGAATTTATTTCATTTCCTTCCTTATTATTTTCTTGTTCTGGTTGATCTTGAATCTCTTCGAAAGATTCACTTTCTTTTATTTCTTTAGGAAATGTATTGACAAGAAGATTCTTTTTATCTACACCTGTTTCTTTCTTATGAAACAACTCTATTAAATCATCTATAGATTTAACTAAAAAGTTATAACCGTCTTCTTCAAATAGCCTAGACAGCACATAGTCTTCATTTATTTCTATTCTTCTTTGTAAAGATTCCTTACCAAAATGAATTACACCAAAAGAGCCATAATATAAGTCTAACTCATTAGATATAATAAAATTATTATTCATTAAATCATATCTAAAATCATCTATGACATCATTCCAATTTTGTTCTTCCCAAATGTTATACAACTTCATTTTTTCAGCATTGGTTAATGCTATTTTTGCGAAAAAATTACGATAAAACTCACCGAGGAACCCTGACTTTAAAACATGTTCCCGTATAAGTTTAGCTGTACGTCTACCTTGTTCAATTCCTTTAGAAATAAGGTTGCTCCCTCCTATTTTTAATTCTATGGGATATAAGTGCATCTGTAAAACCCCGTTTTCTCTCCTTTCGAGACCTATCATCAACAAGTCATCACTAAATGAACTTTCTTTTGTTCTTAAGTTTTTAGTTGAAAAAAGGCCATCTTGCATATTAAGACCGGCACTACCAGAAACTCGTAGAATTTCCTCTAAAGAAACAGGAACCCATATAATGTTTGGGGTATAAAGAAAAGTTAAAGCCAATTTAATACCCGATAGTAAACTGATTTTTTCACGAGGAAATTGACTGTCTTGTCTTATTAGTTTTAATAACCAATCACCATTTATGGCATTAAAGAAGTTAATGACCTTAATGGTATCTGTATTGGTATTATATTCAACTTTATTCTTTGTTAAAAAATCAGCTACAATATTAGCATATTGGCTTGTCTTTCTTGATACTGTAATAGAGTCATAACCACTTGAATTATTAAATTGATCGCTGTAATGAATAATTACCAAATCATCTTCTTCTTGAAAGAAATCTAAATCTACTTTTGGATCAATAAATGTGACCCATTGCGAGTTCACGTATAAATTTTCGAGCTTTTCTTTTACTTCAAAATTGATTGTAGTACAAATAGCTTTGTCTATTTCAAAATTATCTTCGTTTGCAACAACATTCATTGCTGAATTATAAAGGCAAACAAGCTTAATTAAAGTTGATTTATCAGCTGGTAAATCCTTAGAACCAAAGCCTGACTTATAAATTTCAGCAATAGGAGTTGAAGGAATATCAGCCATTAATCCATTTAAGGATAAACCTGATTTTACTTGAGAAGGCTTATTTGATGAACTTCCCGATTTTACACGGTTAAACTGATAAAAAGTAATATGTGAGTACTCGTATTTCTCACTTGGTTTAGGAATTGGTTTACTGTAAAAATTAACTTTTTCCAAGAAGATATTTAATAAGTCTTCTTTTTCAAAATTACTTGTTTTTAAATTAATACCGAGGCGATTTTCAATATCCTCAACATTATTAAAATAAGATAATTCTTCAAATTTTGAAACTAACTGATCTGAACCATAAATATTAATATCGATTGTCAATAGGTCAGAAGGCCTACAAGACAAATGTTTATTTAAATATCTTTTATAATACTCAAAAAGACCTTGAACCACCTCTTTACAATCTCCTAAGTTTACAACGTTTAATTTGATTGGAGAATATTTAGATTGAGAAAATAAAAAATCAAAGTTATAAGTGAAGTTTTCTATTTTCGTAGTCACCAATTTACTTACAAAATGCTTCGGAACAGCTTGTTCTGAATCTTGCATTTTTGAGTAATTAATCCACTCAGGAGTATCAATGGAATCTATTTGAGTAAAAACTTTATTTTTTTCTAATTCTATATATGGGACTAGATTTGATGGATTAAGTCTTTTTAATATAGCGTTGTATATTTCCTCTTGTTGTAGCTGTCCATTAAGATTTAATTGGTAAGCAATATTAATAGGATGTAAAGGCGTATATTTAATTAAACCTTCACTGTACTTTTCCTGAATTACACCAAGTAATACTAAATCTTTTTCGCTTTTCTGAAGTGGTCTATCCTCTTCAATGTCACTTAATTCTTTATAATAAACATTAACATATTCTTCTGCAAGAACCTTTAACTCATCTTTTAAAAACAATAGACTAGGTAATGACTTTTCATTAAGATAGTAATCTCTTAATTTATTAAAAGACTCTTTTAATTTATCACTTATTTCTATAGGGTTGTTGTGTAATTGATTGTCTGAGAGTTCTTCCCATGAAAACCCATTACTTTCAATAATTTGTTTTTCTAACAGTAATTTTTTTCTAAAAGCACCCTTAACATGATATTCATTATTTTTAAATGACAGTTTAAGGCTGTCATCATTAAGACTAAATTTGTAGTTGCTTTGAAGTTGTCTTTTATTTTTCCAAACATCAATCCCCATTATTGGCTTAGGAGGATCTGATTCTGGCTTTATATTAACTGGTAAGCTAAACTTTTCTAAATTTAAACAAAAACTGATAATGTTATCTTCGGGAAGATTATCATAATCAATTTTTAATTTTAATTCTGTATTATCATTTACAGTATGCTCACTATCTGTTAAAAGAGTTGTTTCAAATTTTGAATCACCTCCTGTATTGAATGACAGAAACTCATCATTATCTTCCGTAATAATTAACGCTCCCTCTTTAGATATTAAATAATTGTTTTCAAATTTATTTAACAGTAATTCAGAGTATGGTAAACAAAGAATTTTAAACTTATATGTTTTCTTTGTCTCCTTATCTTTGTATATAATTTCAGTAAATAATACTTCTGGATTGAACCCATCAATTTTTACTTTCAAACTATTGCCACTACTAGAAACAGAAGTTAAATCTGTATTATTTTGAATTGATATTCCTACTGTCTTAGTAGGTTGGTCACATTTCAATTCAAAGTTTACAGGGAACTCTTCTGAGGGATTAAAAATGATAATATTTTTCGTTCTTTTTTTTGAAACAGTATCACCCTCAGGTCTGCACCAAATTTTAACAAAAGCGTCATCACTTATATTATCATCAAATTTAGGTGCTACTCTTTTCTTTTTAGCATCAATCCATCTTTCAATTTCTGGATATTCAAAATCACTCCATTTATCCGCTTTAAGTATTTTCTGCTTACCAGTTTCTGAAACCAAGCGCTCCAGTTCAATTTCAGGATGGCCTTGTAAAAATATATTTTCTAATTTTTCATATAGTTCAAAATTAGAACTTAAAATTGTTTGTATTTTTTTTGTATCAGAAATTGTTTCTAATTCCGAATTCTTGAATAAGCCTAAGTTGGAAAAATCTTCATTGTGAATTTTCTCTTTAGATAATGACGATATTACTCCTGAGTAATCAAAAATCGTATTATTATCTTCAACAACACTTTTAGTTTTTCGTTCAAGAACTTCCTTTAATGTTATTTTTTCATGCTTCTTCAGGTGTGTATTACTTTCTATATCCTTAAGTATCTTAAGCTTGAAATTCTTATAATAAAGAGGCATTCCTTCTTTAATTAAACTACCAGAACCTCCAATCAAACTATCTAATTTTCCGCTAAATAGAATTAAAATAGCAGTGTCTTTAAAAGTGCCTTTTTGTTCAGCTACTTGATTCCGAAGCATTGTAAAGTAATCTTCTGAGGCATTTTCGCTAGATGAAATTATTACTTTAGTTTTATCTATTTCAATATAGAAAGTTTCATATACCCCATTCCCATCTGGATGTGTATAATTAAAATCTTTTACAGGTAAAGATGTTATTGTAGAAAATGATTTGTAAATACCCTTTACATGACTATCATTCTCTAGGTAAAGATTAAACCTTTCTCCTGGTATAATATTCTGTAATTCGAAATAATCGACTATAAGTGTCGTTATATATCTATATAATTGATTTGACATATTGTGCATCTCCGCTATCGCTTTTTTTCTCAAGTAAATTGATTCGTTCAAATAATTTAACAATTTCAACTTTTGATGTTTCATCAAATGAAATCCCTCTTTGCTCCAGTTTACGCCACAAAGACTTTAGCCTAATTTTATCTTTATTATTAATACATATTTTAGTGAGGAATAGTAATGTTTCTTGGTTAATTGAAGTAGTATAACCTAACCTTCCTCTAAACTTTGTATAATTTGATTTAAAAAAATCTATTAACCAATTTGAATAATCCTTGTATGGTTTGTCTCGTTGAGAGTTTTTAAACTGGTAATCAATTCTGTAAAAAAGAGAATAGATTTCTACTTGTATATCATTATTAAATTTCTTCGCAGCTAATCTATTTGAAAGAGATTTTTCACAATCTAACCAATTTTTCCCCATTTTGAAAGGGCTTTTTAAAGATTCAATTTGTGGTTTATAGAATTCTGACAATTCATTTATTTTTAAAATAAAATCTTTTGCTTCACTCTCTGATAGTTTTTTATATCTCTCTACGATATTTGCATAATCACCAATTTTTTCATCGTTTATGGAAATATAATTTAGGAGCTCTAAAGTATTAGCATGTGAAAATAAATTTTCTAAATCCAACAAGGTGTGCTTCCATCCGAAATTATAAGATCGTCTAGTCTCAGACAAAGTTTCCCAATCCATTGAATAACAGATTGGTTTTATCACTTTCGATTCACCAAAATTATTTAAGCAAATTGCCGTTTGACTTAAATAGAAAAAATAATAATATTTAAACAAATCTTCAATATGCTCTAAAAACAAATCCTCTCTATTTGATAAAGTATTGAAATCACTTAAGAAAAGCTCAGTTATTTCATCAAAAACATTCGTGTATTTTAGGCTTGTCTTCACTTTAGGCTTGTCTTCTAGTTCAGGTAAGCTTTCAATTATTAATTTGTAAAAAAGATTATCATTTTCAGATTTTACGAGATCTTTATTATTTAATATTTTAGTATTTAAAAATATATCATAAAAAAACTTACTAGTTTCTTTTAAGATGGCATGCTCTTTTATAAAATGCATATAGGATAGCATTTTTTTATTAAATTTTATGAGATCACCATCTTCTTCAAAAAACAAATTAATAATAACTTCTTTAAAATCCTCTGGTTGCTCAGTATCAACTTTTTTAAGAACTTCTTCAAGAATATGTTTTTTAAGTTTTGTTTTAAATGAGTTTTCTTTATCTTTTATTAGTTCTTTATTAAATTGTTTATCATTTGATATTCGAAAGCATTCGCCCACAACACCTTGAAACACGCTGAAATCTGACTTACAACCTTTATTATATTTTGTACTAAATGGCAGGAATTTTAATTTACTCCCTGTAACATGACTAAATTTCCCTCCTTTGAAATATAATTTATTAAGACCATCTTTGCCATCTTCTTTTAATTCAATATTCATCATAATAATTGAAATTTATACTCCCCGAAACTATCAATTGATAACACGTAATCAGCAGGTTTACCGATGTTAATTTTATCTATTTCAAGCATGGAATTAGAATCTCCATCACTTATAAAATTATTGATTAAACTAACAAAAGAAATATTATTATTATTGTCTTTTTTATTTGGTCTGTAGCCTTTTAATATTCGAATTAGTATTTCGTAAAGTCTATAGTCAATATGTATTTTATATGGTATTTCCGTTTTCTTTAATTTAAAAGATAAAGTAAACTCTTGAAGGAATTTAGTTATATGTAGGTCATTGCTTTCTTTTATTTTATAGAAAGTTGGTTCGGTTGAAAATTCTTTTAAAACCCTATATTTTAACTGATTTTTCCCCAGGTTAATAACTACACGATTATTTTTTTTCGGATCACCTTTCCACCTTCTTGCAGATTCTTCAACTAATTTATAAATTTCTTTAATAGCCGTTTTCTTATTATTATTAAAATCATAAAGTAATGACATGAATTGATAATAATATGTATTACTTAGTCTAAGGTTCTCTTCTGAACTTTGAAAATATTTTAGTCTAATAAAAAGTTTTGTGATTTCCTCACGAGTAAGCTTTTCTTTTGATATTTTGTTACTTAAAACCTCTAAAGTATTTTTATTTATATTTTTTAAAAAAATTTCTTTAGGAGTATCTGAATTGATTAACAATATTAAAGTAGAATCTAAATCTTCATATCGATGCCTGCAAGGATCTAATCTAGAAATAGCACTAAATAAATAAGATAATTCAGGATGTTCAAAAAGATAATTAGGGATGATACGGGAGAGATAATCAGATTCTTTAAGTTTTTTTATATCAGAAGAATAGATTTCTAAATTATCCCATGATAAATTTATTGGGACTATAAGCTCAAAGAAAAAATTCAATAAAGAGCGAACTGAAACGATAAGTTTATTTTTTACAATGGTTTGAATGATCAAGTTTATGATTATGTTACGATTCTCAACATTCATTAAAAACTCGTAATTATATTTAATTGGGCACATTTCTGCACACTCAAAATATTCTATATAGTTTTCATACGCCGCAAAAATTGGATTCTCTCTTGAGTTAGCAACAATCCTTTCTAATAAAGTAGATATTATTATAGATTTCGGTCCTTCAGATGATAAAGAATACATATGATAATCAGTAAAATTCACATGATGAAAACTACTTTCACTATCGTTTTTTGAATGATAAATTACATCTGCATCTAAAATTTTTTGAGTCTTCACATAATCAAACAATTGAGTGTAATCAGACTCATACTCCTCTTGAAATTTACTTAATGTACCTAAATTGATAGCAAGAATCAATTTCTTATTAGAGGCTTTGATATTAACGTCTTTAAAATCTTCTAATACTCTATTTAATGTATCGTTCGAAGTTTCATTAGGATTGTGCGATTCTGTTGCATCATTATGGATTTTAAAATTACGGATTTCTTCCTTTAATCTATTATTTAAACGTGATAATATATGTGATTTACCATCACCAACATTCCCACAAACTAAAATAAGTTCAGCTTTTGAGGATTTAGAACACTCCTTTATACATTCAGATAAATGTTTTTCAACTTCCCGTTCAACATGAAGGTATTCTTGAAAATAATCTAAGTTTGTTGAATTTCCTTGCGCAACCGCATTTTTAGAAGACTCTCTTAACTTTTGAAGTTCAATAAAGAACTCGTTTTTAAACATGTTTTTTTCTTTTTTTTGCAATTTGTTTTTAATCTAACTAAAAATATTATTTGAATAAATCTAGAATAGAAATTTCCAAAGCATTAGCAATTTTTTCGATATTTTTAAGTGTAATATTTTTCTCAGCTCTCTCTATCATACCAATATATGTCCTATGAAGATCTGAACGAAAAGCCAATTCTTCTTGAGAAATACCCTTTTCTTTTCTAAGGGTCTTAACCTTATTACCGAATAAAATTAAAATATCTGTATTAAGCTTCATTGCTAATTTTGGTATGCATAAATGTAGGATGTTATCCTCCTTCATTCAACATACTATAGTTAGCATTTATAAAATAGAATACCTTATTTTTCTAAAAAAAATTAGGTAGCTTTATTTTTTTTTAATACATTAAAAGATACTACCACCTTATTAAATCACTTATAATGAGATCAATAAAAATTATAAGTTTGAAGAATTAAAGATTATTTTTGATTTTTAAAATTGATTATTAAATGTTTATCAATTCATTATTTAGTTCAAATATAAATTTTATCAGTCACTAATAGTAGTTATTTAATTTCATAAATTTCTTTTTAAAGGATTCTGGAGTCAAAATTTCAATAGAATCTCCGTATGATAAAATAAGTTGCTTTAACTCAAAATTAGGTATTACTTCAATCTGTACTATCAATCCATTTTCATCGTAGTTTAATTTTTTCTGTGAACCATGCAGAGGTTTTGTTAAAATATAGGGTGCTGTTTTTGCATTAAAAAATAGTTTGATTTTAATAGGCTTGTCTTCTGGTTTTCTACTGACTCCAATGATGTCTTCAAAATACTCAGAAAAATTTATTATTTTATTTTCTATATATTCTTCTTTCTTAATATTGATTTTCTTAATTCTATCAAAAGGGATTGTATATATACGATTATCATTTCTGTTTAAACCTAATAAAAACCAACGTTTATTATATTGTTTTAAATAATAAGGGTGGATCACATACTCAATAGATGCTTCCATATGGAATGCTTGGTATTCAATTGAAAGGACTGCTTTATTCAGAATACTCTGATAAAGTGATGGTAATAAATCTAACCCTGTTAAAAATTCATTATGGTCAAAAGATATTATTTCTGGGGCATCATCAAGTTCAAAATGTGATTTTAATTTTGTACTTAATTCATTAATCCAGTCAAATTGAGGTAAACCCCTAAAACGTGTTAATACAATAAGAGCAGAATTAATTACATCAATCTCATTATCTGTAATTTTTTGGTTTTTGATACTGTAATTAATATCTGAATAGCGATAAAATGTTCGCCTTCCTTCTTTAAACCTTTCTAAAGGGATGGCCCAACCTGATTCACTTTCCATGAATTTAATATCATCAAAAAGTTGCCTTTTTTTTATAATAGAATCAAAGCCGTTAACATACTCTAAAGCTTTATTGACCTCTTCAAGTAAATCTTCAATAAAAAAAAGTTTGTACGGATTACTAAAACATTTATCTAATGTTTGATATCTAATGTATGCGTTTTTATTAACTCCCATATTAAATATATTCAAACCCAAAAGCATTCAACAAAATACCTTCATTAATTTCATTTCTAGTTTTGGATAAATTATTTTTTATTTTATCATAATCAGGCACATTATAAAAAATATTCTTTTCTGTAAATCCATAACCAACTTCACAACCTCTATTATTGCATTTATATCTAAATCCTCCTTCATAATTTGGGGTAATATTGGATTGATTATTTATGGAACAGCTAATACAGACTTCGTAAGTTTCAAAATGCTCTTTGCTTTTAATTTTTAGCTCTTCTTCTATTTCTTTTAGATTTAATAATTGTTTGCTACGAATTTCTGTCCGAGCTGATAAATTTTGATTTTGTTCAGTAATAATAGTATCCAATTCTTTAATCTCGAATTTGTTCAATTTTCGATTTAACCAAAAATCAATCTTTCCATTTTTACCTTTGTCAAGAATCAAGGATCTGTTATTTTTTAACCAGGAATTGAGTATTTCAAAATTTGATATTGATTGTGAGTTCAACTTAAATAAATATGCATTAGCATAAGACCTAAGGATATATTTGAAAAGAAGATTTGAGATTTGTTCTTCACTATTAATATCTGTGGGAGAAATTCTTAAAATATCTTCTCTACTTTTTGAACCGACAATTGAAAAATAATATTTGTTTTTAATTCTACCTGGGTAAACTTTTAAACTATCTTTTGTCGAAGGTATAGGAACGAAAGTTAACTTTTCATTACCATTAATAACAACTTCGATTATTTGTTGAGCATTCTTTGCTATTTTAATTAAAATGTGTGGTATTGTTTCATTAGTTAGCACATAGGAGAAATTATTTAATTTCTTTATTTTACTATAGCCAATTTGAAATAATGCTCTAAAAATTAGAACCCAGGAATAATCAATAAAAGACTTTACTACTTCTTGGTTTTCTTCTGATTTCTCTGAACAGTTTAATAACTCTTTCTGATAATATTTATCCCATATGATCTTAATAAACCTATAATGTTGATGATTGTCAAAAAGGTTAGTTCTTTTAAGCTTTTGACTGATTATACTTTTATTGTTAGAGTTAGCCAAATACATATCACTTTTTAATAATCCGAATAATCGCATCTGAATAGATGAGATAAAATCTTTTATCTTTTCGATTTTCATCCTGCTTTTTTCAACAGATTCAACAGCCTTAGCAAGTTTACTATAATCTCTATCAAGTTTCTTATACCAGTATATTTTCTCGGTGGAATTAATTCTTTTTCTAGATTCAATAATGCGCTCAATATTCACAATAAAACTGTCAATAACATCAATTTCATTTACCATTCTATGTGAGAAATAAACTAAAAGTTTATCTATGAAAGAGGCAGTAATCTGATTTTCGTAAATTTCTAAATCATAATCAACTATTTCAGTTAATATTTTACGGGGTTCAACTGAACGTATCCTTCTTCTTGACCAATCTTCCGTATGTGCAGCTAAATAATTAATGGCTTTTACAGGTATCCTTTTTGCTCTAGCTACATTTAGTTTTGTGATTTCTCTCTTTAAATAATATGATGGTTCACGGCACACTTCCTCTATGTGAAAAAGTTTTTTTTGCAAAAACAATTCAAATTCAGAAACTTCTAACCGTTCATCAAAATTTCTCAATAATGTATTGATATCCTTCAAGCCTAAAATGTCATCAGTAATTTCTAATTCATCTGAAACATCAAATAAAGTATGTTTTATTAACGTACTAACATCTTCATTAAGTAACTCGTTTTCGTGGAAAAGTAGTTTAGACTTATCAGATTTTATTTTTAATGTTCCTTCATTATATTTACAAGGTACTAAAAAGTCTTGCTTTTTTATTTGGCAATCATTTAATCGAATAGTTGACTGGTCTGATTTGAAAATATATCTTCCCAGTATAGCGGGGATTTCAATTTCAGATATACGTATATCCTTGTTTAATATTCTATCAAAAACAATCATATTACTCCAATCTACTTAATTCATTATTTACAATTTTTAATGACTTCTTAGCTTCACCTTTAAATTCTTTATTGAAATTTTTCTCAAGTTCATCTTTCATTTCATTTAAAGTTGTCTCTTGTAAATCATATCTACCCTTAATTGATCTTAGTATTTTAGAAGAAATTATATGATCTAATGCATTTGCATCATCACCCTCTAACGCTTTAAATACTGGTATAAATGTTTTTACTTGCTTTTGTAATCTATTACCCCAACCAATTCCAAATTTGCCACATATATTTTTGAAGTTTCCTTCAAGATAATTTAAAGCTCTATGGTTTTTATTCCACTTTTGTGAACTTGTAAAATTGATAAACTCCTTATTTGGAATTGTAACTTTTGATAAATCAACATTTTTGATCTCAAACTCTTCGATATTTATTGGCATTTCCAAAATATTTGCTCTGTCATAGGTTTTTGGTGCAAACTGTAAAGTGGTTTCGTCATGATTTGCAGTACCAATAAACCATACATTTTGTGGTACTTTAAGACCGATACCACCCTCTTCAAGATCAAACATTAATCTCGGTTTATCTTTTACTTTATCACTAATAGTCAAAACTTGTTTTTCAAGATTTGTTTCTTCCATTATAGACAGCATATCTGCAAAATAATGTTCAGGATGGGAAAGATTCATCTCATCAAGAATGATAAAAAAAGGTTTGTCTTTATATTTTGGCGTACCTGCCATATATAGTAATTTCAGGAATTTTCCTTCGTAATATTTTTTTTCAAAAGTGTTGTAATAGCCGATTAAATCTTGTCTATCTTTCCAGCCTGATTGAACTTCTACAATACCAAAATTGCCACCTACTGCTTTTGCAAATGCTTTTGGCAAACTAGTTTTTCCAGTACCACTTATTCCTTGTAATATAGAAAACCTACTCATTGATAGCCCTGCAATAAATGAACGAATTGTATTCTCGTCATAGAATAATCTATTTTCGGTAACTTGTGCAATTGCTTGTTGAATTTCTTTTATCCAACCTTTATTTATATTATTTTGAATCAGGTTTTCAGGTTGCAATTTGTATTTATCGTCCATTTCTGAACAAGAAACAAAGGTTATTTTATCTTCTGTTTGCCGTGTCAATTCACTAACTTCTTCTTTGAGTTCTTCTAGGGCAGATTGCTGTAATTTTATTCTTTGTTCCAGTTCCTCTTTTTGGAACTCAAGCCTTTCTTTTTCTCCTATTTGTAATTTTTGATTTTCGTATCTAGATTTATATTCATTTAATTGAGAATTAATATCTCTTAGTCTATTCTGCCAATCATTTTTCTCTTTTTGCAATTTTTTAAGATCATCAATTTTTAGGATATCTGGGCTTGTAGCCAATCTTTCTTGTAGCTCAAATATTTCTTTCTCTTTACTCCTTAATTCTGAAATAACATCCTTAGCTTTATAATCACCCAAATATTTCAATTCATCATTTAATGATTTAAGTTCATTACCTAAAGCCTTATTCTTATCCTTTAAATTCTGTAATTGTTGATTTACACCTTCAATTTCTTGTTCTACTTTATTTCTTGCCTTATCAGTCAGAAATTTTTTATCATCTTCAAAATCTTCAACTTCGTAACTAAGTTGCTTTTCTTTTCGTGCCAAAAGTCTTTTTTGTTCATCAATATCTTTTGAAAGAAGATGAAGTTCATTTTCTTTTGAAGTGAATTTTTCTTGATAAATCTTCTCTAATCTCTTGCTTTTTTCAGTAAATTTTAGATGATATTCTTTTTCAACATCGAGTTTTTTTGTTTCAATCTCTGCTAAGGCAGAAATGTATTCAGAATGTTTACTATTTAATTCAGCAATTTTATTAAGTAATGTTTTTTCTTGTTCCTTTAGCTTTTCTTGATAATGGTCTAAAAGTTTTTTATCTATAACACTTGACCAAACTCCTTCAACTCT
The DNA here is from genome assembly GCF_042679665.1 of Lutibacter holmesii. Lineage (NCBI taxonomy): Bacteria > Pseudomonadati > Bacteroidota > Flavobacteriia > Flavobacteriales > Flavobacteriaceae > Lutibacter > Lutibacter holmesii. The sequence goes on from NZ_JBHTMV010000002.1 coordinate 229,394, forward strand.
TAGTTGATTTATTTCCGTTAATTCTTCATTGTATTTGTCCAGTGTTTTATTTAGTTCAGTCTTTAATTTTTCATTTTCAGACTTTTCATTTTCTAAAACTTTCTTTTCACTATCTAATTTCTCTTTCAACTTTTCGTAGTCACTTTTTCTTCTTTCAAGAACTTTTTCAATTGCAAGTGCTTTATGGTACAATTCCTGAGCAGACTTATATGAAGCTTCAGTTGTCGTTTTGACCTCTTCTTTTTTAACTTCCTTTATTTCAACTTCCGAGATAGAATTGTCAACAATAACTTTATCCAAGTTACTTTCTAAATTCTCTGCTACTTCTTTTGGCTCATCGGCTTTTTTTTGCTGAGTCTTGGGTTGATTTTTTTTCTGATTGCTCTGTTGCTTATTCCTATTCTTTTTATTTCTTCTTGCCATGATAATTTATCTTTTACTTTTGCAATAGCAAATGTATTCCCAATATATGCAGTCGGTCTGCATTATTAATTATTTACGAAAATTTGTATAATCTCCTCAATGTCTTTTCGCATCGTTTTTACATCTTCAAAATATTTGTCAATTTCTTTATCTGGTATTTCGATATATTTATGACCTACCTTATTTCTGCTTTCAGCAATATTTTCAATGCATATCGCAGAGTTGCTTTTAGCTTTCAATATTTGATAAATTGGAATTTCATTATTATAAAAAGAAGCCATAACCGAAGCTATAAATAAAGCCCGTAACGAAGCACGATCAGGGTTTCGCAATGCATTGTAAACATCCTTAAATTCATGATGATACCAATTAGGAATCTCAGCATTTGTATTAATCTGTTTAATTTTTGCTATTATTTCATCTTTGTATGCATGAAAACGAGCTCCATTATATGTTTGACTACTAATTACATCGTCATAGTCACCCTTAAATTTTTCAAAGATTATTTTGAAAAAAGTTTCTAAAATAATCTGACTTTTCCTAAACGAATTCTTTAAATGTGTAGCATCCTTGTGCAGCTCATAGAACTTGATATCAAAAAAATATTCCTTAATAGCTAAATATAGATTTGAGTATTCTGTTTTAAGAGTAAAATCAAATTTTTGATCTATTTCTTTTTCTAGTTCTTTGTCAAACAGACGCATAAATTCAGAAAATTTATTCTTCTCTTCCTCCTCAATATTATAAACCAAATTGTGAATTACTACTTTTAAAGTGTCATTTTCCTTCTTTGCTTGTAAAACAATATTTCTCAACCAATATGCGTCATCATAAATATTAAAAGGATCTGAGACTTCAATATTATCTTCTTGTCTATTGTTTTGCTCAGAAGAAATCCACATAGCACAATATAGTAAATCAGGCTGTTCACCAATGTAACTGACTGCATTGGGCACTTCCTTTATGTCATTTTTAGAATCTGGTGTATATTTTTTAATTACTTCATTTAGCGTATCTAAAATTTTTTCCGAATCTGGTTTTCTAATCTTTTTTAAATCGATATTACCTGGCTTAATCAATTCATAATGAAAACTATCCTTCTTACCTTTTGTGCCACTAATTAATTGCCCTTTTTCTAACCAAACATTTTCTTGAAAATTATCAAAAGGTAAAACAATTGGATACAATTCTTGTGTAAAAACATCTTGAAAAACATATCGAATGTCTTTTTTTAAATCTTCTGCGTTATTAAACCAAGAAAAGGTTCCTTCAATAAGTTCTTTCCCCTTATTGGAAATGTCCATTGTGTTTATATCAATTAGTCCTTTGTTAGCTAATTCAGCGGCTATTGTTTTAACTAAAACAATGTCAAGACTTAACCATTCAGAAATTTTATCAAATGAAAAATTCCCTTTATTTAGAATTGAAAGGATATATTTTTGAAATATATTTAGCTTTAAATCGTCAATTACTGGTGCATAAATCTTATGAGCCAATACCGGATAAACAACTAATTCTTTTTTGAGATTGCTGTTCAAAGTTTTATTTGAGAAAAACTTTATCTGTATATTTCTATTATCAAATACTAAGGCCATAATCTGTATTTATTAGTTCTTTATAAAAAGCATAAAGTCCAAAAATGTGTTCTTCTGCCTGTTGTATTTTAAACATCTCTTCATCACCAACTGTTATTAGTAGCTTTTTAGCTCTACTCATGGCAACATTTAATCGATTAAATGATGTTAAAAAACCATATTTCTTCCTGATATCTAAATGACTTTTAATATGAATCGTGTTTGACCTAACTAGAGAAAGTATTACCACATCAAATTCTTTACCCTGAAATGCGTCTACTGAACCAATCCTAAAGCGCTCTTCAGCTTTCATTGTTTTTTGATAGGGTTTTGTTATAACATATTCTCCACTTTCATTTTTCTCTGTCATTCCTAATTTTTCAGATTCACTGAATAATTCTTCAACCTGTCTACTGTAAAACGTTATAATTCCTAAAGACATAGATGGGTCACTGTCTAGAATCTCTTTTGCTCTACGAATGGCCTCTTTTGCCTCGATTGGACGAAATGTGCTTCCGCTTTGTTTTTTTTCTTCTCCTTTAATGTTTGGGATGTTTATACTGACTGCTACTTTTTCTTGATATTGATGGATATTATGAGTTAATTTTTCTGCTGGAGTACCTGAATTAATCTTTGGGTCACCATATTTTTCATAGAAAGTCTTACTAATGAAGTCTCCAATTACAGGATGCATTCTATACTGAGTATTAAGTGTAACCACCCTTTGAATCCCATCTTTTTCGTTTAGCTTTTTTAAAATATTATAAAAGCGCTCAAACAAGCTGTCTTTAAGGAATTTAGAAACATCTTTAGCTGCTAACTCATCTTCTTCTAATTCTTTTTGGATGGCATTATCAACAATGTGGGGAAGTTGTCTATGGTCACCAACTAATACTATTCTTCTTTTTGCAGAAGTTAATGGAATTAGTAAATCTAGTGGATTTGCCCTTGCCGCTTCATCTACTATTACAGTATCAAATGGGTCAGGCTTAATAGCTGTCATTTTTTTACCTTTACTACCTTGAACAGTAGAAGCTGCTAGTGCAACATAATTCTGAATGGTTTCTTTAACTCTATCTTTGTTACTATGTAAATCATTTTGGAATTCAGAAAGCACAGAATATACAGAGCCATTAGATTGAATTTTCTGAGCAAAAAAGTCAATTGATTTTTTAAAAGCGCTTTCAATTTTAGCGTTTGAAAGTTTAATGGTTTCATTGATATTAACAGATTTAAGAGAGTCTATCAATCCTAATTTGAGATCACTTAACTTTGCAAAGTCATCTGCCATAAGTTTTTCAGGTATTAAATATTCTTCTATTTCTTCAATTATATTTGTGTCAATTTTTGGTAATTCATTTTGGTATCTTTTATAACTTCTTAAAAACCGATTCAAATTCATTTCTCCATCATCACTGTAACTGACATTATCAGTTCTAATGTTTCTTAAATTCTCGATTACTTTGTTGAGTATTGTACTATCCGTTTTTAATTCTTCTCTTGATAGGTTACTAATATCTTCAATAATGTCATCTGGTAAGGTTGAAATATTTTCTTTGCGAATTCTTAGTAAATCATTTTTCGCTTTTTCTTGATTCAATGTTTTAATATATGATAGGTAAGAAGCGATAATATCATTATAAATTAACTCGGATTTATTGGGCTCAATTCCGTTTTGAATTGCTTCTACTTTTTCCGTTTGTTTTATTATCCACTTATCTATTACATCAATTGATTGATGTTGTGTATTACTAAATTTTATGGCAGGTAATCCAAGAACCTCTGTACGTGCTGCCATATTTTCGACAGCATCATGTTGAAATGCAGTTAGTAATATATTCATTTCTGGAGCATCACCATTGTCTTTGTATATTTCAGTTAATCTTTTAGCTAATGCACTAATAACTTTAGTTTTTCCAGTTCCTGGAGGACCCTGTATAATTGTAATGTCTGGTGAGTTTAAAGCAACATCTAAGGCAAGTTCTTGCATCTCATTTGGTCCAAACTTACCAAATTCATCTTTTACCTTTGATGTTAATGGTTTAATCCTTCTTCTAGATACAGAATCATAATCAACTCCTTCAAGAACTGCAGATAGGACCGGCATTGGAGCAGAATTATTTCGAATTACATTCAATGCATCTGTTCTTCTTTTATTCGCTATTACATCACCTAATGGTGATAAACTTGCATAACATAAATTGACTTCTGTAGTATCAATTCCTTTTTCACTTTCAGTAATAAGGTGATTATTATGTTTCTCTAATAGTTTTAATATGATTCTATTTTTGGATCTATTTTCATTTGAATAGAAATCTGGAAACACTTGCGTTTTATTTAATACGATATAAGAACCAGATTGGATATTCAACCAATTACTTGTATTATCATTTCTATCAAAAACTAATTTGTATTTATTTTTTGTTATTCTTTTTGTTTTAGTTATCGTAAGAAACCCTCTTTTCTTTACTTCTTTAATGCTATTTTCCTTTTCTTTTTCCTGATAACTTTCCCAAGTTTTTATATATCGTTCAGTTGAGTCAATTCTATTTAATTTTAATTCTGTGGTTTGTCTTAGTGTTGCTGTATTTGAGATGTCTTTTATTTGAATATCTCCTTTAAGCAGAAAGGTAGGGTTAAAGCGATTATTCCATTTTAATATTCTTGTAATCTCAAACTTCTCATTATCATTTTTCTTTACATCAATTGCTATCGACTTGCCAAATATTCTAAATCCATTTACTCCTGGAGAGTTATCAAGAAGTATTTGCGTTCTCCCTCCATCTTCAATAATTAACTCATAGGAAAGCCAATCAGTATTAATAGTAGCCCAATTAATTTTCTTTTTGAACTGTCTTACTTGTTTAAATCTATTTTCAATGTCATCAATGATAATATCTGTTAAACATATTTCCAAACCTTCATCTAGCGAAATTATATTAGTTAAAAGTTTGGCCTTTATTTCAGCTTTATTGCTTTTGGATGTAACTAGTAATGTAATTTTATTACTATGAGCAATTCGTTCCAGTTCTTTATTATCTTCTGCTGTTATCCCTTCAACCTCAATTCTATCTTTATCAACTACCAACCAATACGCATCTTGTGAATAATTAATTTCTACAGGTGTATTTTTATTATATTTAAATGATTCTCCAGTAATTAAGGGTTTAATATTCAAATTAATCTCATCCTTTTTACCTTTAAATATGTTATGTATTTTCATATTGAGTATTTTTTAAGCTTTAAGATTCTTTGATATTTATTTAGATCATCAAAGAACAAGACAAAATCACCAGTTAGATTTACTTTTATCTCGTTTGAAATATCAACATCCTTTCTGTATTTCTTATTTGAAATAATTGAAACACATTTCAGATCAATTCCTTTTAAATACACTGAATCGCATTCAAGTTTAATTTTAAACAATTGTCTAAATGAAGAATTTAGTAAGAAGTCATTTTCATTAAAAACCAAATATTTATTGGGAGTTAGTATTTTTGTACTTAAAACTCCTCCTATATTTTGAACGTACTCAAGACTTATTGAGAATTCATCTTTTAATTCATCTTTCATTTTCTTAATCAAAGGATGAATACGAGCCATACCGACAAATTCCTTTTGTTCTTTACAAAATGGACATATTAAATTTTTCGAAAAGAAGAAATTTTGATTACAAGATTTATTATGACATTCAATGACTGCATCTAAAGCACCTGATAATACTTCACTCCACTTGAAAGAACTTGTTCTTTTTAATTTTTGAGAAATTCCTTTTTCAAATGTTTGTTGAAAGGCTTTCATCATTCTCTTTGAAATAGTTAATGATGTAGGAATTCCACTACTTGCAATATTTAGGTTATTTGAGCTGTGACTTACCCAAGGAATCTCTCCAAAATAGGCTTTCTCTTCTAATTCAGGTTCACCTTCATTTACATAATCACCAATAAATGGATGATTTAAAGTAAGTAGCTGATATGCGATTATAGCGAAAGAGAAATCATCTGTATAAGTATCATAACCGCTAATTGCGGAATGGTAATCTGTTTGAATAATTTCAGGTGCAGCATAACCTGGTGTATAGACCGCTGTTCCAACTTTAGAATCATGTGTAATATTGTCTGAATCAATAAAAAATATTTCAGAATACTCTTTATCGTTCGACACAAAAATATTACTTAGCGAAAAATCTCCATAAACTAATCCTCTTGAATGTAATTTGGATAAAGTATCTGCAATTCGTTTTAATATTAAAATACGCTTTTCAAGACCTCCTGTTTCAAGCCACCATAATGTAAACTCTTTTTCATTATCTGGTTTAATTAAACTTTCAACCGAAATCATATCAGTAGCCATTTCCATAATATACCCTAACGCATCTCCTTCAACTTGTTCTAAAGGAATAGAAATAGGTAAGTCATCTATTGGTCTGGTTTTGATATATGAAATTTTCCGTTTAAGTAATTGAGACTTAGAGCTTGTTTTTTTTCCAATTAATTTAAATGCATATTTTCCACCTTTAATTGAAAAAACCCTGCCTTGGCCTCCTCTGCCAATTTCTTTTTCAATAGTATAATTTGCTCCAGAACTTGTTCCTGTAATTATCTTTTCTTTTCCCATGCTATACAAATTGTTTTATCATCAGTATGGAACTTTGTTGGCCAATTTTCCAAAAGTTGATTCAAATAATTCTTTCTTTTATTTCTCTTAAGTTTTAGCATTTCTAGTATTAATGAATCTGCAAAATCATCTTCTTTATTTTCTACTAAATCTTCAGAAATCCCATCCGATGTGACTAAAAGAACGAAATCGTTAGTATCATAATTAATACTCTTAATATTCCAATCGCTGTATGATTTGGAACTTCCAAGCGATTTTGTGAAATTATACTCATCGGAAGACTTAACTAATACTGTTTCCCCTTTTGATTTTAGTAATAATAAACCATCTCCAAGCTGTCCTAATAAAATTTTTTTTTCAGGTTTGTCGATGTAAGCAAATAAGCAAGTAGTTAAACAATCTTTCTTTTCGAAATCAGAATCACCAATTAAAAGATTCCAATAAAAGTGAATTAATTGTAAAAGAACCTTGTGATCTTTTTTTATTAATTTTCTCCATTGGTTTACTGCTTTTTCTACTGAAACAACAGCTTTTCTTGCTCCGTAATCACTATTCTTTGAAGAACCTAAACCATCAGCTACAACAAAAAGATTAAAATATTTTTTATTTATTATACCCAGAGCATCTTGAAGTTTCTCTTTTTTGGGACCTTTAATTATTGCAGAGTGAATATTCATAGATTAAAATTCAAAATCATCAAGGTTTTCATCTGAATCATCAAAACTTACACTTACAGGTTGGTTAGGATTGACGCTTTTTGCTCTTTGCGAAACACTCATGGTTACAAAACGAAAGAATTTCTTTATATCTCTGGCTTGTACAGCTTCAAAAACATCTAATTCAGAATCTCCTAAAAATTGTTTTAATACAATTTTCCCATCTTGTCCTGCCCCAATTGACATTGCAATTCTAAATGCCTTAGAAGCTCTAGGTGATGATAATAATTCATTTAATGAATCTTCCCAATTATCAGTTGGTATTCCGTCAGATAGCAAAACAAGAGTAGGAGCATATGACCTACTTGGAATTATTATTTTATCTTCTAAAAGAGTTTTTGTTACCTCAAATGCTTTTCCCATTGGAGTTGTTCCATTTGCAGATAAGTCAACCCAATTTATCTCATTTGCTTTTGCAAAGTTGATGTGTGGCATAACATCTCCACCAAATGTTATTACAGAAAAGTGTATTTCAGCTCTCAATGAGTTCTCTTCTTTCAGAGAGTCTATCATTTCCCTCATCGCATTATTTAAAATACCTATCTTATTGTCACTTGCCATACTTCCACTAACATCAGCTAGAATTATAACTGGTAATGGTCTTGCTTTTTGAATAATTAAATCATTTAAATTTTCCATATAATTAATTTTTTTTAATAAAAACATTACAAATTAAATGTCTACTGGTGCACTCTATCTGCATTAAATTGATTAAGGCATAAAAGGGTGGAAAAAATAGCTCTTTTGTTTTTTTTAGGATAGGCTTGATTTTATCGAAAAAAACAAATGAGCTATTTGTACGCGGACTTTTAAATTTCGTTTCTCTTTTAATATTATTACTCGGTTTCAGGTTTTGAGTATTGACGGATCGAATATGCGTAGTGCGGGGTTTCAAAGCTATTCGCTATCAAACTGCTATTACTTTTTTTACTTCTTGTATCCAATCATTTAGTATGTTTTGTTCAAATATATCAAAGGTCTTGTCAAAGGCTTCCTCAAAATTCTCAGAAGTTACGAAATCAGAACTTGTGATTTTTAATAAAGTAATCCAAACAATTCCAGGATACTTACTTGTTGACTTCGCTCGGTTATTAGGCTTACGTTTGAAACATTTAAAATTCAACATTTTATTAAAGTAATCCTCTTTAATTGATTGCAACTCATCAAATTTTTCTTCATTATTGACTGCACCAAAGCAAAACTTCACATCTAAACTTTCTTCAAACAGAAAGAATTCTATCGCAAAGAATACATTATTATCTCTCCAAGAGTTAAATTCTGGATTTGTGAAGACATTTTCAATATCTTTTGGTAAGAATCGGACAAGTCCTTTTTCCTTAGGAGATAACAATGAGTATTTCTCGTGATTCTCAATTTTGTCTTTTACGTATTTAAAATTCTTTGAACTATGAATTACTGGTTTCTTACTTACAATAAAATCTATTGCTTCTTTATGTTTTTTATATATCTCAAGAGCTAGTTGTGATAATTCATTTTCATCATTCATAAAATTTCGTTTATAATTTTCAATATAAAAACCAATAAAATCTTTTACTTTACTATCAAGAGAAGGTATATCTAAAAGCAAGTTTGAAATAATACCAACTAATGAGTCATATGTTATATTTTCATACCCAAGATTTATTTCTTCATCAGAAAGTAATTGTTGATGTTTTGTCAGAAAAACAAAAAACGTATCATAGCCTTTTTCAGACCATTCTAAACCTACAATTTCTGCGTACCTAATTAGCTGATTATTACCTGAGCGTCCTGCATTAATTTTATTCTCAATACATATTACAAATTGCTCTTCATGATTAACTAATAAAATATCAACATTATCACGTTCTCTATAAACTCGGGTTTTACTTAAATCCTTTATTTGTAGCTTTATCTTTTTATTATCTGGAATCTGGTCTAATTCCATTATAAATCTTTTCAACACGTAATCATCTGAAGCATGAGAACCTAAAGGATTCAATAGCCATGAAATAAAATTTGAGTGTCTAAGTTCATACTCTTCGACATTGAGAACTTCAAATGGATTAAATGCGCGAAGTTCAAAATCAATTCTATCAAGGTTTGAAGATTCTTCGAGAAGGAAATCTTTTACTTTTTTATTTAAATTATCATTCATAATATTCATTTCTCGTGACTCTCAACTTTCTTGCCTCACTATCATAGCACCTAACGAGTTTTTAAATGATTTGTGCGACTGGAAAATCGGAGACTTTTCGGACGTAGCAAATCGTTAGTTGGATGTTTGTCGTTTTATATTTAGTTTAAATGTGAGCAAGAATTTTATGAGTTGTTGGCAACTGGTTTTTTTTCATAAATCAGCCTTTTTCCATAAGATTCGATTGAACCTTTTCCTCTTTGGAAACATTCGGACAATAATTCAAGGTCATTCGTGTATTCCATAGCTTTTTCTAATAATTCTTTCTCATAGTCATTCCAATTTTCATATGCTCTAAAATACCTAACTCTTGAATTTATCGTATGCTGAGATAAATCCTCTGTTTTAAGAATTCCAATTTCGTTTATTTTACTCTTTAATTGTTCAACTGCTTTATCTGTCAAATTATTGAATTTTTCTTGTTTGAAAAATTCAATATCTTGCCAAGGTTGCGGTTTTTTCTCCTTTTTTACTTTTCCGTGAAGAGAAAATCCATTTTCTATCAAATAGTGTTTGAAAAATTTATGTAAGTCTTGTTTAGTATAATAACCAAAATATTTTCCATAAAGATCGTTTGAGTTCAAAATAGGAAAGTCAAATTGTTTAGATTTTAAAAAGAAATGAGTCAATCGACTGTATGTTGGATTATATTCAATGCTTTGAAATAATTTAATTGTCTTTTTAATTTCTTCTGTGGTAATATTTAATTCAATAGTTTGAGTTTTGTTTTCTGATTTACTTTCAGTTGAAATATTAATTCTTTCTAATTCAGAAATTGCTTTTTCCAATGCTCGAATGACATCTCTTTCATTTAAGACGCTGTCATTTTCTATCAATTCTCCAGTTTGTGGAGAACAGCCAGACGCTAGAGCTTCTAAAATTTCTATTGTTCTTCTAATTTTCATTTTTTTCTTTTTCATTTTGTTTAAACTAGTTGCCAACGACTTTTGGTATGGAAAGTTGCGTTTTTGGAAACGTAATTTTCCGTTGTATAAATTTCGTTATTTATATTTTGGAAACATTCTATTTAATTCAATTTAGCAATTTTTTATACCAGTTGTTAGCTGTAGTTTATATCATTCTTTTGTGCCATTTTCCTATGAAACTAATTAAATCCAAAACAGATAGTTTCATTAAATATGTATGATATGCAAAATCAGTCAAAGACATTTGTTTAAATCTATTTATTTTTCTTAAATCAGTGTATGGGTAATATTTAATCAATTGTTCATATGTGAAAAATTCAGTTTTCGCGTGACCTATAGCATTTCTTATTTGACTATTTAATAAAAATCTATAATAATTTTTTAAATAAGGGTATTGTTCAATTACTTGTTTTTTAAGTCCATTATTAAGGTTGTAAAATTGATTCAGGGTGTTACAGTTCGAAATACCTGAAAAATTGTTTTCATCTCGATTGCTAGAGTAATTAGAAAATCCAATGTAAAGGATGGAAGATCTAGCTAATAATTCAAAAGAATCTTTATAATTGTCTTTTAAGTCGTCGAATGAAAATGTCGTAATTCCAAATTTATCTTCAAATTCCTCTGCAAACCCAATATAGCTTAATCCAATTACAGGAACATATGATGGAGTGTTTTTTATAAATTGCACAAGTAATTTACAAGCGTTTACAAATTCTCGTCCCACATCAAAAAATTGATTTAAAGTATTTTTTAATCTTACTAAATTTTCTTTATCGTTTTGACAACGATTAATTGTATTTCGAAATAATAATCTTATCGTGTAACTATCCTCATAGTTTTTAGGAATTGTATTTAATATGAAATATTTGAAAATCTCACTTATGATAAAATAGCAACTATTAATATCTTCACTAAAGTTTTTCTTTAATTCTGGAATATGATTTCCAAAATGATTTTTAGACTCTGATATAACTAAATTCCATTTTTTATTTTGAAAAAGCATTATAATATTTTCTAAATGATCAATATTGGCATCTCTAAAATCTGCAAAAGCAAGATATTTACCTTGAAATAAAGCAATTTTTTTATAAGGAAGAATACTTCCTAGTGCCATAAATGGATTTAGAGTAATTCCAGTAGAACCTCCAATTGATTCTGTCGATTGTTTCGGAATTGGTAATTCAGTAGAAAGAGGAATCACAGGTACATCTCTAGGTAGGCTTTCTTCATCAGTGTGTTCTGCATTATCAAAACTTAAATTAACGTTTGGTGCTACCTGTGTTAGTTCACCTTTAAATAAACTACCACATCCTGGACAACCAATTCGGACTTGTACTTTTTCAAGATAACCAGCTTGTACTTTTACTAATGATTTAAAGTTACATATTTTACATTGAATTGGGAATCTAAATGTCATTTTTTATCTTTATTACAGCTAACTCGTTATATCTAAATATATACTAACATTTACAGGAATTCATTCTAGGATAAAACAAGTTATACTACCACTTATTAAAACCTTCAAACAAACGAAACACAAATTTTACAATTACGTTTATCACACAAATAAAACATGATAAACCAAAAAGTATATATTTAATGTATCTCTAAAAATAAATGTTGATCATTTAGCAATTTTTCAACAGCATAAAAATAAAATTATCTCCTAAAATAAAAGGTGATAATTGTCAGAACATAATTTCATTTTACAAAATCAACATAATTTACGGAATAACCCTAAAAAAGTAAGGTAATACCTTTTCTATTCAAAATAAGTAGCAAATTGAAGTCTAAATATAAACCCAAAAAGGCATTTTAAAATTCACAAAACAATCAATATTTCTTTAAATATTAATGAGTTTATTTGTGGTTTTTTTGTGAAAAAAGTAAAAATTTTTGTGCTTTTTTTGTGCAAGTAACTTTTTTAAGAAAAATAAAAATGTCTAAAAACAAAAATAACTCACTGAAAATCAGTGAGTTATTGTGTGATGGCAGAAGGATTCGAACCTTCGACCGCCTGCTTAGAAGGCAAGTTTTTAATTTTTGTATTAAGTTGATTATTAGTGTATTAACTGTTTTAACTTGCTTTTTGCGTACTGTTTGCGTACTGACTTGTGAAAAAATACGGCTTTACTATCTTATAATTTTGGTGTGGATTTACGTGCTGAAGCACAAAACCAGACCTTCCTTTTTTAAAGTTTGTTTGCACCCATTCACTTGAAGGCGAATAAGCAGGGTAATTCATATAATCAAAATCATCTGAAGTACAATAATCAAATAACATTTGGTGGCTATCGCCTTTACTAAATTCAATGTAATCTGCTTTTTTGTAAATACCATTTTGTTTTAAATACTGATCAATTTTTTCAATTTGCTTTGGATCCAGGTGTGGTTTAAAACCAAATTTTAATGCGTGTGAATCTTTTCCGTGCGAAATTACAAAACAATGATCGCCACAAAAGTAATGATTTATAAATTTACGGTGATTTACAACGGTAACATTTTTATATTTTAATTCAACAATATTTTTAAACGCTGCATTAATTACATAACCAAACGCGCCGGCGTGATTATCTTCACAAATATTATGCACTTCAATTTCACTATAATAATGCACCAAAGCATCAATTAACAACACTTTAAATTTTAAACCAACATCAAACATTTGTTGATTGTCCATATTTTGTGGTAATTTATGACCTTTGCGAACCGTTTCACCATCCCAACCATCAACAAAATCACCTAATTCATCAATAATTAGTTTGTTGCCTTGTTGCTCACTAACAATAAACGCAACTGTTTCATTTAAATGCTGTAACAATTCTTCTTCATCCCATTTACCGCCGTACAAAGCAAAACCATCTTTGTTTGGTGTCATTCCAATATGTGCATCAGTATAAATTAAACGATCAACCAACGGCGATTCCATTTTTTTTGGTTGTGGCAATTTAATTGGTTGAATGTATTTTTTTACGGCGTTGGCAATATAATCTTCAGTTAAATCTTTTGAAATTTCAATATTTTCTTTAAATAAAATGTTAAAAAAAGGTGTTCCTGTGTGGCTTACTAATTTATAACTTTTTACATCGTTGCGCGGTAATTTGTAAAACTCGCAATATTCATCAATATCCATCATTTCACCGGTTTTAAAATTCCAGGCGCTTAACACAAACGGATTTGCATCTGTTTTTTTTGATGTTGATTTTTTACGTTTTGAAATTTTTCGCGGTGCAGTTTCAACAGCATTTATACGTTTAAAATTATCACTTAAACCACGCCTAAATGTTTGAAAGGAAGTTTTTACAGCGTGTTTTTTATGTAATATTTCAGCTACTTTTGTAATGCTTTTCTTTTTTTGCGAACCATAAATTTGAAGCGCTTCGTTTAAATAAATACTGTAATCCACTTTCATAACATTGGTTTAAATTGGAAAAATAAATTTTTTTATTACTGCTAAAATTGGTTTTCTAAAAATATACACCAACAATGCAATGTTTAGTAAAATACTGTACCACATAACTTTTTTATTTTTATATTTAATTGTTTCAATTGTTTGCGTTTTTATACTGCTCTTATATTCGTTAACAGCAACTTGTTTTATACTATCAATATTTTGATGAATATGAATTTTATTACCAGTTGTTTTTATTTCGGTTTTAATTTTTCCTGAAGAAGCATTAAACACAAACGGTCGTAAATTACCTACGGAATCACATACATTTTCTATAACCAAATTGGTTAACTGCGGATTATCAACTGTTATAACCTTGCTTTTGTAAATAGTATCTGTTGAATGTGTTTCTACAATATTTTTTGAAGGTTTACACGCAACAAAACAGCTTATAATTAAAATAATGTAGATTAATTTTTTCATAATTTTAAAATATAGTTAATATTACACCGCTAAAAATGGTGAAACCAATATCTAAATAATCTATAAATGTTTTTTTAATATATTTATCGTATAATTCTTTACAAACAGCAACTATTAAAACAATTAACAAAGCGTATATTTCAGCTAAAAATATATTTGCAATTGCGTAAATAAAAAAGCCACAGAAGAAATGAAGTAATTTATCTTTTTGTAACACCACCATAATTATAAATTTTCTAAAGCATCTAAACGTGCTTCAATTGCGTCTAATCTATCAGTAATTGATGTTGTTGTAACTTGTATTACTTCTTTTACTGAAACGTTGTCTATTGATATATCAGTGATTCCAGACGCTCTTTTAAAAGTTAAGCTGGTATGGTCTGCTGTTATAATTTTAGAAACAAAGCCCGTATTAGTAGTATCATATTTGATTGAATTTGAAGCATTATTTAGGTATGTTCCATTTGTAGAAACTACTTCAAACGTGATGAGATAAGTCTTACCAACTTCTAAAACATCGTATTGATTAATTGAACTAATAGTTCCATCAGGAGAGTATATTCGACCAACACCACTTTCAACAATTGAATCACCAGACGTTACCCAATTATCAGTACTATCAAAAGCACCATTTAAAACTAATTCATCACCTAAAACTTCAACTTCACCACCATCAACAGTTAATTCTAAATTATCTAAACGTTGGTTAATTTCTGTTTGTTCTTCTTCGGTTACTGCGCCATCTTCCCCATTTGTTCCATCAATACCATCAAAATAATCAACACCTTTAATTGGTGTGTAACCATCTGCGCCATCTTCTCCATTTGTTCCATCAATACCATCAAAATAATCAACACCTTTAATTGGTGTGTAACCATCGGCACCATCTTTTCCAGCTGCTCCAGGATTTCCACCTAAAACACTAATACTTATTTTTTGTTGTTCTACTTCAACATTTGCTTCTGTTATTGAAGTTTTTATAGTCCAATTTTCCATTGTTAAATTGTTTTAGTTACTTCAAATTTTCCTTTAAATTTTATGTAATCTTGGGTTACATTCCACACTTCGTAATCGTAACGGTTTACGGCAATAACACCTTTTTCATAATTTACTTTCCAAATTAATGTGTTATCCACTCGTTTTAAAATGGTATCATCTTCAGTAATTGTTTCAATAATAGTTCCTGAAGCTGTTGCAATTATAATTTTGTAAGTGTCGGTTAATTCGGTTACATCTTCCCAACACCATTCAATGGTTTCAGTCACTCCAATAGGATATTGAATTGGCGCACTATACGCTCTGTCTAAATTAATTATATCACTCATTTTTTTGTTTTTTATATATTCATTTCAAAATGCGGCGCGTCTATAAAACCATCTTTTATATCGTTTTTGTTCCAATCGCCACCCCAACGGTTGGCAGGATGCAATGTTTCCCAATAATCACCCAACAGTTTTACATCTTCCCATTTATATGTTAATTCGCCCTTTATAAACAAATTAAAATCAACGGCCAATGCACGCAAATGATTGCTGCGCATTGTTTTACTTTTACCAGTTTGAAAGTAAATTAATTGCTGTTCATTGGTTCTGCGCGCTTCTCCAAACGTGAGTTCCATATCATTCATATAGGCATAATTAATTAACTTACTAATGTTAAAAGTGAAAATACGTTGGTGTTCGCTTAGTTTCATTTGTTTAAATCTTTGCGGTGAATATCATTTTCAATTTCTTTACTCTCTAAATCTTCCTGCTTCATTTTAATTTCAAGCTGATTTATTTTCCATTTTTTCCACGTGTTACAACCGGCATCAACAATTTTAAACAACACCCAAACAATTGAGAAAATATATAACACCTTTGCAGGTGTGTTGTTTAAAAATATATTTAAAAAGTTGTCGTTTGTCGCAAACGATTCCTGCACCATTAGCGCAGTTTGCGTGGTAAATGTTATTCCGTATGCGGTTTTAAACCACAAACTATTGGTGATAAACGCTATTAATGTAATTGCTTTTTGTGGCATTGGTTTGTGGTTTTATTTTTGGATGATTGCTATGTTTAATATTCTATCAAATATTGGCTTTATCATTAGAATTTTGACTTCATAAAACTTTCATACTTATAACTACTTCTTAAATGACCTACCGCATTAAAATGATAACCATCTTGAAGTGTAAATAACTCATACTGTGCCGTATTATCCCATTTAATTAACCCCTCTGTTATATTATCAAAAACAGGAATACCATATTTACCACACCCAATTTTTAAAGCATCAACATAATTTTGATAATTTACATTTCTTAAATATGGCGAAATAAAAATAATTCTTGCGCTTGGAATCCTATTTACAGCATCTTCTAAAAACGAATTTAAAGCACCGTAAAATTCTGTGATATCTGTACTGTTTTCGCTTCCTATTGTAACCAATGAATTAGCATCATTTGTTCCAATATCGACAATTAAAATTTCAGTATCTAAAGGAATATCCGTAACCCTGTTAACTAAAGGTGTGCCACTACCACCATTATCAGTTAAAAAGTTTCCATTTATACCTGCATTTGTAAAAGTCATTCCGTTTCTTTCAGCGATTTTATAAGCGTAAACTTCATCAGCATTTAACGTGTGACCTGCCATCATTGAATCACCAATACCACACAAAACTGAACCATATAAATTATTGCCAATAGCGTCTTTATTTATATCTAAAGAAGTAGCATCCCAACCTAATGAAATTGCTAAAGTAAAATCTTGTGTTGTAGATGAAAAAATAGACTCTCCTTTATTTTTATCCTTGTTTGGGTCGTTTGTATATTGGAAGATAAACCCACCTGAATCAGTAGTTGCGTTATACCTCATAGAGAAATTGTCACCTAAAACCAAGCCAACTTTATGACCAATAGGCAGCGTAATACTACCGCTATAAATTTCATATTGAGTATCTGAAACTGCACTTGATATATTTACAATTCCTAAATCTTGTGTAATTACATTACTCGCATCCACTACATATATATAACAACTAATATCAGTAGATGTTAATGTGCCTGTTTTAGCGTAAATTGAAGATATAGTAACCTCTTGCGTATATACTTTATTTGAAACTATTGTAGACCCACTTATTACGTTATTTATATTATTTAATGTATGGTCAATATTATTATCTGGTGTTAATGTTTTTAATTTATCTAAATCCGCATTAACAATATCAAATTCAGTATTAATTTTATCACCGCTAACATCTCTTTCATCACCTGCTGCAATTGCACCACCTCTTTTTGATGCCACATAATCCGCAACGGTTTTACCAGTTTCAGCTAATGTTGTGCCTGTTGGGTTTAAAGTACTTGTGTTTAACCCTGGTGTTTCAAAATCACCGGTTGATTTATACCCATTAGTTTCAGAAGCTAAATAAATATAATACCCATCTTCAGCACCACCGGCACGAATTGTAAAAGGTGTGTAATCTACCGGCAGCGGATCAACAGCCATTGCAAACGCCAAAGTTTCATATTCGGTTGGCTTTTGGGTTGCCAAACTTAAATTTTCAACTTCTTTAAAATTCGCATCAATTTCACTTGATGTTAATGGTGATCCTTTTTCTTCTCTATACGTAAATGACATTTATTATCTTTTTATATTAATTTTTAATTTTATTCAAACCAATCTTCAGCGTAATAGCTTGGTCCGTAACTTTCTTCATATATTAAATTTGTTGGTTGCACTGCAAATGCAATATGATGTATTGTGTTGTTGCTACTCATAATCTGTTATATTTGTTGTGGTTGCTGCAATTATTACGGCATCTGTATTGCCGGTTGATAAATTCAATGCTAAGTTTGCAAACTGATAATTTGCCGGATTTACATAATTAAACTCCAACAAATCTAACGGCCAATGCAAACCAAATAACACACCTTCAATTTTTAGCAATGGCGTTGGTGCAATATCATTTAATATACGTGCGTACGCTTCAATAAACTTTATTTGCTCGGTTTCGCCGTAACGGTTCCATTTATCGTACACATAGGTAATATCATCATATGTTTTTGTAGTTGCTTCGCTTGTTATCCAAATAGTATGTGAAGTTGTTAAAAATGTGCTGTCACTTGAATAAATGGTGATTTTCTTTTGTGTTGCTGTATCTTCTTCCAAGTTAAAAATTGGAATTGCCACATATACATCACTTAATTTACTGTATAAATTATTGTAGTTTTGTTTTAATAAATAATGTTCATCATCTGTAATATTATACACCCAACGGTTATAATCAGGTAAATCAACAGAAGTTGTATGTGTGTAATTTGTTGCAGAAATTTGTGTTTCCTGCGCATCAACATTAATAGTTACACCGCTAAATGCTACGCTATCATCAACCAGGAATTTACGCGTTGTTAATCCGGTTTTTGCATCACCGTGAAAAATAGTTTCTTCAACTAAAGTTGTGTAATTAATTGCGCGCTCTTTAGTAATAGTTTCAGTATCTTCTGAAGTAAAATTTAATTCTAATTCAGTAAAAACGGTTTTGTGTAAATGTAGTGTTGCATCATCACCAACTGGCGGATGTAATTTTACATTTAAAAATCCATCATTAATAACCGGTACATTGTCAATTGATAAACTTCCTTTTATATACGTTCCTGCGGTTTCGGTTACAATACTTAAATCGTAATCATAAAAACTATTGTTTGAAAATGAAGTTTTGTTTGAACAAATTTCAACACCATCTAATTCAATACTGTAAAAATAAACCTGATCATAATCACCATTATCAAACGCAGCTTCAACATTATCAATATCTGCGGTGGCATCAATCCAACTTTTAAATTCAATGTTTAATTCAAAACCTAAACCTTCGCCGTACACACCTTCTAAAAAAACCGGATCAATTAATTCAATATAATTTGTTTCCAGGTTTGCAGCAGTAATATATTCAGCAATATCAACATAAAAAGGCTCTGCAAATTTCTTTTTATTTGGTGTTGGCAATACAGAAGCACCATCATACAAACCAATTAAATCACCATTATCAACATCATAATCTGAAGTGCCGTACATATTTTCGGTTGTAATTTCAGCAGTCCAAACGGTAGTGCTTACTTTTTGCCAATACTTTAACGCATACGTGTAAATACTATCTTCACCACCTTCCGGTTTTTGATACACAATATCTTCAACTAAAATATTTGAACGCTCGTTTTTTTCCCATTCAACAACAACGGTTTTTTGTGGCGGCACCATTGTAATTGTTGGTGTTGCTTCAAATGTTGCAATGTTATTTTTACGTTGGTATTCTTCAGTATTAATGTATACACCTACGGAAGTATAGTTTTGTAAGTTTAACCAAATTGTTGACATACGATTAAAACCAACCATATACCACTGATTATTTTGCTGAAATAATTTGTGGCCAACTGTTAAATTTTCAAGTATTTCATAGGCTGTTAATTTTTCATCATCATCAACATAGCAACTGGTGTCAATTGCAATTTCGTTTACATTTAAACTAATTACAGCATTTTCAATTGCCGGCGCAATGCTTACTGGTAAACTTAAACCCGTTAAATTTAAACACGCTGTTACAATTTCAACAACGTTTTTTTTGTCGCTGTAAAAATCATCATCTAAATATTTATTTTTTAACAATCCTAAACCATCAACCGCACTAAAACTCACAAAAAACGCACTATTTTGATACGGTTCTGAATAGTTTTCAGCTAATAAAAAACCCTGCCATAATGTTACCGGATTTTCACTATCTGTAATATCTTGTAAAATGGTTTTGTAACGCGTTTCATTACCGGTAAATAAATGTAAATACTTACCATTTGAAGCGTTTTGCACTAATAAATCAAACTCTAATTGCGAAGCCATAATTGTTTGATACTTATCATCTTGACCACTATAATTTAACACCGGCGCGCTAATTGAAGTGGTTTCTTCAGTATCTAACAATTCATTAGTTTCTGTATCTATTATTGATATTTTTAAAATTTGTGCCATTAGCTAATGCGTGCATCTTTTTTATTTGTTCTTTTTAACGACAATTTAATATCGCTACCACTAATACGTGATTCAGCTATGTAAGGCACCTGCATTACATTTGAAGAACCAACAGCGTTGTATAATGTTTTTTGTTGATCGCGGTTAAAAATAGCTTCACCACTATTTACCAACGCCAATAATTTATCACCGTAATAACTATCACCGCCAACAATACCACCAGTTGCAAATTTTGGAATTGCTGCAAAGGCGCTTAATACACCACCAACGGCGGTTGCAATAAATGCAGGAGTTGTAAAAACGGCCGCCGGACCGGTTGCAGTACCTGAAGCAGTTGCACCGGCAATACTTTGCGAAATTGAAGCTGATAACATCATTGCAATTAATTGCGTAATAGTTTCAACCATTCCACCAACAAAACCGCCAAATCCGGTTTCTGCTAAACCTAAACCTGCAACAATATTGCTTCCTAACTGCATAAAAGCATCACCAACAGCCCAACCAACTTCTTGTGCTGAAGCTTGAAACGCTGTTAACTCATCTTGAAATGTAGCAACTTGATCAGATGCTAATTTTAAATCACCACTAACTGTTGGAATTGCAAACAACGGTGTTGCTTCGCCTGTTATTGGTGTGTTTACTTCTCTTTTTTGGGTTGAAGTTGAAGAAGTTATTGGTGTGGTTGCATCCGGTTGTTTTTTTAAAACAGCCGTTAAATTTGCCGCAACTATTGCTGCGTTTTGTTGTTCTTTATTAAATTTTTCCTGCGCTTTTGCAGCAGCTTCAGCAGCACGCGCTTCTGCATCCATAGCTTCATTTTGATCAGCCATTTGATAATTTAAAAAAGCCGCGTGATTTCCACCACTTTTAACTAAATTAAAAAAGGTTTTTAACTTACTAACTGCCGGTGTTATTTTTTGAATTAACACCGTAAAACCATACACAATTGCTCCAACTGCTGCTGCTAATACTCCAATTGGATTTGCTAAAATTGCAGTATTCAAAGAATTAAAACCTGATACAACTGCCGGTAGCACAGTTGTACTTAAAAATGTAAATGCCGTGATTAAACCAGGAATTACCGTGGTCATCATAAAACCTAATGCAACCAACAACGGACCAATTGCAGCAACCAATAAACCAACAACAACAATTACTTGTTTTGTTGCAGGTGAAAGGTTTTTAAAAGCAATGGCCCAATCTTTCAACTTTGCAATAAATGGCGTTATTGCTTCAGCTATAATGGCACCAAAATCTTCAGATAAATCACCTAAAATATTAGATAATTGTTTCAATGGTCCGGTTCCTGCTTCGGCTGCGGCGGCTGCACTTCCACCATATTGTTTTTCTAATTCATTTAAAATTATGGTTTGCGCTTCTGCTAATCGGTTGGTTTCTGCCAAAGTTTTAATGGTAGCCGTTTGTTCTGTTGAAAATTGAATACCACTACGACTTAACGCACTTAAATTGGCAATTGGATCATTTAACGCTTTTCCTAATTGTATAGAAGCACTTTTTAAATCACCATCTAAACGTGTAGCCAAATCTAATGCAGCCACTTGTGTACGTGCAAATTGTTGTTTTGTAATATTTGTAAATGTAAGTAACTGCGAAGTTGCACCTTTTAAAATTTCTTCATCACCAAACAACGTATTGTTTTGCAAATCAGCAGCCATTTTTTGTAATTCTTCAGAAGTATAACCAACAGCATTTCCAGTTGATTTTAAACCTGCGTTTACTTGTGCAATGGCTTTTTCTTGATCGTTCCAATTTTTTAAACTAACAGCTGCAAAAGCTGCCATTGGAGCAGTTAAACCAACAGATAATGTTGAACCCAACTTAGTCATTGCTTTACCGTGCTTTTTTAAAGTACGGTTGGCGGTTTGCATTTTTGTGCTAAAATCTTTTAGATCTGCAAAAAATTTAATATTTATACTTGCTAAACTACCGGCCATTTTTGTTTGTTTATTTGTTGTGTTTTTTAAAAACTTCCTCCATTTGTTTACGTGTCATAGTTGGCTTTAATGGTTTGCGGTTTTGCGCTTTGGCATCCCAATCAAACGGCATAAATGCATTTAATTTTGGTCCTTTTTTTGCCCATTGAACGGAATAGTATGCTATTAATCGCGCCTGCTCCCAACTTTGCTTGTATTCAAACTCTTGTTTTTTTCGGTAGCCTTTTAAAATATTGAAAAACTGCCGTTGCGTTAAATTGTGGTATTCTTTAATTGATAAACCAAGTTCACCACAAGCTAATTGTTCTAAGTCATCAAAATCCGGATCAAAGGTTATTTCCTCTGATCCGGGTTCACGTTTTTTGATGTGTTGCTATTATCTCGCGCCAATGAACTTGTGTACAGTTCCATTAATTTTGAAGTGTCAGCAGGGTTTTGTGTAATAAATTCAAACACATCATCTTCATCAACTTCAGCATTTTTTTGTTTAGATAAAATACCACTTAACACTAACTGGCTCATTGCCAACATTTGTTGCATTGTTGGTTCTTGGTTATCTTTAAAATTTAATTTTGATAACTTTTCACCAATTTTTGAAAGCTTGGTAATATTCCACATTTTACCCAAAATAATATTTGATTTAATACCAAATTTTACTTTGTACTGCACTTTATTTATAGTAATAATTTGTGTGTTCATTGGATATTTGTTTTAAATTAAGCTACTGCACCAACTGTTAATGATCCGGTTCCTTTTAATGAATAACTAAAAGTTACACTTTCATCGTTTTCGGCGTCTTTACTCCAGTTTTGAATGTATGCGCTTCCGCTATATTCAATGTGACCTGTAACAGCATCAGTTACCATAATTTCAACTAACGCTTGTGTATTCCATAAACCAACAATGCTTGCAACATCGTGTTTTGTTCCAGGATCATCATTACTCATAACACCTTCAACACTTAAACTCCAACTCTTTTGCCCTGGTGTACTTACTGTTCCGTCTGTATCTTTTGTTGCTACATCATTAAAATCTGTATCACCTGAAATTGATACTTTTGTTTCGTGAAATATGTTTTCACCGTCAACGCTTAAACGCATTAAACTACCATCTTGAAATGCCATTTGTTTTATTTTTTAAATGAATAATTACTTTCTGTATAATATTGACCGTAAGCATCCACCTGCGGTTCTTGTGTTCCGTTGTATTTAAATCTAATTGCAGAATCTTTAAAAGCTTCTAAAATTGCATCAGCTATTTGTAAGGCTTCATCGTAATCATCATCTGTATAAATACGAACGCTTGCCGTGTACTGCAATTGATTTTCTTTACTGTAAGTAGTTCCTTCAGAAATAGCATAATTTACCAACGGATAATCATCAGACTGCGCTGAAATTATTGGCTGCGGATCAATATTTTTATCGCTCAATAACTGAACGCTATTTAACAGTTGATATATTATTTTTGAAATTTCAAACATTTAACTACTTAATTTATTTATTTGTTTTTGAATGTATTTTTCAACTTTTGTTTCTGCATCTGCTGTTACCATTCCTTTGGTTTGATTGTATGCTATTTCAGTAAATGGATTGGCCGTTTGTTTTATGGTTCCACTTCCAACAAATTTTCCATACCAACCATCATTCTTTTGGCGTTTCCCTGCACGCGCTCCTACATAAATCACTGCGTTTTGTTTTCCTAATCCGCGTTTTCCTCTAATTTTACCAATAGACTTTTTAAGGTTTCCTGGTGTTATATATGTTCCAAATGCTTGGCCTTTTCTTTTTTGAATATGTGGCCTTTTACTATCTTTTACACTTGCTTTTGCTGCATTAACTGTTGGCGTTGCCACTTGCCCCAATATTTTCAGCATTTCGCGTTTTGTTACCTTATCAGGTAATTGCTTAATTTTTTGCTGTAATTCTGCAAAGCCTTTTATTTCAACTAAACTTTTTGGCACGTTTTACATTTTAAATCATCCTAAAATCACATCTTTCCAGGTTACTATATCTTTTAATTTACTCACGTTTACTACACTTTAATACCAAATAGGTTTTGCGGCCTAATTGTTCTATGGAATGAATATTGTAACTTCCATCAGCATCCACAATTACCATTTTATCACCTTCGGTTAAAATTTCTTCATTGTAACGCACGGTGTATTTACGTACATTTAAGGCTATTACTTTACCGTCAACACTTTCATTTCCGCTTACATCATCTAAATACGCCCACAACGGATTTATAAACTGAACTTCTGATTTTGATTTTTGTCCGGTTTCTGAAACTACCGTTGTAATTTTATTTAAAATTACCGGTTGGTTTAATGTTCCTATTTGTGGCTTTTTATTCATTAATAATAATATCTATAAGCACGTAACAAATTGGTGCTTGCCTTTGGTAAATTTTCAACTGAATCTTCGCGCTTTTCGTAAAATGAAGTAATCATTAACAAACACGCTTGTTTAATTGGTCGCGGCATTTCTGCCGGCGCAGCGTAACCAGTTGTAATATTTATAGTTACTGGCGTTGCTTCTGTTTTGCTTAATTTTGGTAAATCAGCTTCATTTTTATAAAACACTTCCTGCTGATAATTGTCAAAATTTCGCAACTCATATTCAACAGCATCTAATGTTTGATCATCTCCATTTTCATCAACATAAACAATACTGTCTATTGCTGTAATTGGTGATAATTTTATTTTTAAATTGTTAGTAAATTCAGTTGTTTTAATTTCAAATTTTGCTTCGTTTATACTTATTTGTGTATAATTTTCAGCAGTAATTATGGCAGCATCAATGTATTGTTGTAATAAATCATCTTCACTGGTCCAGGAAGCTTCTAACTTTAATTGTTGTTTTGCTTCAGCCAATGTAATAAGCGGCTCAAATTGATGAATTAATGAATTGATATATGTTGCCATTATAGTTTTATTTTACTTCTTCAGCGTATTGCGCTTTAATTAATTCGTTGGCTTGTTTTACTTCCATTGTATATGTTTTTCCAACATCAAATGAAAGGTTAAATTTGCCGGCTACTGGTAATAAAATTTTTACCTTTTTATTTTTAATTTTTGGTTTACGTGTTGCCATTTTGTTTGTTTAAAAAAAGATTCGCCACGGCTGCTCAATTCCGCAGCGAATCCAAAACTACTACTATGAAAAACTAACTAACTGTATTTTTAAACTGTTGCAACTTTGTTAATTGCAAAGGCTTTTTCGTTTGTTAAAGCTACATCACTGTAACCTTCAATAATTAATCTAACTTTACCTGAAGCTGCTTGTGTGTACGGATCAACAATTATTGAAACTGCACCCCAATAACCAACTGTTAATTGGTTCCAATCACCAAAAATAACTGGGTGACTTGCACCATCATCTAACGTTGGCACTAATGTACTTGCCATAAAATTATAACCGTTTAACTCTTTTCCATCTGTTAAGAAAATACCGCTTCCTGCATCAATTTTAGTTGCTTTTGCTTTAGCTCTAATTTTAGTATCAGCTAAATAACCACGGTTTACATTTGTACCATCAGCCGCATCAACTAAACCTTCTAATGCTACAATAGTATCGTGTGACAATGCACCGGCAGTTGTATCAATATTTGAAGTAATTAAGCTGTATAATCCTGAAGGAGCATCACCACCGGCACCGTTTAAAGCGGCCAATGTAACTGCATTACCATACGCAATGTTAATTTGCTCAATAATGTATTCTTCAACATTAAATGATGATTGTAACAATAATTTTTTAGAAATATCAACAACACCACTACAACGTTTTGGTTTTAAAGTTGGTCCGGCAAAATCAACATCTGATCCGCTTACTGCATCTGTTTCACCAGTGTAACTAAATGAAAACGCACCTGAAGTTGGCAGCGGCACATCACCTACTAAACCACTCATTACATTAACACCTAATTGCTCAATTGGCAATACTGGTTGTAATGGTCTAACCATTTTTGGTGTGCTTCCTACTAATGCACCACCTTTTGCACCTGCATCATCACCAACAGATTGCGCACGCATTACTGAACCTGGAATTGAAATTGCATTTCCTTCAGGAATGTTTAAACCTTCAGCACGCATTTCTTCAACTGCTCTTTCGTGAATTGCTGCATCATCTGCGTGTAATGGTTTACCATTTGCCAATGCACTTAATGAACGTAATAATGAAAAACGTTGTTCTTTTGGTTCTTCAACTGGTTCATTAATTACTAAACCTTTTACTGAAGCTGCTGCTCTTTCATTAGCTTCAAATTGTTCTGCTCTTTTAATTGATCCTGCAAAGGCATCAATTTCAGATTGTAGGTTGTCAAATCTTGTTAGATTTTCACCTTCCAAATCTCCTTCAACACCTCTTACAAGTGTTTGCTGCTCCGTGATTTTTGAAGCACGTTCTTCTTTTAATTGCTTACTTGATTTCATTTGTTTTTACAAATTTTGATTAATATTTAGTTGTGCTTCAATAACACTTCTTTTCTTTTTATTTGATTGACCTAACGGCTTTGTGTGTGATTCCTCAATTACTTCAATATTTTTTATTGCTTCATTGCGTATTTCTTCAATAGTTTGTTCGTTGCGTTTTAAAGCATCCGGATTTGCGCCGGCTGAAACAATGGACCATTCAATTAACTCTTGGTTGGTGAAATAAATTACTTCAGGATCTTCACCGCGTTTTTTATCGCCCATTCTTCCATCTTTCACGTGTGCTCCAACACTTGCCATTTTTAAAATGCCGTTTAATACTTTGCGTTTTACTTTTTGCGCTTTTTGGTTTTCAGGATCTTCATCAAAAGTTACACGTGCAATTAATTGATCGTTTTGCACAAACACTTCTGAAGTTCCAATAATATCATCAGGATCATCAGAATTACTGCGGTGCTGATAACATACAATTGGGTTATTTTTATAACGGCTTAAATCCCAACCATCCATTCTAAACACCGTGCCATACGTATCAACAGCTTCTGAAGAAATAACAAATTCAACTGAATTGCTATCATCATCAGCCATTTCCAATGAACTATTGCGCACGTATGCATTGCTTCTTATTACGGTTGATTTAATCATTACTTATGTTTTTTGATTTGGCACTAATTTCTAATTTAGCATCAAATTGTTTTTTTGTTTGGGTGTTTACCGGCTGCAACAATACATCTGCATCTTCTTCAAATGGTAACTCTAACAGTTTTCGTGCTTCCGCAGGTTTCATAATCATAGCATTTACTAACTTGCTAAAATATTCGGCCTGGGTTTTTTTATCAGCACGTAACAACGCTGCTTCATTGCTTCGTAAATATGTTCCTTTCTTTTTTTCGGCGTTGGTAAACAACTTGTATTCATACTCACCATCAAATTTTATAGCCCAAGGCAATATTGAATCTGATACGTGGCTGATTTCTAATTGTTCAGTAATTGAATTATTAGTATTATCCAGGCTTTTTAATTTGTGCGTTGGTACATTTAAAAAACGCGCCACTTCTTCAATTCCAAATTTATTGGTTGCTAAAAATTGCGCTTCCTGCGGTGTTATTTTAATATTTTGAAAACTTGCACCTTCATCAATAACGGCTGTTTTATAACTATTGGAAGCAACGGTTAATGCATCACTTAATGCGGCTGCATAACGTGTTTTAGCATCCGGTGTCATTTCTTTGGTAGTGGTTACAATACCGGTTCCAATACCTTTTGAGTTGTACCACTCTGCACTAAATTCAGCAGAAGACAATGAAACACCTAAACTATTGGCAGCGTGTTGAATTACTGAAATACCGGTAATACCATTAAAAGAAAAACCAGGCACGTGAATGACATCTTCCGCGTTGTAAGTTACACCATCTATAAGATAGTAAAGTTTATTGTTGTTTTTTAAGACTTGTACAGGTGTCTGGTCTTGATCTACTAACTGAATTGCGGTTGGTGCTGAAGTATAATTGTTACGTTCAATTAAAGCAAATGCGTTTCCTTTTAAAATAGCATATTGCAACATTATTTTGTTGAACATAAACGCACCCATATATTGGTTTGGCCGTTTTGATAATAAATATTGAACTGGATGATTGTCAATTTTTACGCGGCCATCTTGGGTTTTTTGAAATACTTGTTTTGGCAGCTTTGCAAAATCGTTGGTAATAATTTCAATACCATTAAAAAATGCTGAAAGTGTTAACGCGCTGCGCGGTGAAACGTTTACACCGTTTTTTGTTTGGGTACCCATTAAACCCATAAATCCACCGTTATCAACTGGAATTGTAACGGCGGATCTTAAATTTAGTAACGGTTGTAAGGCTCTTTGTAAATTCACATCGTATTGGTTTACAATGTAAAATTACGTGGATTGTTAAACGTAGTTTATATACTTTGTTGAGTATGTGATTGTTATGAATTAAGCCGCGTTTTGTGGCTGAATTTCATTTTTAAGTAGTAATAAATTTACGACAAATTCAATAATAATTAACAGATATACCAACACCTGGCGGATCACTAATTTTTGAATAATTGGCACCTCTAATAAAAAGGTTGTGCAAAATGGCACCAGGATTAATGTGATAATTAATGTAATAATTACACTATTTTTTTTGATGGTTGAATTGGATTGTATTGTACGCATTGGCTTAAATTTGGATTTTCAATTATTAGTTTATATTTTGATTTACTGTAATAACATTTGCAGTTATATTTTAACGGACAATTGTGTTTTTCACATTTCATTTTTTTGAATTTCTTCTTTTAATTACATTTAAAAAAGTTACATAACTGCTGTACTTGTAACGCGGTGGCAAAACGGTATTATAATGCAATTGGTTTAACGCTTCAAACGCTGCTGCGCCGCTTTCAAATTTACGTAAACTATTGAACCAGGTTTGGTAAAAACCTTCGGCGGTTACAATTTTACGTGCAATGGCATATTTTTTACGCAGTTGTTTTAATTCTTGAAGTTGCGCCTTGTGTTGCTGTTCTAATTGTGATTTTTCCATTTGCGGTTTTGTTTGGTTATGCTGCTTTTTGTAAATACTTATATAATTTTTGTACTGAATTTAAATTTGTTACCTGGAAGCTTACCGGACCAATTAAAGTGGTTAATGCTTTCATTTTATTTAAAGTGTAAAAGACTCCGTTTAATGTGTACCCAACAGAATAGGTTTTTACTCTTTTTTTGCTGAATCGGTTTGTGCGTTTGTTAAATAACTTTTTATCATCTGTAAAATAGTAATCATCAAACCCTTGTATTTTCCACTTCGGTATGTGAATAAACTGGTAATCATTCATTTTTGGTTTGGTTCTATTTCTCATTGATTTACAGTTAGTTGTGTGTTTTTGGGGTTGGGTTATTAGTAGTTCTAAAACATATTAATTTTTTTGGAGCAACCTTAAAACTAAGCTAATAAT
The DNA here is from genome assembly GCF_042679665.1 of Lutibacter holmesii. Taxonomy (NCBI): domain Bacteria; kingdom Pseudomonadati; phylum Bacteroidota; class Flavobacteriia; order Flavobacteriales; family Flavobacteriaceae; genus Lutibacter; species Lutibacter holmesii. Next base: position 259,050 of record NZ_JBHTMV010000002.1, read on the forward strand.
TAATAAAATTATACCAATCGCTATTTCTTTATTTTGTAAGGCTAATACACCTATTAAAATTATTGTAAATATTACTATATTTTCTATTACTTTTTTCATTTTTATGATATTAAAATTAAAACGTTAGAGAACTAAGGCATATAAAACAGCTAAATCTAATGTATCGGTCAAGCCGTTTTATATCTAATTAAAGTTGAGCCGTAATAAGCTATTTTTCTATTATTTCGTACTTATCAACGATATAATTAGCAAACTCTTCAATTGGATCATATATGCCATTGTCCTCTTCACTACACGCTTCTTTAAATTCTTCCATCAATTGCATAAATAATTCAAGTGTACTTTTACGCTTACTTCGGCTAACTACTGGCATATCAAATGCCTTTTTCAGTCTTTTAAGTTCTCCTTTATCATAAACAGTTTCTTGTGAGTAATGTAATTCTACATTTATCATATTGTTTACCAAACTTATTTGCTCTTTTGTTAATTCTATTTTCATAATTCAATAGTTTAAGTTAATTAATACGGCACTTGTTATGCCAAAATACAGTTCTAAACAATTAAAGGCTGTCTTTTATCTTATTGTATTCTTGTAGTAACCTATCATCACTCATTATATTATTTTTGTACTTCCAAAGTTTTCCAAACGCTTGTACATCTTCACATTTTATTCTCCACAATCCAAAGGATATTTTTTCCTTTTCCTTTAACTGTGAAGAACTATGCGCATAATCAATGGCTTCATCAATCTTATTTATTGAATTATAGATTGTATTAAAAGCGTGTTCTGGATTTTCTTCTTGGTTGTTTTCTAATAACCAATTCAAGGTGTTTTTAATGTAGTTTAAATCTTCTATTTTCATTTTTATTAAGTTTATTGTTAATCTTACGCCACTAATTATGCACACATTCAGTTGGTAGTAATAAAACCGAAACCACTCAAACGTATATCTGTAACGGTAAGGTTTTACTTCTACCAACTATGTATAACAGTACTTTAACCTACGTAATCTTTTATAAATTTTTGGTAAGCATCCCAAAGTGGTAAAAAATAAACCCAAACACAAAAGTACATTCCATACTTAAAAACATTGTCAAAGTTTAATTCCATTTCAGTTTCAGGATACATATTCCATCCAAAATACGTATTGTAAACAATCCAGTAAACTATTAATATTCCACCTAATTTAATTGCAAAGTTTATTTTTTTCATTTTTTATTTATTTAATTTGTTAATATTTCTTAAAATTCTGTTATACTATTCAGTTGGCAGTAATAAGCTAGTATTTTATACTTGTTTTACTACTTTTAAAACTATTAAATTCTTCATTGTTTAGTTTTGGTTTGCTATGTTCTGTAATACCAAATAATAATTTAAATTGCTCTGGTGTTAACTTCGAAATGTTTTTCTTGCTTAATCGCTTACTTCTGCCAACTCCGCATAAAAACAATTAATCTAAAACCCATTCTAATCCTTTTATTTCATTTTTTAATGCTTCTTTATCAGGTGTATTATTTGACCAACCGTGTGTTTCATCTTCAATTAATTGTTCTAATTTAAAATATAAATCAACTAATTTGTTTTCTATTTGTGTTTTTGTTTTCATAATGTTTTATATTAAAAGTTTTTATCCGTGTTAAGTTATAAGTCATTTATGGTTTGATTTATAACGTAGGTTTCTGGCTTACTATAATTTGTGATACCACAATTTTTAACAGCTAGTTTATAATGGCAAGTGTACCAATGTGCATTTTTTGCACTTTTGTCTTTTAATCCGATATTTGTTTTCTTTTTATCCATAAACGCCGTATAACTATGCGTAACCAAAATAATTAAAAAGGCATATTATCATAATCATAATACGATACTTTTAACCAAAATAAATTTATAAATCCATTATAAACTTTTTCATTACAAAAGCGTATTTTTAAATCTAATATTGCATTTCTACTAAAACTAAAACTAAAATTTATTTCTTTTTCTATTCCTATTTTTAAACTTTTATACATATCTATATTTTTTAATTAAATTGGTTACTCTATTACAGTTATAAAAAATACGGCTGAATTAACTCTCATTGCGCAAGGGCTACGTAGCCGTACTTTATATAACTATGCATAAAAAATAGGTGGCTAAAGTAGATTTAATCAGTATTTTTTTCAGTTGTACACCTGCTACTTTTATTAAGGCTTGCTGCTATTCCACCACCCATTTATTATACTATTCAGTTGTAACAAATACGGCAGAAACCACTCAAACGTACATCATAACGGATAAGCCGTACTTGCAACAACTATGCGCAAAGCAAATATTTTTTAGCCATCTACACGTGCTACATAACGCAATTATTTACGTAAAAATATACGGTTTTCAAATTTGTTCAATGCTTTAATATCGCCGGACTTAGCCATTTCAAAAAGTTTTAAATCAATCACATAATCTGCGCGATCTTTACCTTTTAAATATAAGTTGTATAAAAGTGAATTTTTATTTTCCATTTCAATTTCAACTTCTTTTTCAGTTACATTTAAAATGTTAGCCATTTTTAAATTATTATATTGGAACGCTCCAAAATTAACAATCTGTTCTTCTTGCTCTTTTTCTATTTGCATTTGTAAATATTTTTTAATGTATAATTGTATCTTTTTTAGCTGAAAATTGTGAAATGTCATCCATCCAGGATTTGTGAAAATTAAAAGTAGCTTTTGAGTTTTCAAACAAATACTGTTCTATTCTTGCATTTGCACTTAAATTTCCACTTCCTTCAATAACATAGTAATTTGTTTTACTTTTAGCCATTATTATTTTAGTATGGTTAAAAGCTTCAATAAAAGTAAAATTTGGACTATATTTTGCGCAATCAATTAATTTGTTAAAACGGCCTTTTCTATCGTATTTTAAAAGAGAAGTTATAATTAAAGTATATTTAATATTTGGTGTTGCTTTTATAAGATCAACTATTGCCAATGCTGTTTTTTCATCTAAAGAAAATGTTGATAAATATATTTCTTCATATTCATCTTTTTCTAAAAGCCACAACAAAATTGAGAATCCATTAAATGATTGTTGTGTAATAATTCTATACTGTTCGTTCTCTTGTGGTTCTGAAATTATTTCATTTATTTTTCTAACTCTAAAATAATTCATTTCCATAAACTTTTTAAAAAGCACAATGTTCTTTTCTTCTTTTTTAGTTTTTGGAGGTTCAGGTTTTAAATCGTACCAAGCCATAATTATATTATTTTAAAAACGTTATTGTTACGGTTAATTTTAAAGGTTTCAAAAAAGTATTTAACCAGTTAATTTTTGTTTCAACAGTTCGTAATTTACTTGCAAAATCTTTGTACTTATGATTATTTTGTTCACAAAAAGAAGCTTTACTTTTGTAAAGCTCCTTTATTTGGCTATTAATTAAATCTTTCATAATTAAAAAATCTCAAAGTTTTTTAACTTCATTCCTCTTTTTAAATTAACATTTGCTAACTCTTTTCTATCTCCAGTTCCAAAAACATAATGCAACTGTCCTTTTTCGTGCATTGCTTTTTTAGTCAAAGAATCTATTTCACTATGAAATGTAATATTTAAAGGGTGTGAAATACCTGCTGTTTTTCCAAAATCTTCTAATGTAAATAAGCTTTTTCCGTTAGTGTAAATTGTTGTAGTTTTCATAATTAAAATTTTATAAGTTATTAAATTGGTTTGTTTTATTTTTTCCGTAATAGTTAACACTTTTTGCGTGATTGCTTTCAGAATAAGGAGTTGAAAAAGTTGTTCCAATTTCGTAATTGTCACTAATTGAAGATTCAATTTCAAACATATTAGCAAAAAGATTTTTTTCAGAATACATATCAACAACTTTAACAATGTGTTTAAAATCATTCATTAACATAATCATAAAATCTTTTAAAGATAAATCAGTATCATTTTTAATGTTACCGTTGTAAAATCTAATTACTAATTCTCTGTTATCTGATAAAAATTGTTTAGTTTCCATATCTCTTTGTTTTGTTATACAAATATCGGAAATATTTTCGGATAAACAACTATAAATCTGAAATAATTTCAGAAAATTACGAAACTTTTACGAAACTTTTTAATAACGTGTTATTTTGCTACGCAATTCGCCACCGCTTTTTAAAAAATACTTGCATTGCACACATTCAGTTAGCAAACATTAAAACGATTTGCTAACAGCGCATATAAGTAAAAAAAGTTTGCCTTTGCGCTTTTGTTTTATTCTCATTACGTGTTAAAATACTTTACAACCTGCACCGCAATCACCTTCTAAATCAAATAAATCATTCTCATAAATATATTCATCAGTTGCTTTACTAAATGGTTTTGTTGCCAATACTTCAATATCTTTTACCGTCCTATTATCTCTAAAAAAAGAAATGCGATTAAACTTATCAATATATTTATTATAAGTATCCTTACCATCTAAAGAAGTTGTGGAATATTTACACTCCATTTCACCCCACCATTTTATCAAATGCTTATCCTCATTTGCAATTGTCATTAATTTACGGATACTTTTTTCAAAACAAAAATCACAATTACCTTTGTAAGCGGGTAAGTTTAATTTTATCGGTTGGTGTTTCCAAAATTTATTTCTATCTCTTGTATTTACCCCTTTATCTAATAAAGGATAAAAAACATTGTTATCTTTATAACTTAATAGAACCCTATCCATCTCATCAGCACGTAAACCAACAGCAATAGAATAAGTATTTTTACCAAAAACACTATCAGCATATTTTTTCAATGGTACTAATTTCAATTCACGATTACACCATTTATTAAACTTACAAGGTATACCGTATTTTTTAATTCCATCTTCAAATAATTCACCATTACGTTTTAAGTTCTCGTAAGTAACTATGTTGAAATCTGTACCTTTTCTTTTCTCTTGGTTTATTTTAGCTTCAATCCAAACCATATTTAAACCAAAATACTTATCACATTCATTCATAAAATGTAAACTTTCTTCACGTTCTTTGCTTGTATTTGCCATTGCGTAAATAATATTATGGTTCGGAAACCATTCTTTTAATTTTACACCCATTAAAACACTACTGTAACCAGCAGAAATAGTGCAAAATATGTTATTATTATCTTTTAATTTCATTACGTGTTATTTTAAATTTTCAATTTAATTTCCCTTTCTTTAAACTTTTTCTACTCATATACTGCTACAGTTGTAGTTAATATTGGCAGATTCCACTCTTACGTATATCAGCTATCTAAATGCCAAAACTAACAACAACTCCGCACAACAGTAAAAATTTTAAGCCATCTACACCGCTTATTTTTTTAAATGTGAATCAGATGAAGCACCTAACCATTTTTCAATTCGCATTGATATTTTAACTCCAAAAACTGAACCTGTAATAGTGCCAACCATATAAAAAGGCAAAACCCAAAGTGTCATATCGTGCAAAATCAACTCTTTAAAAGTTAAAAACCAAATAGTATTTGAGAACCCAGAAGCTATGATATGATACTTCATATTATCTCTATTTCTACTTCTTGAAACTAAAGAAAATGAAATGTTTTGAATAAATGCTAAAAGCATAATTGTAATCCCTGCAATAAATAATTCTTGTGTCATTGTTTTTTATTTTAAATATTAATATTATTTCGCGTTATTCTGCTAACGCAGTAAGCCACCGCTTTTTAAAATTTCTAATGTTGTACTGGTACAGTTGGAACAAATAAAACTGTTTGTATTCTCATTTCGTTTTTTCATTCGCCAGTTTTACTTGCAACAACCTTTGTATTTTTCACAATTAAACCCCAAATGAAATTTCAGCTTCCGGATCATTGTATTTACTTTTATTGTTGGTTTCTTCCACCGAAATTGCGCCACCTAACGCCATTATTAATGCAATAATTGGATCTACACGTTTTACACCTGCGTGACTGCGGCCCTTATGAACTTTTATATTTTCGTTGGCATCTTTATAAATTACACAACCACTTAACGCCCATTCTAAAATTGGGTTTCCATCGTGTTTAATTTTACCTTCATACACTAATTTTTCCAACTCCTTTGTTGGTTCACTAATTACACCAATGGATTGGCTGAAAAATGAAGTTTCAACACCTAATTGCGCTAAATCATTACGCAACTGCTCTGCGTTCCATTGATCAAACTCATTGCGCACGGTATGATATTTAAAATGGTGGTGTAATGTTGTTTTTTTAATTTCTTCATAATCAATTACGTTTCCTGGTGTTGCTGTTAAATATCCTGCATCTGCCCAATAACGATATGGAACTGCATCTTCTTTACTTCGCTGATCAATATTATCTGAAGGGCAAAATGCAAACAGTTTTACAAAGCGGTTTCCATCTTCATCAGGGTTTGTTAAATACACCAATGCGGTTAAATCAATTCGTGTACTTAAATCGGTGGCAGCATAACAACCAAATTTCATTGCTTTTTTTCTAAATAAAGCTTCATAATCTTCAACTTCAACGTTGTTTCTTTTCCATATTTCTGAAGGAATCCAAATTTCAGGCGCATCAACCCACATATTTAAATGCTTGGTTTTAAAATTTGGAATTTTTGAAGGTTGATTTTTTGCTTTGTTATACTCTTTAATTAAAAATGATTTTTCAACACTAACACCCATATTTGGATTGGCTTTGGTCCAGTTTTCAATTAACTGCCAATCATCATCAGCATCTAAATCGTGCATCATAATAAAAAAGTGATCATCTTTGGCTGTACCATCTAAAATATTTTCACAACTTTCTTCAAACTTTTTACAAACTCCGGCAATATTTACACCGGCAGTTGTAATAGTGTACACTATTGGCTGAATACGCGCCGCCATACTACTTTCTAAATTTTCTTTTACAGAATCGTCACGGTGTGAATGGTATTCATCAATAATTGCTAAATGCGCATTAATTCCATCCTGCGTTTTACTGTCACCACCTAACGGTTTAAATGATGAACCGTATTTTTTAAACTTTAATTCACGCTGATAGGTTGAAAAACCCATTGTTTTTAATGCTGAAGAACGATTTATAAAGTCTGCGGCTTGATTAAAGCATAATTTTGCCTGATCTTCCTTTGTGGCTCCAACATATATTTCTGCACCATATTCTAAATCAAAACTCATACAATACAAACCAACGCCGGCCATTACTGCGGTTTTTCCGTTTTTCTTCCCTATTTTTTCATAAACATTATTTATTCTGCGGATTTGCCCTTGTGAAGTATTTTCAAGCCAACCAAATAGGTTGTACAATGTAAATTGTTGAAATGGTGACAAAATAAATGGTTTACCGGCCATTTTACCTTTTGTATGAATTAAAAATACATGAAAGAAATTAATAACTTGCAGCCCTTTTTGATGGTCTAAATAATAACCATCATCATCAGCGGTTTCAATCCAGGTGTAAAACCTTTCAACAGCTTGTTTTATACGTTTTCCGGCAATAATTTCGCCAGTACGTACAGCTGCAGCATATTTAAACGGTACTGAATTTAGTTGTGCAGTAGTTATTTCCAAAATTTATAAAGCTTGTTTTTGTAAAAAGGTTTCAAATAAATCTAATTGTCCGGTTTCAGCAGATTCCATTGCTAATTTTTTACGATCTCTAAAACTTAAACCAAAATGTGCAGATACTTCATTTAATTGCTTTGTGGCTTTTTCATACATTGTTTGGTAGCCTGAAACATTGGTTGTTTTATTTGCAAATACTTGCACCCAACCTGCTGTTCCGTTTATTTTATCGGCGGCATTTAATTTATTAATTACTGCAATCATTTTATTACGCGCATCTAAACTAATGGCTGCATTTTGTAAATGAACCAAATCACCTTCAACAAATTGTTTGGTAGATAAAAATTGAGAACCAAACCAATACCACAATTTTTTTTGATCCTGGTTTAAATTAAAATATTTGCGTGGTTGCGGCAATTTTTCTAAAATTTCATACAACGCTTTTTCTTCTGAAGTTGGCGGTTCTTCATGTTGTTTTATACCGTTTGAATTATGTACTACTTTCATACTCTATTTTTTTCAATTCTTTTAATTTCAATTACTTACCCCCCCTAACTCAATATTTACTATGAGTAAAATTGCAACTAGCAGTCGATGTAGGTGGTTGCATCGCGCTATGGATTTTACCCCATACCCCTTATTTTTTCTGTTTAAAACCGTGCGCTTCTTTACCACTCTTTTGGTTGTGATGAAAGTCACATAACGGTTGATAGTATTCATCTTTTAAATTATTTAAATCAAATCCAGGACCACCGTTAACGTAACGCACAATGTGATCTGTTACTGTTGCCGGCTCAATTACTCCTTCAGCTTCACACTTGCAGCAAATTGGATTACGTTGTTTGTATGCTTTGCTAAACTTACGCCACTTCCAACTGTTGTAAAACCAACTCATATCAACAACGCGTTGTTGTTTTACACGTGGCTTTTGCCAGTGTCGTTTAATTCTTTTTGGTGCTGTTGGCATTTGTATCTTGTTTTAAAAATTGTACTGCAAAATGTTTATATGTTACGCTCATAGCTTTGTTTAATTCTTTTGAAACAACTTCTTTATTGTATCGTTTCAAAGTTCCGTTGTTATCAACTTCAATTTTAAACTTACGACCTGAAGCAACCGGATATACTTTTAGTCCGTGCTTAATGCAAATAGCCATTGCTTTGCTAACATCAATATGTAATTCCTTTGTTTTCATTTAAAACGGTGCATCTTCTTCAGGATCAATTACAGGAAAACTATTATCTAAATCTACACCGCCAACAACCGGCACACCATCATCATCAATAAAGAACTCAAACGGATCAAATCCTTTTCCACGTCCAAATGATTCTGATATTTCACTAATGTTAATATCTGTTTCATCTCGCACCACACCAATAACTGTTTCAGCTTTGTTTTCCAATTCAGTTCCAATGTGACCACGCGCACCACCTTCATTGTTTTGGTGTATAACAACTGCAATGTGCATATCATAATCAAAGGACCATTTCATTATTAATGTTACAACTGTTGTACTTTCAACCGGATCATTAATATTCCAAACTAAATCACGTACACCATCAATTACTAATACATCCGGTTTATGAAGTTTTAATGCTTCTTCAATCTTTTCAATACGCTGTGCAGGTGATAACGGTCTAAAGCCATACAAAAACAAATTATCTGTGTTACCTGTTAACTTTTCCATTCTAATTGCTACACGTTGCGCATCAACCGGTGACATTTCTGTATCAATCCACAATAGTTGATTTTTTTTATAACTTCTAAATGTGGTGTATAAATCTAAACCTGCAATTATTGAAGAACCCCACATTGTCATTGCAAAGGTTTTTTTAGCTTTAGCTTTTCCTTTCCAGGCACTTATATTTTTGCGGCTGAATTTCTTTGTGTTTTTTATTTCAGCAACATACACATTGCCAGGAATAGGATCAGAAGCTTTAATTCTATAATCAGCTAATTTAAGCGCATCAACCGTTTTTGTTGGTGTTGTATTTAGTTTAACTAATTCCATTCAATAGTTTGTTTTAAGCTGTTTAATAGTTCTTCAATCATAGCATCATATTCAGCAGTTGAAGTAATTTCTTTTAATTGTTTAGCCACTTTGTTTTGTTGATCAGCTGAAGCATTTACCTTATAATAACCGCTTTGGCTTTTTTTACTTGGTAATTGGTTTATTGTGTTTTCAATTTCTTTTTGTTGCAGGAAGTTAATAATGCGGTGTTTTTGTAGTTGTTTACTTTCAATTAAATTATTTTCAATATTGTTTACAATTCCGTGAATGTTAATGTTACCATCAGCACCAAACAATTGGCTGTACATACGTGCTAATAATAAACGATCAATAACATCTGTTTTCATATTTTGAGCCAATAACGCTTCGCAATCATTCAACAACATTATAAAGCTGTTTGTTAACTTCAATAAATTTTGTTGCTGCTGCGGATTTTTAACATTTGGCAACCGTTTTTTAAGTAACTCAATTTGATAAGTAGCTTCTTTTATATGTTTAAAAACACTCATTTAAAATCGTTGGTTTAAATATTTGTTTACATTATCATCTTTTAATAAGTGTGTTGGTGTTGCGTGTACAAAACCACTTTGTAAATGAAATTTGTTTTTTGGATCGCTTGAATACATATTTTTACACGCAGTTTTCATTTGTTCTCCAGTAAATCCATTTGCTAATTGTTTTTCAAAAGCTTTTTTTACTTCATCAGTTGCAATAAAAGTTTGTTTTGAAACTTTGTTAAACATTTTTATAAACCACTCAATTTTTGCATCATCTGAACTGAAAGTTTGTTTTTCAATCCAATACCCAAAATGACTAAACAAATCAGTATTGTTATTATGTTTTTTTTCTATTGAAATACAGTAATTCACAAATACAGGAACCATTGCAATTACTTCCGGACCAGTACGTTTTAATTTTCTTGCTATATTTTCAATTAACTCAAAATTTTCGCTTATTTGTTTAGTAGTAGTAGTATAGTTATAAGTTGTATTACTATCTGCGACACTTTTGTCACCACCTGGTGACACTTCTGACACCACCCCTGGTGACACTTTTGTCACCACCTTGCCGTTAATGTTTTGAGTAACTGTTAATAAACGTTTTTCAACTTCTTTTGAATTGGGTTTATACACTAATTTACGTTCTAAATAACCTTTGTCAATTAATGATTTTATATTACGTTGAATACTGCGTGGATCAACACCCATAAACTCCGCAAAGTAATCGTTGGAAGCAAAACACGAACTTTCATTGTCTAAACTATCAATCTCCACCAACAAAAACTTTTCGTGTATTGTTAGTTCTGTATTTAACCACACATTGCGATTAATCCAAACCCCTTTAAATTCGCGTTTTACTTTCATACTTCTTTAATTAAAATGGTAAATCATCCGGATTATTATCATCTGAAGGTTTTGCAACTGGAGCAACAGGAGCCGCAGCAGGTGGTATTGCAGAACCTTCTTCAATAGCTTCAATGCGCCAACCTTGTATTTGATTGAAATACACCGCTTCACCTTCCGGATTAATCCATTCACGACCACGCAAATTGATTGATACCTTTACATCATCACCAATTTTAAATTTGTTTAACAAATCGCATTTATCCTGCACAAATTCCATCATAATTGGCTGCGGATATTGTTCATTTGTTGTAACAACCATTTCTCTTTTTCTGAAACCGCTTGCACCGTATGTTTTGGTTTCATCAATCTTTTTAATTTTACCTACTACTTCCATTTGTTTATCTATTATTAATTAATCAATTTGTTTTGGATCGTCTGTCAGTATTAAATACCAACCAATTGCAAAGGTTATTAATAACCCTGCTGCTACTACTGTTGTGAAATTTATTTCCATAATTTTTAAATTTTTGCGGCACTTTCACCGCAGTCAGTCTTACTGTAATTTTGGTTGTATGATAACTTTTTAGCATCCGCCGGCAACCTTTTGACTCACGCATTACAGATAGCAACCTTGCCGACAAGCAAAGAGTTAATATCCGGCATTGCTATTACGCTTTAAATGTTTTTATATAGTTTTTAAGTACTATAATTTTGTTTTGAAACCATAACCCAATTTTTTGAAACATTGTTTGGTTGTATGGCATTGGCACACCTTTGTAAAATCTGTTTTCATAGTGTTTTAATCCTGCTAAACCGTAACGGCTAAGGCATATTTTATAGTTTAAATAATGATCTACTCCGGCCCATCCTTTTTTGTTGCATTGCACCATTAATTTTGAATTAACAGCAATGTAATGGCGTAGTTTCATTTTTTTACCGTTAAACCATACCCAACGGTTGCGCCATTTGTTCCAGTTGAATTTTAAATTATCTTTTTGCATTGTAATTTTGTTTTAAGCTACTTCACCAAACACATCTTCTTTTGGTAGTAATTCGTAAATAGTTTTATTATTAAATAATAATTCAGCATTTGTAATTCCTGAAGCAAATACTTCCCAACGGTTAAATTTTTGGCCGTTGCTCCAAATATCAAACCCTTCTAATGCAAAGTGAAATTTTGCGTATAAACTAAACGGTTCATCTTTTTTTGTTTCCATATCTTTTTTAAGTTTAAGCTGCTATTTTTAAGCGTTTACACTGTAAGTGTATTTGGTATAAATAATTTTCAAACATTTTATTTACCAACATTTTAGTATGGCAGGCTTTTAAAATGCGTGTTAATTCAGAAAAACTAACATCATACACATCAGTAATTTCAGAAGCTTTTAATCCTAATTCCACCAAACACATATACAAATGCGCGTGAAATGCGTTTTCCGGCAGATTTAAAAACTGCTGTTGATGTTTCTTTTCAAAAATGCCTTCCAGTTTTACAATACGCTGATCAATTATTAAATTCAATAACTTATCCTGGTTTAACGTTGCTGTGGTAGTGTTGTTAGTTATTTGCATAATTGAAGCTTTTAAATTGCCAATCTAAAGGCAGGTTTTTTAGTTTCAATTACTTCAGCAGTTCCATCATAAGCAGGTTGCGGATGCTGTTTTGAATCTCTAAATCCAGTGATTGGATTGATATTATAAAACCAAAATTTACGTAGTTGTAATTTTTTTAATTCACTTGTTGGCGGTTTTTGATCTTCTGAATAAATCATTTTTTTTACTTATTTTAATTTGTTACACTTTTTACATTTTTCAATATTTTCAAACCAATCTTCAGGATAACACAATTCTTTATTGTTACATTCCTGCGGCTTTTTGTAGGTTCTTTTTACTTTTGCCATTACTTTTTTTACCATTGACTTATAGGTGTAAAAAACCCACCCCAAACTAACATTAGTAGTATAAATGCCAATCCAATTATTAAGCTTACAAGTTGATTTTGATTTTTAAAAGAGTTTTTTAAGTGATACGCTTTAAGCTGTGTTACCAACATATGTGTAAAAAATAACAGTAAAAGCGATTGCGGAAGGAATCTTGATAAAACCATAGATTATAAATGTTTATTTGTTCTTATTCTTTTTACAGCACTGGTTACAACCATTAATTTACCTTTTGAGTTGTGGTACATTTCACCAGGTTTAAACAATTGGCTTGCTTTTATTCCGGTAATAGAATTGTAATGTGTTAATTTGTATTTCACCATTTCATATGGTGTAACAGCAGGCTTGTTTAATAAGCTTTTTTGTTTTTTTAACAATTTAGCATTGGCAACATTTTCGCCGTTTTCGTAATCACTACGCGAAACAATAAGTAAATTGTTTTCTTTTAAGTGATCCATAAATTCTGATACATTAATATTCATTTTCTAACTGTTTATTGTTTAACAAACACACAATATTTGGAAGTGATAAAATAAATATGCGTGTAATATCTGCTATGTTTTTTGCAGCCCATTTACGGCGTATGCTGCGTGTATGTGTGCGCACTGTGTTTACACTAACACACATTTTGTCTGCAATTTCTTTTGAAATCATTCCTTCACTTATATAGGAAGCAACTTTTAGTTCTGTTTTTGATAGTGTAGTTTTCATTTTTCTTTTGATTTTATACTATTTATGTAGTATTTATACTCTATTATTTTAGTATTACGCTTACAAAAGTTATATTTGCGTGTAAATAACTAAATAACTACTACAAATATATAACAAAAGTTATATTTAAAACAAATAAAATATAACAAAAGTTTAATTTATTTAAAACTAAAAACTGTAACTAATGGAAAATCAAGGAATTAGACTAAAACAAGTCATTGAAAAAATAGGAGTAAATAACATAGTATTTGCTGAAATGATGGATATTACACCAAATTATGTGTCAATGATGATCAGCGGAAAGAAGAAAATAAGCGATAAAATAGTATTTAATATAACTAAAGTTCTACCAAGTTTAAATCCGGAATGGTTGGAAACTGGTGAAGGAGAAATGCTTTCAACTGAAACTTTTCCGGAATTATCACATCCATTTACTAAAAATAAAACTGATATTTTAAATAGATTGGCTAAACTGGAAGAAACACAAAATATTGTGCAAAGTGATTTATTACGTATGTTTAGGGTTGTAATGGATTTACAGGAACGTATTCAATCAACTGAAGAAACCACAAAGCAATTAAGCAATAAAACGTAAATTACTTACGTGTTTTAAACCAAATTCATAAAAATCAACTACACCACGTAAATAAGCACAATTATATTTTTGAGCTAAACGCGTGTACAATTTTAAACGATATTGAATGCCTTTTTTGTTTTGTTGAAAATCATAACTAAAATCTACCGGACCAATATATAATTGGTGAATATAAAAAATAGTAACATCAATGTGAAAACGATCATTTGAAGCTACTATTTTTTTGTATGCATCTAATTTAGCAACAACAATTGTTGCACCGCCTAATTTATTTACAACATTTACAGCGTAATTTTGTACAGTCATATTTTATAAAATCTCTTTTATAGCCTATCAAAGTTACATTAAAAACCTTTGCATAAATATGACAAAAATCATTTATTTTATTTAATAAAAACCGTATATATTAAAATAATTCATAATTTTATACGGTTTTCAGTAATAATTATTTATTTTTTGTTGAAGTAATTTTTAACAACGCTTTATCACGTGTTTTTTGCGGATATTTATCTTTATAAATTGTATCAATATCGTTTCTTTCGTGACCCATTAACTCACGTATAACATCCTCAATAATATGTAATTTTTTTGCGCGATTTGCAAAAGTGTAACGTGCAACTTTAATTCCTAAATTTTCACCTTTGGGTTTTACATTTAATGCAGCTTTTTTTTGTAAAATATGTAAATTGGTTTGGTATCGCCTTCTAAAACTTTGGTAACCTTTAAAATCTTTTCTACCTGGAAACACATATTCACCTTCAGGAACATAGTTATTTAAAATTTTTTGCGCTTTTTTTATAATTAACAAATCAAATTCATAACCACGCTCACCTATTTTTTTTCGTTCAAAATATACACGGTTATTTTTTATTTGATTTGTACGCAAATAGTACACATCAATTAAATCTTGACCACCAAAGTAAAACTGTAACAAAAACAATTGCAATGTAAATTGCTGACCAGGCGGCAAGTTTTCTAATTTTTCTAATTTTTTAATTCCTTTAATTGATAAGTATTTTTTTTTGGTTCTATTTTTACGAACCGTTAAATCTTTAAATATCATTTTAAACGGCTGCAAATCTTCTGTTGCGTTCATTAGTACCGCTTCATTGTAAATGGCGCGCAAAGTACGTAGATAATTGTGTATAGTGCTATTTTTTACACCTTCCTGCTGCTTGTGATTTTTAAAATCGCGTAATAACGTATAATTAAACTGTGAAAACGGCAATTCAGGTTTTATAATTTTTAATTGATCTAACACCCAACCATAAATTTGAGCATTTGAAAATTTTCCGCGCAGCTTTAAATCAGCAATTAAACCTTCAGCAAAAGTGTAAAAATCTGCGGTTTCAACTTTTTTACCTTTTACCACTTCAACATACTTTTGAAAATTTGTTTCCTGGTGAAATTGCAACATACTTAATTGCTTACGGTAGTTTAATAACAGCGGATAAACTAAATCAAAATTTTCTGCGGAAGGAATTGGTGTTTCTGTTTCAAAATTCCAATCTTGTTTTTTAAAAAACCATCCAATGTTTACACGCTTTCTTATTTTTTCATTTCTAACGTATAAAATTACCGGATAACCGCGTTTTGTTTCCTTATTACAATATAATTTTATTTCAGCCTTCATTTTTGCGTACTATTTGTGTACCAAATATACAGTAAATGTACACATTTTTACATAATTTTAACAAAATTTAAGATTTTTAAAAAAGGTTGTAAAAGTAAAAAAGCCTTGTAAACATAGTGCTTACAAGGCTTTTTTTAGTTGTGATGGCAGAAGGATTCGAACCTTCGACCGCCTGCTTAGAAGGCAGGTGCTCTATCCAGCTGAGCTATGCCACCATTCGGATTATAAATAATCCAAGATATTGTCGGGGTGGCAGGATTCGAACCTGCGGCCTCCACGTCCCAAACGTGGCGCGATAACCGGGCTACGCTACACCCCGAATGGTTATCTTTTTAATTTGCGGAGAGACAGGGACTCGAACCCTGGCGACAGTTTCCCGTCGACAGATTAGCAATCTGCTCCATTACCACTCTGGCACCTCTCCTAAAATATGTTAAATGAACTTATTTTTGCGAGTGCAAATGTAAGGTTAGAATTACATTTACACAACCTTTTTTTACTTTTTTTTTAATAAAAATTAAAAAAATTATTCTGGGTATTCAATTCTAACATGGTAAATGTTCTTTAACTTCTTCTTTAACACCTTTTTAATGATTTGTAGCTCCTTAAAAGTAATATCGGCATTCATAAATTGACCATCGTCCATTTGCTTATTTACAATCTTTTCAACTAACGTATCAAAAGCTTGAGCTGTTGGCTCCTTAATACTTTTTGAAGCTGCTTCTACAGAATCACACATCATTAAAATGGCCGTTTCTTTTGAAAAAGGTATTGGCCCTGGATATTGAAAGTCTTTAGGATTGGCACTTC
The DNA here is from genome assembly GCF_042679665.1 of Lutibacter holmesii. Classification (NCBI taxonomy): domain Bacteria; kingdom Pseudomonadati; phylum Bacteroidota; class Flavobacteriia; order Flavobacteriales; family Flavobacteriaceae; genus Lutibacter; species Lutibacter holmesii. The sequence goes on from NZ_JBHTMV010000002.1 coordinate 275,615, forward strand.
CACTTAATTTTTCTTCAGATTTATAAAAATAATACACCAAACTTGTTCCGTGGTGTGTTCTTATAAAATCAATAATTCTATCTGGTAATCTATTCTTTTTGGCTAATTCAACACCTTTTATAATATGATCAATAATAATTTGAGCACTATCAGATGGTGTTAGCTCATTATGAGGATTTACATTTGTAGATTGATTTTCTGTAAAATACATTGGGTTTAACATTTTCCCAATATCATGATACAACGCTCCGGTGCGCACTAACATAGAATTTGCATTGATCTCATTTGCCGCTGCTTCAGCCAAATTAGCTACTTGTAATGAATGTTGAAACGTTCCTGGTGCATTTTCAGCTAATTCTCTTAAAAGCTTTGAATTGGTGTTTGAAAGCTCTTTCAAAGATTCATCTGAAACCAAACCAAATAATTTTTCAAAAATATAAATAAGCGGTAACACAAATAAAGTTGCCGCTCCATTTAGCACAAAATATAAAAATTTCTCATAATTTAAATTTTGGGCGTTTCCTTCTTGTATTATAGAGAATGCAAAATATGCAATAAAATATACTAGCGTAATTTGCAATACTGAAATAAATAAATTGGCTCTTTTATACATTTCTGAAATCGTTAATATGGTAACAATTCCGGCAATAATTTGAAGAAAAATAAATTCAAAACTATTAGGAACAATAAATCCTAAAAGCAACACTGTTAACACGTGTGTAAATAAACCCAAACGCGCGTCAAAAAAGGCTTTAAGTACTAATGGCAAAATAACAATTGGGGCAATATAAATGTACTTTGCATCGTACTTTACAATAATGGTTAGTAGTAATACTACCAAAATAATATTAAAAAATATAAATGTTACTTTCGTGTTATTTTCAAAAATTTCTTCTCGGTATTTTCTTAAAAACAAAAACAACATAGAAAATGCCAAAGCCACTAAAATAGTATAACCTGAAACTATCCAATTATAATTTGATTTACTCCAAACTTGTGATTCAAACTCACTTTTTATTGAATTTAAAATTGCTAAATTTTCCCCTTCAACAATATCTCCTTTTAAAATAATACGCTCTTTTTCAGAAATTAAACCTTTGGTATATGAAATTTCACTCAGGTTCTCTTTAAGCACTTTATCTGTAAAACTTTCATCAAAACTTACATTGGGTTTTACCTCTTCATAAATAATATTTAAAATTGTATTTTCTTCTTGCGTCATTGGTTGCACGCCAATTTCAGAATTGATATACGCCAATAATTGTGTAGATTTAAAAAGTTTATTGGGTGAAATTTGTTGAATTGTTTTACCGCTACGCAAGGTAATAACCGCTTGTTTAATTTTTGATTCACTATCAGCCTGAATAAAACCATATTCATAAATAGTGTTTAAAATAGTTGTTACTTCACTGTTTAGTTCAACCTTAACTTCGTTTGGCAACTGTGAATTTTCTAAAATAACAGCAACTTTCTCAAAAATATTTTTTTTAACATTTCTTACAATGTCTTCATCATATTTAAAAAAACGTTCGGAGTTCTTTTCAATTTTTAAAATTTCTTCATCAATTTCTTCAGGCGTTTTTTGAATAGCAAAATCAAATGGCGCATAATAATTTTCATATTGCCAAGGTTTCCCTTTTTGAAATTCGTACTTAAATTGCCCTCCTTTTGGAAATAAATAAACCACCAAAAAAATGGTTGCTACATATAAAAACAATTTATAAATGAGCGAGTGATTGACAAGGAATTTGTTTATTATTTTTTTCACGAAGTATAGTTTGCATTTCAAAAATAACAATTATTATGGTATGTTCATTTCCAAATACATTTTTATTTTTTATACATATTTTACAATTTCACAAACACCATTAACCTCTCTCATTTTCAGTATATAAAACAAACTGCATTTTAAAACCTAAAAAATTGACTAAAAATGCCTAAATTCGCAATTGAATTTTGATGTTATTTATATGAAAGAAGTGGTAATAGTTTCAGTTGCTAGAACTCCTATTGGTAGGTTTCTAGGTAGTTTAGCGAGCGTTTCTGCTCCTAAATTAGGTGCTGCTGCTATTAAAGGTGCTTTAAACAAAATAAATATAGATCCAAATTTGGTTGATGAAGTATTTATGGGAAATGTTGTTGCTGCAGGCTTAGGTCAAGCGCCGGCAAAACAAGCAGCTATTTTTGCTGGAATTCCAAATACGGTTCCGTGTACAACTATTAATAAAGTATGTTCTTCAGGAATGAAATCAATTATGTTGGCTGCCCAAGCTATTAAATGTGGCGATGCAAACATTATTGTTGCTGGCGGTATGGAAAATATGAGTAGCATTCCTCATTATGTAGCTGGAAGAAAAGGAACAAAACTAGGAAACATTAAAATTGAAGACGGTCTTTTAGTTGATGGTTTAACTGACGTTTACGATGGGGAACATATGGGAACTTGTGGTGATTTATGCGCAACAACATATGGTTTTTCTAGAAAAGACCAAGATGATTTTGCTATCACTTCCTATAAACGATCTGCAAAGGCTTGGGAAGACGGAAAATTTGTAAATGAAGTCGTTCCTGTTAAAATTCCACAACGAAAAGGAGAACCAATCTATTTTTTAGAAGATGAAGAATACAAACAGGTGAAAATGGAGAAAATTCCAACCTTACCACCTGTTTTTAATAAAGAAGGAACTGTAACGGCGGCAAATGCTTCTACCTTAAATGATGGAGCCGCTGCATTAGTTTTAATGAGTGCTGAAAAAGCTGCAGAGTTAAAATTAGAACCTATAGCAAAAATTAAAGGATATGCTGATGCTGCTCATGAACCAAAATGGTTTACAACAGCTCCTGCAAAAGCATTACCAAAAGCATTAGCAAACGCAGGAATTAAACAAAGTGAAGTTGATTATTTTGAATTGAATGAGGCGTTTTCTGTAGTTGGCTTGGCCAATATAAAAATACTAGGATTAGATCCTAATAAAGTAAATATAAATGGAGGTGCTGTTTCTTTAGGGCATCCGTTAGGAATGTCGGGAGCTAGAATTGTAATTGCACTAACTTCCATATTAGAACAACAAAATGCTAAATACGGCGCTGCAGGAATTTGTAACGGCGGTGGTGGCGCAAGTGCAATTGTAATTGAACGTCTTTAAAAAAATTATATGAATTACGGAATTTGTAATTTAAGTATTATTCCTTTAAGAATTGAACCTAATGATACCAGTGAAATGGTATCACAAATACTTTTTGGCGAACATTTTAAAGTTTTAGAAATGCGTAAAAAATGGAGTAAAATTCGTTTGGCATTTGACAACTACGAAGGTTGGATTGACAATAAACAATTTGAAGAAATTACTGAAGAAACTTACTTTGAAATTAAAAACGCTAAAAGTTATTTAAGTGCAGAAATAATTGATTTCACTGCAGATGAACGTCAAAACTTTTTAACCATTCCTATTGGTAGTAATTTACCTTTTTACAACAATCAAAAATTAAGTGTAAATAAAGCTTCTTTTAATTACGAAGGTGAAGTTTATGTTGGAAAAAAACCAAAAGAAGCACTAATTGAAATTGCTTATAAATTTTTAAACACGCCTTATTTGTGGGGTGGAAAAACACCTTTTGGAATTGATTGTTCTGGTTTTACTCAAATAGTATATAAATTATGCGGTTACAAATTACTTCGTGATGCCTCACAACAAGCTACTCAAGGTGAAGTGTTAAGTTTTATTGAAGAAAGTGAACCTGGAGATTTAGCTTTTTTTGATAATAATGAAGGCGCTATTACACATGTTGGAATTATTATGAATGATAATTATATTATCCATGCGCACGGAAAAGTTAGAATTGATAGAATTGACCACAGCGGTATTTTTAATGTAGATACGCAAAGGCACACACACAAACTACGTGTAATTAAAAAAATTATTTAAAAAAAATCCCCTTTTATAAAAAAGGGGATTTTTTTTAAATATATACTATTTATTATTTCTTTCTAAACATTAAGTAAAAACCTAAAAGTATTAGTGGTATACTTAACCATTGTCCTGTATTTAAAGCCCAACTAGCGCGTTCATCAACTTGTGCTTCTTTAAAAAATTCAACCACAAATCGTGCAGACCACATTAACACAAAATACAAACCAAATAAATAACCGTACTTTTCTTTTTTATCCGTTTTCCAATACACATACCACAATACCGCAAAAATTATAACATAACTAAATGCTTCATACAATTGTGCCGGATGACGAGGAAAATCTTCTCCCAATCTTCTAAATACAAACCCATAATTTGAATTTGTAGGTTTACCAATAATTTCAGAATTCATTAAATTCCCAATACGCACAAAAGCACCACCAATTGATGACACCACCACTACTCTATCTAAAATATACAACAATGGTTTTTTAAGTGTTTTTCTACTAAAAATATACAATGAAATTATTATTCCAATAGCCGCTCCGTGACTTGCTAAACCTGCAAACCCAGTAAACTCAAATTTAGGAGAGAATCTAACAGGTAAAATAACTTCTAATGGTTTTTCAAACAAAAATTGTGGATCATAAAAAATAAAATGCCCTAATCTGGCACCTAATAACGTACCAACTACCACATAAATAAATAATGAATCTAACTTCTCTAAAGAAATTTTGTCTTCAATAAATATTTTTTTCATTAAATGCAGTCCCAACATAAATGCTATTACAAACATTAAGCTGTAATAACGAACGGCAAATGGGCCAATTTTAAAAATTTCTGGAGCTGGATTCCAATCTATTTGAAGTAAAGTCATGAATACTATTTTAGAGTTGTAAATATAATTTATTTGAAGAAGAATTAATGAATGATTTACTTTTTTAATTCTTCTTTTTCTGGAACAGGATCGTAACCACTTCCTCCCCAAGGATGACAACTTCCAATTCTCTTTAAAGCCAACCATCCGCCTTTAAAAACACCGTGTTTTTGCAAGGCTTCTAAAGTGTAATTTGAACACGTTGGAGAATACCTACAACTTGATGGTGTATAAGGAGAAATTGCCGCTTGATAAAAGCGCACCAACCAAATAAATGGAATTGCCAATATTTTTGTAATACTTTTCAATTAATTTACAGAAAAAGTAGTGCCCTCTTTCCCATCTTTTAACTGAATTCCTAAAGCTGCTAATTTGTCTCTAATTTTATCAGAAAGTGCCCAATCTTTATTGTCTCGCGCTTCTTTACGCATTGCAATCAACATTTCTACAACACCCGATAATTTATCTGAACTATCTTCTTGTAATTCATTTTTTAAGCCTAAAATATCAAATACAAACGCATTTATTGTTTCTTTAAAATCATCTAAGTCTGCTTCTGAAATAGTAGCTTTTTTAGTAATAAGTAAATTAATATACTTTACAGCCTCAAATAAGTTTGCAATTAACATAGGCGTGTTAAAATCATCATTCATAACTTCATAACACTTTTGTTTCCATGCTTGAAAGTCAATAGACGATGTTTTACTTGCTTCAACTTTATTTAAGCTAGTAATTGCTTCCATTAATTTTACATAACCTTTTTCTGAAGCTTCTAAACCTGCATTTGTAAAATCTAAAATACTACGGTAATTGGCTTGCAACATAAAAAATCTAGTTGCACTTGGTGAAAATGCTTTGCTTAAAATATCATTTTCTCCTGAGAATATTTGATTTGGTAAAATAAAATTCCCTGTTGATTTTGACATTTTTTGTCCGTTTAAAATCAACATATTAGCGTGCATCCAATAATTTACAGGATTAACACCATTATTAACTTTAGACTGTGCAATTTCACACTCATGATGTGGAAATTTTAAATCCATTCCTCCACCGTGAATATCAAATGTTTCACCTAAATATTTTGTACTCATTGCTGAACATTCTAAATGCCAACCAGGAAAACCATCGCTCCAAGGCGAAGGCCAACGCATAATATGCTGTTCATCGGCTTTTTTCCAAAGTGCAAAGTCTTGCGGGTTTTTCTTTTCAGATTGTCCATCAAGGCTTCTTGTATTTTCAACTGTATCTTCAATATTTCTTCCTGAAAGAATTCCATAATGTTCCTTTTCATTGTATTTCAATACATCAAAATAAACAGATCCATTTACTTCATAAGCCAATCCTTTCTCTAAAATATCTTTAATAATTTCAATTTGCTCAACAATATGCCCAGTTGCTGTTGGCTCAATACTAGGCGGTAAATTATTAATAGTTTTTAAAGTTTCATGAAAATCTACCGTATAACGCTGCACCACTTCCATTGGTTCTATACGTTCTAATCTTGCTTTGGTAGAAATTTTATCTTCAGCATCATCATCAGTCAAGTGTCCTGCATCAGTAATATTTCTAACATATCTTACTTGATAACCCAAATGTTTTAGGTAGCGAAAAATCATATCAAAAGACATAAAAGTTCTAACGTTTCCTAAATGTACGTTGCTATAAACTGTTGGGCCACAAACATACATTCCAACATTCCCCTCTAAAACAGGTGTGAAAACTTCTTTTGTTTTACTTAAAGAATTGTAAATTTTTAACTGATTTGTTTTATATAACTCCATCTATGAATGCTTGTTTTTGAATTGGTAAAGATAAAAACAAATATGTAATGTGAAAATTTATACTACATAGGTTTTTAGCTTGATTTTACAGTTGTTTTTATTTAAAACTAGAAGAAATCACGGCTATTAAATTAATTTAGTTTTAAAGAAAAAACATATCTTTGAACGTTTTCAAAATTTGAAAATATTTATTTCACCATATTTTGAAATTATTAACAACAAATTAATAGCTAAACGAATTAATTTAGAATAGTTTTGTCGCTGCTTTTTTTACTATAAATAGTAGTTAAAGTTTATTAAAACCTTAAATCTAATTTATGCAATATCAATTTACTATAATTGTTCCTGTTTATAACGAAGAAGAAAATCTTGAACGAGTTGAAAAGGAACTTTCAAAATACATTAAAATTGCAACTAAAAAAACAAAAATTCTTTTTGTAAATGACGGTAGCATAGATAAAAGTCAACAATTAATTGAACAAATTTGTGAGAATAATAATGATTTTACATTCATTAATTTTAAAGAAAACTGTGGTTTAAGCGCCGCTATTTCGGCCGGATTTAACAATTGTGATACAGAACTTGTTGGCTATATAGATTCTGATTTACAAACTGCTCCTGAAGATTTTAATTTACTTTTAGAGCATATTGAAGAGTATGATTTAGTTACTGGTGTAAGAGCAAATAGAAAAGATTCTTTTGTAAAAAACATGTCTTCAACAATTGCTAACGGAATAAGACGTTCTTTTACACACGATGGAATGGACGATACTGGTTGCCCTTTAAAGGTTATAAAAACTGATTTTGCAAAAAAAATCCCAATGTTTAAAGGTTTACATCGTTTTTTACCTGCTATGATTTTATTGCAACACGGAAGCATCAAACAAATTCCTGTACAACATTTTCCGCGTATTGCTGGTGAAGCTAAATATGGTCTTTGGAATCGTTTAATAGGTCCGCTAATTGACTGCTTTGCTTATTTATGGATGAAGAAAAAATATATAAATTATACGGTTGACACAAAAGGTTAATGAGTAGTTGGCTAATATACAGTGTTGGTTTTTTTGCGCAACTTTTATTTTCAGGTCGCCTTATCTTACAATGGATAATTTCTGAAAAAAACAAAAAAGTATTAACACCTTCCCTATTTTGGAAATTAAGTTTAATTGCTTCATTTTTACTTTTTGTTTACGGATATTTACGTGAAGATTTTGCTATTATGATGGGGCAAGCACTTACTTATTTCATTTACATTAGAAACCTACAATTGCAGGGAGAATGGCAAAAAGCACCTAAATTACTACGATTATTTTTATGGATTTTTCCCATATTACTTGTAATTTACTCCTACAACAACAATTCATACGATCTAGATAAATTATTTAGAAACGATGCTATACCATTAGAGTTGTTAATTTGGGGAAGTGTGGCACAACTAATTTTTACACTTCGCTTTATATATCAATGGATTTATTCTGAAAAAAATAAAGAATCAACGTTGCCATTTGGGTTTTGGATGTTAAGCTTAACTGGATCAATTATGATTTTAATTTATGCCGTTTATAGAAAAGACCCTGTTTTGTTGGCTGGACATATTATGGGTTCTGTAATTTATTTCAGAAATATACTTCTTTTAAAAAAACAACACACTTAACAGTTTATAGTGAAAAGTAAATTATACATATTCTTATTTACAGCCTTTTTGGTATTAATATTTATGCTGGGAAGTTGGGGTTTAACCGACAGTAGCGAGGCTCGTTATGCTGAAATTGGAAAAGAAATGTATATGAGCAAGGATTACATAAACCCTACATTACTGGGCATAAAACACTTACATAAACCACCTGTAACCTATTATTTAACAGCTTTAGGATATCAACTATTTGGAGTAAATGAATTTGCTGCTCGTTTTTTTATGCAAGTAGCACTAATATTTCAATTGTTTTTTGTTTTTAAAATTACGTTACTACTTTATAAAAACGAAAAATTAGCTTTTACCGCAACACTTATTTATTTCTCATTGCCAATTGCTATTATAGCTGTTAGAACACTTACAACCGATGCTTATTTAACCACATTTATTTTAGCCTCAATTTACTTTTGGCTTCAGTACAAACAACAGCAAAAAACATATTTATTGTACTTGTTTTATTTGTTTTTAGGGCTCATTTTTGAGACAAAAGGTCCGGTTGGTTTTATTGTTCCACTTACATTTATAATAACATATAAAATTATTTATAAAGATAAAATTGAAACTACTATACATCAATTTTTAGGTTTTATACTTTTTTTAATTGTTGCGGCTAGTTGGTATGTTTTAGCAATTAAAAACAACGAAGGATTATTAGATTATTTCTTTAACAATCAACTTGTTGAACGTGTTACAAAAAACAAATTTAATCGTGCAAAACCTTTTTATTATTACCTATTATTAATTCCTGTACTTGGATTACCTTGGGTGTTTTATTTGTTTTTATATTTTAAAAAGAACATTAAAACCATTATTCAAGAAAAGAAAACAGATTTTATTTTAATAGTTACCTTTTTGGTGTTCTTGTTAATTTTATCATTATCAACATCAAAATTAATCTTATATATATTTCCAACATATTTTATTATAGCAATATTTTCAGCAAAAAACTTAAGCCACTGTTCAGCAAAAAATATTCAACTATTTTCTAAAATTTATCTGTTTTTAATTGGCTTAATCACCTGCTCTATTGTTGTATTGGCTTTTTTAAATTTGAATCTTGGGTTTGAAATCCATAAAATTTATGCGCTTATTATTTTAGTTATTTCTATAAGTTTTAGCATAACTATTTCAAAAAAAATTGCGAACACAAATTACTTAAAACCAACATATTTAGGAGTCGTTTTTATAATTTCTGTAATTTTATCTGCCAATTATTTATTTAAGGATAATGAACTTAAAATAAACTCTGTAAAACCATTAGCTAAATTTATTCAGGAAAATTCTCAAACTAAGCCTAAAGTAATTGTTTACAGCTCAATTATTCCTGCTTTACCTTTTTACTTAAATCAAAAAATTATAACAATTAAACACCACACACCAACTACGCAACGAGAAACTCAATTTGAAACAAGTAATGCGTATAAAGAACACTTAATTGATTACTTTACAGATGAAGGAAAAGAAAGAGTTTCAAATATGAATTTAGACGAACCAACTTATTTGGTTGTGCGTAAAAGAGATACAATTCCAACTTCAGTTCAGTTATTTATAAATAAATTTAAACACAAGAAAGTTTTAGGAAAACATCTTGTATATTATTAAATGAAAATGATTAAAACTATAGAAAAGTTTCCGATACTTAGTTTAACAATAATTGTTTTACTAATGCTTTTAATACATTTAGATGTACCAAATATTACCATTATGGAAGCTCGTAATTTTATTACAAGCAGAGAAATGATTCAGGACAATAATTGGTTATTAACAACTATGAACGGAGAACCAAGATATCAAAAACCTCCTTTACCAACTTGGTTAACAGCCATATCTGCAATGTTATTTGGAGCAAATAGTTTATTTGCTTTACGACTTCCTGCAGCGTTCATGGTGTTGTTTTTAGGAATCTTTTCCTATTATTTTTCATTGAAATTATCCCTATCAAAAAATCATAGTTTTAGAAATAGCTTAATTTTAGTGACTTCATTTTATGTAATTGGAATTATAAATGAAGCTCCTTGGGATATTTTTGCACACGGATTTATGTTTGCTGGCCTCTATTTTTTATTCAATTTTTTTGAAGAAAATAAAGCTATTTGGAAAAACGCTTTTTTAGCTGCTGTTTTTTTTGGATTATCAATGTTAAGTAAAGGTCCGGTTTCTTTATTCGCGCTATTTTTACCTTTTTTAATTTCATACGGAATTGTTTTTAAGTTTAAGACTTTTAAACAAAAAATAGTTCCATTTATAAGTTTTATACTACTATTTTTAATAATTGGAAGCTGGTGGTTTATATACGTTCGCTATGCAGATCCTGAAGCTTTTTTAGCAATTGCCAGTAGAGAAACAGATAATTGGAGTAGCTATAATGTAAAACCATTTTATTATTACTGGAGTTTCTTTATTCAATCTGGTTTATGGACAATTCCAGCATTTATAGGTTTGTTATATCCATATATGATTCACCGAGTACTTCATAAAAAAATCTACAAATTCACGTTTTTATGGACAATAATTGCAGTGGTATTACTTTCTACAATTCCTGAAAAAAAAGCGCGTTATTTAATGCCTGTATTAATACCGTTAGCTTTAAACACAGGGTTTTACATCCAATTCTTAATCAAAGAGTTTTCAAATTTATCGAAGAAAAAAGATACACTTCCAGTATATTTTAATTTTGGCTTAATTGCAACTATTGGCGTTAGTGTTCCAATAATTTTATATGTTATTTTAAATGATTCTTTAAAGCTATTTATTACCAATTATATACTAACAGCAGTTGTATTATTAATTATTGGAATATTACTATTTAGAAGTTTAGTTCAAAAAAACATGAAAAATACATTTTATTTAAGTGTGTGTTTTTTAGTTTCAGTATTTGTATTTGGGCTTCCTATTTCAAAAGTATTTAACAAAAATGAGGCTTTTACACCAATCAATTCTCTTCATAAATATGAAGAAAAACATTCAATAAACACATATGCTATTGGGAATTTAACACCTGAATTTATTTGGGACTACAATGGCAAAATTAAAAACATTTATAAAAATAACGACATAAAAACCCCAACTGAAAACAAATTTGGCTTGCTTTTATCTAGTGAAAACTTCAATAAAATTAGTATCGAATTAAACACCAATTACAATTTAGAATTTATTAAAACATACAATTTAAATGTTGGAGCTAAACAAAAAGATAGACTTATCAGCCAATTTTATTTAGTTACAAAAAAATAATACTTTTGACATATGAAAACACTCACGCAAATAGAGAAAATAGCATTTACATTTTTAGTAATCGTATTCGGATTTGGAATTTACTTTTCAAACACCGATACAATTTATTTTGATACCGTTTATGCAAAGGAAGATGGTTATGTAGAATACGGTACAGCTGTATTTTTATTCTTTTCGTCGTTACTACTTCTTTATCGTTTTTTTAAATTACAAAAGTTTAAAAAACCATTATGGAAATTTGGCATATTAATGTTAGCGCTCATTTTTTTATTTGGAACAGGAGAAGAAATTTCTTGGGGACAACGTATATTTAATGTAGAATCTTCAGAATACTTTTTAGAAAACAACGCCCAAGGGGAAACCAACCTACATAATATGGTGGTAGATGGAAAAAAAGTAAATAAAATTATTTTTAGTCAGCTTTTAACAGTGATTTTAATAATCTATTTAATTATAGCTCCGTTATTGTATCGTAAATTTGAAGGAATTAAAAATTTAGCAAATATGTTTGCTGTTCCTATTGTAAAATGGCAACATACCATTGCTTTTTTATCGTGTACAGCGTTAATTATGCTTATGCCTGCCGAAAGAAAATGGGAACTGTACGAGCTTGCTTTTGGAGTTATTTTCTTTTTAATATTTTTAAATCCGCTAAATAAAAGTATTTATTCAGTTAATTCTTAATATATTTTTTTAGAAATAAATTGGCAATTGTATAAAAAAGGAATCCATACACACTTCCAAAAAACACTCCTGTAAGTATATCTAACGGAAAATGTACACCAATATAAACACGGCTATAAGCAACAATTAAAGCCCATAAAACTAAAACTGAGAGTAAAAATCTTTGTTGTTTTTTAAACAACATTCCAAAAAATATGGCAATTGCCATAGAATTGGCTGCGTGCGCAGAAAAATAAGAATATTTACCACCACAACTTGCTTTTACCAAACGAATTAAAGGCTGTATTGTTTCATTATGGCAAGGTCTTAACCTTTTAAAACCGTATTTAAATAAATTACTAGTTTGGTCTGATACTGCAATTAGTAAAGCTATAAAAACTAGCACCACTATAGTTTTTTTAAAACCGTAATACTTATAAGTAAAAAAAAGTAATAAAATATATAAAGGGATGGCGCTGTATTTATTTGTCATAAATAACCAGAAGCCATCCCATTTTGTTGTTCCTAAATTATTTAGGAAAATTAGCAATTCAACATCATAATTTATTAAAGAATCGATCATTGAATACTAACTTATTTTATTATTTAACTATTTCAACCAATTCAAGTTCAAAAACCAAATCGGTATTTGGAGGAATTACACCACCAGCACCTTGCGCACCATATCCTAAATGAGAAGGAATAAAGAAAATTGCCTTATCACCCACACTCATTTGTTGTAACCCTTCTTTAAAGCCAGGAATTAAACGAGCTTCAGGACCATAAACAGTTTTAAAAGGTGCATAACCATTTTTACGCGCTCTTTCTTTGTCAAATTTTCCATAATCCTTTGCTACTTTTTCATAACTAGTATCAAACAAGCGACCATCAGAAAAATACCCTGCATAATGAACTCTAACCATATCTCCTGAAGTAGGTTTTACGCCATTTTTAGTATCAGTAATTGCGTATTTCAATCCAGAAGGAAGCTCAATAGCCCCAGGTAAAGCCTCATTAAATTTCCACAAAGCAGTTTTTACAGCTAATTTTTGAACTTCTTCTTGCTTGCTCTTTTTTGCTAAATACTCTGTATAATGATTTGAAAATACTTCAGCTGCTTTAAAAGATTTAGCTGCCTTACCTACTTTAATAATATCTATACTTTTAATAGTATCATTTTTAACAATAGAGTCAACTACTTCTTGTCCTATTTCAACATTTCCAAAAACTGTATGCTTTCCATCAAGCCAAGGCGTATCTTTATGAGTAATAAAAAATTGAGATCCATTAGTTTCAGGACCAGAATTTGCCATTGACAAAACTCCAGATGAAGCGTGTGTTAAAACTAAATTCCCTAAAGAATCTTTAGGAAACTCATCTATAAACTTATAACCCGGACCACCTGAACCTGTGCTTAAAGGATCTCCTCCTTGAATCATAAAATCAGGAATTACTCTGTGAAATACAGTTCCGTTGTAATAATGTTTCCCTTTTAAAGAGTCTGTTACAAAATCATTACTTCCTTCAGCTAAAGAAACAAAATTTGCAACAGTAACTGGTGTTTTATCAAATTCTAATTTCAATAAAATATCACCTTTATTTGTAACAACATCAGCATATAAACCATCTTCTAAATCTGCATATTTTGCAGGTTTACAAGATATTACAAGTACTGATAGAATTAAGAAACTTAACTTAAATAACTTCATTTAAATTTATTTTTTTGTAATAGCAATTAATTCAACTTCAAAAACTAAGGCATCAAACGGACGAATTTTTCCACCTTGACGAGGAAAAGCACCGTACCCTAATTCTTGAGGAATAAAGAACTTATATTTTGAGCCAACTGGCATTAGTTGTAAACCTTCTGTCCAACCTTTTATCACTTGGTTAACACCAAACTTTGCTGTTTGTCCTTTATCTACTGAACTATCAAAAACAGTTCCGTCAATTAACGTTCCGTGGTAGTGTACTTCTACTTTTGAAGTAGCTCCAGGTTTTTCTCCCTTTCCTTCTTTTAAAACAATGTATTGTAAACCACTTTCTGTTGTTTGTACACCATCATTATCTTTATTCAACTCTAAGAATTTTTCACCTTCTAATTTAACATCAGCATAATCTTCTTCAGCTTTTTTCAAAGCATCAGCCTTTTTCTTTTCTTGTTGAGCTACTTGTCTTTTTTGAAAAAATGTTCTTAAAAGTCCATCAACATCTTTAAAATCAATTAAAATATTGGTAGAATCTAAGCCACTTTGAACACCTTGAATAAATAAATCTTGATCTACTTCATCAAAATTACCTTTTAATTTTACTGCAATATCTAATCCTAGTGCATAACTTGCAGAATCTATTTCTGTTTCTAGTGATTTTTTTGTAATTCCTGTATTATTACAAGAGATCATTGTTGTAATTACAGCTACTGCTAAAACAAATTTAATTACTTTCATTTTTTTTATTTATTTTATTTAATTGAACTTTATAAATTAATGGTTGATTAATTCCTATTTTTTTTTCGTCGCCCAAATATCCAAAAACTTTATGAGATGGAAACAAAAAAGTTACAACATCTCCTTCATGCATTAATTTGAGGCCATTTCTTAAACCTTCAACTACTTCTTGCTTATCAACAAGGTACGATTGTAAACCTAACTCTTGGGCACTGTAAATAATTTCATTTTCAACGGTGTAAATTTCACAAGAATACAGCAAATGATCTCCAAGTTGAGGTGTATATGTATTTTTACTTTTTACATTATACGTATACCAAAACCCGCTTGAAGAAGTAATATAGGTAACCAAAGAATCTTTTTGAATTATTGCTTTAAAAAGTGCTTCTTCTTTTTCATTTAATTTTTTATTTAACGAAATAGAAGTTTCCATAAAAGAACTTGTTTTTTTTGTAACAGGTTTTCTAGGAACTGGCTGCATACAAGAAACCAAAACAACTAAAAGAAATACACTAAGAAATTTAATCTTCATAAGAGTGTAATAATTCGTTTTTATAAGTTGGAAGAATTTTTAAAAACTTAGAAACCGTAGCATCAAGTGAAATTTCAGATTTTCCACCAGCAGCATTGTCGTGTCCACCACCATCAAAATGTAAACGTGCAAATTTATTTACTGAAAATTTCCCTTTTGATCTGAAAGAAATTTTAACAATTTTTTGATCTACATCTTCAATAAAAATGGCTGCAAAAATAACTCCTTCTAAAGACAACGCATAATTAACAACACCTTCAGTATCTCCTTTCACATAATTAAATTCATCTAAATCTTGCTGCGACAAATAAATATAAGCAGTTTTTAATTTTTCAACAACCACCATATTACTTAAAGAACGCCCTAATAATTGTAACCTTCCGTAAGAATTTGTATCGTAAACATTGTTGTGAATTTTTGCATTATTAGCTCCTTTATCTATCAAATCAGCAATAATTCTATGGGTTGTACTTGTTGTTGAAGGAAAACGAAACGAACCTGTATCTGTCATTATTCCTGTATACAAACTAGTTGCAATAGCAGCATCAATAGCATCTACATCATCTAATTTTTCTAAAAAATGATACACCATTTGACAAGTTGAACAAATTGACGTATCTGAAAATAAATACTTTGCAATATCATCTGGTTGTTGATGATGGTCTATCATAATAAAATCACCTTCAAATGCTTCTAATGTATTTTGCATATCGCTACCAACTCTATGCAAAGCGTTAAAATCTAATAAAAATATAATTGAAGCCTCATCTATAGCCACTTTTGATTGGCGGTTTTGCATATCAAACTTATAGGTACTCTTTGAACCTGGCAACCACTTTAAAAAATCAGGATAATCATTTGGAGCAACAATGGTTGCATGATGACCTTTATTTTTTAAATAATAATACATTGCTAAGCTAGAACCTATGGCGTCTCCATCAGGATTTCTATGTGGAACAATCACAATATTTTTAGGAGTTGAAAGCAACTCTTTAATTTCTTTAATATCACTTAATTTCATAAGTGACAAATATACAATTTTAAAGCCTATTTTATTCCATAAACTATGGTATATTTGTTATAAAAACATCCCAATCTTCAAGATATGAATTATTTTAAAAGCCTATTATTGCTAATTGTTTTATGCATATCGTGCACAACAAAAAAGCAATCACCTCCAAATTTCACAATTGCATTTGGCTCGTGCAACAATCAAGTTTTAGAAAATACACTTTGGTCTTCAATAGAAAAAAACAAACCAAATGTTTGGATTTGGGGTGGAGACATTATTTATTCTGACACTAATGATATGGAGTATTTAGCAAAAAACTATGAACGTCAAAAAAAAGATACTAGCTACGCTAATTTTGCAAAAAAAGTAGATGTTTTAGCTACTTGGGATGATCACGATTACGGAATGAATGATGGCGGAATGGAATACGAACAAAAAGAGGCTTCACAACAATTATTTTTAGACTTTTTAGATGTCCCAAAAAATGATGCTAGAAGAACTCAAAAAGGTATTTATCATTCAAAAAAATACACTATCAACAATCAATCTGTAAAAATTATTTTATTAGACACACGTTATTTTAGAACCGCCTTAACACCTGACACTATTACAAAAAAAAGATACCAACCAACCATAAATTCAGCTGCAAGTATGTTAGGTGAAACGCAATGGAAATGGCTTGAAAACGAACTAAAAACATCCAAAGCTTCATACAATATTATTATGAGTAGCATTCAATTTTTATCAGCTGAACACGGTTTTGAAAGCTGGGGAAATATGCCAAATGAGGTTACAAAGTTTGAAGGTTTATTAAAGAAAACCCAAGCAAATAATGTAATTATTTTATCAGGTGATAGGCATATTTCTGAAATTTCTAAAAAAGAAATTGAAGGCATCAACTATCCGTTAATTGACTTTACATCAAGTGGATTAACACACTCTTACACCAATTTCACAAGTGAGCCAAACACCTATAGAATTGTTGACGTTGTTTCTGATAAAAGTTTTGGAATTTTAAAAATTGACTTCTCAAAAAATGAAGTTGTGATGGAAATTAGAGGTGCAGAAAATGCACTATTTAGAAGCTACACTCAAAAATATTTTTAGTAAATTTGATATTTGGTATAAAACACTATATTTGCGGCAATTATAAAACTTAATTAAGAATAAAATGGCAACAAACAGAACATTTACAATGCTTAAGCCTGATGCGGTTAACAAAGGGTATATTGGAGCAATTTTAGAAAAAATTAATGCTGCAGGATTTAAAATTGTAGCAATGAAAATGACGAGATTAACAAAAAACGGTGCTCAAGAATTTTATAAAATTCATGAAGAACGCCCATTTTTTAATGATCTTGTTGACTTTATGACTTCTGGACCAATTGTTTCAGCTATTTTAGAAAAAGAAAATGCTGTTGAAGATTTTAGAGTTTTAATTGGAGCTACAAACCCTGCTGATGCTGCTGAAGGTACTATTAGAAAACTGTATGCTGGTTCAATTGAAAACAACGCTATTCACGGTTCAGATAGTGATGAAAATGCAGCTATTGAAAGTGCTTTCCATTTTTCAGGAAGAGAAGTTTTCTCAGAAGACATCTAATAAAACACACTTTACATATTTAAAAAAAATCCGTTTTTCAACGGATTTTTTTTAGCTTAAAATAATTTTAGATATCAAATTAGCGCCTAATTCTTCATTCATCATCTTCAATATTTTTGCTTTTCCATAACTAAGTTCTTCACGCAAAACAGAAGACTTTAAATTTACAATCAACGTTTTACCATTCAACTCAATATTTTGTGTGTAAGACACAACTCCATTCCCCATTAGTTTTGCCCAAGCATCTTTCACAGAAATTAAATTCATGCCTTTAGACAATTTATTTTCCTCTATAACATCACTCATTAACTCTTGTATAGAATGAAATTCATTTTGACGTTTTGCCATTATAATTCAAATATTTTAAAAGGTTGTTTTGTTTTACGTACTACTTCTTCTGTTCGCTCCTTATGTGTATCACTTATAAATAGCTGACCAAATTCATTGCTATTAACCAAATCTATAATTTGTGCTACTCTAGAATCATCTAATTTATCAAAAATATCATCTAACAACAAAATTGGTTTCACTTTTGATTGCCCTTTTATAAAATCGAACTGAGCCAATTTTAACGCAACCAAATACGATTTTTGTTGCCCTTGCGACCCAAACTTTTTTACAGGATAACCTTCAATTTCAAAAGATAAATCATCTTTATGAATACCAACACTTGTATATTGCAACACACGGTCTTTTTCTAAATTTGCTTCAAACAAATCTAATAAACTAGCATCTTTTAGTTGTGTTTTATATACTAAATTAACAGACTCTTTACTATTAGAAATAGCTTTATAACGCATTTTAAAAATAGGGATAAACGCTTCTAAAAAGGCATTTCTTTTTTCAAAAATTATTGCACTGTAATTGTTCAATTGCTCGTTATATACTTTTAAATTTAAAGCATCAAAAGTTCTATTAGCAGCAAAAAATTTTAATAACGAGTTTCGCTGTGCCAACACTTTATTATAACTTACAAGTGTTAACAAATATTGCTTATCTGATTGTGAAATAACACTATCAATAAATTTTCTACGCGTATCACTTCCTTCTGTTATTAAATCTCGATCTGCAGGAGAAATTATTACCAATGGCAAATGTCCAATATGATCTGAAAATTTTTCATAAGCTTTCCCATTTCGTTTCACCACTTTTTTACTTCCTCTTTTTAAGCTACATAATACTGAATCTACTCTGTCGGTCATTTGGTACTCACCTTCTATCATAAAAAAGTCTTCAGTATGCCGAATATTTTGTGATGCAACAGGGTTAAAATAACTTTTTGCAAACGAAAGATAATAAATAGCATCTAAAACATTTGTTTTTCCAACGCCATTATTCCCAACAAAACAATTAATTTTTCCTTCAAAATCAAATGTTTGCGACTCAAAATTCTTAAAATTTACTAATGTTATTTTCTTTAAATGCATTTAATTATTTTCAAACACCAAAATTATTCAAAATAAATGATAATTTTGATACAAATGCATTTTTACTTTCCAATTAAAAATTCTACTTTTGCGGCTACAAATTTTACAATAAATGGCAACATATAAAAAGACTGGAAGTAAACCTAAAAAAAGTCACAATTCAAAGATTGAAGATGAATCAACAACTGCTGAAGTTTTTAACACTTTAGATGAAACAGCTTCAAAATCGGAACAATGGATTATTAAAAACCAAAAACCAATTTTTGGAATACTAGCAACAATTGTTGTAGTAATATTAGGATATTTAGCATATCAAAAATATGTACAAGCACCAAACGAAAAAGAAGCTGCTGATGAATTAGCGTTTCCAAAAGCTTATTTTGAAGATGCAGCTACAAACTCTGTTGCAGCAGACTCATTATACACATTGGCTTTAAAAGGTACTGATGGAAAATACGGTTTTGTTGATATTGCTTCAAAATACAGCGGAACTAAAGCTGGAAATTTAGCTAATTACTATGCTGGTATTTCTTATTTAAACATAAAAAATTATAAAGAAGCTATTGAGTATTTAGAAAGCTTTTCTTCAGAAGATGAATTATTAGGTCCTATTGCTAAAGGAGCTATTGGTGATGCATTTGCTGACATTAACCAATTAGATGACGCTTTAGATTATTATTTAAAAGCTGCTAGCTTAAAAGACAATAACTTTTCAAGCCCTTTATTTTTGTTCAAAGCCGGAAATATTGCAATGAAATTAGAAAAATATTCTACAGCTCTAGACGTTTTTACACAAATTAAAAACGATTACCCAACTTCTAACGAAGCTAAAAATATTGATATTTACATCAACAAAGCAGCATTTGCTTCTAAATAAAAAGCTATAATGGCTACAACAAATTTATCTTATTACGATAAAGCATCAATCCCAAACGCGAAAAAATTTCGGTTTGGGATTGTTGTTTCAGAATGGAATCCTGAAATTACTGAAAACTTATTTTTAGGTGCTGAAGAAGCATTATTAGAACACGGAACATTAAAAGAAAATATTATTCGTTGGAATGTCCCTGGAAGTTTTGAATTGATTTACGGTTGTAAAAAAATGATTGAAACTCAAAAACTAGATGCTATTATTGCTATTGGTAATGTTATTCAAGGCGAAACAAAACATTTTGATTTTGTTTGCGAAGGAGTTACCCAAGGTATTAAAGATTTAAATATTCAATATGATGTACCTATAATTTTTTGCGTGTTAACAGACAATAATAAGCAACAATCATTAGATCGCTCTGGAGGAAAACACGGAAATAAAGGTATTGAATCTGCCGTGGCTGCCATAAAAATGGCTGCTTTAAGAGAGTTTTAACACCCTTCTTTACTTTTAAACTTGACCACAACTCAATTATTCTGTATTTTTGGGTTTTACAGTATACTTTAAATTTATGTTTGGTAAATTATTTAAGCCTCGTGCGCACTATGTTTTTGATTACAAACCTCGTTATTACGACGAGCGCAAAGAACGTTTGCAAAAATTAGAGCAAGAACATCACGGCGAAGGAGGTTTAGATACAGAGGCTACAAGAATTAGACTTACCAAAAATAATTTAAAAAACGATTGGGTTAAAAACAAAAAAAGTGCAACAGACCGATCTACAACATTAAGACTAGCGCTTATAATTGCAGCTTTAGTTGGTTTAGCCGCTTACATTTTAGAAATTCATACTTTATTTTAATGTCTGACATCATTCAGTTACTTCCTGACCATGTTGCAAACCAAATTGCAGCAGGTGAAGTTGTTCAGCGACCAGCATCTGTGGTTAAAGAATTGCTTGAAAATGCTATTGATTCAAATGCAACTTCAATTAAATTAATTATTAAAGATGCAGGTAAATCATTGGTTCAGGTAATTGATAACGGAATTGGAATGAGCCAAACTGACGCAAGACTTAGTTTTGAGCGTCATGCAACTTCAAAAATTAAAAAAGCTGAAGACTTATTTAATTTAAATACCAAAGGTTTTAGAGGAGAAGCATTGGCTTCTATTGCTGCCATTGCACATGTAGATTTAAAAACGAAACAAGAAAACGATGAATTAGGAACTTTCATTAAAATTGAAGGAAGTAACTTAATTTCTCAAGAAAATATTTCAACTTCAAAAGGAACATCTGTTGCTGTAAAAAACTTATTTTACAATATTCCTGCCCGAAGAAATTTTTTAAAATCTAATAGTATTGAAACACGTCACGTAATCAACGAGTTTCAGCGTGTAGCTTTAGCACACCCAACTATTGCTTTTTCATTTTATCACAATGAAAGTGAAATTTACAATTTACTTTCGGGTAATTTACGTCAACGTATTGTGGCAATCTTCGGAAAAAAAACCAATGAAAAATTGGTGCCTATTCATGAAGAAACAGACATTGTAACTATTAACGGTTTTGTAGCAAAACCAGAATTTGCTAAGAAAAAAAGAGGCGAGCAATTCTTTTTTATAAATGATAGGTTTATAAAAAATGCTTATTTAAACCATGCGGTAACAAGTGCATTTGAAAGTTTACTTTCAAGTGGCTACTTCCCTACTTACTTTTTGTATTTAAGCGTACCTCCAAAAAGTATTGATATTAATATTCATCCAACAAAAACAGAAATAAAGTTTGATGATGAAAAAACGTTGTATGCAATTTTACGTTCTACCGTAAAACACAGCTTAGGACAATACAATGTGGCTCCTGTTTTAGATTTTGATAGAAGTTCATCTTTTGATACACCATACAATTTCAAAGCAAAACCTGCACAAACACCAAAAGTTACAGTAAATCACGATTTCAACCCATTTAAAGAAGAAAAACAAAAAAGCTTTAAACCTACGTATAAACCTGAACCAACACAACAATGGGAAAGTTTATATACAGGAATTGATGCAGATTCTGTTGAAGTTGAATCTAAAACAATGAATGCTTCATTATTTACTGAAGAAACCTCAACCAACAAAACTTATCAAGTTCATAATAAATACATTGTTAGTAGCATAAAATCTGGGATTGTTTACATCAATCAACATTTAGCGCATCAACGAATTTTATATGAAGAATTTTTAGAAAACATTACCGTTAAAGAAGCAATGAGTCAACAATTATTGTTTCCTTTAGAAATAAGTTTTAACACTTCTGATATTCACTTAATTAAAGAAATTAAAGAAGATTTAGAAAGTGTTGGTTTTTTATTTGATAAAATTTCTGATGACACCATAGTTATTAAAGGAATACCAATAACTATCGCCGAAAGCCAAATAGCTATTATTATTGAACAACTTTTAGAAGACATAAAAAATGACATTCCAAACGCTAGTTTTAGTCAATTAGATGTAATGGCTAAAAGTTTGGCTAAAAGTTTAGCTATAAAAACCGGAACAAAATTAGATTTAAAAGAACAAGAAGAAATTGTAAACAAGTTATTTATTTGCAAACAACCCGATTTATCACCGTTTGGAAAAACAACATTTATTACAGTTGCTATTGACGAAATTGATAAAAAATTTAATAATTATTAGTTTGAATAACACACTATGATTGGAAGAATACCTGACGCCGTAAAGCACTTAATAATTTTAAATGTAATATTTTTTGCTGCCACTTATTTTATGCAAAATGCAGAATTACAAACAATGTTTTCACTGTATTTTCCTAAAAACCCAAACTTTGGGTTTTGGCAATTTTTAACCCATATGTTTATGCACGGCGGGTTTATGCACATTCTTTTTAATATGTACGGACTTTATGCTTTTGGTACTCCGTTAGAACAAATTTGGGGACGTGATAAGTTTTTATTTTTCTATTTCTCAGCTGGTTTGGGTGCTGGTGCTATTTACACCTTGGTAAACTATTATCAGTTCAACTCGGTATATGATCAATTGATTTCTTTAGGACTTTCAGGAGGAGAAATTCAACAAATATTAGATACAGGAAGTTATAATTCAGGAATATTAGCCACACTTACCGAAGCAGACTTAAACGACTTTTTTGCAATTTACCATACACCTGCTGTTGGTGCTTCAGGTGCAATTTACGGTATTTTAGTTGCCTTTGGTATGTTATTTCCAAATGCTAAATTAGCCTTAATATTTTTCCCTGTTCCTATAGCAGCCAAATATTTTATTCCTGCTTTAATTGCTATGGATTTATTTTCAGGACTTACAGGATTTTCTTTATTTGGTGGTGGTGTAGCACATTTTGCGCATATTGGAGGAGCCTTAATTGGATTTTTGATAGCTTGGTACTGGAAAAAAAATCAATTTAACAATAAACGCTGGAACTAAATTTTGAACATTTTAAACGACATAAAGCAAGCGTACTACAAAGCAAACGTAGTTGAAAAAATAATTTACATTAATGTATTTTTATTTTTAATTACCGTACTATTTCACAGTTTTATTTTAAACTGGTTTGCGCTACCTGCTAACTTGTCTGATTTTATTCAAAAACCTTGGACCATTTTCAGCTACTATTTTTTACATCAACGCCTATTTCACGCCTTATCTAACTTACTGGTTTTGTATTATATTGGGAATTTATTTCTGAATTTCCACACAAATAAACAGTTTTTAAACTTTTATTTATTAGGTGGTCTTTTTGGAGGAATCTCTTTTTTAACTTACTACTACCTTACAAATTCTTACGGAGCACCTTTAATTGGTGCCTCTGCAGCTGTTACAACAGTTTTTGTAGCCATTGCAACTAAAATTCCACGCTATGCGTTACAACTGCGTTTTATTGGAAGTGTTGAATTGTGGGTATTAGCGGCAATTTGGGTAGTTATGAGTATATTGCAATTAGCAACTCCAGATAAAGGCGGAGCAATTGCACATTTAGGTGGAGCTCTTTTTGGGTATATTTATGCCAAACAATTAGAAAAAGGAAACGATCTTGGAAAATGGTTTGAAGCAATAATAGACTATTTTGCAACCTTATTTAAACCTAAAAAAAAATCTCCTTTAAAAACCGTTTACAAATCTAAAAGTAGAACATCTAAAACCACTGTAGAAAAATCAAAACAACGTAAAATTGATGATATTTTAGATAAAATAAGTAAATCTGGTTACGAGAGTTTATCTCAAGAAGAAAAAGATTTTTTATTTAGGGCCGGAAAAAAATAAACTATGAAAAACTTATCTCTTTTTGATAAATTGGTATTTTTTGTCAATTCTTTATTGGCAGGAATTACCCTAATTTCATTTTTAAGCTATTATATTCCGCCCAACACCGTTCCCGTTATTTCATTTACAAGTTTACTAATTCCTATTTTTATAGTTCTTAATACGCTGTTCATTATTTACTGGATACTTCGCCTTAAAAAAGCAATATTTATCTCAATTTTCACATTACTTATAGGTTTTCAATACGTTTCTAGCTTTTACAGTTTAAATGAAAAGAAAATTTTATTAGCTAACGATTTAAAATTAATGAGCTACAATGTTCGTATGTTTAATTTATACAATTGGATAGCTGAAAAAGATATTGATAAAAAAATATTTAATTTTATAAATGCTAAAGATCCAGATGTTTTATGCCTTCAAGAGTTTCATTCTGCAAAAAAACTAGGCTTTAAATTTCCATATAAATATGTAAAAACTGTCGAGAACAACAATCATTTCGGGCAAGCTATTTTTTCAAAATACAAAATTATAAATAAGGGTTCCTTAAATTTTAAAAACTCTAACAACAATGCAATTTTTGTTGATATTCTAAAAGGCAAAGACACTTTAAGAGTATACAATGTACATTTAGAAACGTTAAGAATAATTCCAAAAGAAGAAAAATTATCTCAAGAAAATACAGAAAAATTAAAACAACGCATTGAAAAGGCTTTTACAACACAAGAACAACAAATTGAACTAATCACCAAAAGTTTAGAAGGGCTGCAACATAAATCTATTATTTGCGGGGACTTTAACAATACCGCTTTTTCTTGGGCTTATAAAAAATTAAAAAACGGAAAAAATGATGCTTTTGAAGAAGCAGGTGAAGGTTTTGGAAACACCTTTGATTTTCCTTTTCCATTTAGAATTGATTTTATTTTACCTGATGAAACAATTGAAGTAAACAATTTTAAAACCTATGAAGTAAAATACTCTGATCATTTTCCAATTATGGCACGACTTCAGTTTTAATAAATAATTTGCTTCACAAATAACAAAATTTGATAAAAAACAACATTTAACTTATGAAAAAAATAGTAACACTTTTATGTATTTATACCTTCTTTCTAGGATTTTCACAACAAAAAGAATTAAGCATTGAAGATGCTGTTTTAGGTTATTACAAAGGTTTATATCCTTCATCTCTAAATAATTTACATTGGGTTGAAAACACAAATACCTATGTACACCAAATAGAGAATGAACTAATTTTTACTGACGCTAAAACGTCAACTGTAACCTCTAAATTAACCTTAGAACAATTACAAAAAACGTATACCTCACTAAAAAGGTTTCCTCGTATTGCTACAATTTCTTCAGAAGAAATAACATTTAGAACAGGCAATCAAATTGAAACATACAATTACAAAACCAATGAAAAAGTACGTTTAGTTACATTTGATCAACACGCGGAAAATACCGAATACAACAACCAAGCAAAAGCAATGGCATACACGCTTGACAATAATTTATATATTGGAACTGCAACCAACCCAAGAATTGCGGTTACCAATATTGAAGATAAAAACATTGTTTCTGGTCAGGCAATTCACAGAAGTGAATTTGGAATTGTAAAAGGTACTTTTTGGAGTCCAAAAGGCAACTATTTAGCCTTTTACCAAAAAGATGAGAGTAATGTTTCTAACTATCCTTTAGTTGACATTAACACCTACCCTGCCTCACTAAAAAATATTAAATATCCAATGGCCGGACAAGGAAGTGAAAAAGCCAAAATTGGTATTTATAGTTTACAAAAAAACAAAACTGTTTATTTAAACATTGATACTTCAGATGAGCACTACTTAACCAACTTATCTTGGTCTCCAGATGAAAAATATGTGTTAGTAGCTGAAATTAACCGAGGCCAAAACCACTTTTGGTACAACAAATACAGTGTAAAATCTGGTGAATTGATACATACTTTGTTTGAAGAAACCAACGATAAATGGACCGAACCTGAATTTGATGCCGTGTTTTTACCAAAAAGCAACAATAACTTTTTATGGTTAAGTGAACGTGATGGATTTATGAATATTTATGAATACACTACTGAAGGAACTTTGGTTAAACAATTAACGAACTTTAAATGGGTTGTTACTGGTATTTTAGGTTTTTCAGCAAATGGGAAAGAGGTTTTTATTACAGGTACAGGAGCTGATCCACGTGAATCACATACCTTTAAAATTAACTTAAAATCTGGAAAATATACACAGCTAACAACTACTAAAGGTACACATACTACTTTATTAAGTTCTGAAGGAAATTATTTAATTGATAGCTATAGTAGTTTAAGTATTCCTAAAAATATTGAGATTATTGACACTAAAAAAATGAAGTCAACAGTTATTTATGAAGCTAAAAATCCTTTAAAAAAGTATGCTTTAGGAACTACAGAGTTTTTAACTTTAAAAGCAGCTGATGGAACAGATTTATATGCAAAAATCACAAAACCTGAAAACTTTGATGCTTCAAAAAAATATCCGGTTTTAGTCTACGTTTATGGTGGTCCACACGCGCAGTTAGTTACCAATTCTTGGTTAGGAGGTTCAAGTTTGTGGATGCCTGCTTTTGCTTCCAAAGAAAATTATATTGTATTTACATTAGACAACAGAGGATCTGCAAATAGAGGTTTTGCTTTTGAAAGTGCTATTCATAGAAATTTAGGCGATTTAGAAATTGAAGACCAATTGGTTGGTGTTGACTATTTAAAATCTTTAAAGTATGTAGATGCAAATAGAATTGCTGTAAACGGTTGGAGCTATGGTGGCTTTATGACAACTAGTTTAATGCTACGCAATCCAGGTGTATTTACAACGGCAGTTGCCGGTGGTCCAGTAATAGATTGGAAATATTATGAAGTTATGTATGGCGAACGCTATATGGACACACCTCAAGAAAACCCTGAAGGATACGAAAAAACAAAAGTAGCCAACTATATTAAAAATTTAGATGGTAAAATGTTGATTATTCACGGAAGTGTTGATCCTGTTGTAGTACCACAACATAGTATGACTTTGCTACAAGAAGCTGTAAAACAAAAAGTTCAAATTGACTTTTTTACATACCCAATGCACGAACACAATGTACGTGGCATAGATAGAGCTCATTTAGTTGAAAAAATGTTAGATTATATTCTTGTAAATAATAAATAAGTAAACAATGAATAACTTGGTTGTACTACATAGTCTTGATAATACCGCTTCAGTAACTCTTGAAAAAGGTGAATTAGTGAGTTACCTAAAAAACAATGAAGAATTAATTCATCAAAAGGGAAATCCTGGTTGGAGAAATTCTGATACGGAAATGTTTCCTATTATTGGCCCTTCAAAAGAAAACAAATTTATAGTTACAACACCTAAAGGAAATTACAATCAAGACCAGCACGGGCTTTTAAGAGAACTCGATTATTCTATAGAAAATCAAACAAAAAACACTTGTGTTTTCAAAAAAAAATACGCTGCTTACACGGCTATTGAAAATTCAAAGTTTCCTGAAAAATCGCCAATTAAATTGGTGTCATGGCCTTATAATTTCACCTTCAAAAAAAGTATTGCATTAACCAATTCCTCATTAAAAATTACCTTTGAAATTAGTACCGAAAAAGGAATGCCTTTTATGTTAGGTTATCATCCTGCTTTTATGTTAAATGGCAATTCAAACGAAGTTGTAACCTCAAACAGCCAAGAAATTAGCATTCCTGAAATTCAAAAAGGTGGAGATACTGCTTTTCCGGTTTTAAATACTTCAGAAATTTCACTAGTTAAAAAAAATGGGCTGAATTTAAAAATTCAAACAAAGGGGTTTCATAATTTTATGTTGTGGACTCCGGCTACCAATATGCTGTGTATAGAACCTATTACTGCGTATCCTTATACAGGTGGTAAAATGCTTTCAAAAGAACTTTTTAACATCTCAAACGGAGTTGATGTTTTTGAAGTAGAAATTACGCCTTATTAAGTTTATAAAAATTGAATATTACTTTTAAAGTATACACTAAGAAAAACTTTTTCTTCTGTTTAAACTAAACCAAAATCATCCACAATACTCCTAGAATAATATATCACAAAAATAATATTTACAGGGCTTGAATAATTTTAAATACAAAAAACTCTAAAGCCTATACCTACTGTATCACTAATTTATAAATACGATAAACATTTAATTCAGTTTTCCTTTTTTAAAGGCAATCATTTTATAACCAATTACAATAAAATAGAATTTATATATTAAAAAAGTTCGCTTTATTACTATAGCCTAATTAATTATTAAAGATGGTTAGAATAAAACTTTAAAATATATTATTTTTACTATTTTAGTGAGTAAAAAAATTAATTAACACATAAAGTTCATTTTGATTATTAGAATTAAATGAATATCCAAAATTTATAATTTTAAATTCAATGATTCAATTATTTCAAAAATTAAATGATTATATATATAAAATAACAGGCAAAAACAGAAGTAAAAAAAATTCATATAAAAATCCTGTATTTATAATTTTAGCATCACTTACTTTAGTTACTATATTATTTGCTTACTCAAACCACTTCTTAAATTCTTTTCATTTTGATGATAATCATACTATTGAAAATAATAGTGCTATTCAAGAATTAAATATTATTAACTTTTTTAAAGATGCTACTACCTTTAGTTCCTTACCTACAAATCAAAGTTATAGACCCTTAACAACTTTAGAAAATACCATAGACTATAAATTAGGAAACGGTTTAAATCCAAAAGTTTTTCACATACATATTTTTTTAACATATTTAATAGTTTGTGCCTTACTCCTAATATTTACGAAAAAATTATTAGATAAAATTAATTTTTCTAAGGTAAATCAATTTTGGGCTTTATTAGTAACAGCCTTTTTTGGTCTATTATGTGTTAATACTGAAACTGTAAATTACATAATTCAACGTGCCGAAATTGTATCTGCTCTTTTTGTTCTAGCTGGATTAATAGCGTATTTAAGTAATGGCTTTTGGCGAAAAAAATTAGCTTATTTAATATTTCCATTTATTGGTTTTTTCTCAAAAGAAATGGCTTTTGTTTTTGCTCCACTTCTACTCCTCTATTTTTTAATATTTGAAGAAAATGTTGACTTGCTACATTTTTACAGAAAAAATGAATTTAAAAAGTGCATAAAATCATTTATTAAAATATTACCTGCTTTTATCTTAACTGTCATATATTATATTTTTTATTCATATATGATGCCTTCAACTTTTTCTCCAGGTGGAAATAGTCAATTTAATTATTTGATTACTCAACCAATGGTAATGGTCCATTATATAGTCACTTATTTTATTCCTTATAATTTGTCAGCTGATACCGATTGGGTTGCTTATAAATCATTATTTGATTATCGAGCAATTTCAGGTATAATTTTAATTACCCTATTATTTTACATTGCTTTAAAAACTTCTAAAAAGAAAGAAACTAAATTGTTTTCTTTTGGAATATTATGGTTCTTTATTTCGTTATTACCAACATCATCATTTATTCCATTTGCTGAAGTTTTAAACGATCATAGAACCTTCATTCCATATATTGGCTTAACAATAGCATTTGTTTTTGGAACAAATTATTTGGCGCAAAAATATTTATCTAAAAATATAGAAAGAAAAACTATTCAAAGTGTAATAATTTTAGCAATAACATTGTTTTTGGGTTTACATACTTATGGTATTAGAGAACGAAACAAGGTGTGGAAAAGCGAATTAAGTTTATGGAAAGATGTAACTATAAAAAGCCCTAATAACGGTAGAGGATTAATGAATTATGGCTTAGCTTTAATGGGAAAAGGTGATTATAATGGAGCTATAACATATTTCAACAAGGGCTTAGAGCTAAATCCTAATTATGCTAGTTTATACATTAATTTAGGAATTGCAACAAAAGCTATAGGGAATAATATAGCCGCAGAAAATTACTATAAAAAAGCAATTCAACTTACTCCTACATCACATAAAACATTGTTTTTTTATGGGAAATTTTTAATCGATGAAGGCAGACTAGAAGAAGGTGAAGAATTTTTACTAAAATCGTTAAACATTTCTCCAACCTATACCAAAGCAAATTTTTTATTATTGGAATTATATCATAAAAAAAATGATTGGGAGAAGCTTAATAAATTAGCGGAAAAAATTCTTAAAAAACTACCAAATAACGACAAGGCATTAAAATATTTAGACATCTCAATCAATAAAGAATCAATTCTTATGATTTTGGAAGAAGAGACTAAAAACAACCCAAGTCCTGAAAAATACCTCAACCTAAGTTTTAAATATTTTCAAAATAATAATTTTAGAGGGACCATAAGTGCTGCAAACTCAGCTTTACAACTTAAAAGTAATTATCCTGATGCTTATAATAATATTGGAATTGCCCATTATATGTTAAAAGAATATGACCTAGCAATTAAAGCTTATAATAATTCTATTAGCCTTAAACCAGATTATAAACTTGCCCAAAATAATTTAGCAAATGCTACTAAGGCTAAAAAAAACATGGATAGTTTGCTAAACCCATCAGCTAAAAATAGGACATCTAATTATTTCTTAAATTTAAGCTTAACCTTTTATAATGATAGAAATTATTTAGCTTGCATAAATGCAGCAAAAAAATCAATTCAAATAAATCCAAGTGCTGATGCCTACAATAATATATGTGCGGCATATAACCAATTAAAAGAATTCGAAAATGCCATTGAAGCTGGGAATAAAGCAATTAAATTAGAACCAGAGCATAGGTTAGCCAATGGAAATTTAAAATATGCTTTAAATAATATTAAAACATTAAATGAATAAAGAATTGATACATAAAATTTTATTAACTTGTTTAATAATAGCTTCTTCTGTTTACATTTATAGCGTTTTTCCAAAATTAAATGAATACAAATTAGGTGCAGATGAAGGTACATACTACAGACAGGGTAAAACTATTTTAACAAACGGATTTTCCGGCTTCCAAATATTAGCCAAAAATTATGTTCAAGACTCTTCTAAACAACTTGAACCTCACCCTTTAAGAATTGGCCATACTATAAGTACTGCAATTCTATTAAAAATAAAGGACTCTATTTTTATGCTTTCTTTAAAATCTTGGATATATTTTATATTAATATTATTATGTTCAAATTGGTATATAAAAAAAATATGGGGAACAAACAGTGTTTTTTACATTGTTATACTACTCTCTATTAGCCCTTTAATTACTGGAATGTCAAAAAGAGCTTTAATTGATATAGAAAGTCTATTTTATACAATATTAGCCTTATTTCAATTCTTATATTACATAAATAACTCCAGCAATAAAAATTTTTATTTATTTACAGCTTTTCTAAGCATTTCTTGCTTTTTTAAAGAAACTGCATTTTTTCTGATTCCATTTTATTTTATTATCCTTTTATTTTTAAAATTAAAAAATGAAAAAATTTCCTTATCCAAAATATTCATTTGCTGCATTACTCCTTTTTTAGTTGTTGGAATAGTTGATCTTATTTTATTTCAAGGCTTAGATATTTTAATTGAAATTTTAAAAATACTATTTAACTCAAGTAATCATTACATGAATAAATTTGGCAATGGACCTTGGTTTCAATATTTAATAGACTTTTTATTACTGTCACCTTTTGTTTCAACAATGGGAATATTTTTTATTGGTTACTGTATTATCAACCGTGAAAAAAAATTAGAAAATATGGTAATTATAGCATTGTTTTTATACTTGATAATTTTGTATTCGTTTATACCAAAAAATGTTCGATTTCTTCTAATGAATGAGTTCTTATTATGTATTTTTTCTGGTCTATTTATTATGAATGTTTATAATAATTATAAAGGTTTAATCTATTGGAAAGACATTATATTATACTCTGGGTTAATGTTTTTAATTTACAATGGTTATAAATCTTTTAATAATTATTTTGTAAAGTATAACATTTACGACCCGATAGGATATAATTTATTATACGCAGCTCAAATAATACCAAACAAAGAATTAAGTAAAATAAACTCAAAACAAAAAATACTTTCTTCTAAAGAACTTTCTAATAAGTTTTTAGAAAACAGTTTAAAACATTATCAACTAGGAGAATATAAATTGTGTATTAAAGAGGCAAAAAAATCAATTCAAATAAATCCAAGTGCTGATGCCTACAATAATATATGTGCAGCATATAACCAATTAAAAGAATTCGACAATGCCGTTGAAGCTTGTAATAAAGCAATTAAATTAGAACCAGCGCATAGGTTAGCCAATGGAAATTTAAAATATGCTATATCACAAAAGTATAATTAACTATTATAAAAAATAGAAACATGGTAAAAAATGATTTGAAAAATTCTAAAGTTGCAATTGTAATTCCTTACTATAACGCATCTAATCAAATTATATCAGTAATTTCAAAAATTCCTGAGTATATACATGCAGTTATAATTGTTAATGATAAAAGTTTAGAACCACTACCTAAAAAAGAAATTTTAGAAACTTTAAATAAAAATGTAAAATGTTATTTCCTAGAAAATGAAATAAATTTAGGCGTTGGAGGGGCAACAAAAAATGGCTTTCAATTTGCTAAGGAAATAGAAATTGATATTGTTGTTAAAGTTGATGCTGATGACCAAATGGATTTAAATTACCTGCCAGATTTATTAAACCCTATTGTTCATAATAAACTGAATGTAACCAAAGGAAATCGTTTTAAAAATAGAAAAGCACTACAGAAAATGCCTATTATAAGAACTATGGGCAACCTAATACTCTCCTTTTTAGTAAAAATGGCAACTGGATATTGGCATAATTTTGATCCAACAAATGGTTTTATAGCGGTAAAAGTGGAAATGTTAAAAAAGATAGACTTTTCTAAACTATCAAATAGATATTATTTTGAAACATCACTTTTAGCAGAATTTTATTTTCAAAAAATACGAATAAAAGATATATCAATGCCTGCTATTTATGCAGATGAAAAATCAAATATGAATGTCTTTAAAATGGTTTTTGTTTTTTTAGGAAGGTTGTCCAAAACTTTTGTTAAAAGAATTCTGAAAGAGTATTTTATATATGATTTTAATATTGGTTCCATTTATTTACTTTTTGGGTTTCCACTATTTTTATTTGGAATTATTTTTGGAACCTTTAAATGGATTCAATATGCCTCAATTAATCAGTTTACTCCTACAGGAACCATTATGATAATTACACTTTCAATTATTTTAGGATTTCAGTTATTACTTCAAGCCATTCAATATGATATATTTAATGCTCCAAAAGGAAATAAGTTAGAAAATTAAATGGTCATATATTAATTTGAAATTAACAATGTAAAACTTAATTTTAGAGTTAGCTTTACACTTTACAAACAACTCAAAATTAAACCATTTCGTGATTAAAGTTTAGTTTTCAAATAAAGATATCAATATCATTTCATAACAGTGATTATTAATTTCTTTTAAAAACTCCTACTACTCATAGAATTTTTCGCTAGTTCTTTTTTACTCTAGATAAATCTAAATGATTAATTGGGTTAATTCCTAAACCAGAAATATTTTTCTGTGTAAAACGCACTACCTCATCGTAATATAAAGGAATTACGGCTGCTGAAGCCATGACCATACTATCCATTTTTTGGTACATAGCGCGTCTTTGTTTAGTATCAACAATTTGAATAGAACTTTCATATAAAGCATCAAATTCTTTTGAGCTATAGTGCGTGTAATTTGGTCCGTTTGGTGAAAAATTCTTACTATGAAATATAAATAAATAATTCTCCGCATCCGGATAATCGGCTACCCAGCTACCTCTAAAAATACTCAACTTTCCATTTACTTTTGTTTGCCTTAACGTTGATGGTGGCATCACATCTATTTTCACTTCCAAGCCCGTTTTTTGAACTTCACGCTGAATGTATTCGCACAAATCTAAATATTGACTGTTGGTACTAATGGTTATGGACGGATTCATATTTCCTGTTTCTTCCATATAAGATTGCACCAATTCTTTAGCTTTTTGAGGCTGGTATGTATAACCTTCCATTTCATTAAAAGAAGGTAAACCTTTTGGAATAAACCCATTAATCGCAGGTGTACCTATACCATTTCTTAAATATTTAATCATTTTCTCACGATTGAAACCGTAATTAATGGCTTTTCTAATTTTTAAAGCATTTACTTCCTTTTCATCTGCATCTAAATAAACCCCTAAATATTCTGTATTTAAATAAGGTCCCGTAATCATATCAATTTTTTCAACATGTTGTGCTTTCAACTTTCCTTCTGAAGTCAATAAATCATCTTTGTAAGAAGCATCTATACTACTCATAAAATCAATATTACCTTGAATAAATTGCAAAAATTCACTTTGCTTGTCTGGCAAAAATGTAATGGCAACTGCTTCCAAATAAGGTAAACTTGTTCCGCTTTCATCTTTTTCAAAATACTGATGATTTTTTCTAAAAACCAACTTGGTGTTTTCTACCCATAATTTAAATTGAAATGGGCCTGTTCCTATTGGGTTTGCTCTAAAATTATCACCAAAATAATCTACTGCTTCTTTTGGAAGCACAGCACAATATTGCATACTTAAAATACTTAAAAAC
Source organism: Lutibacter holmesii (assembly GCF_042679665.1). NCBI lineage: Bacteria > Pseudomonadati > Bacteroidota > Flavobacteriia > Flavobacteriales > Flavobacteriaceae > Lutibacter > Lutibacter holmesii. The sequence continues at coordinate 310,592 of NZ_JBHTMV010000002.1, forward strand.
GGAGGAAACGGTTGTTTTAATTGAATTATAAACGTGCTATCATTTTCGGCTTCATACTTTTCAACAAACTCTAACACCCATTTCCCTGGAGACGCAACTTTAGGGTCTAACAACCTACTAAAACTGTATTCAAAATCTTTGGCAATCACATTTCTAGTAGAATCTTTTCCAAACAATTTATGTTTATGAAATTTCACATCATTTCGCAACTTAAAACGGTAGGTTTTCCCATCTTCTGAAATTGACCAAGACTCAGCTAAATCAGGTAGCACTTCCAACTTATCATCTAATTTTACCAAACCATTGAACAATTGCCCCGTTACCCAAATGGTTCGTAAATCTTTAGCAAAAGCAGGATCTAACGTTGTTATATTTGCGTGTTCGTTGTATCTAAACACTTGTGAATCTTTAAAATTTGAAGTTTTTGAACTACAAGAAATCAATATTAAACATAGCATAAGTACAGTGACTGAGCGTACTCCAAAAGCTTTAATAAAAATTCCTTTCATTAAAAAAAAGGTTTCATTACTGCTCAACCTCTTAAAACTATTTCTCAAAATCATATGCTCTTTCAACTTTACAAATTCGTAATTGATATGTTTTATACCACATTTCTTTTCCTTTTGTTCTTGCCAATGTATGTTCTGCGTTATTTCGCCAATTTAAAATAGCTTCTAAACTTTCCCAATAAGAAACAGTAACACCAACTTCATTTCTTGCAGATTCTACGCCTAAAAATCCTTCTTGCTGTTTCGCTAATTCTTCCATTCTTTCAGCAGTTTCGTTATACCCTTCATCAACATCGGTTCTAACGCTAGAAAAAATAACGGCATAATATGGTGGTTTTGGGGTATTTGTAATCATAAATCTAAGTGCATTAAATATTCAGGTAATTTAGTGTATTTACAAATATCTTCTTTAACAACAACAAATCCGGCGCGCTTTAAAATTTTATATGAACCTACATTCTCAATAATTACATTGGCTTTTAATTTTTTTAAACCTATTTGTTTTGAAAAAACAAGTAAACTTTCAACTAACTCTGTTCCGAACCCACGATGCCAATATTCCCTTAAAAACCGATACCCAATTTCATTTTTTTCAATAATTCCACAAATCCCTATAAAACTTCCATCTTCCTTTAATTCAACAGCATACGGCCATTTCACATTATTATTTTCATATCCAAAAATCCACTCATTCAATTTAACAGAGCTTTCTTCAAAAGTAGCTACTTTTCCTGTAATATAGCGCATCACAGCGGTATCACTTTGCATTTTATGAAAGTCGTTAATATCAGAAATTGTTAATTTTCGAACTCTAAGCCGATTGGTTTCAAATATCATCAATAATATTGTAAATTTGCATCCGATAAATGTACAAGAATGAGCGCACAAAAAAAAGTCGCATTTTACACGCTAGGATGTAAACTAAATTTTTCAGAAACCTCTACAATTGCACGTAGTTTTCAAAACGAAGGCTTTGAACGTGTTGAATTTAATGAGAAAGCTGATATTTATGTTATTAATACCTGTACGGTAACAGATAATGCTGATAAACGTTTTAAATCCATTGTAAAATCGGCATTAAAACAAAACCAAAATGCTTTTTTAATTGCAATTGGTTGTTATGCACAATTAAAACCCGAAGAATTAGCAGCTGTTGACGGTGTTGATATGGTATTGGGTGCTACTGAAAAATTTAAAGTAACTGATTATATAAACGACCTTTCTAAAAATGAAATGGGCGAAGTGCACTCTTGTGAAATTGAAGATGCAGATTTTTATGTTGGGTCTTATTCTATTGGTGATAGAACACGTGCCTTTTTAAAAGTACAAGATGGTTGCGACTATAAATGTACTTACTGTACCATTCCTTTAGCACGTGGTATTTCTAGAAGTGATGAATTGGCAAACGTTTTAAAAAACGCCAAAGAAATTTCAGAAAAAGGAATTAAAGAAATTGTGCTTACTGGTGTAAATATTGGTGATTATGGAAAAGGCGAATTTGGTAACAAAAAACACGAGCATACCTTTAATGAGTTGGTACAAGCCTTAGATACTGTTGATGGAATTCATCGCTTACGAATTTCATCTATTGAACCTAATTTATTAACCAATGAAACCATTGATTTTGTTGCAAACTCCAATAGTTTTGTGCCGCATTTTCACATTCCATTACAAAGTGGAAGTGATACATTATTGAAGTTAATGAAACGTCGTTATTTACGTGAAACCTACGACAATCGTGTAGAAGCTATTAAAAAAGTAATGCCTAATGCTTGTATTGGAGTTGATGTTATTGTTGGATTTCCTGGTGAAACCGATGAATTATTTTTAGAAACCTACAATTATTTAAACGAATTAGATATTTCATATTTACACGTATTCACTTACTCTGAACGTCCAAATACAGAAGCTTTTGATATGAAAGGTGTTGTACCTAAAAAAGTGCGTGCAAAACGCAGTAAAATGTTACGAGGACTGTCTGTAAAAAAACGTAGAGCCTTTTATGAAAGTCAATTAGGAAATGATTTAACGGTATTGTTTGAAAGTGAAAACAAAGATGGTTTTATACACGGCTTTACCCAAAACTATGTAAAAGTAAAAACCCCTTGGAACCCGGAGTTGGTGAATACCTTACAAGAAATTACTTTAACAGAAATTGATGAAGATGGTGTAGTACGTTTTAACTGGATTAAAACCCCTGTGTTTATTTAATTTTTTTTACAAATGACTGATTTATATACATTTGCGATTTTAGTTTTTACCGCATTTTTTACTATCATAAATCCATTAGGCACCATGCCTATTTTTATGACAATGACGTCTACATTAAGTAAAAAACGTAGAAAACAAACAGCAAAAAAAGCCACAATTGTAGCTTTTTTAACCATTTTGGCATTTGCATTTTCAGGTCAAATATTATTTATTTTTTTTGGAATCTCTGTCAATAGTTTTAGAATTGTAGGTGGTGTTATTTTTTTTATGATGGGCTGGGACATGCTACAAGCACGTTTGGGTTCTTTTAAACATACAAAAGATGAAGAAAAAATAAATGCATATGTAGACGATATTTCAATAACACCTTTGGCAATCCCAATGATTTGTGGACCTGGAGCAATTACAAATGCCATTATTTTAATGGAAGACTCTCATGACATTCAACATAAAACTGTTTTAATAGCTGTAATAGCATTTGTATTGCTACTCACCTATTTAATACTTATTGGCGCAAGCACAATTAGCGACAAGTTAGGAGAAACAGGTAATAAAGTTATGATGCGTTTAATGGGATTAATTGTTATGGTAATTGCTGTTGAATTTTTCTTTAGCGGATTAAAACCAATTATTTTAGATATTATGAATAGCTAATGGAAACACAAAAAACTCATATTTATTTAATGCCTGGTTTGGCAGCAAGCCCAAAAATATTTGAGTATTTAAAACTTCCTACAGCTAAATTTGAAATACATTATTTAGAGTGGATTCTACCAACCTCAGTACAAGAAACGTTACAAGACTACGCACAAAGAATGGCTGCATTTGTTACTGAAGAAAACCCGGTGTTAGTTGGTGTTTCATTTGGAGGGATTTTGGTTCAAGAAATGAGTCATTTTTTAAACGTTAAAAAAATCATTTTAATTTCTACCATAAAATCGAGCAACGAGCTTCCAAACCGATTAAAAATAATTCAAAAAACGCAATTATATAAACTATTTCCTTCAAAATCTGTTTCTAAATTTGAAGAGTACGCAAAATATGCTTTCGGAGATTTTGCCAAAAAAAGAGTAAAATTGTATAAGGAATATTTATCTGTTAGAGATGAGTTGTACTTGAATTGGTCTATAGAAAATGTTTTAAAATGGAACCAGAAAGAACCTTTAAAAAATTGTGTTCATATCCACGGAACAGATGATCATATTTTTCCAATTAAACATATAAAAAATTGTATTCTTGTTAAAAACGGAACACACGAAATGATCATTTTCAAAGCAAAAACAATTAGCAAATTAATTTCAGAAGCTATTTAATTGTTAAAATTAGAAGTACTCTTTCATCAAATGCGAATAAATTTGTACTTTGAGCAAATCATTAAATTTGGGGAAATCATGAAAAATTCAGGAAAAATTTTAGGCTTAGTTGCTATTGTATTAATAAGTTCGTTATTTATTTTTTCGACAAAAAAAGAAGCTATTTCAAAAGAAATTATTCTTACCGATAATGAAAAAAACACAAGTGAATCTTATCAAATTAAGGCCTTAAAAATTCCTTCAAACTTGAATTTTGCGGGTGAACTTGTTCCTCTTGAAAAAGAAGATATTAAAGAGCGTATTGATAGAGAATTATTGGTAAACACCTACTGGCAATCAAATGGTTTACTCCTTTTTAAAAGAGCACATAAATACTTTCCAATTATTGAGCCTATTTTAGAGAAAAATGGTGTTCCAAATGATTTTAAATATTTAGCCGTAATAGAAAGTGGCTTACAAAATGTAACTTCACCTGCCGGAGCACGTGGTTTTTGGCAAATTATGAAAGCTACAGGAAGAGAAAATGGATTAGAAATAAACACCAATGTAGACGAACGCTATAATCTTGAAAAAGCTACCCAAGTTGCTTGTAATTATTTACTAAAGGCAAAAGAACGTTTTGGAAGTTGGACTTTAGCTGCTGCAGCTTATAACGCTGGTAATGCAGGAATTTCAAAAAGAATGAATACTCAATTAGTTGACAGTTATTATGATTTATTATTACCTGAAGAAACGCAACGTTATATCCCAAGAATGGTTGCCGTTAAAGAAATTTTATCGAATCCAACAAAATATGGTTTCATTTTAGAAGACAATGATTTGTATAATTTAGAAGCCACACGTACTGTAAAAGTAGACACTGTTATTACAAATATTGCTCGTTTTTCAAAAGAAATGGGTATCAACTATAAAACCTTGAAACTACACAACCCTTGGTTACGTGAAAATAAATTAAACAATGCTTCAAGAAGATTATATGAAATAAAAATTCCACTTTAAGCAATATGAAAATGACTCTATCAACAATTATCACTCTTATCATTATTGGACTTTTAGCAGGTGTTTTAAGTGGTTTAGTAGGCGTTGGTGGCGGTATTATTATGGTACCTCTTTTTGTTTTATTTCTTGGACTTACACAACACAATGCACAAGGTTTAAGTTTAGCGGTTATGTTACCTCCGGTAACCTTTTTAGCGGTTTATAATTATCATACCTCCGGAACTGGCGGAAATATTGATTGGAGAGTTGCTTTAACTGTTTCCTTATTATTTATAATTGGAGGTTTTTTAGGTTCTAAATTAGCACTACAAATAGACCAACGTACCTTGAAAAAAATATTTGGTTTTTTTATGCTTATTGTAGCTATAAAATTAATTTTCACCAAGTAGAAAACAAATTCAATTAGAATTAAAAAAGTAGTAACTTTGCCAAATGGGATTAACAAATAATGATATTTTTAAAAAACTACGTGTAGCTCACAAATTACGTGATACAGATATTGTAGCCATTTGCAAACTTGTAGACTTTAACATTTCTAAAAGTGAACTTGGTGCAATTTTTAGAAAAGAAGACCATCCAAAATATATGGAATGTGGTGATCAACTATTACGTAACTTTTTAAATGGTTTGATTATACATTTACGTGGACCAATGCCTTCAAAAAAAGAATCAAAATAGCTTTTATTAGCAAAATGAAGCTTTTACCTCATTAAATTCTTCAATAATTTCTTCAACAATTTCAGCCGCTGGTTTAATTTCATGAATTAATCCAGCAATTTGCCCTATTTCTAATTCTCCATTTTCTAAATCGCCTTCAAACATTCCCTTTTTAGCTCTACCTTTTCCTAATTTCTCTCTTACTTGCTCAACTGTTGGTTTTTGTTTGTAAAGCTCTTGTAACTCATTAAAAAATTGATTTTTAATCAATCGTGCTGGTGCCAATTCTTTTAAGGTTAAATAAGTATCACCATCTTGTGTTTTTACCACTTCTTCTTTAAAATTAATATGTGATGATGCCTCAACACTCGCCACAAATCTACTTCCAATTTGCACACCGTTTGCACCTAACACCATTGCTGCTAACATACCTCTTCCTGTTGCAATTCCACCAGCAGCAATTACAGGAATTTTTACTTTTTCTTTTACCATTGGTATCAATGTTAGCGTTGTAGTTTCCTCTCTTCCATTATGTCCGCCCGCTTCAAAACCTTCAGCAACTACGGCATCAACACCAGCTAATTCAGACTTTACAGCAAATTTTACACTGCTTACTACGTGCACCACTTTTATTCCTTTTTCTTGTAAAAAAGAAGTCCAAATTTTAGGATTCCCTGCGGAAGTAAATACTATTTTAACTCCTTCTTCCACAATTATTTGCATAATTTCTTCAATATTTGGGTACAACATAGGCACATTTACGCCAAAAGGTTTATTGGTTGCTTTTGCACACTTTTGAATGTGTTCGCGTAATACATTCGGATACATTGAACCGGCACCAATTAAGCCCAAACCACCTGCATTACTAACTGCTGAAGCTAATTTCCAACCACTATTCCAAACCATTCCTCCTTGAATTATTGGGTACTTTATATTAAATAATTGTGTAATACGGTGATTCATGTTATTTTTTTATGAGTTTTATTGTTTGTTTTTGATTATTATAAGACAATTGCAACAAGTACACGCCTTTAGCTAAATAAGAAATATCTTTTACTGGGTACAACTTTGAAACCATTTCTTTAGAAACCATTTGTCCCAATAAATTATAAATTACCACTTCAACTTCACTAACAGTTGATGTAGAAAACTTAAAGTTTAATTCATTTTCTACTGGATTTGGAAAAGGTTGTACGTTTTCTAACTCAATTTCAGGAATTTCTTCAATTAAAATATTAAAAATTGTTTCAAAATTTGGAACACCATATCCTTGTTGATCGGTAGGATTCAAATATAAATGTGCAGACTCTTTTACCAATTGAGTTATCTCTGCATTTGTTTTTTGGGGAAACGCTTGCCATAAACATGCAATAGAACCAGCCAAAATTGGCGATGCAAATGAAGTTCCAAACAAAGATCTTGTTACGTTCCCTGAGGCATCAATTCCAGTACCAAAAGCACCAATTGCACTAACATCTGGTTTTAAACGACCATCAGCTGTTGGCCCAAACGAACTAAAAGGTGCAACCGCAATTACTCCAAAAGAATATACCGCTCCAACACTCAATACCGATTTGGAATCAGCGGGAGCAGTCACATAATGCCAAGCATCAGTACCTTCATTTCCTGCTGAATTTACAAGTATCATCCCTCGAGAAAAAGCAATTTCAGCACCACGACTAATAAATGCTGTATTCCCATCCATATCTTCGTATGTATAGTCGTAATCAGGATTATCAAAAGTGCTATAACCTAATGATGTATTTATAATATCTACACCTAAACTATCTGCTTTTTCGGCGGCTTCTACCCATAAACTTTCTTCTAAAGGAGACTCAATATCAACATCTTCTGAAATAAATAAATAAAAATGAGCATCAGGTGCCGTACCTACAAACTCATCTTCAACATAGCCAGCTATTGTAGATAAAACTGTTGCTCCGTGCGAATCTCCTGTATAAAAATTGGAATCTCTATTCACAAAATCGTATCCTCCCAATATTTGATTGTTATTTCTAATTCGTTCAAAGCTCAAAAAAGTATCAACATTTGGAAAACCACCATCAATCACAGCAATTTGTACACCTTCACCTGTAAAATTATTTTCGTGCAAAACTTCACCCTTCATAATATTTATTTGAGTGGCACCTTTTCCGTAATCAAAATCTGTTAAGACCTCGAATTTATTTTTTTTACTTACAGTTTTTTTTGAAGTTGAACCTTTTTCAATAGAACTCAATGATTTATTTGCAAATTGAATGCTAGCTACAAAATTATTATCCAATAAACTAGTAATTGCTTCTTGTGAACCTTGCACGTGTAAGGCATTTAACCATTTAGAACGCGCTAAAATTTTAATGCCTTCAGTAGTTTTAAGTTGTAGCACATAGGATTCTTCAACCGGAATATCTTTAAAATCTAAGCTAATATTGTAACGTATTCTTCTATCTAAAGACCGTTGTGTCAACATTTTTAAAGGAGAACTTAAAAACTCTTTTTCGCTTGGCTTGTCTGTAAAATACACCCAAGCATCTTCAGTTTGAGCCTTCAAACTAAAAACAGAAAAGAAGAGTGTAAGTATAAGTAGTGTTTTTTTCAATTATTGCGGGGCTTAATTATGAACTAAATTTACTACTTTTTATTGAGTTAAAAACTCAAAAATCTGTAAAAATTTATGAAATTACTCCAGAGCCCAACAACTCATCATTTAAGTACCAAGCCACAAATTGACCTTCAGTAATGGCAGATTGTGCGTTTTTAAACGATACAAACATTCCTGTTTCAACTTTATGTAAAGTGGCTTCTTCTAATTTTTGACGGTATCTAATTCTTGATAACACCTCCATTGTTTCACCATTTTTTAAAGCCAAATCGGTACGAATCCAATGCAATTCTTCATTAGAAACAAATAACACTTTACGGTATAATCCTTTATGATTTTTACCTTCTCCGGTATAAATTACATTTTCATTTACATCAGTATCAATTACAAACAAAGGTTCTTTAGTACCCCCAACAGCCAATCCTTTACGCTGCCCTTTTGTAAAATAATGTGCTCCTTGGTGTTTTCCAACAACCTTTCCATCAGCTACATTATACTTATATTTTTCACTGAAAAACTGTAACTTTTCTTCTTCTGAACCAAATGAAGGGATTTTGCGATTGTATATTTCAGAATCTGCAGGAATTTGAACAATTACACCTTCTTTAGGCATTAACTTTTGCTGTAAAAATTCTGGCAAACGCACTTTACCAATAAAACATAATCCTTGAGAATCTTTTTTATCGGCAGTAATTAAATCTTGCTCAGCAGCTATTTTACGTACTTCAGGTTTTGTTAATTCTCCAATAGGAAATAACGCTTTTGCTAATTGATCTTGAGATAATTGACATAAAAAATACGATTGATCTTTATTGTCATCTTTACCAGCCAATAATTTATAAACTGGTTCACCTTCAATTTCTTCTTCTCCTTTTCTACAATAATGTCCGGTTGCAACATAATCTGCGCCTAATTCCAATGCTATTTTTAAAAACACATCGAATTTAATTTCACGATTACACAATACATCTGGGTTTGGTGTACGTCCTTTTTCGTATTCATTGAACATATAATCTACAATACGCTCTTTATAATCTTCGCTTAAATCTACTACTTGAAACGGAATTCCTAACTTTTCAGCCACAATCATAGCGTCATTACTATCTTCTAACCACGGACATTCGTTAGAAATAGTCACAGAATCATCGTGCCAATTTTTCATAAATAAGCCAATAACTTCATAACCTTGCTCTTTTAATAAATAAGCAGCAACACTACTATCTACACCTCCAGAAAGTCCAACAATTACACGTTTCATTTTATAAAATTTAGTTTGCAAAGTTACGCATTACTTTTATAAAGAAAAGTTAATTTTAAAAGTAAATCCTTAATCATTTTAGGGCTAAAACAACCTACTTAAAATTGTAAAAAGTATGAATTTATCCAACCTCAACAGGAAACTTTCCTAGTTGTCCCCATTCAGACCAAGAACCATCGTACAACGATTTTTGATTGTCGTTTACCAATTCAAAAGCCAATAAAATAATACACGCTGTAACGCCTGAGCCACAAGTAAAAACAAGTTCTTTATTGTCAACCTTTAAATCTTCTATTAATTGAAGTAAATCGTTTTTCGATTTCATTTTCCCTTCTTCTAACACTTGCTTGTATGGAAAACTAATTGCGTTTGGAATATGGCCACTTGCCATTCCTGCTCTAGGCTCTGGACTTTCACCTAAAAAACGATCATTACTACGAGCATCAACAACCAGCACTTCTTTATTTTGAAGATTGTTTAATATAAATTTAGAATCTCTCACCAAATTAGGTTGATGCAATGCTTTAAAATCTCCTAACTTATACGTTTTTTCTTTTTTTTCTTCACACGCATAGCCAGCCTCTTTCCAAGCAGTTAAGCCTCCGTTTAAAACCGTTACATATTGATGTCCCATAGCTTTAAACATCCATCTGGCTCTTGGGCTGGTATAAACTCCTAAATTATCATAAATTACAATTATGCTATTAGAATGAATTCCCAATTTTTGACATTCTGTTTCAAACACTTTAGGATTAGGCATCATATTAGGAATTGGATTTTCTTCATCAAAAAAAGTTGATTCCATATCAAAAATACGTGCTCCTTTAATTTGCACACCCAAATATTTAGGTACTAATTTTGATGCATTTTTTTGAGTACTTGCATCTAATATAACTAAGTTTGGAATATCTAAATTTTTAGCAAGCCATTTCACTGAAACTAAAGGATTTAATGTCATAATGGTTTTAATTATTGTTTTAAAATAGATTTATCTTTGGTTTCCTCTTCATTAAAATATTCCCACTTCCCTATTTTTTCATCATTTTTATACATTCCTGTATAAATTAATTCACCTTTTAAATTATAAAACTTTGCAAGCCCATTTAATTTACCATCTACATAATTCACATCATCAATTAAAACGCCATTGTCAGCAAAACGTTGCATATTTCCATGAAGTTTTCCATTTTTATAATATAAAATCTCTGTAGGTTTTCCTGTTTTATAAAATGTTTTAGAAACACCATTTAAAACTCCGTTTTCATAATTTTCTTCAGACAAAATTGTTACACCATCTTTATGATAATAAAGCCATTGTCCTACACGGTTTTTACCATCCATAACACCTTTGCTTTCTATCACGCCATTTTCGGTATAAAAAACCACTTCAGCCAAATTATTTTCTTTAGAAAATGTTTTGATTAAAATAGGATGTTTTGATGAACGAATGCTGTAATATTTAAAAACACCTATTTCTTTTCCATTTTTAAACTGACCTTGATATCGAATTCTTCCATTTGGGTACTCTTTTTTCCAAATACCTTCACGTGCTCCACTCTCATTAACTTGATTGATGCTTTCTTGTGCTGTTAATAACAACATATTAAAACAACATAAAAACATTAAAAATTGTACTTTCATAAATTATTATTTCTCCAGCGTTTTTACCCAAGCAATTAACGTATTATATTGCTCTTTTGACATTTCAGCTTCTTTATGTACTAACAAATAACTTTTTAAAGGCATTTGATGACGCACTAAAACTTCTTCAAAATTATTTAGAATATGTTCTTTTTGATAGCTGTTATAAGTTGTCCATTCAGACAAGTTTAGGTGTTCCTTTCCATCATTTACATGACTTGCTAAATACCAAGAAACGGGTGCAATTTCACTATACCATGGATAAATTGTTGAATTTGAATGACAATCATAACACGAAGTTTTTAATATTGCTTCAACTTCTGAAGGTATTGGTGCAATTGTTGAAATATGATTGGTATTGTTTTGAGAGTCGTTTTTATTAGGCCTTATTAACTGTATTAAAATAATACCTACTAAAACTCCTAGAAGCACTTTTTTCATGGAATTACAATTTTAAAATTTCTTGTAAATCATCCTCTGAAACTAGAAGTAATTTAGGTTTTACCAATCTTGGAGTTAAGGTTCTCCAATTAGAATCTTGCTCAAATATTTTTTTTAAAATAGCTTTTGCTTGTGTTAATTCACCATTATTTGCCAAAGTTATGGCATACCAAAATTGCATTTCTAAATTTGTTGGATTTAATTCTTGCGCATGCATATAATGCTCTTTCGCAAGTTTATTGTTTCCAGTTTCAACAGCAGCGTCACCTTTATTCATAAATTCATACGCCGTATGTATTGTTAATAAGCGTCTCATTTCTTGAATAGGATTTGCATGGTCTTCAATTCGTAAATCAACTACTTTATCTTGCCAACTATTTCCTGTACTTTTTGCTTTAACAACCAAAATAGCAGCCGATTGTTTTCCTCTTATATCTCCGCCTTCTTTTTGAGCTACTTCCATAGCTGCTAACATACGCTCTGCTAAACTTCCTTTGGTTTGCTCAAAAGCTTTTGCCATTGCTGGCCAAACTGTATTTTTATCCATTAAATTGGCTTGCACAGAAAAATTATCACCAACAATATGCCCAGCAGCTTCAATACAGTTTTTACCTGTGTAAGCTTCAACATTTCCGTGAACATCTAAAATTGCCAATTGTCGCACATCTCTACCTTCATCTAACTCCAATAAGGTTTCTACTGCTAATTTTGGAGTAAGCCCATTTTCCAACAAACTTAAACCTCTAGGACCAAATGATGGATTGATAAATGATTGAGTTGCAACCACACCAACACCAGCTTTTCCCCAAGTTACCAATGAGCCTACAGAAAACCAATGAGATTGTACAGCAACTCCCATTTCACCTGTGATAGTGTCTCTAGCAACAATAGAATAAGTATGTGCAAATGGTTCTTTTTTTGAATAAACTTGTTGTGAAAAACCTTCAAAACAAAAAATTAAAGTACATAAAAGTACAGTGTAAAATTTCATAATTTGTATATTTAAGGTTTAAAGATAATTATTCTTTTTTTACATTTAAATTAAAATTTAAAATGGGACTTTCAAACTTTTGGTATTACACCCTAGTTGCAGTGGTAATTTTACACGTTATTATAGCTTTTGGATATTTAATGTATAAGCTTTCGCCCAAAAAAAAGAAGATTAAAAAAAATGAATAAACAATATTTAATAGGTCAACTTGAAGCAATGCAAAACGCAAAACGCGTGAACCGTTTACGAGTTGCAAATTTAGTATTAAACAATCCTGATTTATTACCTTTTTTAATAGAAGTTTCGTTTGAAACAGACAACAAACTATCTATAAAAGCTGCTTGGAGTTTAGAGTTGGTCTTAGAACAACAGTTAGATTGGATAACACCTTATTTAGATTACTTTACAACCCAAATTTCAACCGTTGTTTTTGGTAGTGCTGTACGTTCTTTTTCAAAAATTTGTAATTTTATAGCCATTGCATATACTTCAAAAAATAAAAGCATATTGCAAGAATTTCTTCAAAAAAAACATATTGACGCCATAATTGAAACTGGGTTTGATTGGATGATTAGCAACCATAAAGTTGCTGTAAAAGCATATACTATGAATGCTTTGGCTTTATTTGGAAAAAACTACGATTGGGTACACGAAGAATTAAAACTTATTATTCAACAAAATATAATTCACGAAAGCGCAGCATATAAGGCTCGGGGAAAGATGACGTTACTACTTATAAACAAAAAAATAAATCTGTAATTTTTGGCTTAATTTCATTAATTTTGCATTTTTCAACACAAAACTAACAAATGGCATTAACAAGTTTAAACGCAATATCTCCAATTGATGGTAGATACAGAAGTAAAGTAGAAAGTTTAGGTTCTTATTTTTCAGAAGAAGCCCTTATTAAATATAGAGTAAAAGTAGAAATTGAATATTTTATTGCCTTGTGCGAAATTCCTTTACCACAATTGGCAAATTTTGACCACACACTTTTTCCTCAATTAAGAGCAATTTACGTTGATTTCACTTCTGAAGATGCGCAAAAAATTAAAGATATTGAAAGCATTACCAACCACGATGTAAAAGCTGTTGAATATTTTATTAAAGAAAAATTTGATGCTTTAAATTTACAAGCATTTAAAGAATTTATTCACTTTGGATTAACATCTCAAGATATTAATAATACTGCAATTCCATTGTCTATTAAAGATTCTTTAGAAGAAGTTTACTATCCTTCTTTAGATAAATTAACTTCAAAATTAGCTGATTTATCAGAAGAATGGGATGAAGTTTCTATGCTTGCACGTACACATGGGCAACCTGCTTCTCCTACTCGTTTAGGAAAAGAAATGTTTGTTTTTGTTGAGAGAGTAAACCAACAAGTACTGCACTTACAACACACACCACACGCAGCAAAATTTGGTGGAGCAACAGGAAATTTTAACGCTCACAAAGTAGCATACCCAAACATTGACTGGAAAACATTTGGTACTCATTTTGTGGAAGATATTTTAGGATTACACCACTCTTTCCCTACAACTCAAATTGAACACTACGACCATATGGCTGGTATTTTTGATGCGATGAAACGTATTAACAATATTATTATGGATTTAGATAGAGATATTTGGACATACGTTTCTAGCAACTATTTCAAACAAAAAATTAAAAAAGGAGAAGTTGGTTCATCGGCTATGCCACATAAAGTAAATCCTATTGATTTTGAAAATTCAGAAGGAAATATAGGAATTGCAAATGCGTTATTTGAGCACTTAGCGGCTAAATTACCTTTATCTCGTTTACAACGTGATTTAACAGATTCAACAGTATTAAGAAATGTAGGTGTGCCTTTTGGACATACATTAATTGCTTTTGCTTCTACATTAAAAGGATTGAACAAATTACTATTAAACAAAGAAGCTTTTGAAGAAGATTTAGAAAACAACTGGGCAGTTGTTGCTGAAGCAATTCAAACAATTTTACGAAGAGAGGCGTTTCCAAATCCATATGAAGCATTAAAAGGATTGACACGAACTAATGAAAAGATCACGCAAAAATCTATGGCTGATTTTATTGATAGTTTAGACGTATCAAACGAAATTAAAACAGAATTAAAAGCTATTACTCCTAGTAACTATACAGGAATATAAATTTACAACTATGAAAAAAATTGCCTTTATAATAGCAATACTTACGCTTACAGTAAGTTGTAAAAATGAACCTTTAAACCCAGACCGTTTTAAAACAGGAACATTTGAAATTCCGGCAGGAAAAGGTTACGAAAAAACTGTTATTATTAGGCAAGATTCCCTTCAAATAGAAAAATATGTAGATAGAATAGATACTTTATCAATTGTTTGGAAAAACAATTTTAACTATACATTACAAATGTTGCATCCAAAAACTGCAATTGATGAAGATCCTATTCATGTTAAAATAACAAGTATTGAAAAAGACTCTTATGAATTTGAAGCCGTTATTGGCCATTCAAATTTTGTGCAAAAAGGAGAAATCATAAAAACTGCTAATTAATTATGGAAATATTTTTACAAGCATCTACTTGGATTGCACTGTTAACACTAATTTTTTTAGAAATTGTATTAGGTATAGACAACATTGTATTTATATCAATAGTTTCTAATAAACTTGAAGAAAAAGACAGACCAAAAGCGCGTAACATTGGCTTGTTATTAGCTATGGTTTTTAGAATAGCGTTGCTGTTTGGTATTTCATGGGTGCTAAAACTGCAAACTGTTATTTTTAAAATAGAAACCAACTGGATTGATGCAGGAATTACTGGTCAAAGTTTAATAATTATAGCCGGTGGTGTATTTTTACTTTACAAAAGTGTTGCTGAAATTCACCATAAATTAGAAGGCCAAGAAGAAGGCACAAAAGCAAAAGCCAGTAAAACCATTTCAAGTGCTATTATTCAAATTGTTATGCTAGATTTAGTGTTTTCTTTTGATAGTATTTTAACAGCAATTGGCTTGGTGAGTTTTGATGCAGTTCCTGTAGGTTTTGGTTATTTTGGCGGAATGGCAATTATTATTATCGCCATTATTGTATCCATTATCATTATGCTCATATTCGCAGGGCCGGTAAGTAAGTTTGTAAATGAACATCCTACTATTCAAATTCTTGGATTATCATTTTTACTACTAATTGGTGTAATGTTATTAGCAGAAGGGTCTCATTTAGCTCATTTTGAGTTTTTTGGAAACCCAGTTCATAGCATACCAAAAGGATATTTATACTTTGCAATTTTCTTCTCTTTATTTGTTGAATTTATCAATTTAAAAATGAAGAAAAGAAAAAATCCTGTCCAGCTTCACAACTCAACAATAGTTGATGAAAAGCTAAAGGATACTAAAATATTAGATAAATAACACTTTTCTCTATTTTTAAAATAGAAGCAACAACAATGAGCTTAAAAGACACAAAAACAACAAATACCTTACTATTAATCATAGTAATTCCTCTTGTTTTTTATATTCTAAAATTATTGTCATTTATTTTTATTCCGCTAATTGCATCTATGTTTATTGCATTAATTTTTTTACCATTAATGCGATGGTTTAATAAACGAAACGTACCTAAATTTATAAGTATATTTGTGATTCTTCTAATTTTTGGAGTGCTATTTAAAATTACCGGAGAACTTATAAAATTGTCAAGTAAAGAAATTTTAGCTGTTGATGATGCATTTTTAGAAAGTGCTAAATTTAAAATTACCAATTTAGTCATTGCTGCGCATGAATTTTTTGGAATAGAATATATTGCTGACGGAGGTTCTATATTTTCAAATTTTATACAAGCTGATAATATTTCTGAAAACTTTGGAACTACCATAGATTTTATTAGAAAAACCTTAACAATGACATTAATGACCGCATTTTTTGTGGTTTTATGGCTTGCCGAATCTATTAATTTTGAAAAATTAATGAATAATACCATTTTAAAACAAAAATATGCTTCGGTAAAAACTTTTATGAAAATTGAAAATGATTTAATTAAATTCATAAAAGTTAAAATTCTTGTGAGCTTAGGAACAGGAATAGGAGTTGGTTTGGCGTGTGTATTTTTTGATATTAATTTCCCAATTTTTTGGGGCTTATTTACATTTGCCATTAACTTTGTTCAAATGATTGGGTCTTTTATTTCAGTAATTTTATTGGCCATTTTTGCCTTTGTGCAAATTGACCCTAACAGTACACTATTCTTCTTTGTGCTAACAATAACAGGCGTTCAAGTATTATTTGGTGGAATTTTAGAACCTATTTTTATGGGGAAATCATTCTCAATAAACATTATTACTATTTTAGTAATGCTTATGCTTTGGGGTTATATTTGGGGAATTCCTGGTTTAATTATGGCAATTCCTTTAACAGTTTTTATCAAAATAATATTAGAACAAAACCCAAAAACAAAATTTGCAGCTAACTTTTTGTCGGGCAAACAGCAATAATTATAAAACAAAAATCCCCTTTTTTAGCACTATTTAATTCCTTAAATTAAATACGATGTTATAATTGTTACATAACACTGTAATGTTTATGACGATTCGTGTAGCTTACCTCCTCTATTTTTGCATTGAACTAAAAAATGCAAAAAACTATGCGAGGTACACACATTATCTTATTGACATTTTTCTTAAGTAGCTTTTTAAGTATAAATGCGCAACAAGAAACTTCAATTTCTTTAGAAGAAGTATTATCAAAAGCAGTAGAAAATAACTACACAATTAAAATTTCTGAAGAAGATTTAAATGCAGCAAAAGCAGCATACAATCAAACAAAATCAGTTTTTCTTCCAAACATTAATGTTTCATATTCTGGAATCGCAACTACCAATCCTTTAATGGCTTTTGGTTCAAAATTAAACCAAGGAATTTTAACTGCTGAAGATTTCAATCCAGATTTATTAAACGATCCTGAAAGCACTACCAATTTTGCTACAAAATTTGAAATTGAACAACCTATTTTTAATATGGATGGATTTCAAATGCGAAAAGCTGCACGTTCTAAAATGAATGCTATTGAATTGCAATCTCTTAGAACAAAAGATTATATGACTTTAGAAGTTACCAAAGCTTATATGCAATTGCAATTAGCGTACAAAGCCGTAGATGTTTTAGAAAATGCAAAAAAAGCTGCTTTAGCCAATAAAAAATTAGCCGACAATAATTTTAAGCAAGGTTATATGCAAAAAGCCGATGTTTTATTAGTTGAAATTCATGTAACCGAAGTTGAAAACCAATTACAAACGGCAAAAAGCAATATTATAAATGCATCAGACTATGTAAAACATTTAATTGGCGATACAAATGAAGCTGTTTTAAAACCATCAAATGTATTAAACGCTGAACTTGATTTAAATATTTACAATGTAGCATTTACCACAAACAGAACAGACATAGCAGCTATGGAAGAAAGTACGAATGCTTACAACCATATGTACAAAGCATCAAAATTAGGTTTTGTTCCAAGTTTAAATGCCTTTGGAAGCTATGAAATGTATGATAAAGATATTTTTAAAACTAATTCTGGAGGTTATTTAGTAGGAGCTCAATTATCTTGGAACATTTTTGAAGGATATAAAAGAATTGGTGAAACCCAAAAAACAAAAGCTGAATTCAACAAAGCATCTTTAAACTTAAATGAATATAAGAGTAAAAGCGAACTAGAATTCAATAAAGCTAAACGTCAATTAAAAGATGCTGAAAACACCTTAAACTTAACCAACTTAGCTGTTGAACAAGCTAAAGAAGCTTTAAGAATTAGAACAAATAGATTTGAAGAAGGACTAGAAAAATCTTCAGATTTATTAATTTCTGAAACTCAATACTTACAAAAACAACTAGAATATTTACAAACCGTTTTCAACTATAATTTCACAAAATCATACGTAGAATTTCTGACTAAATAAACACGACACAATCTTATACAACATGAAAAATATTACAAAAATAATAGCAATTGCAACTTTAATCTTAATAGTAAGTTGTGGAGAAGATAAAAAAGAAACTGTTGACAATAGACCAACTGTAAATGTAAAAACCGCTACTCCTTTAGCTGGAAACGGAAAATTTATAAGCGCAAGTGGTAAAATTGAAGCTGTACAAAATGCAACCATAAGTACACGAAATATGGGATATGTAAATAATATAGCCGTAAATGTGGGTGATAAAGTTTCTAAAGGACAATTACTAATTAGTATTAACAGTGCAGATATTTCTGCGCAACAAGGTCAAGTAAATGCTTCTATTATTGAAGCTACTGCAGCATTTAAAAATGCTGAAAAAGATTACAACCGTTACAAAACTTTATTTTCAGAGAACAGTGCATCTCAAAAAGAAATGGACGATATGACTGCTAATTACGAAATGGCAAAAGCGCGTTTAGAAGCTGCAAATCAAATGAAAAACCAAGTACAAGCACAACTTTCATATTCAAACATTACAGCTCCATTTAGCGGAATTGTAACAGGAAAATACATTAACAAAGGTGATATGGCAAACCCTGGAATGCCTTTATTAAGTGTTGAAACACCTGGTAAATTTCAAGTAATGGCAATGGTTCCTGAACATGAAATTACTGCTATTAAAAATGGTGCAACGGTAAATGTACTTGTAAAATCTACCAACAATATTATTAAAGGAAAAGTTACAGAAGTAAGTTCTTCAGCAAAAAATACAGGTGGTCAATATTTAGTAAAAGTATTATTAGATAAAAGTGATGCTAAACTATTGTCTGGTATGTTTGCATCAGTACAATTTCCTTCAGAAAAAAGTATTGAAAGTTCATCAATATTTATTCCTAGTGCTGTAATTATAAAAAAAGGTGAATTAAAAGGTGTTTATGTAGTAAGTCAAAACAATACTGCGTTACTACGTTGGTTACGCCTTGGAAAAACTTCTGGAGAAAATGTAGAAGTATTATCAGGTTTATCTGCAGATGAAACATATATTCTTTCTTCTGAAAGCAAATTAGTGAACGGATCTAAATTAAACATTCAATAATTATGAAGGACGGATTAGCTGGTAGTATTGCCAAAGTTTTTATGAATTCAAAACTTACTATTTTACTAATGGTCATGTTTATGGTTATTGGTGTGTATAGTTCGTATTTAATTCCAAGAGAAGAAGAACCACAAATTGATGTGCCAATTGCTGATATTTTTGTGAGTTATCCTGGTGCAAGTCCACAAGAAGTGGAATCTAGAGTTATAAAACCTTTAGAAAAAATTGTTTCGAATATTAAAGGTATAGAATATGTATATTCTACCTCAATGAATGAACAAGCGATGTTAATTGTTCAGTTTTATGTAGGTGAAGATATTGAACGCTCGTTTGTAAAGCTTTATAATGAAATTATGAAGCATATGGATCAAATGCCACAAGGAGTTTCAATGCCGCTGGTAAAAACAAGAGCTATTGATGATGTGCCTATGTTGGCTTTAACATTATGGAGTGAAAATTATGACGATTTTCAATTAAAACAAATTTCAAGTGAGCTAACTAGCGAGATTGAAAAAATTACGGATGTTGCAATTACAAAACAAATTGGAGGAAGAAATCGTCAACTTCGTGTAGTTTTAGATAAAGATAAAATGGCTGAAACTGGCTTAGACATGCTAAGTATAACACAAAAAATTCAAGCCAATAATCAACAATTAAATTCAGGAAGTTTTGACAAAAATAATACAGAGTATCTTGTAAATACTGGTAACTTTTTAAAAACAAAAGAAGATGTAGAAAATTTAGTGGTTGGTGTACAACAAAATATGCCAATTTATTTAAAGCAAATTGCAACTATTACTGACGGACCAGAAATTTCAAAAGAATATGTTTCTTTTGGGTACGGTAAAGCCAATGAACTTTCAAATACGTATTCTTCTGAATATCCAGCGGTAACCATTTCTGTAGGAAAAAGAAAAGGTGCTGATGCTATGAAAATTTCTGAAAAAATATTAGCAAAAGTTGACTATTTAAGACAAAATTTATTGCCTGATGATGTGCATATGACAGTAACCAGAAATTATGGTGAAACAGCTTCACATAAAGTTTCTGAATTATTAATGCACTTAATGGGTTCTATTATTGCGGTTACAATTGTGGTGATGTTAGCTATGGGCTGGCGCGGTGGATTGGTGGTATTCCTTTCGGTTCCAATCACATTTGCAATGACATTGTTTAGCTATTATATGCTAGATTATACGTTAAACAGAATTACTTTATTTGCCTTGGTATTTGTAACCGGTATTGTAGTTGATGATTCAATTATTATTGCTGAGAATATGCACAGGCACTTTAAAATGAAGCGATTACCTTTTAAACAAGCTGCTATTTATGCAATTAATGAAGTTGGAAACCCAACAATATTAGCCACTTTTACAGTAATTGCATCTGTATTACCAATGGCTTTTGTATCTGGTTTAATGGGCCCTTATATGAGTCCAATGCCAATTGGTGCATCAATCGCTATGATTATTTCATTGTTTGTTGCTTTAACAATTACACCTTATTTAGGTTACTATATTTTAAGAGAAAAAGAAACTCAAGAAGAGAAAAAAGAACAAGGATTAGAGACTTCATTTATATACAAATTGTATAATAAAATTGAAAGACCTTTATTAAACAATCCTAAAAAACGTTGGCTGTTTTTAGGTTTTACAACCTTGCTTTTATTGGCTTCAACAACACTATTTTTCACTAAAGGTGTAGCAGTAAAAATGTTACCTTTTGACAATAAAAATGAATTTCAAATAGTAATAGATATGCCTGAAGGTAGTCCGTTAGAGAAAACTTCAGCTGTTACTAGAGAAATTGCTAATTATTTGTCTCAAAGACCAGAAGTTGACAATTACCAAAGTTTTGTAGGTACCTCTGCTCCTATTACTTTTAACGGATTAGTTCGTCATTACGATTTACGTGGAGGCTCAAATATGGCAGATATACAGGTGAATTTGATTGATAAATCTCAACGTTCTGAACAAAGTCATGATGTAGCTAAAAAATTAAGAGCTGATATTCAATTAATTGGAAAGAAATTTAATGCAAATGTAAAATTAGTTGAAGTTCCGCCAGGACCTCCAGTAATGTCAACAATTGTAGCTGAAGTTTACGGACCAGATTATCAAGAACAAATTAAAATTGCCAAGCAATTAGAAAATATTGTTGCTACTACAGATGATATTGTAGATGTTGATAATTTAGTAGAAGCTGACCAAGTTGAGTATAATTTTGTTGTAGACAAAGAAAAGGCAATGTTAAATGGAATTGCACCTCAACAAATAGTTGCTACCTTAAAAATGGCACTTTCTGAACAGCCAATTTCCACACTGTACAATACAGCTGCAAACAATCAAATTGGGGTGGTTCTAGCTTTGGATGAAAAAGAAAAATCTTCAATAAATGATATCAAACAATTGAAAGTAATTTCTCAAATGGGAATGGCAATTCCAATTGGAGATTTAATTAAGGTTGAAGAAAAAATTAGAGAAAAATCTATCTATAGAAAAAACCAAAAACGAGTGGTGTATGTAGTTGCTGATATGGCCGGAGCTTTGGAAAGTCCTGTGTATGGAATTTTAAATATGAGCGATAGATTGGATGAAATTACAGTACCAGAAGGGTTTACGTTAAATGAAGAATTCAATCAACAACCAGTTTACGAAGATGATTATACTGTAAAATGGGATGGTGAATGGCAAATTACCTATGAAGTATTTAGAGATTTAGGTGCTGCCTTTGCAATTGCAATATTTGTAATTTACTTGTTAATTGTTGGTTGGTTCCAAAACTTTAAAGCTCCGCTTGTAATGTTAGTTGCAATTCCACTTTCATTAGTTGGTATTATTTTAGGTCATTGGCTTATGGGCGCATTTTTCACCGCAACATCTATGATTGGTATGATTGCACTTGCAGGAATTATGGTACGTAATTCAGTACTTTTAATTGACTTTATTGAATTGCGTTTAGAAGACGGAATTCCTTTAAAAGAAGCTGCAATTGAAGCTGGTGCTGTTAGAACAACACCTATTCTATTAACTGCAGGAACTGTGGTAATTGGTGCATTTGTAATTTTATTTGACCCAATTTTTCAAGGGCTTGCCATTTCATTAATGGGAGGAACAATTACAGCAACCGTATTAACTTTAATTGTAGTGCCTTTAGTTTATTATATGACTGAAAAACATAAGCACGAAGATAAAAAATAAACCAATTTAGGTAGTAATTGAACACGGTTGAATTACTACCTAAAACTTAATATAAATGTTACTTATATTTTAATAGGTAACTAAACCTAAAAAAAATGAAATTATTATTAATAACAAGCATAGCTGAATTTGAAAAAGACGTTTGCAATCTTTTTAAAACTTCAGAAATTGTAGTGTACAGCTCTTCAGATATTCAAGGGCATAAATTCTTTAATGGAAATAACATACAAGACAATTGGTTTTCAGCACATAGAGATTCTTTTGATTCTAAATTGTACTTCTCCTTCACTTCTGAAGATAAAATTGAAACAATCTTTAAAAATATTGAAGTTTTTAACTCACAAAAAAAGACTGAAAATTCAATAAAAGCAGTTGTATTAGATATTGAAAAATTTATTAACTAAAAACTATAAAAATGAAATCACGATTAATGAACATTATACCAGGAACCTTTATCTTAATAAGCTTGGCTTTAGCACATTATGTAAACCCTAATTGGCTATGGTTTACGGCTTTTGTTGGTGCCAATTTATTTCAACGCGGTTTTACAAAATGGTGTTTACTTGAAATTATTTTAAGTAAATTAGGGGTAAAAGATTAATGTTTTTTTATCTACATTTGCATTCTAAATTTAGAATGGCATTAAACAATTTTTTAAAAATATAATTTCAAGTGTATTAATTATAACTGTACTGCTACCATTTGCAGTACAGTTTATACACTCTTTTGAACATCACGAACACATTTGTCTTGAAAGTGATATTCATATAGATTCACATAAATTAAATTGTGACGTATTTCATTTTAAAATAAATCAAAACTCCATTGATTTTATTTCTGAAGATATTTCTTTTCAAAAAGAAACTTCAAACAAATATATTCCTGCTTTTAAGGAACATACTTATTCTGTACAACTTTATTATAAATCTTCACGAGCGCCACCATTTTTATTGCTTTAATTTCGTTTTTAAATACATAATTAACAATAAAAATATACTCACATGAGAATATACATGTCGCTATTATTTATAGCCGTATCATATATTTCAGTTGCACAACAAAAAATAACTGGAACAATTACCAATGCACAAAATAAACCTTTAAATGGGGTTGAAGTTTTTATTGAAGAACTTCAAAAAGGAACTTCAACAAATGAAAATGGAAATTACGAATTAACTAATTTACCAAATAATACATTTCACATAGCCTTTAATTATTTAGGTTACGAAACTCAAATTAAAACAATTACACTAAAAGAAGCACCTATTGAATTAAATATAGTTTTACAAGAAGCTGTTTTTCATATGGATGAAGTAATAATTTCAACACCATTTAACAGATTACAATCTGAAAATGTTATGAAAGTTGATAAAGTTACGGTTCAACAATTAAAAAATAAAGGTGCTGCCACATTAATTGATGGTGTAAATTTAATTCCTGGTGTATCTCAAGTTTCTACAGGTACAGGAATTGGAAAACCTGTTATTAGAGGACTTCGAGGAAACAGAGTTCTGGTGTATTCACAAGGAATACGCCTTGAAAATCAACAATTTGGAGATGAACACGGTTTAGGTGTAGATGATTCAAGCATTGAAAGTGTAGAAGTAATTAAAGGACCTGCATCTTTACTATACGGTTCTGATGCTTTAGGTGGTGTTTTGTATTTGAATCCTGTAAAATTTGCAGATGACAATACATTTAACCTATACGCAAATCAATCTTACTTTAGCAATACTCAAGGAATTGGCACCTCAATTGGAGTAAAACAATCATATAATTCTTGGAAATTTTTAGCAAATGGTGCTTTTAATCAACATAGCGATTATAAAACGCCAAGCGATGGTAATGTGACCAACTCTCGCTATAACGAACAAATTTTTAATGCAGCAATTGGCTTCAATAATAAGTTAATATCAAGTACTGCACGTTTTTCTTTTAACCATTCAAATGTAGGTATTCCTGAAGAAATTGGAGCACAAAACAGCAATACAACACCGTTACTTCCGTACCAAGATTTAACTACAAAAATGGTGAGTTTAAATACTATTTTTTACTTAAACAACTCTAAAATTTCAACTGTTTTTGGTTATACAACAAACGACAGAAAGGAATTTGAAGAGCACGAACATGAAGAAGATGAACACGAGGATGAGGATGAACACGAAGATGAATTTGCAGATCCTTCTCTTAACCTTGAATTAAATACCTTTAGCTATGATGCAAAATGGCACTTGCCAAAAATTGGTAATTTTCAATCTATAGTAGGTGTTCAAGGAATGCATCAAACAAACACCAATTATGGAGAAGAAATTTTAATTCCAAATGCAACAATTAATGATATTGGATTTTTAGTTACAAGTACCTACGATTTTAAAAATAACAGTAGTTTACAAGGTGGAATTCGTTTTGACATAAGAGATTTAAATACTGAAGAACATTTAGTGCAACACGATGATGAAATTCACACTTTTGAAGCTTTAAATAATGATTATCAAAATTTTTCTGCATCTCTTGGATATAAAACATTATTGTTTAAAAATATTACGAGTAGATTTAATGCGGCAACAGGATTTAAAGCGCCTAATTTAGCTGAACTAACATCAAACGGTGTACACCACGGTTCAAATCGTTTTGAAATTGGAAATCCAGACTTAAATAGTGAGCGAAACATTCAATTTGATGTTGCATTAGAATATGATTCTAAACACTTTGAATTATATGCAAATGGTTTTTACAATTATATTGATGATTATATTTTTATCAATCCAACAGGAGAAATTGAAGACGGATATGACGTTTACCAATATACACAAGAAAATGCAGAATTGTATGGTGGAGAATTTGGATTTCACTTACATCCGCACCCTTTAGATTGGTTACACCTTCAAAGTAGTTTTGAAACTGTAGTTGGAAAACAACGTAATGGTGATTATTTACCTTTAATTCCTGCTAATAAATTAGTGAATACGGTTAGAACTGAATTCAATATAAAAAATTGGTTAAACAACGGTTTTGCTACTGTTACATTAGAAAGCAATTTTGATCAAAACAATGTAAGCGGTTTTGAAACAGCTTCAAAAGGATACAACCTATTAAATATTGGAG
The DNA here is from genome assembly GCF_042679665.1 of Lutibacter holmesii. Classification (NCBI taxonomy): domain Bacteria; kingdom Pseudomonadati; phylum Bacteroidota; class Flavobacteriia; order Flavobacteriales; family Flavobacteriaceae; genus Lutibacter; species Lutibacter holmesii. The sequence continues at coordinate 336,543 of NZ_JBHTMV010000002.1, forward strand.
CGGGCGCTACATTTGTAGTTTCAAAAGTAGATTTAAATTTAAGCTTAAATTTAAATAATGCTTTAGATAAAACATATGTTTCACATTTATCACGTTTAAAATCTGACGGAATTCCAAATATTGGTAGAAACTTTATAGCGAGTCTTAAATTTAAAATTTAAACTACTATTAATAGCTATAAAAAAAGGTAGCCTGAAAAAATTCAGGCTACCTTTTTTATTTAATATGAAATCTATTTGTTATTCAATAACAAACAATACATCTCCTTTAGAAACAGAATCTCCAGGTTCATGTTTAATACCTGAGATAACTCCATCTTTATGAGCTTCAAAGTTGTTCATCATTTTCATTGCTTCAAGTACAACAACCATTTCACCAGCTTTTACAGTATCACCATTTTGCTTTTTAAATTCAACAATCATCCCTGGAATAGGAGCTGTTAACGCATTTTGATCGCTTTGCTCAACTGCTGCTTTTTTCTTACGTTTTGGTCTAGCCGCCGCTTTTCCTGTTGGAATTGCAACATTAAACTTTTCACCATCAACAATAACTTCCATTTCAGTCATTGCAGAATTTCCTTTATTTGCAGCTGTAAGTTCTCCTGATAAAGCTTTGGCAATTAACTCTTCTTCCTTTTCTACTTCAGCCATAGTTTTAGCTTTCACATCAGCAGGTACCTCTTCTAAACCATATTTCCATTTTAAGAATCTTTTACCTGTAATTGGGTATAAAGCACATAAAACTTCATCATCAACATCTTTAGCAAGATCTTTAAATTTATCCTTAACTTCACTCATTTCAGGCTCTAATATTGACCCTGGACGTTCTGTAATAGGCTCTTCACCACGTGGGTAATCTTGTAAAGCTTTCTTTTGAACTTCAGGATTAATTGGCTCTGTAGTTTTACCGTACAATCCAAAACAAAGATCTTTTACCTCTTTTGTAATTTGAGCATATTCACCTTCATAAGAATCAAATAAAACATTGTTCACAGTTTGTACACCAACAATTTGAGATGTTGGAGTTACTAATGGAATATTTCCTAAATCCTTACGTACTTTTGGTAATAAACGGAAAACTTCAGGAAGCTTATCTAAAGCATCCATTGCTTTTAACTGGTTTACTAAGTTAGAAAGCATTCCACCTGGAGTTTGGTGAAGAATTACATTAATATCAGTAGTTGCATATTTAGGATTGTTATCTAAGTGCTTGTATTTTGGAATGTATTTTTCCATTTCTTCACCAATAGCTGTAATCTTTTTAATATCCATACCAGAATCACGGTTTGTACCTAATAAAGACATAATAATAGGTTCAACTGCTGGATGAGAAGTACGGTAAGCATAAGGCCCAATACAAGTATCTACAATATCAACTCCTGCTTCAATTGCTTTAAAAATAGCTAAATCACCCATACCTGAAGTAAAGTGTGTATGCAAGTTTAAAGGAATATCTGTGAATTTCTTAATTTCACGAATCATATTGTAAATATCATACGGAGCAATTAAACCGGCCATATCTTTAATACAGATAGAATCTACACCAAAGGCAACCAATTCTTTTACTTTATTTAAGTAATACTCCATATTATAAACTTCACCACCTAAACGAGGTTGGTTTAATGTATAACAAACTACACCTTGAAAATGTTTACCATTATCTTTAATTACTTGTGCTGCAGTTTCAAAATTACGGTAGTCGTTTAACGCATCAAAACAACGGAAAATATCCATTCCATTATCTATAGAACGTTGAACAAAGGCTTTTACAACATCATCAGCATAGTTACGGTAACCTACAACATTTTGCCCACGTAATAACATTGAAAAAGGTGTTTTTGGCATCACCTTCTTTAAAGTTCTTAATCTTTCCCAAGGATCTTCAGCTAAAAAACGATGCATAGAATCAAAAGTTGCACCACCCCAAGTTTCAACGGCGTTGTAACCTGCATTGTCTATCATTTCAGCAACTGGTAACATATCTTCAGTTCTACCACGAGTGGCAAATAAAGATTGGTGACCGTCACGTAAACTTACATCATTAATTTTAATTGGATTATCTGCTTTTATACGATCTGCTCCAAACTCAAGTTTGGACATTTCTAATACCCCGTGTTTATCGTAATTCATCATTTTAATATTTTAATATTTTTAAAGAAAAGGGTTCACTCCAGGTGTTTTTACCCTGCTTTGTACCATTTGTCTATCTCTAATAATTCTACTTATTCCTCTTTTTTGCCAAGTATCGTGTGGCGCTTTATCCGGTTTAGTTTCCATTTGAGTGTAAGCGCTAACCGCGACTACTGCTGCTCTTCTCTTTTTTTCTGTCTGTGTCATAATATAAAAATTAAAGTGGAATGTTTCCGTGTTTTTTTGGAGGTAACATTTCAGACTTAGATGACATTGTTTCTAATGCCATAATCAATCTTTCTCTTGTTTCACTTGGTAAAATTACCTCATCAATATATCCTCTTTCAGCGGCTAAATAAGGCACACTAAAAGCTTTTTCGTACTCATCAATTTTCTCTTGAGTTTTAGCTAATTTATCTTCAGCAGTACTAATTTCTTTTCTATAAGTTGAAATAACCTCAACTGCTCCCTTTGCTCCCATTACTGCAATTTCTGAAGTTGGCCAAGCAAATACCATATCTGCACCTAAGTGGCTTGAACTCATGGCAACATAAGCACCACCATAATCTTTTCTACATACTACTGTAAATTTAGGAACTGTAGCTTCAGAATAGGCATATAATAATTTTGCTCCGTGTCTAATAATACCACTTAATTCTTGTTCAACTCCTGGTAAATAACCTGGTACATCAACAAATGTTATTAGTGGAATATTAAAAGCATCACAGGTTCTAATAAATCTACTAATTTTATCTGAAGCATCTATATTTAAACAACCTGCTAAAATCATTGGTTGATTTGCAACTATACCAACAGATCTATTATTTAATCTTCCAAAACCAACAATTGCATTTTCTGCAAAATGTTCGTGAACTTCATAAAAATCGCCACCATCTAAAACTTCCTCAATGATTTCTTTCATATCATAAGACATTTTAGAATCGTCTGGTATAAAAGTATCTAACATATCACAAGATCTTCTTGGATCATCACCCATTTCTAATGCTGGAGCAGTCTCCATATTATTATTTGGTAAATAATCTATTAAATCTCTTATTTGTTCAATACAATCTTCATCACTTTCACAAGCAAAATGAGAGTTTCCACTTTTTGAATTGTGAACCATTGCTCCTCCTAATTCTTCAAACGTAGTTTCTTCTCCAGTAACCGTTTTAATAACATAAGGACTTGTAATAAACATGTGACTTGTTTTTTTAACCATAAAAACAAAATCAGTTATTGCAGGAGAATATACAGCTCCACCAGCACAAGGTCCCATAATTGCAGAAATTTGAGGAATTACACCTGAAGCTCTTGAATTTTTAAAGAAAATATCTCCATAACCTTTTAAAGCGTCAACTCCTTCTTCAACTCTTGCACCACCAGAATCATTTAATCCAACAATAGGCGCTCCAGCTTTCATAGCCAAATCCATTACTTTACAAATTTTTGCTGCATGAATTTGCCCTAAAGAACCACCTCTTGAAGTGAAATCTTGTGAAAAAGCAAATACAGATCTTCCATTCACCAAACCATATCCAACAATAACTCCATCAGATACTACATCAACTTTTTCCATTCCAAAATTGGTAGACCTATGTTTTGCAAAAGCATCTATTTCATGAAAAGTATTTTCATCAAATAAAAGATCTAAACGCTCACGCGCCGATAATTTATTCTTTGCGTGTTGCTTTTCAATTCTTGCTTCTCCACCCATTTGAACAACTTGCTCTCTTTTGGCTTTTAACAGATCTATTTTTTCAACAACTTTCATATTTATTTCTATTGTTTTAATTTTATTTTTTAGCTAGATATTGACTAACTTTTTTTTTATCTACTTGACTGTAACAAATATAACAATCACTAACTGTTAGAAAACTGATAAGTATCATACTTTTTACGAGAACAATATTTCAACCGTTTTTATTAGATCAAAAAATAATCAATTTTTAATAACAAAAACAAGGTTTTTAAAGTTTTTATTAAATAATCCTTAACAAAAACTTCAATTTACTGGAAATATACTAAATATTATTTTTATCCGTGTTTTTTCCTCAAAACGATAAAATTCATCAAAAATTGGGTGAAAAATGAGGTAAAATTTGACTCAAAAATCATTGATTTTTTAAAAAAAAGTGCTTTTTAATAAAACGTTTTCGAAGCAAACAAAAAATTAAAAACTGCCATTTAAAACGTTTTCGAAGCATGTAAAAATTACACGTCTTTTTTGGGGTATTTTCACAAATTTGAGTATAAATTTTAGAGATAAAACCTCTTCAAAAAAAAAATATTTTTTTTTGAAAAAAAACTTAAATTAACATAAATTCACCTCTTTTTTATGCAAAAATGTTCTTTTTTAGCAATAATTCTTCTGAAAAATGGAGATTAAAAGTCTTTTTAAAGATCTAATCTAGGTTTTTTTCTTTTTAAGATAACTTTTAAAAAATTAAAAAATATGGTGATTTTTCATTCACCTAAATTTGTTTAACTTCAATAGTAGTTATTTTATTGAACTGGATATTTCCAAACAAGTCTAATAAAAGAAAATTACAAATGACACTACTCTAACTTAAAAAGCCTTTTTGAATATTTCAAAAAGGCTTTTATTTTTAACAAATCTTATAATTTACATCATAAACTTTATAATAAATAGTACTGCAATCACATACATAATTGGTTTTATTTCTTTAAACCTTCCTGTCAATAATTTTAACAATACATAAGATAGCATACCAAATACAATTCCTTCAGCAATACTATAAGTTAAAGGCATCATAATAATAGTAAAAAATGCAGGAATAGCTTCAGTAAAATCATTCAAATCTACTTTTGTAATTGGCGTAATCATCATTAATCCAACTATAATTAATGCAGGTGCTGTTGCAGCTGCTGGAATAATCATAAACAACGGTGCAAAAAATAATGACAACGCAAACAAAACAGCAACTGTTAAAGCTGTCATACCAGTTTTTCCTCCTTCAGCAACACCGGCAGCACTTTCAACATAAGTAGTTACGGTTGATGTTCCTAAAAACGCTCCAACAAAAGTACCTATAGAATCTGCAAATAAAGCTTGTTTTACTCTTGGTACTCTTCCTTGTTTATCTAACATTCCTGATTTTGAAGACACTCCAACTAAAGTTCCTACAGTATCAAACATATCTACAAACAAAAACGTAAATAATACAATTAGCATATCTATAGTAAATACTTGAGAAAAATCGAATTTGAAAAATATAGGCTCAATAGATGGTGGTAAACTAACAAGTGTAAATCCTTCAGGAATTACGGTTACGCCAACAATTAACCCAATAATTGTAGAAGCTAAAATCCCTATTAAAATGGCACCTTTTACCTGTTTCACTAATAAAACACCAATAATAACAACTCCTGCTAAACCAACCCATACTGCTGGATTTTTCATATCACCTAAACTAACTAATGTTGCTGGGTTATCAACTATTAATCCTGTTCCTTTCAACCCTATAAAAGCAATAAACAAACCAATACCAACTGAAACCGCATGTTTTAAATTTAGTGGAATTGAGTTTACAATTAACTCACGTACATTAAACGCTGTTAGTAATAAAAACACTATTCCTTCTAAAAACACTGCTGTTAATGCAAATTCCCAAGAATAGCCCATTCCTAAAACTACTGTAAATGCAAAAAAGGCATTTAAACCCATTCCTGGCGCCAATGCAAATGGTAATTTAGCTACTAAAGCCATAACTAATGTTGCAATAACTGCAGATAAGGCTGTTGCTGTAAAAACTGCATCCTTGTCCATTCCTGCAGCACTTAAAACACTTGGATTTACAGCTAAAATATACACCATAGTCATAAACGTAGTGATGCCGGCAATTATCTCGGTTCTTAGGGTTGATTTGTTTTCGGTGATTTTAAAATATTTATCTAACATCTTTATTTTTAATTATATGGTCCATTTAATAGTCACTTGGTAATTTCCTTTACTTGTACCTTCATTCGCGTTAAAATCAAAATCTGTAAAAGTAAATGTATTTTCGTACTTATCAGGTTTAAACATTTCAAAAGTTAAAGTAACATGATTAAGCGATTCATGTCTTCTATTTTTTAAATTGTTGATAAGTTTTATAATGAAAATCATTGAAAACACCTTTAAACAAGCCGCTAAAAATTCATAAATACAACTAAATATAAAATATTTTATTTGCACAAAAAAGTTCAATTTAAATCATAAAATAGTTGAATTTCAATATTTTATACCGTATTTTTATACTATAAATACTAATATCTTATGAAACAGTCAAGGCTCTTAACCCGCCTTTGGGAGTTTCAAAATAAGTATGGTTATATCCCTGACGTTGCCATTTCAGAAATTGCCCAAAAGCTAAGGGTTTCCAAAATTGAAATTGAAGGAGTTGTCTCTTTTTACCACTTCTTTCACAGACAAGCAACTGGAAAATACATTATTTACCTCAACAATAGTATTATTTCAGAATTTAAAGGTTTTCATGAAGTGAAAGCTGCATTTGAAAAAGAAACAGGATGTACTTTTAATGAGTATAGTAAAAATTCTTTGTTTTCTCTTTTTGAAACTTCTTGTATTGGTTTAAGTGATCAAGAACCGGCAGCACTCATTAACTTTTATCCTTTTACCAATTTAACACCAAAAAAGGTTGTCTCAATTATAAAAGATTTAAAAAATGGAATTGCAGTGGCAACATTAGCCAACAATTCTAAAAGTAAAATTCAATACACTCCTACTGAAGAAAAAACCATTTTTTTTAGAGATTATGAAACAGGAAAAGCAATAAACAACCTAAAATATCTTCACAATAGCGAAGTGTTAGAAATTATTTCAAAAGCTCAGCTCAATGGACGTGGTGGTGCGTTTTTTCCTGTTGCTGAAAAATGGACGTATTGCAAAAACAATACAAGTAAATTAAAATACATTATTTGCAATGCCGATGAAGGTGAACCTGGAACTTTTAAAGACAAGGCGCTAATAAATAATTTACCCGGATTAATTATTGAAGGTATGATTATTTCAGCATATGCTAGCGGCGCTCAAAAAGGATTTATTTATTTAAGAGCCGAATATCAATATTTACTAAACAAATTAAAAGACACATTAGCTGAATTTAGAGAACAGCATCTCCTTGGAGAAACTATTTTAAACATACCAAATTTTAATTTTGACATTGAGATTCAATTGGGTGCTGGTGCATATGTTTGTGGTGCTGAAACCGCTTTAATAGAATCTTTAGAAGGTAAGCGTGGCGAGCCAAGAATTAGAAATAGTTTTCCAACCGATATTGGATACAACAACAAATCTACCATTGTAAACAATGTTGAAACTTTTGCAATGGCAGCAAGAATTATTGAATTAGAAAGTGATTTTATTTCTAAAATTGGCACTTTGCAAAGTAAGGGAACTAAATTATTAAGTGTATCTGGAGATGTTGCAAAACCTGGCATTTACGAAATTGAATGGGGAACTAGCGTACAAGAACTTTTAGAACTTTGCCAAGCAACCGCTCCTTATTACGTTCAAATTAGTGGACCTTCAGGTGAATGTATTAATGAAACAGAATTCAACCGTAAATTCTCTCAAGAAGATTTGGCTTGTGGTGGTTCTGTCATGATATTTAATAGATCCCGAAGCATATTACAAATAATAGAAAATTTCATTCAATTCTTTAAAAATGAATCCTGCGGAAATTGTACACCTTGTAGAGCTGGAAATCAAATTTTATTTGAAAAAATAAAGAAAATAAAACAAGGCATTTGCACTTCCAACGATTTAAAAGATGTACAACAATGGGCACAAATCATGAAGTTAACAAGCCGTTGTGGATTGGGTCAGTTTTCAGGAAAAACATTTAGTATGGCCATTGATAAGTTTGATGATTATTTCAACTTAAAAGTAACAACCTGCAATAATGATTGTAAGGTAGCATTTGATATGGAGCAAGCTGTTTCTGATTATGATGAATTAATCAAAAACACACAGTAATAGTTTAAGCTTATGAACTATGGAAACAATAACATTTAAAATAGACGGAAGAAATTGTACTGCTAAAAACGGCCAAAACCTTATTGAAGCAGCCAAACAAAACGGAATAATTATTCCAACTTTATGCCATTTTAAGCACCTAAATCCTTTGGGAAGCTGCAGAGTTTGCACGGTAAAAAACAACGGTAAATCTGTTGCTGGTTGCATAGTTAAAGTTGCTGAAGGAATGGATATTGAAGTTCAAACGCCTGAATTAATAGATGCTAGAAAAGCTATTTTAGAAATGATGTTTGTTGAAGGAAACCACTTTTGCCCTTCTTGTGAAAAAAGTGGCGATTGTGATATGCAAAATTTAGCCTATGAAACAGGTATACGCTACGCTCGTTTTCCTCATTTATTTGAAGATAAAATTGTTGATGCCCGTCCAGAACGTATAGTTGTAAATCAAAATAGATGCATTAAATGCCAACGTTGTATTGAAGAAGTTAAAACAAAGGATGGTTACAAAGTATTTCAATTAATAAACAGAGGAAATAAAACACGCGTAGCAATAGATTATGAGCAAGAAGCAAAACTTTCAGCAGCACAAGCTAACCACGCCATGGAAATTTGCCCAACAGGTGCCATTTTGGTAAAAGGAAAAACATTTAGCAAGCCTTTTGGAGATAGAGCTTATGATAACAAATTAGGACTTAAAAATATCTCGGCAAACAAACTTAAAAAACAACCTACAAATGGTACTAAAAAACGTATTGCAACAACATCATTAGCTGGTTGCTTTGGTTGTCATATGTCTTTATTAGATATAGATTTAGATATTTTAGATATGGTTGAATTGGTTGAAATTCATAAATCTCCTTTAACTGATATTAAAAAATTTAACAAGCGTTGTGATATTGGCTTAATTGAAGGTGGTTGCTGCAATACCGAAAATATTGAAGTTTTACGCGAGTTTAGAAAAAATTGTGATATTTTAATATCAGTTGGTGAATGTGCTGTTTGGGGAGGTTTACCTGCAATGAGAAATACGATTCCGCTTGAAGCTTGTTTAAATGAAGCCTATTTAAATTCCATGACAAGTGAAGAAGGCGCAACAACAATTCCAAATCACCAAGACATTCCAAAAATTTTAAACAAAGTATACGCAAACCACGATGTGGTTAAAATTGATTACCATATTCCAGGTTGTCCGCCTAGCGCCAACCATATTTGGAGCGTATTAAAACACGTGTTATTTGAAGAAGAATATTCCATTGCTTTTGCAGATTTTAAATATGACTAACTAATAAACTAGCCGTCATGAATACGAAAAAAATAATTATAGAACCTGTTACACGAGTTGAAGGTCACGGTAAAGTAACCATTAAATTAAATGAAAATGGCAAAGTTGAAGACGCCTTTTTGCACATTGTAGAGTTTAGAGGTTTTGAAAAATTTATTCAAGGACATCCGTATTGGGAAGCACCTGTTTTAGTGCAACGTTTGTGCGGAATTTGTCCGGTTAGCCATCACTTAGCTGCTGCAAAAGCCATAGATCAATTGGTAGGTATAGATCCTGAAAATTTATCGCCAACAGCTACAAAACTTCGTAGACTATTACATTACGGACAAGTTTTTCAGTCGCATTCCTTACACTTTTTCTACTTGGCTTCGCCTGATATTTTATTTGGAATTGATGCTCCTGCTGAGAAAAGAAATATTGTAGCTGTAGCTACTGAAAATAAAGAGCTTGCAAAAAAAGGAATTTTAATGCGAAAATTTGGTCAGGAAATTATAAAAGCATTAGCAGGGAAAAAAATACATGGAATTTTAGCAGTTCCTGGTGGAGTTTACAAAACATTCACCAAAGAAGAACGTGCGTATTTTTTAGACGGAAAACAAATTCCGAACATTGATACTATGATAGCATGGTCTAAAGAAATAATAGACTTTATAAAAACATATCATACTAAAAATGCTGAATGGATTGATAATTTTGCAGCCTATCCTTCCAATCATTTAGGCTTGGTTGATCAGGAAAATGGTGCCTTAGAATTGTATAACGGAAGACTTCGATCTGTAAATTCCGAAGGAAAAGAAATCCTAAATATTGCTGATACCGAATATCGTTCTCATTTTAAAGAAGCGGTAGAACCTTGGTCGTATTTAAAGTTTCCATATATGACAAAATATGGACGAGAACAAGGTTGGAATAGAGTTGGTCCATTAGCGCGTTTAAATACTTGTTCACATATCACAACTCCACTTGCTGAAGCTGAACGAATCATATTTAAAAATTACACCAACAACAAGCCTAATAATATGACTATGCATACACATTGGGCACGTTTAATTGAAATGCTACATTGTGCAGAACTTATGAAAGAACTTTTGTTAGACGAGGAAATAATGGGTGATGATTTGGTTAGAAAAGGAACTCCAAGAAATAAAGGAATTGGTATAATTGAAGCTCCAAGAGGCACATTAATTCACGAATACCATACAAATTCTAAAGGTTTAATAACAAAATGTAATTTAATTGTTTCAACCACCCACAACAACGAAGCTATGAATCGTGGTGTACGGTCAGTAGCAAACGCAGTTTTAAGTGAAAAACCTGAAATTACAGAACCTATGCTAAATCAAATTGAAATTGCCATTAGAGCTTATGATCCTTGCTTAAGTTGCGCTACACACGCATTGGGAAAAATGCCTTTAATTGTTCAACTAGAAGATAAATACGGAAAATTAATTGATGAAAGAATTAGATAACACCTTAATTATAGGAATTGGAAATAACACAAGACAAGATGATGGACTTGGTTGGTATTTCTTAGATAAATTACAAGAGGCCAATTTTAACCCAAAAGATTTATTGTATAAATATCAATTGATGGTTGAAGATGCCGAAATTATTTCTGCATATAAAACAGTAGTATTTGTTGATGCTTCAAAAGAACATACAAAAGAAGGTTTTTCATTAGAACAAATTGAACCTGCTGAACACGTATTATTTTCAACACACGAAGTCCCTCCTAGCCAAATTTTAAATTTGAGTTCAGCTATTTATAACAAAAAACCAACAGCATTTGTTCTAAAAATTGATGGTTACCAATGGGATTTTAAAATAGAATTATCAAAACAAGCACAATTAAATTTACAACAAGCTTATCATTATTTTATGTCTGAATTTTTATCTAAAATAATTGATAATACAGCTAACACAAATAAATTTAAAGCTAACACAACCTAAACCTAACATAGAACACGATCTTTCTATAAAAAAAAGAAACCTAACTTTTGCAACATTCAAAATAAACCTATATTTAGCCAATAAAATATTTGTATGAAAAAAATTTATTTAAGTATGCTATTATTTTTAATAGCCACTTCAATTATTGGACAACATAAAACGTTTACACGTCAAGATACTTTAAGAGGATCAATCACAGAAGAAAGAGCTTGGTGGAATTTAAACCACTATACGTTAGATATTCAGGTGCAACCAGAAAATAAATTTATTTCAGGAAAAAACAGTATAAAATATACCGTTTTAAGTCCGCTGCAAACTATGCAAGTTGACCTTCAATATCCATTAAACATTACAAAAGTTACGCAAGACAATAAAGAATTATTTGTTGAAAACATTGGTGATGCTTATTTCGTAAAACTTGAGAAAGCACAACTAGTTGGCGATAAAAATGAAATTATTGTTTATTATGAAGGAAATCCTATTGAAGCTAAAAATGCACCTTGGGACGGAGGACTTACTTGGGGTAAAGATGAAAACAATATTGATTTTATAGCTACTTCTTGCCAAGGAATTGGAGCTAGCATTTGGTGGCCTTGCAAAGACCATATGTATGACGAGCCTGAAAGTATGGACATTTACATAACTGTTCCAGAAAAATTAACAGCTATTTCTAACGGAAGATTAACAAAGGTTATTACCAATAAAAATAGTACAAAAACATTTCATTGGTTTGTTAACAATCCTATAAATAATTATGGCGTAAATATGAATATTGGTGACTATGTTCATTTTTCAGAAGAATTTAAAGGTGAATTAGGAAACTTAGATTGTGATTATTATGTGCTAAGTAGTGATTTAGAAAAAGCAAAAAAGCAATTTAAACAGGTGCCAAAAATGTTGGAAGCTTTTGAGTATTGGTTTGGCCCTTACCCTTTTTATGCTGATAGTTATAAATTAGTTCAAGTTCCTTATTTAGGTATGGAACACCAAAGCTCTGTTACCTATGGAAATAAATTTAGAAATGGTTATTTAGGTACAGACATAAGTGAAACAGGTTGGGGATTAAAATTTGACTTTATTATTATTCATGAATCGGGTCACGAATGGTTTGCGAACAACATTACCTATAAAGATATTGCAGATATGTGGATTCATGAAAGTTTTACAGCGTATTCAGAATCTTTATTTTTAAACTATCACTATGGAATTGATGCTTGTAATGAATATGTAATTGGAACTAGAAAAAGTGTTAGAAATGACAAACCTATTATTGGTATTTACAATGTAAATGAAGCTGGTTCTGGTGATATGTATTATAAAGGAGCAAATATGCTGCATACTTTAAGACAAATAGTTAATAATGATGACAAATGGAGACAGCTTTTAAGAGGTTTAAATACAGATTTTTATCATCAAACAGTTACAACCAAACAAATAGAAACATATATAAGTACACAATTAAATTTAGATTTATCAGCCTTTTTCAATCAATATTTAAGAGATATTAGAATTCCTACGCTGGAAGTTCAAAAAACAAAAAATCAAATTGAATATAGATGGAATAATGTAGTGGCCAATTTTAATATGCCAATAAAAGTGCTTCTAAATTCTGAAGAAAAATGGATTTCTCCAACAAATGAATGGAAACAAATAAAACTAAATTCAACCTTAAAGAAATTTAAAGTTGATAAAAATTTTTACGTGGAATATCTTGAGGTAAATTAATTTCCAAAAGCAGTTAAGACAAGTTTTCGTGAACCTCCGTAATCTCTATGCTCGCAAACATAAATCCCTTGCCAAGTTCCTAAATTTAAGCGCCCTTTTGTAATAGGAATTGTAACTGAATTTCCTAATAAAGAAGTTTTTATATGCGCAGGCATATCATCAGGTCCTTCATAAGTATGCAAATAATAAGGAGCATTTTCAGGAACCATTTTATTAAAGTGAGATTCAAAATCTGTCCTCACCGTTGGATCTGCATTTTCATTAATAGTTAAACTAGCCGATGAGTGTTTTATAAAAACCAGTAATTGACCAATTTGTATATTTTTCAATTCTGGAAATTCATGAATCAATTCTTCAGTAATTAAATGAAATCCTCTTTTTAAAGGGCGTAACTGAATCTCTTTTTGATAAAACTTCATCTCTAATTTTTTAGTTTAAGCTAGTAACTTTATTCAAATATTTAACTTCTAATTTACATACTTTGTCTTTTTTACAAACATTAATAATACAAATGATATTATAAAAAATATTGCTAAAAATAATACGCTCCATTGCATAGAGCCTGTTACTGAAATTAAAAAACCAAACACCAACATTCCAAAAACAATGGCTATTTTTTCAGTAACATCATAAAAACTAAAATAAGTAGCGTGATCTTTTGTTTTTGGTAACAATTTGGAATAAGTTGATCGAGAAAGAGATTGAATAGCTCCCATAACTAAACCTATTAAAGCTCCTAAACCATAAAAGTAAACATTCACACTTTCTTGAGATTTATCTAATAAAAAAGCAATGAAACAAACTAGCGCCCAAATAAAAATTGTTAATTTTAAGGCTAATAAGTTCCCAAATTTACTTGACAGTCTAGAGAATAAAAAGGCTCCAATAATCCCTACAAATTGTACTAAAAGTATTACAACTATTAAGTTTATTGTTGGCAATCCTAATTCTTGACTTCCAAAAATACCTGCCATTAAAATAATAGTTTGCACACCAACGCTAAACATAAAAAACGAAACTAAAAAATATTTTAAAGAAACATCTTCTTTTAATTCTGTTAAAACAACCTTTAATTCTTGTAATCCTTTCCAAATAAAATCTTTTGCTGGTTTTCTGTTATACACATTATTTGGCAACCTTCTATAGGTTATTTGGGCAAAACCAAACCACCAAATACCAACTAAAACAAAGGTTAAACGAGAAGCAAACGCCGCATTAGGAATACCAAATAATTCGGGTTTATTTACCATTACCAAACTAAACAACAACAATAAAATAGAGCCAATGTACCCTAACATAAATCCTTTTGCACTCACTTTATCTTGTTGTTCTGGAAAAGCAATTTCAGGCAAATATGCATTGTAAAAAACAATACTTCCCCAAAAACCAATACTTGCTAAAATGGTAAATACAATTCCAACCCAAAGTGTGCTTTCTCCTTCAAAAAAGAATAAACTCATAACTGATACAGATCCTAATAAACAAAACCCTTTTAAAAATTTTAATTTATTCCCAGTATAATCAGCAATTCCAGATAATATTGGTGAAATAAAAGCAACAATTAAAAACGCCAATGCCAAGGTGTAATTGTATAAAGTTGTAGGATTCCATTGAGTTCCTAAAAAAGTAATTTTCCCTTCAATGTTGGCAAAAGCCTCTGTAATACCACTATAATAAATTGGAAAAACAGCGGTACTAATAACCAAAGAATATACTGAATTTGCCCAATCATAAAATGCCCAAGCATTTATTAATTTCTTGTCACCTTTTTTTAATTTCATCATGTAAAAACAAAACTGTTCTTTTAAGAAGAACGCGCAACAAGTTACTTAATTTTTAGAATCTACTTCATTTTGAGCATTAAATTTATTTGCATAGGCAATGGCAGTTGGTAAATATGCTCGTAAATTTTGAATTCTAGTTTCATTTGATGGATGCGTACTTAAAAATTCAGGTTGTGAACTTCCGCCTTTTTCACTCATTCTAACCCAAACTTGAATGGCTTCTTCAGGGTTGTAGCCGGCCATAATCATAAAAACCATTCCAAGTTTATCTGCTTCAGTTTCATGAGTTCTACTATATGCTAACATTCCAACTTGTGACCCTACACCATAAATAGTATTCCATAAAATTTGAGACTCTGTATTTTGTCCAGCTGTTCCTAAAGCAACCGCAATACCTCCTAATTGTTGACCATAAGCTGTTGTCATTCTTTCTTGTCCGTGTTTAGCAAATGCGTGTGCAACTTCGTGTCCCATAACAGCTGCAATTCCATCTGTATTTGCACAAACTGGTAAAATTCCGGTATAAAAAACAACTTTTCCGCCAGGCATACACCAAGCGTTTACAGTACTGTCATCAATTAAATTAAATTCCCATCTATAACTATTAGCTTCATTAACCATACCATTTGCCCGCATAAATTGATCTACAGCTCTTGAAATATTCATTCCTACTGTTTGAATCACATTTGTCATTTCTGCATCTGATGAAACTTTATTCTCTTTCAAAAACCCTTCATATTGTGCAAAACTTGCTGGTAAAATTTCACTATCACTAACAATATTTATTCTTTGCCTTCCCGTTATAGGAACCGTACTACAAGCAATTATACTTATAAAAACAAGAATTAATGAGATTATTTTTTTCATTTTTAGTTTTTGTTAAATTTCTATTATTTGTAAAATTACAAATTCTATCTTTGCTCCAAAATCTTTAAACAAGTTATGAATACCAAAACTGTTGTAAACAACAATATACCAAAAGTTCCAAAACTAATTTTAATTACTGGTAAAATTTTACAGTTTTTTTCTACCAAATTAACTACCAATTTTGCTGTAAAATTATTTAAAACTCCAATTAAATATAAAACTCCTGAAATTGAGAAAGAAATGGCTAAAAAGGCAATTTCAAAACTTGTTTTTATTCCTGAATTACAACTAGAAGTAATGGTTTACACATATGGAAACGCAACAAAAAAAGCCTTACTTGTACACGGATGGTCTGGCAGAGGAACACAATTAGTTTCTATTGCAGACCAATTGTTAGAAAATGATTTTATGACTGTTAGTTTTGATGCTCCTGCACATGGAAAAAGTAAAGGTAAAACAACTATGATGACTGAGTTTATGGCTGTTTCAAAGTTTTTAGAAAAAGAAATGGGACCATTTGAAGTTGTTATTGGTCACTCTTTAGGAGGTATGTCTGTATTAAATAGTGTAAAACAAGGTTTAAACGTAAAAAAAGCAATTGTAATTGGTGCTGGAGATATAATTACTGATATTATTACCATATTTGTGGAAAAACTTGAATTGAAATTAAAATTTGTTGAAAAAATTAAACTTCATTTTTATAAAACTTTCAATGAATATATTGACGATTACTCAGGTAGTATTGCTGCCAAAGATGTAAAAATTCCTACACTTGTTATCCACGATTCTGAAGATAAAGAAGTTCCTGTAAGTTGCGCTTATCCTATTCGACAAAACTTAGAGCAAGGTGAACTTTTAATTACAAATGGTTTAGGCCACAAACGTATTTTAAATGACAACCTTGTTATAAACGAAATTATTACATTTATAAAGCAACCCAAATAACATGAAAAAAATACTAGTACTTATATTTTTATTACCTCTTTTCAATACAATTAGTTATTCGCAAAAATCAACAACAGAAACTATGGTTAAAAAAGTTACAAAAACAGATGCTGAATGGAAAGCAACATTAACACCACAGCAATATTTTATTTTAAGAGAAAAAGGAACTGACCGACCTAGCCAAGAAGGCTATACAGCTCATTTTGAAAAAGGAACTTACCACTGCGCAGCATGTAATTTACAACTTTTTGAATCTAATAGTAAATTTGAATCTCATTGTGGTTGGCCTTCATTTGATGATGCTATTGATGGTACTGTTGACTATGTATTAGACAAAAGTCATGGAATGATTAGAACAGAAATTATTTGTGCAAGTTGTGGCGGACACCTAGGTCATTTATTTAATGATGGACCTAAAGAAACAACTGGAGAGCGTTATTGCGTTAATACTACATCTATAAAATTTGTAAAAACTGAAAAGGAATAAGTCGTTTACATAAAAATCACAAAATAATAACACCTTTTTCAACTAAAACTTCAATTTTCGTATTTTTTACAGGATAAAATTACCTCATTGTTTTTTTATCATTATTTTTACCCCAATCTAAACAAAACATTATGAATCAAATTATCACCTTTGGAGAAGTTTTAATGCGTTTATCACCAGAAGGAAACAAAAAGTTTATGCAAGCAAACTTATTAGAATTTTATTTTGGTGGAACCGAATTAAATGTTGGTATTTCTATAGCCAATTTTGGAGGTGACGTAAAACATATTTCTTGTATTTCAGATGATTTTATTGGAGATACTGCCATTTCGTATTTACGTAAATTTGATGTTAGTACTTCAGCAATTGTGAGATCTAAAAGACCTTTAGGTGTTTACTTCTTAGAAGTTGGAGCCGTAATGCGCCCTAGTTCTATTTCTTACAACAGATCACATTCTTCTTTTTCAGAAATTAAACCAGAAATGGTAGATTGGGAAAAGTCTTTAAGAAAAGGTGTTTGGTTTCATTGGACAGGAATTACACCTGCACTTTGTAAAGGAGGTTATGAAACATTGAAAGAAGGTTTAATTCTTGCTCAAAAAAGAGGAATGGAAATTTCTGCCGACCCTACATACAGAAGTAACTTGTGGAAATATGATGGAGATCCAAAAGAAATTTTAAGAGATTTATTAAGCTACTCAACCATTTTTATTGGTGGTGTAAATGAAATAAACGAAGTTTTAGGTACTAATTTTAGTTATTCTGAAGAAGACTTTATTAAAGCCAGTAAATTATTAATGAAGGAATTTCCAACCATTAAAAAAGTGTTTGATAAAATTAGAACTGCTGTAAATGCTTCTTGGCATAAAATACGCTCAAGAATGTGGAACGGTGTTGAATTTAGAGAAACTAAAGATTTAGATATTACACATATTGTTGATAGAATTGGTACGGGAGATGCTTATGCTGCAGGTTTAATTTATGGATTACATCAAAATTTTGATGATTTTAAAGCAATGGAATTTGGAGCTGCTGCCAGTGCATTAAAACACACCTATGAAGGAGATGTTAATTACGCATCGGTTGATGAAGTGCTAGGTATTTTAGATGGAAATACTTCTGGTCGTTTCAACAGATAACACATTATAATTAAAAAGCATCTAATACCTACAATTGTGTTAGGTAAAAGATGCTTTTAAAAACAAACAATATTCTTTTTATTTTTCTACAAAAACTGGCTCAGGAATAATTACCTTTTCACTAAACATATTCCATAATTTAAAGCCACCTGCTACATTTACTATATTTTTAATATTATTATGACGTAATATTAATTCAGCTAAATAACCTCTTAATCCTTTTTGACAGAAAATAATTACTGGTTTTTCTTGACCTTTAATAAAATCAACGTGTGCTCTTAAACCATCTAACGGATAATTTACAGCTCCTGGAATGGTTCCTTTTTCATATTCAGCAGTTGTACGAGAGTCTATCAACAAATAGTCTGACATTTTATTTTCAGTAAAAATAGTTTCAAGTGCTTCTACTGAAATTTGTTCACTTTTTGAATTTAAAATGTTTTCAGTTACAAAACTTGTAACTACAACAGGATCTTTTGCAGGAGAAAATGGTGGTGCATAGGCTAAATCTAACTGCGCTAAATCTGTTATTTTTAATTTTGCATAAATAGCAGTACTCAAAACATCAATTCTTTTGTCTACTCCAACTTCACCAAACAACTCAGCTCCTAAAATCTCTTCAGTTTCAGAATTATAATAAATCTCAGTAATTAAATCTTTTTGACCTGGATAATATCCTGGTGTAGATCCGGCAATGGTTAATACTGTTTTATAAGGAATCTTTAACGTATCAAGTGCTTTCGGGTTTAAACCTGTTCTAGCCAATGTATAATCAAAAACTTTAATTATGGCCGTTTTATAAGCGCCTTTAAATTGAATATTTCCTCCAACTGAATTTGAACCTGCCGCTCTACCAGCTTTATTTGAATGTGTTCCTAAAGGAAAATAATCATATTCATTAGTTTGTAAATTCTTAATAGCTACATTATCTCCAGCTGCAAAAATATCACTAATTGAAGTTTCCATACGCTCATTTACTTTTAACGCACCGTTAGGAATATGATCTGCACCATTTACAATTAATAAATCAGTATTTGGTTTAATTCCAACACTTAAAATAACAAAATCAGTTTTTACCGTTTTACCATCTTTTATTTTTACATTGGCAATTTTCCATTCATTATCAAGCTCAAATTCTGAAACTAATCCGCCTGTAATTACTTCAATACCTTTTTCTTTTAAAACTTCTTCAGCAAACTTTCCAAATTTAGGTTGCCACATATTTAAGACTTGGCTATCACCTTCAATTAAAGTAACTTGTTTTCCTGCTTCAGCTAAATTCTCTGCAACTTCAATTCCAATTAACCCTGCTCCAATAACAGTAATATGTTTAGAGTTTGAAGCTAAACCTTCTTCTGTAATTTTATCAAAATCTACCATAGATCTACAAGTAGACCAATTTGTTGCTTTTTCAATATTTTTAATTGGAGGTACAATAGAACGTGCACCTGTTGCAAAAACTAAAGTGTCATATTCATAATCTCCTTTTTTTGAATATACAACTTTATTAGCTGCATCAATTTTAATAATTTCTTCGTTTAAACGAACATCAATATTAAATCTATTTTGAAGCAATTCAGGTTTTACAACAATTAAATTACTTCTATCTTCTATAACTCCAGAAAAAGCGTAAGGCATTCCACAGGTTGCATAACTAATATTTGCTCCCTTTTCAAACAAAATTATTTCTGCTTGTTCATCTTCTCTTCTAGCTTTTGCTGCTGCTGATGGTCCTGCTGAAAGACCTCCTATTACTATTATTTTTTTCATATGTCGTACTAATATTTCTGCAAATTTTAGACAAATATTTAAATTAGAGCGTGATTATTGTCACTATTTCGTTTGCGTAATTTTTGTTACGTATCTTATATAAAAGTAGTTTATAAGCACATAAAATACTTTCAATAAAACCATTAATTACTCATAAAATTATAGTTAAAACACCCTATTTAAACAAAAGAAAATAATATTAATATGATGTGATAAAATGATGATCATAAAAATAGATTCTTATCCATTTTTATTATATTTGCATTTCTCAAAATTGAAGTTAGAATATGTTTAATAATTTAAGTGATAAATTAGATAAAGCCCTCCACGTATTAAAGGGACATGGTAAAATTACAGAAGTAAATGTTGCCGAAACTTTAAAAGAAGTACGTAGAGCACTTTTAAATGCCGATGTAAATTTTAAAATTGCTAAAACCTTTACAAATACTGTTAAAGAAAAAGCGCTAGGACAAGATGTTTTAACATCTTTAAATCCTGGGCAATTAATGGTGAAAATTGTAAAGGATGAACTTACTGAATTAATGGGTGGTGAAACTGTTGGAATAAATCTTTCAGGAAATCCAACAGTTATTTTAATGAGTGGTTTGCAAGGTTCTGGTAAAACAACTTTTTCAGGTAAACTTGCCAATTACTTAAAAACTAAAAAAAATAAAAACGTTTTATTAGTTGGTTGTGATGTATATAGACCAGCTGCCATAAACCAGTTACAAGTTGTTGGTGAACAAATTGGTGTTGATGTATATGCCGAAGTTGGAAACCAAAATCCTGTTGAAATTTCACAAAACGCCATTAAACATGCAAATGAAAATGGTAAAAATGTAGTGATTATTGATACCGCAGGTCGTTTAGCTGTTGATGAAGCTATGATGACTGAAATATCAAACATTCATAAAGCTATAAATCCGCAAGAAACATTATTTGTTGTAGATTCTATGACAGGGCAAGATGCGGTAAACACTGCAAAAGCCTTTAATGATATTTTAAATTTTGACGGTGTTGTTCTTACAAAATTAGATGGTGATACTCGTGGTGGAGCCGCTTTATCTATCAAATCTGTAGTTGACAAACCTATTAAATTTATTGGTACAGGTGAAAAAATGGAAGCAATTGATGTTTTCCATCCAAACCGTATGGCTGATAGAATTTTAGGAATGGGAGATGTTGTTTCTTTAGTTGAAAGAGCTCAAGAACAATACGATGAAGAAGAAGCTCGTAAAATTCAAAAGAAAATTGCCAAAAACCAATTTGGTTTCGATGATTTCCTGAAGCAAATTCAGCAAATTAAGAAAATGGGTAATATGAAGGATTTAATGGGAATGATTCCTGGAGCAGGAAAAATGATGAAAGATGTAGATATTGATGACGATGCTTTTAAAGGTATTGAAGCAATGATACACTCTATGACACCAGGGGAACGATCTGAACCAAGAACCATAAATGCAAGTAGAAAAAAGAGAATTGCAAAAGGATCTGGAACTAGCATACAAGAAGTAAATCAATTGTTGAAACAATTTACTCAAATGAGTAAAATGATGAAAATGATGCAAGGTGGAGGCAGCAGACAAATGATGCAAATGATGAAAGGAATGGGGAAATAATAATTCCAAATTCAAGGTAAACCTTTTGGTTTGCCTTTTTTTTATACTATAAACTATTAACTTATGATATTACTAGATGGTAAAAAAACTTCAGCAGATTTAAAACTTGAAATTGCTGAAGCTGTTAAAGAAATAAAATCAAAAGGAAAAAAAACACCTCATTTAGCTGCTATATTAGTAGGAACTGATGGTGCAAGTATGACCTATGTAAATGCCAAAGTTAAAGCTTGTGAATTGGTAGGTTTTAACTCTACATTAATTGATCTTCCTGAAGAAACTTCTGAAGAAACATTATTACAAGAAATTGAACAACTAAATAATAATATTGATATTGATGGTTTTATTGTTCAATTACCATTACCAAAACATATTGATGAGCAAAAGGTTTTAATGGCAGTAAACCCTGATAAAGATGTTGACGGTTTTCACCCAACAAATGTTGGACGTATGACTTTAGATTTACCTTCATTTTTACCAGCTACTCCATTTGGAATATTAGAATTATTAGAACGTTACAAGGTTCAAACTTCTGGTCAACATGTTGTTGTTATTGGTAGAAGTCATATAGTTGGTCGTCCAATGAGTATTTTAATGAGCCAAAAAAGACCTGCTGGTGATGCTACTGTAACAGTTGCACATAGTAGAACAAAAAACTTAAAAGAATTAACATTACAAGCTGATATAATTGTTGCCGCTTTAGGTATTCCTGAATTTTTAACAGGAGATATGGTAAAAGATGGTGCAACCATTATTGATGTTGGAATTACTAGAGTTGACGATGCTTCTAAAAAAAGAGGATATCGTTTAGCTGGAGATGTGCATTTTGATAGCGTAGCGCCTAAATCAGCATTTATTACTCCTGTTCCTGGTGGTGTTGGACCAATGACAATTGCAATGCTTATGAAAAACACACTATTAGCTTGTGAAAGAAAGGGCTAATTAGGTAAAAATAGTATTAAAAAGCATCTAATAAATTAGATGCTTTTTTTATGCTTCTCTATTAACTAAGTCCATTGAAAATGCAGGTAAACAAATGGCCAAATATTCGCAAGGTTCATCAAACGGATTTGAATATTGAATTCTTGCTCCTTTTTCAATTTTAATAGATTGTCCTGCTTCTAAAATTATAGTATCTCCTTCAATCACAAATTGTTTTTTACCTTTAATTATATACGTATATTCATCAAACTCTGGAGTTTGAAAAGGTTCACTCCATTTTGCAGGTGCAACCATATGTGCTATACTTAACTCTGATTTTATACTAGCCAAACCAAAATGCTCTTCAATTAATTTACCATCATTTGTAGGAACAATAAACGGTAAATTTTGTACTTTATATTTTTTCATAAATAAACTTTAATTCAAAAATTACTTTAAACTTCTCTTTAAAAGTAGTAAATTAGTATAGATTTCTCACCCAAATTCATTCAGTTTAATTAAAAATAATTAAGATGAAACTTACTTTTTTTGGCGGAGCAGAAACCGTTACAGGTTCAAAAATTTTAATAGAAGTAAATTATAAAAAAATTCTGATTGATTGTGGTCTTTTTCAAGGACTAAAGGAATTACGAAAAAAAAATTGGGAGGCTTTACCAATTGACTTAAACAATTTAACAAGTGTTATACTTACCCATGCACATTTAGATCACTCAGGCTATTTACCTTTATTAGTTAAAAATGGTTATAAAGGATTTATTTATTGCACAAAACCAACAAGAGATTTAACCGAAGTAATTTTATTAGACAGTGGTAAAATTCATGAAGAAGATGCCAAAAGAGCAAATAAATACCACTACACTAAACATAAACCAGCAAAACCACTGTATAATATTCAAGATGCAAAAGATGCAATTCAAAAATTAAAAGGGTTTGATTTTGATAAATGGTTCCCTATTGATGAAAACATTCTATTTAAATTTGTAAACAGTGGTCATATTTTAGGAAGCGCATTTGTACTTTTAAAAATTAATGAAAAAATTATTGTATTCTCGGGAGATATTGGAAGAAAACATCCAATTATTTTAAATCCTTACAAGTATATTACACACGCCGATTACTTGGTAGTAGAATCAACTTACGGAAATAGAGTGCATCCAACATCTACAATAAAAAGTAAATTATTAAAATATATCAATCATACATATTCAAAAGGTGGCTCTTTAATTATTCCAACATTTTCAGTTGAACGAGCGCAAGAAATTATATACATTTTAAGCGTTTTAAAACAAGAACAACAATTACCTAAAATACCTATTTATTTAGATAGTCCAATGGGTGTAAACGCAACAAATATTTATTATTCTCATAAAAATCACCATAATCTTTCTGAACAAACTATTCAAAATATGCAATCTACAGTTCAGTTGATAAGTGAAGTACAAGCATCAAGGACAATTGTGAATGATGAATCTCCAAAAATTGTATTGGCAGGAAGTGGTATGCTTACAGGTGGTAGAGTACTACATTATTTAAATAAAATGATTGAAGATCAAAAAAATAGTATTTTAATTGTTGGATTTCAAGCAGATGGAACAAGAGGAAGAGCGCTGCTTTCAGGAGATTCTGAATTGAAATTTTTTGGAAAATACCACAAAATAAAAGCCGAAGTATTTAAAATTAATGAATTTTCAGGACACGCAGATCAGAGCGAATTATTAGATTGGCTGCAACATTTTAAAACACCACCATTACTAACTTTTATAAATCATGGAGAACCACACCAAAGTCAAGCTTTAAAAACAAAATTAAAAACAACTTTAAACTGGAAATGTACTGTTGCAAAAATGAATGAAGTATATTATTTAAATTAAAACTAGTTAAACCAAATAGTAAAATATTTAATTTTAGAAACATCAGGAATTTGATCTAAAGAAATTTCTTCTCTACTAAATTTACTAATTCCAAGCTCTTCTTTATCAATGGCAATTGTGGCATTTAATTCATCAATATAAAGCGTTGCAGAATTCAACGTAGTTTCAACTTTATTAATTTTATAGTTGGTATTAATATCTTTAAAAGTAGACTGTAAACTAATCCCTTTTTCAGTACTATAATCTACACCAAATAATTGTATACTTTTTAATGTTGATGTTGAATCATTTTGTTCTACAGGAACAATAGAAAGTAACTTATGTCCATCTTCAGAAAAAATTTCATACTCATCATTTGCATTAAAAAAAGAGTCTTCCTCATTCTCATTTATATCAGCTAAATGACTCACAATAGAATCATTTGCAAAAATAAATTGCAAATCTTGTATGGTTGTGTTTGTATTTAATAAACCAACATTTCCCTTTTTTATTAAATATTCATTCTTATTGGAACATTGTACCAACATTAATGATAACAATAAAAGGAAAATAATTTTTTTGATAGCATTCATAGGCAATCTAATCTCTTTTTAATGAATCTTTATAACGCTTAAATTTAGAAAATATTTAATAAATTAAAACTTTATATCACTCTTTTTAAAATACCCAAAACACCTCTTATAAATGTAGCACTTGTTACTACTTTTAATATAGGATTCATTTTAGTACTTGATCTTCTTTTAGATGAAGTTGCTTTTTTTGAAGCTTTTTGTTTTTTAGCTTCAACAGCTTCCTCTTCATTTATTTTTTCAATTTTTTCGTTCAATATTTCGTAAGCACTTTCTCTATCAATAGCCTCATCATACTTATAATACAATCTAGAATCATCAATTAATTCTTTAATTTCTG
Source organism: Lutibacter holmesii (assembly GCF_042679665.1). Lineage (NCBI taxonomy): Bacteria > Pseudomonadati > Bacteroidota > Flavobacteriia > Flavobacteriales > Flavobacteriaceae > Lutibacter > Lutibacter holmesii. The sequence continues at coordinate 361,960 of NZ_JBHTMV010000002.1, forward strand.
ATTTTGAAAGCACATCCATTCTACTCATTGGTGCCCGCATCATTGTTGCTGCTAAAGGTGTTGGTCTACCTTTTTCATTTAATACAGATACAAATGCTTCTCCAATTCCCAACTGTGTCAATGTTTCATCCACATCATAATATTCAGAATCAGGATAATTTTCTGAAGCCAATTTAATTGCTTTTCTATCTTTTGCAGTAAATGCACGTAATGCATGCTGAATTTTTAAACCTAGCTGCGCCAACACATCCTCAGGAACATCTTTAGGGTTTTGTGTTACAAAAAATATTCCAATACCTTTTGAACGAATCAACTTTATAATACTTTCAATTTGAGAAAGTAAGGCTTTTGAAGCTTCATCAAAAATTAAGTGGGCTTCATCAATAAATATAACCAATTCAGGTTTACCACTATCTCCTTGTTCTGGAAACGACGAGTAAACTTCAGCCAATAATTGTAACATAAATGTTGAAAATAGCTTTGGTTTGTCTTGAATATCGGTTAAACGTAAAATTGATATAATACCTTTACCTTCTTTATTTTTTCTAACTAAATCTTGTACATCAAATGAACGTTCTCCAAAAAAGATATCTCCTCCTTGCTGATCAATTTCAATAATCTTTCTTAAAATAGCTCCGGTACTTGCCGATGAAATTCTACCATATTCTGCTTGTAACTCTTCTTTTCCTTCGGCTGTAGCAAATTGCAATACTTTTCTAAAATCTTTTAAATCTAATAAAGGTAACTTATGATCATCACAATACTTAAACATAATAGAAACTATACCTGCCTGTGTAGCCGTTAAATCTAAAATTCGAGAAAGTAACACCGGGCCAAACTCTGAAACAGTTGCACGCAAACGCACTCCATTTTGTGCTGAAATAGTTAATAATTCAACAGGGAATTTTTTACTTTCAAAAGGTAAACCAATGGCTTCATGTCTTTCATCAATCTTTGCATGACCAGGACTTGGCTGTGCCAATCCACTTAAATCTCCTTTGATATCCATCAATAAAACAGGAATCCCTTTTTCCGAAAGGTTTTCTGCCATAACCTGTAACGACTTAGTTTTACCCGTACCTGTAGCCCCAGCAATCAATCCATGTCTATTCAATGTTTTTAAAGGAACCTTTACAAAAGCATCTTTTATAGTTTCACCATCTAACATTGCAGATCCAAATGTTAAATAATCTCCTTTCGTCTTGTAACCTTCAGTAATATGATTGAAAAATATTTCCTTTCTGTCCATGTGCTATATTTTGCATAAAAATAGCATATATAAATCAATTTAAAAATTTGTACAGAAATTAAGTTGAAAAATTTCTTTATTGGTAGTTATCACTATATTTGCAGCATGATAAATGAAGAAACACAACAACTAATTAATAAAGGAGAAATGCTTCCTTTAATGGAACAATTTTATACCATTCAAGGAGAAGGTTACCATACAGGAAAAGCAGCTTATTTTATTAGAATTGGAGGTTGTGATGTAGGCTGTCATTGGTGTGATGTAAAAGAAAGTTGGAATGCAAACTTACATCCACCAACACTAACAAATACAATTGTTAACAATGTTAAAGAGTTTGCCAATACAGTAGTTATAACAGGAGGTGAACCTTTAATGTGGAGTTTAAATTATATCACTAATTTACTTCAAAACAACAATATTAGAACTCATATTGAAACTTCAGGAGCTTATCCACTAAGTGGTCAATGGAATTGGATTTGTTTATCACCTAAAAAAACAAAATTACCTTTAGAAGGAATTTATACAAAAGCGCACGAGTTAAAAATCATAATTTCAAACAATCATGACTTCAAGTTTGCTGAAGAGCAAGCAAGTAAAGTGTCTGAAAATTGTGAATTATATTTACAACCTGAATGGAGTAAAAGAGAACAAATAACACCTAAAATTGTTGATTATGTAATGAAAAATCCAAAATGGAAAATTTCACTACAAACACATAAATATTTAAATATTCCGTAATTCTATTTTAATTTAGTTTCAACAATCTTATATATTTGTTCAAACTGCTCCTCTAAAGTTAAATTTGAATTATCAAACTCAACAGCATCTTCTGCTTTTATTAATGGAGAATCTTCTCTTGTAGAATCAATGTGATCTCTATATTTCACATTCTTTAAAATCTCTTCAAAAGTAACAATATCACCTCTCTCAGTTAATTCATCATACCTTCTTTGCGCTCTTTTTTCTGCGGAAGCATTCATAAATAACTTCAATTCAGCATTTGGAAAAACAACAGTACCAATATCTCTACCGTCCATTACAACACCTTTATTCAATCCCATTTGTTGCTGTTGCTCTACTAATTTTTTACGTACTTCACTAATCTCTGCAACCTTACTAACCAATTGAGAAACTTGTAATGTTCTAATTTCATGTTCCACATTCACATCATTCAAATAAACTTCAGCAAATCCAAGTTTAGCATTATATATAAATGATATCTTAATTGTATCTAAAGTTAAAATTAAATTTTCAACATCAAAATAGTCATTAGATATAAAGTTTTGCTTCATGGCGTACAAAGTTACAGCTCTATACATTGCACCAGAGTCTACATAAACATATGCTAATTTCTTTGCTAACTGTTTGGCAACAGTACTTTTTCCTGTAGAAGAAAAACCATCAATGGCAATTGTAATTTTTTTCAATATGATAATTTAAATAAATTAGTAAATAACTAAGAATTTTAAGGTAAAATAAAACCAATTTTATACCCAACAAAAATACAGAAGTTTTACAATTTAAGTTCATATATAATACAAAACTTCCGATCAAACGGGCAGTTTTTTTTAACCTAATGACAAAAAAAACCTTCAACGATAATGTTGAAGGTTTTCAAAAGAAAGGCGGTGACATACTCTCCCACCATAGTGGCAGTACCATCT